>NZ_JBIWLX010000074.1:0-1112 GCF_044766405.1 Streptomyces sp. NPDC102270 | reverse complement strand
TGTACTGACCCGTGAGGTTGGGGACGCGGCTGGCGGGTGGTTGGCCTTTCAGCGCGGTGTGTCCGCGGTGGTGATTGTAGGTGTGTAGCCAGTCGGGGAAGGCGTCGCGTCGTTCCTGCTCTGAGCGGTAGGGGCGGGCGTAGGCCCACTCGTCCAGCAGAGTGCGGTTGAAGCGTTCGACTTTTCCGTTGGTCTGGGGCCGGTAGGGCCGGGTGCGTTTGTGCGTGATCCCGGCCCGGGCCAGCTCGTCGCGCCAGTCGCGTGAGCGGTAGCAGGAGCCGTTGTCGGTCAGCACCCGTTCGACGGTGATCCCGGCCTGGCTGAAGAAGGCGTGGGCGCGCTGCCAGAAGCCGGTGGCGGTCTCCTTCTTCTCGTCGGTGAGGATCTCGCTGTAGGCGAGGCGGGAGTGGTCGTCGACGGCGGTGTGGAGGTAGCTGTAGCCGAGGTTGGGGCGGCCGTGGCGGGTGCGGGGCCGAGTGGGGTCGCGGTGTGCGGAGCTGTTGCGGCCTCCCTGGGCCCTGCCATTGACCTTGTGCCCGCCGCCGTCGGGGATGTTGCCCAGTTTCTTGATGTCGACGTGGATCAGTTCGCCGGGCCGGTCGCGTTCGTAGCGGCGTATGACCCGGCCGGTGGCCCGGTCGAGGTGGGACAGGCGGGCCAGGTGGTAGCGGGTCAGGACGCGGTGCACGGTCGAGGGCACCAGGCGCAGGAAGTGCGCGATGCGGGCCGGTCCCCATCTGCGCAGCAGTCGGACCTTGATGATCCGTCGCTCGGTGCGGGTGGGAGTGCGGCGGGGGCTGTGGTGAGGCCGGCTCGAGCGGTCGGCCAGACCGGCCTCGCCGTTGTGCCGGTAGCGGCCGGCCCATCGCTGGGCCGTGGTGGGCGAAACCTGGAAGCGTTCGGCGGCCCGCCGAAGCGGCCAGCCCTCCTCGACCACGCAGCGGGCCAGGCGCAGGCGGCCGGTCTCGGTCAGGGGTGCATTACGGTGGGGCACGAGGGCCTTTCTGTTGGTGTAGACGTCGCAATCCACACCGAACCGGAAGGCCCTCATCCGTTCAAGATCCCTCAGTCGAGACCTGGCTCACCTGTCCACAACCTCCCAGGACAGAACA
>NZ_JBIWLX010000073.1:0-1291 GCF_044766405.1 Streptomyces sp. NPDC102270 | reverse complement strand
TGAGGGGCCTCGCGTTTTCCGGACAGGCTTCTGACCGTTAATTTTACGCGGCGATTCGCAACTTCTCATACTCGGCATGGACTTCACGCGGAGGGCGGTAACCCACCGCCGAGTGGAGGCGTTTGCGATTGTACCAGAATTCGATGTAGCGAGTGATGTCCTGCCTGGCAGCCTCGCGGGTCAGGTAAGTCGCCCTCGATACGCGCTCGTTCTTCAGGGCGCCGAAGAATGATTCGGCCATGGCGTTGTCGAAGCAGATCCCGGTGCGGCCGGCAGATCTGCGGAGTCCGAACCGGTCGAGCGTCTTACCGAACTCCGCTGACATGTAGTTGCTTCCGCGGTCGGAGTGAAATATCGCGTCGGCCGAGAGGTTCCTGTTCCGTGCCGCGTTCTGGATTGCCCTGGATATCAGTGGGGTTTGGTAATGGTCGTCCATCGCGTAACCGATAACTTCCTTCGTGCAGCAGTCGATGACGGTTGCGAGGTACAGCCAGCCTTCCCCGGTCGCGATATAAGTAATGTCACCGACGAGCTTCTCGCCGGGCGCATCCGCGGTGAAGTCGCGGCCAACGAGGTCCGGCACCTGGCCGGCCGCAGCCTGAGTGAGGTTGAACCTCTTCGGCCGTGGCAGGCAGGGCGCCAGGCCCAGTTCGCGCATGAGGCGCCGGACCAGCTCCACGCCCGCGGCGACGCCCCAGCGGTGCAGCTGGGCCTGGATGCGCCGGTGCCCGTAGGTGCTGTCGGACATGTCGAAGGCTTTCTCAATGAGCAATTTCAGTTCTTCGCGCCGCTGAGCTGTCGCGGATTCCGTGCGGGATCGCCAGTCGTAGTAGCCGGATCTGGAGACGCCGAGTCGGCCGCACATGAACTCGACGCTGTATGCGTACTTCTCGGTGTCGAGCCGCATCTCGTCGATGAACTCGTACTTGCTCGTTACCGGGGATCCTTCGCGAAGTACGCTGCGGCTTTTTTCAGGAAGGTGACTTCCATCTCCAGCTCACGGTTGCGTCGTTCGAGTTCCCTCAGCCGCGCCCGCTCGTTCACCGTCAGTTCCGCATCGGGGGCCGGTTCCTGCTGTTTCTGGTGCTTCTTCACCCAGCCGCGCAGCGTCTCCGAGTTCATCTCAAGCTCTCGGGCGACTTCGGAGATCGTCTTGCTCGACCTCAACGCGATCTGGACGGCTTCCTCACGGAACTCCGGCGAGTACTTACTGGGTGGCGCCACTTCTTCCTCGTTTCCTTGTTCAGGACAACCCTATTGGGTGCCCGTCCGGAAACTTCGTGGCCCCTCA
>NZ_JBIWLX010000072.1:0-1340 GCF_044766405.1 Streptomyces sp. NPDC102270 | reverse complement strand
ACCGTTTCGGATCAACATGACCAGCACACTCAACAAGCTTCCTGCTTACGTGAGTTCGCCGTCACTCTTGGGTCCGAAAGCGGCAGCAGGCACTGCACGGGCGCACGGATCTGTCAGGGCGTTCCGTTGTGTCATTCACCAAGGTTTGAACTGTGACTCAAGATTCAAACGCAGTGGTGTCGGTGTTGAACCAAGGTCTCCGCGACGGTCATGTCAGCAACCGCCGTCTACGTAGCCATCGGGTTCACCGTCGACAGCTACGGCGAGAGTCTCGGCCTGGGCGCCAGCGAGGGCACCAATCATCAGGTCCGGGCAGTCGCGGTCACGGCCTGCCGGGCCGCCCGCTCCACCAGTGAGATGCCGTCGCTCATCGACCTACTCCCGTCCGACAGGACTGTGACGAGGTAGCGGTGTCCGTCCACCGTGACCTGGCCGACGCTGTTGACGTCCCAGAGCCCGGATGTGGTGCGCTGCAGCCAGCCGTTCTTCAACGCGTACTCGGCACCGGAGGCCGTCGAGACACCCCACGCCTGGTCGCTCGCGATACGGCTCATCAGGGTTTGGATGTAGGTCCGTGACTCATTGTTCAGCGGGGAGCCGGTCTTCGACGTCGCAGCGCCGTCGAACACGGAGAGCAGCAGCCTGATCTGGTCACTCGCTGTCGTCCGCGTCAGCCCCCACTTCGTGCCGTGTCCACCCTTGGTCGAGATCAGCCCCAGACGCTTGTTGGCCGCCTCAAGACCCGGCGCCTGGCCGATCTCGCGCCACAGGGCGTTCGCCGCCGCGTTGTCGCTGTGCCGGATCATCGGCTCGGCCAACGCGCTTTCGTGGGTGGTGAGATGCCGACCCGCGTCCTGAGCCTGCAGCAGCAGCGCCGCGAGGATATTGACCTTGATGATGCTGGCAGTGTCGTACAGGGCGTCCTCGCCGTATAGCAACGTCTTCCGGCTCCCGCCGTCGAGGCTGAGTACCGCCGCTGTCACGCGCGCCTTGCTCTGATGTTGCATCGCTGCGTACGTGCCGGCCGTGGTACGGGTCTGCATCGACAGCGCGGGCGCGGCGGCTGCCGTATGCAGTGCGCCAAGGGAGAAGAGGGTCGTCACCGAGGCTAGGAGCAGACCGGCGCAGGCGCCGACACGGTTGTTGCGGCGCCAGGCTGAAGTCTTCGAATGCGGCATGGAACGCGGGTGGGACATGTTTGGGCAGACCTCGGCAGTAGATGGATAAAGGGGAACCGCATGGCAAAGGTAGATAAAATGCGCGCGAGGTGAAGTGGTCTCCGTCACTGCGAACCCATTTCGATCCGGATTGTGAGAAGGCCCATATTGATCCGGAACGGC
>NZ_JBIWLX010000071.1:0-1426 GCF_044766405.1 Streptomyces sp. NPDC102270 | reverse complement strand
CCGGCGAGTACTTACTGGGTGGCGCCACTTCTTCCTCGTTTCCTTGTTCAGGACAACCCTATTGGGTGCCCGTCCGGAAACTTCGTGGCCCCTCAGACAGTGACCCTGTCCGTGCCTTGGCCTGCCTCGTCGAGGACGTGCCGGGCCAGTTGACGTCCCAGGCCCCTGCCCCGGGCCCGTCGGTCGATCACCAGATACTCGAGCACCGGCTTGTAGGGGCGCAACTCGTCGGCTGCCTGGGCCCCCTTGAAACCATTGGTGACGACGGTCAGCCCGGCAAGGCCGTCGACATCGCTGCTGGTCATGGTCCAAAGCCGTGGCTCGTTGATGTCGGACGGCAGATCGGCCAGGGACCACTCGGATCTCAGCAACGCCCGTGCGGCGTCCTCGTGTTCGCCCAGGCCAAAGGAGATGTGCGCGGCATTCATGAGCCAAGCATGCCGCGACATTGCATGGCTAGTTGCCCGGTGGTGTGTTTCTGGATTACTGCCAAGACTTGGCCCCGGAGCAAGGCATGGGCAGCGCACGTCTACAGGTCGTCGTTGTCCTCTGCCCTCCGAGTGTCTGGTCCGGTTGCCGTAGCGTCCGTTGAGCTCACACGGCGCCTTCCCTTTGGCAGGGCAATAGCGGGCCTTGCTCGCTTCTCAGCAGGAGGAGGGGCGAGCAGCGAGCGCGGCCCGTGCTCCGGCGGGTTGGGGCCTCCTGGCCGGGTTTTGGGGAGTCAGTCGTTGCCGACCTCTCCAGCCTGTGCTGAAACAGTCGACGGTCCGATGCCGCTCTTGCGGCATCGGACCTGCTCGTCCTGGCTTTTCAATTCCTCCCGTGACGGGGGCCGTTGCCGCATAGCGTTAAGGAGGGGGATGCGGGTGGTGCGGAGGTAGATGGAGTGGACGGGCAGGACGCCGCGCGCAGCACGGGCGGCAAGGCTTCCGAGCAGGTGCGTCGCGAGGTGTGGGTTCGCAGCGGGGGCCGGTGTGCGTTGTGCAACGCGTACCTGCTGGAAGGCCCTATGTCGGGGCGCACTGTGAATCTGGGCGAGTTGGCCCACATCGTCGGCCGAAGCACAGGCGCTCAGTCTCCACGGGGTGGGCATCCCCTGGACCTTGCGCGGCGGGATGACGCCGACAATCTGATGCTTCTGTGTGCCAGTGATCACGGTGAGATTGATGCGCCCGGCGGTCTCGCCGCATTCACGGTGGAGAAGTTGCGCCGGTTGAAGCAGGTGCATGAGGACCGCATCCGGCATCTGACGAGCCTGGGGCCGGACCGTGCCACCACGGTGCTGCGGGTCGTGGGGCGGATCCACGGCAAGGAGGTCGAGTTGTCCCGGCAGTGAGGGGCCACGAAGTTTCCGGACGGGCACCCAATAGGGTTGTCCTGAACAAGGAAACGAGGAAGAAGTGGCGCCACCCAGTAAGTACTCGCC
>NZ_JBIWLX010000070.1:0-1464 GCF_044766405.1 Streptomyces sp. NPDC102270 | reverse complement strand
TCAGTCCTTGATCTCGCAGATCGCGGAGCCGGAGGTGATCGAGGTTCCGACCTCGGCGGACAGGCCCTTGATGGTGCCGGCCTTGTGTGCGTTGAGGGGCTGTTCCATTTTCATGGCTTCGAGGACGACGATCAGGTCGCCCTCCTTGACCTCCTGGCCCTCCTCGACGGCGATCTTGACGATGGTGCCCTGCATCGGGGAGGCGAGGGTGTCACCGGAGGCCACCGGGCCGGACTTCTTGGCCGCCCGGCGCTTGGGTTTGGCGCCTGCCGCGAGGCCGGTGCGGGCCAGGGACATGCCCAGGGAGGAGGGCAGGGAGACCTCCAGGCGCTTGCCGCCGACCTCGACGACGATCGTCTCGCGGTCGGTGTCGTCCTCGGCGTCGGTGTCGGCCGGGGCCGCGAAGGGCTTGATGTCGTTGTCGAACTCGGTCTCGATCCAGCGGGTGTGGACCGTGAAGGGGTCCTGGCTGCCGGTGAGCTCGGGGGCGAACGCCAAGTCGGTGACCACCTTGCGGTGGAAGGGGATGGCGGTGGCCATGCCCTCGACCTGGAACTCCTCCAGGGCGCGGGCGGCGCGCTGCAGGGCCTGTGCGCGGGTGGCGCCGGTGACGATGAGCTTGGCCAGCAGGGAGTCCCAGGCCGGGCCGATGACCGAGCCGGACTCCACGCCCGCGTCCAGGCGCACGCCGGGACCGGAGGGTGCCTCGAAGCGGGTGACGGTGCCGGGGGCGGGCAGGAAGTTGCGGCCCGGGTCCTCGCCGTTGATGCGGAACTCGAAGGAGTGACCGCGCAGTTCGGGGTCGCCGTAGCCCAGTTCCTCGCCGTCGGCGATGCGGAACATCTCGCGCACCAGGTCGATGCCGGCGACCTCCTCGGTGACCGGGTGCTCGACCTGCAGGCGGGTGTTGACCTCCAGGAAGGAGATGGTGCCGTCCTGGCCGACGAGGAACTCGCAGGTGCCCGCGCCCTCGTAGGCGGCCTCCTTGAGGATCGCCTTGGAGGCCCGGTACAGCTCGGCCACCTGCTCCTGGGACAGGAAGGGCGCCGGCGCCTCCTCGACCAGCTTCTGGTGGCGGCGCTGCAGGGAGCAGTCACGGGTGGAGACCACGACCACGTTGCCGTGCTTGTCGGCCAGGCACTGGGTCTCCACGTGCCGGGGGCGGTCCAGGTAGCGCTCGACGAAGCACTCGCCGCGGCCGAAGGCGGCCACCGCCTCGCGCACCGCGGAGTCGTACAGCTCGGGGACCTCTTCGAGGGTGCGGGCGACCTTCAGGCCGCGGCCGCCGCCGCCGAAGGCGGCCTTGATGGCGATGGGCAGGCCGTGCTCCCGGGCGAAGGCCACGACCTCGTCGGCACCGGAGACCGGGTCGGAGGTGCCGGCCACCAGGGGGGCACCGGCGCGCTGGGCGATGTGCCGGGCGGCGACCTTGTCACCCAGGTCGCGGATGGCCTGCGGGGGCGG
>NZ_JBIWLX010000069.1:0-1618 GCF_044766405.1 Streptomyces sp. NPDC102270 | reverse complement strand
ACCGGCACGGTGACGGAGCTGGCCCGGTGGCGTGGTGCCGCCTCCACCCACACAGCCGGCGTGCGGTTACGCAGTGCCACCGCAGCTCCGCGAGGACCGTCGTCACAGAGGAGACTGACCTATCCCTGATCTCGAATGTCCGTCAAAGCGGATCAAGCTCACACCAGGTGTGCCCTCAGCAAGCTGGCCGCCGACGCTCCTGGACGACATCACGGGTCGAGCGACACGAAGGCGCCAGCGCCTCCACAGCACGGTGAACAGCCGACGTCGCCCTTGCATTGCTCGCGCACCCGCCGTGCCGGTATCTGCAGAGCCTCAACTGTCGGTCGGCAGCCCCGTGGACCGCAGCCCATGCCGCGCAACCAGCGGATGAATTGCCTCGGAAACACCGTCGGCCTGGACACGGCCGCGCCGCCTCGGCCCCTGTACGGCCCCTGGGTCCTCACATCGGCCCACAGGGCAGTCGCCCGGACCGCGAGCGACACCCTCGATCGCCTACTCAGCCGCAGGTCAGAGGGTTGAAGCTCCCCCGAGCACCGCCGGACTCCAAACCCATGAGCAGCGGATTCAGTCCGCTCAGGCAAAGTTGACGCCCCGACACCCAAAAATGAACGTTTCCGCAGGTCAGCGGCCTGCACAGGTGGGGCGGGTGGGACTCGAACCCACGGCCGACGGATTATGAGTCCGCTGCTCTAACCGGCTGAGCTACCGCCCCATCGCGGCGTGTCGCGTACATGTGTGCGCGCCGTCTGCCGCAGCATAGCCGCTCATACGATCTCCTGCTCCGCAGGGGCGACTTCGCCTGCCCGCAAGGACTCGGCTGTGACCTGGGCAGTTCCGTCGGACATGAAAAAGGACCCCATCGGGGGTCCTTCCTCGTCCTGCTCTCCCGACTGGACTCGAACCAGTAACCTGCCGGTTAACAGCCGGCTGCTCTGCCAATTGAGCTACGGAAGATCGAAGCTCCCCCGACTGGACTCGAACCAGTAACCTGCCGGTTAACAGCCGGCTGCTCTGCCAATTGAGCTACGGAGGATCGCCTCGTTGCATCGAACGTAGCTCCCTGGGTATTCGCCAGGGGGCGAACGCTCGCTGCGACACATACATTAGCGCAAGCAGGGGGGTGCTCCGCCAATCGGTTCCCCCGACACCGACGTCGCACCGGATACCTACGCAAGGAAGGGTGGCCGCCATGCGTTACAAGCTCACGTTCGTGGTCGGACTGACTCTGGGTTACGTGCTGGGCACCCGTGCCGGGCGCGAGCGCTACGAACAGTTGAAGAAATCCGCCCGTCAGGTCGCCCAGAACCCCGCCGTCCGCAACACCGCTGAGACGGCGGCCCAGCAGGGCCGCCAGTTCGCCGGCAAGGCGTACCACGCGGTCAGCGACAAGGTGGGCGACCGGGTGCCGGAGTCCGTGACCCAGCGGGTGCGCTCGCTGCGGGATCGCAATCCGAACGGCACCGCACAGGACGACTGGGGCACGAGCACCACTTGACCGCGGTGACGCGACCCATCCGCGGGGGGGGGGGGGGGGGGGGGGCGGCCGCCCCCCCCCCCCCCCCCCCCCCCCCCCCCCCCCCCGCGGGGGGGGCGGGGGGGGGGCCGCGGCCCACCC
>NZ_JBIWLX010000067.1:0-2258 GCF_044766405.1 Streptomyces sp. NPDC102270 | reverse complement strand
GGGAACTTGATCAAGCCCTGCACGGCCATCCCGGAAGACCATCGGCGCCATGCGCGCGAACCGACGCTTTATTCGGAACTTCACAGGGGTTCCCCCTTTGATGGTGGATGATCGCTCCGCGCAGGCTCCCGTCCTGAGGGCGTCGATGACCAGTTCGGTGCGCATATGGGTCGGCGATCTACCAGCCCACCAGCCGCTTGGAGTGCAGGTCCAGCAGCGTCGCCGGATAAGGGAATTGACCGTCACCGACGGGGAGATACGGGATGTCCCCCACGTGCTTCCCGCACCGGCGCATCACCCACACCACTACCTGCGGTTCACAGCACCAACGCCAACTCGCGCCGCTCTCAACCAGGTTGACAAAATCCGAGTGGCATGGTTGCGCGAAGTTGCGGAACCGGCCATATGGCTCATCCTGGAAATAACACACGACCACCGCGCCAGCAGTTTCGGGCGAAACGATCGCTCGAGATCTACACATTGCAGAACGAGGACGAGAGCTTTCCCCTTGATGCCGGCCGGATCAGCCCCGATCTCTGGAGCGACTACTACGAGAAAGAGATCGACGTAATGCAGCTCGCGAGTGCGCTCACCACCTCGTGGGGAAAGATCTTCAAGCTGGTCGGCATGCAGACCCACTACAACGACTACTTCCACGGACCGCTCGATCGGGCCTGGATCAGGCTAACGTTCACCCGCCGATCCACAGATGGTCGACCTGAAGTCATTGCACCGGTTCACTTTTACGGTCGATCCGGTCGCCGACGTACCGGACGACCATTTCGACGCCAAGACCAAAATCATCCGTTCGGCGCTCGTCGGAGCGGCGCATCCCGACAATGTGATCTCCTGCGAGATACGCCACGACGGCGAATATCAACAGCGGCGGCCCGACAAGAGCGTGACGACCCAGTGGTTGCTGCCCAAGGTCAGCACCCGCGACGCTAAGACGACGCCGCTGCTGCCGCCCGAGGAAGGATTCGGCGATGACCCACCCCTTACCGCCCCCACATCGCTGGCGTTCTGGGGACGAGGCGTCGGCGGAAGCTGGCAGGTGACAATCCCGCAACAGCAGTTCGACACAGGACTGAACCTGAACGGACTCACCCGGATCCAAGTGTGGATCGGATACCAGTTTCTCCACGATTGACCGACCGCGGCACGATCGGCGAGATGACCGGCGGGCGACTGCCTGGAGGTCTAGACGGCGATCGATGGGCCGGACGCTACGCGCCAACAAGGGCATCGGTTTCTACCAGCTGAGAAACGCGAGATTGGAGATGCGCAATGACAGAGATCGACGCGGCTGTAGTGGACTCGAACGCGTCCAGCGTTACGATCCTGGCAACGATATTCAACAAATCAAGTCGTACTATCGCCACGGGCGGCACAGTGCGACTTACGGCAGCTCCCTTTGGGACCGGAAATTTCGCTGATGGGACTTTCGGCTCGATCGCGCCAGGGGGACAAGAGACGCAGCTTATCAATTGGGATTTGGAGCAAGACGATATGGGACATACCCCATATCCGACGGCCGCCCACTATTTCCTTTCAGCGGAAGGGGGCGGGGCCTGCTCAGGCGGAACCGGTGAAAATCCAGAAGGAATCGCAGGAGTCCGATTCTCCATATTTGACTCTGACTGGTCATAACTTACGCCGATCCTGGATAGAGGGGCACTGACTCCCCGAAACAGGCGAATAACGTTCACCCACTCGCCAGAGCCGATTTGTCCTTCAACATAGCATCATCTAGATGCCACAGGTCGGTTAGTCGGCACTCGCAGCACTATGATCATGGTTGGCGATAAGCAACCTAATCCCCTGGCTTCCCGTACTGTGGAGTTCCCGAGACGGTGGGCCTGGGGTAAATGGCGGTCCCGTCCGGAGTTAGCGAGGAGATCATGTCTACTTCGTCATTTCAAATGTCGAGCTTCACTCCTGTTGACGGTAAGATTGTCAATCAAAGCTCGACCCCTGTATCGTTCTCATTCTCTAGCGCATACGTAACACATATCAGCGTCGACATATGGTCTGAGGATGACCAAGGCGCAACCTACGCTGATAGGCAAGAAACGGATACGAACGGTACCGATGATGTGGGCTTGTCGTTTGCCGTGCCCGCCGCCGTTGACCTGCACTACAAGATTACGATCAGTGGTGACCCCGGCTCCAATAATATTGTCTACGTCCGCATCGAATGGTAACTCGTTAGCATTCCGTGTGCCATCCCAGCCCCGCCAGGGCTTGATCAAGTTCCG
>NZ_JBIWLX010000066.1:0-3212 GCF_044766405.1 Streptomyces sp. NPDC102270 | reverse complement strand
CTCAGAACTAACACAGTGGACGCGAGCAACTGAGGACAAGCCCTCGGCCTATTAGTACCGGTCACCTCCAGCGGTTACCCGCCTTCCAGATCCGGCCTATCAACCCAGTCGTCTACTGGGAGCCTTAACCCCTCAAAGGGGGTGGGAACACTCATCTCGAAGCAGGCTTCCCGCTTAGATGCTTTCAGCGGTTATCCCTCCCGAACGTAGCCAACCAGCCATGCCCTTGGCAGGACAACTGGCACACCAGAGGTTCGTCCGTCCCGGTCCTCTCGTACTAGGGACAGCCCTTCTCAATGTTCCTGCGCGCGCAGCGGATAGGGACCGAACTGTCTCACGACGTTCTAAACCCAGCTCGCGTACCGCTTTAATGGGCGAACAGCCCAACCCTTGGGACCGACTCCAGCCCCAGGATGCGACGAGCCGACATCGAGGTGCCAAACCATCCCGTCGATATGGACTCTTGGGGAAGATCAGCCTGTTATCCCCGGGGTACCTTTTATCCGTTGAGCGACGGCGCTTCCACAAGCCACCGCCGGATCACTAGTCCCGACTTTCGTCCCTGCTCGACCCGTCGGTCTCACAGTCAAGCTCCCTTGTGCACTTACACTCAACACCTGATTGCCAACCAGGCTGAGGGAACCTTTGGGCGCCTCCGTTACTCTTTAGGAGGCAACCGCCCCAGTTAAACTACCCATCAGACACTGTCCCTGATCCGGATCACGGACCCAGGTTAGACATCCAGCACGACCAGACTGGTATTTCAACGACGACTCCCCCTGAACTGGCGTCCAGAGTTCACAGTCTCCCAGCTATCCTACACAAGCCGAACCGAACACCAATATCAAACTGTAGTAAAGGTCCCGGGGTCTTTCCGTCCTGCTGCGCGAAACGAGCATCTTTACTCGTAGTGCAATTTCACCGGGCCTATGGTTGAGACAGTCGAGAAGTCGTTACGCCATTCGTGCAGGTCGGAACTTACCCGACAAGGAATTTCGCTACCTTAGGATGGTTATAGTTACCACCGCCGTTTACTGGCGCTTAAGTTCTCAGCTTCGCCACACCGAAATGTGACTAACCGGTCCCCTTAACGTTCCAGCACCGGGCAGGCGTCAGTCCGTATACATCGCCTTACGGCTTCGCACGGACCTGTGTTTTTAGTAAACAGTCGCTTCTCGCTGGTCTCTGCGGCCACCCCCAGCTCAAGGAGCAAGTCCTCTCACCGGTGATGGCCCCCCTTCTCCCGAAGTTACGGGGGCATTTTGCCGAGTTCCTTAACCATAGTTCACCCGAACGCCTCGGTATTCTCTACCTGACCACCTGAGTCGGTTTAGGGTACGGGCCGCCATGAAACTCGCTAGAGGCTTTTCTCGACAGCATAGGATCATCCACTTCACCACAATCGGCTCGGCATCAGGTCTCAGCCTTGTGTGCGACGGATTTACCTACCGCACGGCCTACACCCTTACCCCGGGACAACCACCGCCCGGGCTGGACTACCTTCCTGCGTCACCCCATCACTCACCTACTACCACCTTGGGTCAGCGGCTCCACCACTTTCCTTTCCCCGAAGGGTCCGGAACGGCTTCACGGCCTTAGCATTAATGGGTTCGACGTTTGACGCTTCACAGCGGGTACCGGAATATCAACCGGTTATCCATCGACTACGCCTGTCGGCCTCGCCTTAGGTCCCGACTTACCCTGGGCAGATCAGCTTGACCCAGGAACCCTTAGTCAATCGGCGCACACGTTTCCCACGTGTGTATCGCTACTCATGCCTGCATTCTCACTCGTGAACCGTCCACCACTGCCTTCCGGCGCGGCTTCACCCGGCACACGACGCTCCCCTACCCATCACAGCGGGCGTTGGCCCTATTGCTGCAATGACACGACTTCGGCGGTACGCTTGAGCCCCGCTACATTGTCGGCGCGGAATCACTAGACCAGTGAGCTATTACGCACTCTTTCAAGGGTGGCTGCTTCTAAGCCAACCTCCTGGTTGTCTGTGCGACTCCACATCCTTTCCCACTTAGCGTACGCTTAGGGGCCTTAGTCGATGCTCTGGGCTGTTTCCCTCTCGACCATGGAGCTTATCCCCCACAGTCTCACTGCCGCGCTCTCACTTACCGGCATTCGGAGTTTGGCTAAGGTCAGTAACCCGGTAGGGCCCATCGCCTATCCAGTGCTCTACCTCCGGCAAGAAACACACGACGCTGCACCTAAATGCATTTCGGGGAGAACCAGCTATCACGGAGTTTGATTGGCCTTTCACCCCTAACCACAGGTCATCCCCCAGGTTTTCAACCCTGGTGGGTTCGGTCCTCCACGAAGTCTTACCTCCGCTTCAACCTGCCCATGGCTAGATCACTCCGCTTCGGGTCTTGAGCGTGCTACTAAAGTCGCCCTATTAGGACTCGCTTTCGCTACGGCTACCCCACTCGGGTTAACCTCGCAACACACCGCAAACTCGCAGGCTCATTCTTCAAAAGGCACGCAGTCACGACGCACTGAGTAAACTCAATGCGCGACGCTCCCACGGCTTGTAGGCACACGGTTTCAGGTACTATTTCACTCCGCTCCCGCGGTACTTTTCACCATTCCCTCACGGTACTATCCGCTATCGGTCACCAGGGAATATTTAGGCTTAGCGGGTGGTCCCGCCAGATTCACACGGGATTTCTCGGGCCCCGTGCTACTTGGGTGTCTCTCAAACGAGCCGCTGATGTTTCGACTACGGGGGTCTTACCCTCTACGCCGGACCTTTCGCATGTCCTTCGCCTACATCAACGGTTTCTGACTCGTCTCACAGCCGGCAGACTGTGAAAGAGAGATCCCACAACCCCGTACACGCAACCCCTGCCGGGTCTCACACGTATACGGTTTGGCCTCATCCGGTTTCGCTCGCCACTACTCCCGGAATCACGGTTGTTTTCTCTTCCTGCGGGTACTGAGATGTTTCACTTCCCCGCGTTCCCTCCACATACCCTATGTGTTCAGGTATGGGTGACAGCCCATGACGACTGCCGGGTTTCCCCATTCGGAAACCCCCGGATCAAAGCCTGGTTGACGACTCCCCGGGGACTATCGTGGCCTCCCACGTCCTTCATCGGTTCCTGGTGCCAAGGCATCCACCGTGCGCCCTTAAAAACTTGGCCACAGATGCTCGCGTCCACTGTGCAGTTCTCAAACAACGACCAGCCACCCATCACCCC
>NZ_JBIWLX010000065.1:0-3805 GCF_044766405.1 Streptomyces sp. NPDC102270 | reverse complement strand
CGCGGGCGGCCCCCCCCCCCCGCCCCCGCGGGGCGGCGGGGGGGGGGGCGGCCGCCGGGGGGGGGGGGGGGGGGGGGGGCGGGGCCGGGCGCCCGGGCCCCCCCCCCCCCCCCCCCCCCCCGGCGGGAGCCTTTTCGGGGCGTCAGCTCAGTGCCTTGACCAGTTCCTGGGCCAGCGGAACCGCCGAAACCGGGTTCTGTCCGGTGAACAGGGTGCGGTCGACCTGGACGTGAGGGGTGAACGGGTCCGCCTCACGGTAGTCGGCCTTGAGTTCGCCCACGAGGCGGTCCTGGAGGAGCCACTTCGCGCGCTCTGCGAGACCGTTCTGCTTCTCCTCGGCGTTGGACAGGCCGGTCAGGCGGTAGCCGGTGAACGGGGAGGTCCCGTCGGGCCCGATGGTCGCGAGCAGCGCCGCCGGGCCGTGGCAGACCAGGGAAACGGGCTTGCCGGAGGCGAGCCAGTCGGTGAGCAGCCTGCCGGAGGCAACGTCGTCGGGCAGGTCCTCCATCGGACCCCAGCCGCCGGGGTAGAAGACGGCCACGTAGTCGTCGACGTTCACGTCCTCGATGCGCATCGGGTGCGCCAGCTCGGTGGCCTCCCGCAGCGCGGTCCGCATGCGCTCGGCGCCTTCCTCGCCGCCGTTGAAGTCCGCGGTGAGGCTGAGCGCGTCCGCTGTCGGCGGAACGCCGCCCGGCGTCGCAGCCGCGATCCCGTATCCGGCCTCCTTGAAGACTTGGTAGGGGCCGATGGCCTCCTCGGCCCAGAAACCGGCCGGATGGCGGGTTCCGTCGGCCAGCGTCCAGTGGTCGGACGCGGTGATCACGAAGAGGATCTTCGCCATGGAGAGCTCCTGATGAGGGGGAGTGTCAGCCCTTGAGGGCTTCCTGGAGGACGTGGCTGTCGGCGGCCTGCCGCATTTCCACGGCCTGGCCGTCACGGACGGTCCACAGGTGGATGAACCGGACGTCGGCCTTGTTCCCGGTCTTGGTCTCGGCGTGGTAGTGGCCGTAGACGAAGACATGGCCGGCCTCGTCCGCGTAGAACTCCTCCGGCACTGCGCCGAAGGACTCGTAGTTCGACATCGTCTTGCCGAAGAAGTCCTTGGCCACGCTGTCCCAGCCGTGGTAGACACCGCTGTTCGGGAAGCCGGGGGTGATGTCCCAGACGAAGTCCGGAGCCATCACCTCCTTGGTGACCTCGGGTGCCATTCGGGACTCGTAGACCCGGCGGATGAGGGCGAGGCTCGGGGAATCGGACATGGCGTGCTCCTTGCGGGGGGTGGATGAAGCGGAAAAGTGGTCCTGTGTCAGGCCGCGAGGGCGGCCAGCCCGGCGCGGAAGATCGCGGCCTGGCGGGCGACGCGCGCGCCCAGGTGCTCCGCGGTGGCGATGTCCGACGGGTGGACCGCCTCGGGGCCGGCGTCGGTCGGACTCTGGGCGCCGGCGCCCAGGAAGAAGCCCAGCCGGTTGATGTCGTCCTCGCTGCCCTTGGTGGAGTCCCAGCCCGGCTGCAGGCCCAGGCTGATCCAGTGCATGCCGTGCTGGGCGGCGAGGGTGGCGAAGTACCCCAGGGTGGATGACTTGTCGCCGCTCTTGGCGCCGGAGTTGGTGAAACCCGCAGCGAGCTTGTCCACCCAGGCGTGCGGGAACCAGCGCTTGCTGCTGGCCTGGGCGAAGGTGTGGAAGGCCGCGGAGGCCGTGCCCATGTACGTGGCGGCGCCGAAGATGATCGCGTCGGCGGCGTCCAGCTGCACCCATTGCTCGTCGGTGATGGTGTCGACGGAGATCGAGACGACCTCGGCGCCGGCTCCCACGGCACCCCGCGCCACGGCTTCGGCGATGACGGCCGTGTGGCCGTAGCCGGAATGAAAGGCGATGGCGACGGTGGGCGGGCCGGGATGGGACATGGTGATCGTGCTCCTCGAATGATTTCTTCGGCGGGACTAAAGGACGGCGAAGAACTTCACCATCTTGGTGAGCGCCTGATCCATGTACTCGGGAACGTCGTACATGGCGATGTGTGTCGCGCCGTCGACGACGAACAGTTCCTTCGGGCCCCTGGAAAGCTCGTACGCCTGGTCGCTGAACACCTTTGTGTCCGCCTTGCTCCCCGCGATGAGGAGCAGTGGCTGGGTCAGCAGTTGTGGAATCTGATCGAACGCCGAGAAGGCGAACATCTTGTCCATGCTGGTCAGCAGGAAACGGCCCTTCGAACGGGGATGCTGACCACGCGGAGTCCGGTAATAGTCGTATCCCTCTCGCAGGAGATCCGGTGTGTTGTCGTCGATCTCCTCCAGCGTCTCCGGGACGAACGGGGCGTAGGCAGGTGCTGCTCCCCTCGCCTCCGCCGTGCGCTGCTGAGCGACCATTTCCAGGGTCTCGATCTGCTCGGACACCGGAGACAGGTGCCCCAGGAAGCCCCTGGAGCCTTCGCCCATCGGAGCTGCGCTGACCGTGGCCACCGCCTTGAATCGGCGTTCCGTCTGCGCCACGCTGATCGCGTAACCGCCGCCGGCGCAGATACCGAAGACGCCCATCCGCTCGGTGTCGACGTACGGGAGGGTGGTGAGGAAGTCCGCCGCGCAGCGCGCGTCCTCCACTCTGGTCGTCGGGTCCTCGAGGAGGCGTGGTTTGCCGCCGCTTTCTCCCTGATAGGAGGAGTCGTAGACCACGGTGACAAATCCGTGGGAAGCCAGCTGGTTCGCGTACTGGCCGATGGTCTGTTCCTTCACGCCGCCGGCCGGGTGAATTCCGACGAGGGCCGGGTACTTCTTTTCTTTGTCGAAGTCGTCCGGCAGGTGAAGGTGTCCCGCGATTTCCACTGCCTTGTTCTTGAATGAAACAGTCTCGACCACGGCACCGTTCCTCTTTGTCGCCCTCGACCCACCAACCGGCGGTCCGCACACCATAATTCGCTGGTGCCGAGATGATGTCCACTCACGATGGGGGGAAGAAACCGTCCCCTGGATATGAATTACAGGGCAGGCGACTCCCCGCCTCATTCCTCTGACGCGTTCCAGATCCCGGAGTTCGGTGCGGTGCCGGGCCGGGTTTCGTGGGCCGGTCGGCGGCCGAGGTATGCAGCCCTGCGAGGACCAGATCGAGGGCCTGCTCTCGGTGCGTGGGCGGCTATGCCCGGAACGGGACCGTCGGTCACGGCGCTGGAGCAATGCTCAGGAACTTGTGGATCGGTTCGGGGAGGCGCGCGGAGGGCGTACCTTCCCGAATGATCCTGTGATGGTCACCGAGTGAGCCGGCGTTCGCAGCGCCGGTAGGGGGCGTGGTGGCGTTGGTTGCGGGATCGATCCAGAGCGCCAAGGGCGAAACCCATACACGGCCACCCTCATCCTCGAATGCCTGGAACGCAGCGGCAAGAAGTACGACGTGCACGAGGTCCTCGGACTCCTGAGTCGGCAGCAGGACGCCTCCAAGGCCCTGTTCACGATCCAGCGCGCGGCGCAACTCGTCTTTGTCGGCGCCACCCGCCCCACTCACCTACTCGCCTTCGCCGCGCACTGGACAAGAGCCGCACCGCACATCTAGGCGATGACGGCCCGCGGCTGGTCCGTTCACGACATCAGCTTGTGCTGAGCATGCGGCAGAAGGCTGTGGCCAGGGTGTTCCCCTCTCTGCTCGCGGCCTGTTCCGTCTCATGATGCGCCGTGCTGCGGCCGCTAGCCTGTTCATGGAGCCTGGCAGGACGTAGAGAGAGTGAGGGGCCACGAAGTTTCCGGACGGGCACCCAATAGGGTTGTCCTGAACAAGGAAACGAGGAAGAAGTGGCGCCACCCAGTAAGTACTCGCCG
>NZ_JBIWLX010000064.1:0-4987 GCF_044766405.1 Streptomyces sp. NPDC102270 | reverse complement strand
CGGCGGCGGTGCGCGTCTGGCGGGAGGAGACCTGGCCGGCGGTCCGTGCGAAGGCGAAGGCCGAGGGCAGCGAGGTGCTCTTCGCCGCCCAGGTCACCGGGCTCCGAGAAGGAGGCGCCGGCCGCGTGTTGAGGTCGCAGCCGACGCCCCGATCGTCAGTTGTTCTCTCACTTCTCGGCGCTGCCCGCTTCGTGCTGGGCGCCTGCGGACGCGTCGGCGTGCCCGTCGGGGCCGTCGGCGGCATCCGGGGTCTCCGCCTGACCGTGTTCGCCCTGCCGCTCGTTGTCGGGGGCGTTCTGGTCGCCGTGCTGGATGTTGTCCGTGTCCGGTCCGGCTGGCTCCGGCGGCGTGTCCTGTCGCACGACGGACGTAGCCGGAGCGGGGCTTGGGCTGGACGCGGCGATGGCAGAGCCGATCCCTGCCCCGCCGATGGTCAGGACGACGACCGCCGTGGCTGCGATCTTCCGGTTGACCTTCATGATGTCCGCCTTCCGAACGGATCGAGGTACTGATGCCCTCAGTGTGCAAAGCGGCTCATGAGACGACCGTGTAGGGCCGATGTGAAGGCTGACACGGAGGAATCCGCGCTGGGTGACTGAATCTCCCAGTGCGGCGGCTCGATCGGGTACGGACCGCTCCACGGTGCGCTGATGCTCTACGTGCTCTTGCGGGAACGGTTGAGTGCCTTGAGTGAAGCTCCCGCGGAAGGATTCCCGACCAGCGCCGGATCCGCGCACGGCGCCGCAGGGCCGCCCGCCGGTGGCCGGACCCATACGAGGCGCCCCATGTCCCGGCCGAGCCGGCCCGTGCTCACGCGGGCGGACCGGGGGCGAGCGGGAGCTCCAGGCGGACCCGGGCGCCGCCTCCCTCGGGATTGTCCGCCACCACGCTGCCGCCGTGGGCCTCTGCGATGGACCGCACGATCGCCAGGCCCAGCCCGGCGCCGCCGCCTGCCCGGGCCCGTGCGGCATCGGCGCGCCGGAACCGCTCGAAGGCCAGGGGGAGGAACGCGGGCGGGAAGCCGGGCCCGTGGTCACGTACCTCGATCACGGCGACATCGGCTCCGGGCCCGTGAGGGGTGCTGAGCGTCACGTCAATGACGGCGCCGTCCGGACTGTGGCGCAGGGCGTTGTCGAGGAGGTTGTCCACCGCCTGGCGCAGCCGGTCGGGATCGGCCACGATGCGCACCTGCGCGTCGGCGTGCAGGTTCAGGCGGACGCCGCGGGGGTGGGCGCGTGCCGAAGCCGCGTGGACCGCTCGGGTCAGGATGTCGGCGGGGGCTGTCGGTGCGGTTCGCAGGAAGGCGTGGCCTTCGTCCGCGCGGGCGAGTACCAGCAGGTCCTCGGCCAGCCTGATCAGCCGGTCGGTGTCGTCCGCCGCCGCGGTGATCGCGTCCACCAGTGCGTGGTGGGGGCGGCCCGGCCTGCGCGCCAGTTCCAGCTCGGCCTTCAGCGTGGTCAGCGGAGTGCGCAGTTCGTGGCCGGCGTCGGCGATGAAACTGCGTTCCCGGGCCAGGGCCTGGGCCAGGCGGTCCAGTACGGCATTCATGGTGATGGCCAGCGTCGCGATCTCATCGCGGGTGCTGGGCAGTGGGAGGCGGGCTGTGGTGTCGTGCTCGGAGATGTCTGCCAGGCGTCGTCGCATGCGTTCCACCGGGCGCAGCGCGGAGCCGGTCAGGGCGTAGGCACCGAGCCCGGCGAGGACGACGGCCGGGGGTCCGGCGATCCACAGCGCGGTGCTGGTGCGTGCGGTCGCCTCTTCGACCAGATGGGAGCCGGTGCCCACCACGACGAGGACGGGCTGGGCGCCAAGGCGGGCCGGCACGGCCAGCATCCGGTACTTTTCGCCCTCCACAGTGGTGGTGAACCTCACCGGGGCGTGTGGGGCGGCCCACCGTTGCGTGGTGTCCGCCAGTGGTTGCCGGCCGGCCGGGTCGGTGGTCGCCAGCACCGTGCCGTCGCGGGCGAGGACCTGTGTGATGTCGTCGGATCCCGGGCTCTGGCCGTGCTGGCCCTCCTGCTGGCCTCTGTCCCGGCTCTCGGAAGGCGGGGGCGGAGGGAGCGGCGGCAGCGGCCGCGCGGAGGCAAGGCGCGCAACTTCCGCGTCGGCCCGCATGCGCAGCGTGGAGTCCAGGGAATTGTTCAGACCTGCCGTCAGCTGCTGGAGGAACAGCAGCCCGGCGGTGGCGATGACGAACGCGGTGCCCAGCGCGAACAGAAGCGCCAGCCGCCACCTCAGAGGCATGACCGCTCATCCGCCCTTCGCGGGAGCCGGCACCCGCAGCCGGTATCCAGCTCCGCGCACGGTCTCCACGTGGGATTCTCCGCCGGGCTCGTCGATCTTGCGGCGCAGGTAGGCCACGTACTGGTCGACGACGTTGGACACCCCGTCGTAGGCGAAGTCCCACACGTGCTCCAGGATCCGGGTGCGGCTCAGTACATCGCCGGGATACCGCAGGAACAGCTCCAGCAGCGCGAATTCCCTGGGCGACAGCTGAAGCTCCGACTGCCCACGCCACACCCGCCGACTCGACGGGTCCAGCCGCAGATCACCCACGGCAAGGACCGCGGGCCGCTCCCCGGCCCCGCGCCGTACCAGTGCCCGCAGCCGCGCGAACAGTTCGGCGAAGCTGAACGGCTTGGTCAGGTAGTCGTCCGCACCCGAGTCCAGCCCCCGCACCCGATCCGTGACCACGTCCCGGGCCGTCAGCAACAACACGGGCGACCAGCATCCCCCGGCCCGCAGCATGCGGCACACCTCAAAACCGTCGAAACCCGGAAGCATCACATCCAGCACGATCACGTCATAGGGGCTTTCCTCCGCCCGCCACACCGCCTCCGGACCATCCCCGGCGACATCGACGGCATACCCCTCCTCACACAGCCCGCGCCGCAGCAGCGCCGCCGTGCGGACCTCGTCCTCCACCACCAGCACCCGCACACCACCACCGTAGGAGCCCCTGCATGTGAACAGCATGTGAGGACAGCTCGTGGGCAGGTCGCAGCGTCGGCGGGGCGGTGTGGGCGGGCGCGCGGCCGGTCCGCACGCTCCGCCGCTCCCATGCGCCGAACACACCGTTGCGGACCTGGCCAGACGCCTGACCGACCCTGCTTTCCCGAGGCCGGCCGCCGCCCTCGCGGGCGGCACTGCCGCACACTCCGCCCGGTGTCGGGTTTCCTTCTCGTCGTCGGCGCTTCGTCCGGCCTCCGCACCGCGGTCGTCCGGATGGCGGGTGGACGCCTCAGACGGGGAACGTGACGTCGGTGAGCTGTTCGGACACGGCCCACAGGCGCTGCTGGACGGCTGTGTCGTGGGACTTCTTGCTGGAGCTGACCACCTCGGGGTATCCGCGAGTTCCGGC
The DNA here is from genome assembly GCF_044766405.1 of Streptomyces sp. NPDC102270. NCBI lineage: Bacteria > Bacillati > Actinomycetota > Actinomycetes > Kitasatosporales > Streptomycetaceae > Streptomyces > Streptomyces sp. NPDC102270. The sequence goes on along the minus strand of NZ_JBIWLX010000064.1, from coordinate 1,626 downwards.
CAAGCCGTCGGGGCCGTAGTACTGGCCGCCGGTGACGGAGGGATCGGTGGCCGCCCGCAGGGTGGGCAGAGCTCCCATGGCGGCCGGCTGGGCCAGCAGAGGCTGGAGCAGGTTGGCCCCCTTGCGCAGCGGGCCGCTCAGGTTCTGCTGGAGTTCGGTATCCGCCGCCCCGGGATGCGCGGCGGCGGCGATAGTGGTGTGGTGCGGGGCGAGGCGGCGCTGGAGTTCGTAGGTGAACATCAGGTTGGCCAGCTTGGCCTGCCCGTAGGCGACAACCCGGTTGTAGGAGCGGTCGAACTGCAGGTCGTCGAAGTGGATGCCGGCCCGGATGCGGTGGCCGAAGCTGCTGACGGTGACCACCCGGGAGCCGGGCACGGGCAGCATCAGGTCCAGCAGCAGGCCGGTGAGCGCGAAGTGCCCGAGGTGGTTGACCCCGAACTGCATGTCGAACCCGTCCTCGGTCTTCTGCCGGGGCGTGTACATCACGCCCGCGTTGTTGATGAGCAGGTCGATCTTCGGGTGCGCGGTGTGCAGCTCATCGGCGGCCGCGCGTACCGATTTGAGGGAGGCGAGGTCCAGGCGCTGGAGGCTGAGCTTGGCGCCCGGGGCGCTCTCGCGGATGCGGGCGAGTGCCTGGCGGCCCTTGTCGGGGTTGCGCACGGCGAGGACGACGTGCGCGCCGTGCTCGGCCAGGGCCCGCGCGGTCTGCAGTCCGAGGCCGCTGTTGGCGCCGGTGACGACGGCGACCCTGCCGTCCTGGGCGGGGATGTTTTGTTCGGTCCACCGGTCGGTCGTGCTGGCCATGATCAACCTCCATAACATGAATGGTGCTTCACCTTGTAGAGTGAAGCATCATTCACCTTTCGTCAAACGGTTCCGGAGGGCCCCATGACCTCACCCCGACCGCTACGCGCCGACGCGGCCCGCAACCGCACCCGGATCATGACCGCGGCGCATCAGCAGATCACCGAGCACGGGCCCGAGGTGTCGATGGAGCAGATCGCCGCTGCCGCGGGCGTCGCGGTCGGCACCCTGTACAAGCACTTTCCGAACAAGAACGACCTGGTCACAGCCGCGATCGCCGCCTCGTTCGAAACACTCGCCGACGACGCCGAAGAGTGCCTGCAACGCGAGGCCCAAGGTTCACCCGCCATGGCGGAGCTCACCGGCTTCCTCAACCGCGTCATGGACACGGTCGCCCACAACCGTGCCGTCAAAGCAGCCGCGCACGCGCTCAGTGCCGACCACACCGCCCACCCCGCCATGCAGGCTGTGGAAACCCGCGTCACCCAGGCCCTCGGCCGGCTCATCCTCAGCGCACAGGCTCAGGGCGCCCTGCGCGCCGACTTCACCCTCGACGACCTGTACCTGATGCTCTCCACCCTCCCCGCCGACCAGCCGCCCACCGCCCGCGCCCGATGGCTCGCCCTCCTCCTCACCGGCCTCACCGCCCACTGACCGACCATGCGGCCGTGGGGGGGGGGGGGGGGGGGGGGGGGGGGGGGGGGGGGGGGGCGGGGGGCGGCCCGCGCGGGCGGGGGGGGGGGGGGTGGGGGTGGGGGGGGGGGTCTGGGGGCATTTGTGTGGGGTGTGGGGGGGGGGGCGGGTTGAGAACCCCCCGCCGCC
>NZ_JBIWLX010000063.1:0-5247 GCF_044766405.1 Streptomyces sp. NPDC102270 | reverse complement strand
GGTCCAGGTCATCCTGGCCGCACACCCTGCCGTGGCCCAGGTCGCGGTCGTCGCTCGCGAGGACGTCCCGGGTGACATCCGCCTGGTGGCATACGTCATCGCGGACGGCGACAGTGCCGAACTCGCCTCATCAGTAATTGAGTTCGCTGCTGAGCGGTTGCCGGCGTACATGGTTCCGTCGGCTGTCGTGGTGCTGGACGAGCTGCCGGTGACGGTGAACGGAAAGGTGGACCGCAAGGCGCTGCCGGCGCCGGAGTATGCGGCGGGTGCGGGTCGGGCGCCGGCGACGGTACAGGAGGAGTTGTTGTGCCAGGCGTTCGCGCAGATTCTGGGTCTGTCGGCGGTGGGGGTTGATGACGACTTCTTCACGCTGGGCGGACACTCGTTGCTGGCGATGCGGCTGCGGGCCCGGATCCGTTCGGTGCTGGGTGTGGAGTTGGCGGTCCGTGAGCTGTTCGAGGCGCCGACGCCGGCGAGTCTGGCGGGACGGCTTGGGCAGGCCCGCGAGGGCCGGTTGGCACTGCGTGCGATGGAGCGTCCGGAGCGGGTGCCGTTGTCGTTCGCGCAGCGCCGTCTGTGGTTCCTCGGTGAGTTGGAGGGCGCGAGCGCGACCTACAACACTCCGATGGCTTTGCGCTTGACCGGGGAGGTGAACCGGGAGGCCCTGGCGGAGGCGCTGCGGGATGTCATCGGGCGGCACGAGGTGCTGCGGACGGTGTTCCCGGCAGTCGATGGTGAGCCGTACCAGCGCGTTCTCGGTGTGGAGGAGTGCGGGTTCGAGCTCTCGGCGGTCGAGGTGACGCCGGAGGGGCTGGAGGACGCACTGGCTGAGGCGGGCCGGTATGTGTTCGACTTCTCGTCCGAGATTCCGTTGCGGGCGACGCTGTTCGCGGTGAGTCCGGTCGAGCACGTGCTGGTGGTGCTGTCGCACCACATCGCCATGGACGGCTGGTCGACTGCTCCGCTGGTGCGGGATCTGTCAGCGGCGTATGCGGCGCGGTTGGGTGGCGTGGCTCCGGTGTGGGAGTCACTGCCGGTGCAGTATGCGGATTTCGCCTTGTGGCAGCAGGAGTTGCTGGGCGACGAGCGGGATTCGTCCAGTGTGTTGTCGCGCCAGGTGGACTACTGGCGCGGGGCGTTGGCGGGGGCTCCGGAGGAGTTGCCGCTGCCGTTCGATCGGCCGCGGCCGGCGGTTGCTTCGCACCGTGGCCACACCGTGGAGTTGGATGTTCCGGCCGCATTGCACGGGCGTTTGGTGGAGTTGGCGCGTGAGCGTGGGGTGACCCTCTTCATGATGCTGCAGGCGGCTGTCGCGGTGACGCTCAGTCGGCTGGGTGCGGGGGCCGACGTCCCGATCGGGTCCGCGATCGCCGGGCGTACGGATGAGGCGTTGAACGATCTGGTCGGGTGCTTCGTCAACACGGTGGTCGTGCGGACCGATCTGTCGGGGGACCCGACGTTCGAGGAGGTTCTCGGGCGGGTGCGCGAGGCGGGGTTGAGCGCGCTGGAGAACCAGGACGTGCCGTTCGAGAAGCTGGTGGAGGAGTTGGCGCCGACGCGTTCGCTGGCCCGACACCCGCTGTTCCAGGTCGTCCTGACCTTCCAGAACACCGGCTTGGTAGCGGATCGTGGTGCGCTGGACCTGCCCGGCCTGGGGGCCGAACCGCTGTTGCTGGGACGGGCGATGGCGAAGTTCGACGTTGATGTGATCGTGGGTGAGGTTTTCGGTGCGCAGGGCGCGCCGGCGGGGATCCGGGGCATGCTGACGGTGGCGGCGGATCTGTTCGATGAGCATGTCGCGGGTCGGGTCGCGGGCTCTCTGGTGCGGGTGCTGACGGCGATGGCAGATGATCCGCAGGCCCGGGTCGACGCCGTGGATGTGCTGGGTGCGGATGAGCGTCGCCGGGTGCTGTCGGAGTGGAACGACACCACTGCGGCCGGATCCGGGTTGATGGTTCCGCAGGTGTTCGAGGCGCAGGTGGCGCGGACGCCGGAGGCGGTGGCCGTGGTGTCCGGTGGCGTGCCCGTGTCGTACGCGGAGTTGGATGCGCGGGCGAACCGCCTTGCCCACTACCTGGTCAGCCAGGGTGTTGGTCCGGAATCGCTGATCGGGTTGGCGTTGCCGCGTGGTGCGGAGATGATCGCGGGGATTCTGGCGGTGTGGAAGGCGGGGGCGGGGTATCTGCCGGTGGACGTGTCCCAGCCGGCGGAGCGGGTCGCGTTCACGGTGAAGGATTCGCGGGCGCAGTTGGTGTTGACCACTGATGAGGTGCTGGAGGACCTGCCGTCGGTGGGTGTGCGTCTGGTGGCGGTGGACGGCACGTTGACGGCGATGCAGTTGGCGGCGGCGCCGACCACCTCGCCTGGAGCGGCGGTGGACCCGCGGTCGCTGGCGTACGTGATCTACACCTCCGGTTCGACGGGTCGTCCGAAGGGCGTGACCGTTACGCATGGGGGTCTGGCCAACTACGTCTCCTCGGTGCCGGCCCGGGTCGGTTTCGAGGGCGGTAGGTATGCGCTGTTGCAGGCGCAGGCGACTGACCTGGGGAACACGGTGCTGTTCGCGAGCCTGCTGTCGGGTGGTGAGCTGCATGTCCTGGACGAGGAGGCGGTCACCGATCCGCGTCTGCTCGCGGACTATCTGGTCGAGCACGGCATCGACTTCTTGAAGGTGGTGCCCTCGCACCTGGCGGCGCTGGGTGCGATGGGTGGTTTGGAGCGGGTGCTGCCGGGTCGGTCGGTGGTGCTGGGCGGTGAGGCCGCCTCGCCGGCATGGGTGACCGAGTTGCTGGCGGCTGCCGGTGAGCGGGATGTGTTCAACCACTACGGTCCGACGGAGACCACGATCGGTGTGGCGACCACCCGTCTGACGTCGGGTGGGATGGTGCCGGTGGGTTCGCCGGTGGCCAACACCCGCTTCTACGTGCTGGATGAGCGCCTCAACCCGGTGCCGGTGGGTGTGGCGGGTGAGTTGTATGTGGCGGGTGCGCAGGTGGCGCGCGGCTATGCGCGCCGTCCTGGTTTGACCGCGGAGCGGTTCGTGGCGTGCCCGTTCGGCAGCGGCATGGGGGTCCCCCCGGCCGAAGGCTGGGGGAGGATGTACCGCACGGGTGACCGCGCGAAGTGGTCGGCTGATGGCGAGATCGTGTTCCTGGGCCGTGCGGACGAGCAGGTGAAGATCCGTGGTTTCCGGATCGAGCCGGGTGAGGTGGCCAGTGCCCTGACGGCTCACCCACTGATCGCCCAGGCGGCCGTGATCGCCCGCGAGGACACCCCGGGGGACAAGCGCCTGGTCGCCTACGTGGTCGCGGACGATCCGGAGGATGTGGACGACACGCTCGCGGACGGGGTGCGGACCTTCGTCGCCGCCCGGTTGCCGGAGCACATGTTGCCTTCCGCTGTGGTGGTGTTGGACGCCCTGCCGCTGACAGGCAACGGGAAGTTGGACCGCGGGGCGCTGCCCGCGCCCGACTTCGCGTCGGTGCGTGGGGTGTCGAGTCGTGGGCCGGTGTCGGTGCAGGAGGAGATCCTGTGTCGGGCGTTCGCCGAGGTCCTCGGGTTGGAGAGCGTCGGCGTCGACGACGACTTCTTCGAGTTGGGTGGGCATTCGCTGCTGGCGGTGTCATTGGTGGAGATGTTGCGGGCGCGTGGGGTCTCGGTGTCGGTGAAGGCGTTGTTCCAGACGTCGACCCCGGCGGGCTTGGCGGTCGAGGCGGGTTCGGAGCAGGTGGTTGTGCCGGCGAACCTCATCCCCGAGGACGCCACGGAGATCACCCCGGAGATGCTGCCGCTGGTGGAGCTGACCGAGGCCGAGCTCGAGTCGATCGTGGCGAAGGTGACCGGTGGTGCTGCGAACGTCGCGGACGTCTACCCGCTGGCTCCGCTCCAGGAGGGCATTCTCTTCCACCACTTGATGAAGGCCGGGCGTGCGGATGAGCGGGATGTGTATGCCGGGCCGACGGTGCTCGGCTTCGACTCCCGCATGCGGCTCGACTCGTTCCTGAACGCGCTGCAGCGGGTGATCGACCGGCACGACGTGTACCGCACGGCGATCGTGTGGGAGGGACTGCGCGAGCCGGTCCAGGTCGTGGCCCGACACGCCGAACTGCCGGTCAGGGAAGTCGTGCTGGACCCGCAGGGTGCGGACGCGGCGGAGCAGTTGCTGTCCATCGGCGGGGCCTGGATGGAGCTGGACCGTGCCCCGCTGATGGATGTGCACATCGCCGCCGAACCGAACGGCGACGGCTGGCTGGCCCTGCTGCGCGTCCACCACTTGGTGCGGGATGACACAACGACGGACGCGCTGCTGGGGGAGGTCCGTGCCTTCTTGACAGGGCGGGGCGAGTCGCTGCCCAAGGGGCTGCCGTTCCGCGACTTCGTCGTCCAGGCCCGCCTCGGTGTGCCGCGCGAGGAGCATGAGCGGTACTTCGCGGGGCTGCTTGGCGACGTCACCGAGACCACCGCCCCGTTCGGCCTGCTGGACGTTCACGGAGACGGCACGACCGCGGTATCGGTGCGTTCCTCGGTGGAGGCTGAGCTCACGCTTCGACTGCGGGCGATCGCGCGCCGGATGGCCGTGAGTCCGGCGACGGTGTTCCACCTGGCGTGGGCGCGGGTGCTGGCCGCGGTGAGCGGTCGTGAGGACGTGGTGTTCGGCACGGTGCTGTTCGGCCGGATGAACGCCGGGGCGGGTGCCGACCGGCTCCAGGGTCCGTGCCTCAACACGCTCCCGGTGCGGGTGCGGGTCGGCACCTCCGCCGTGGGCGAGGCGCTGGCCGGGATGCGGCAGCAGTTGGCCGAGCTGCTGGTGCACGAGCACGCGCCGCTGGTGCTCGCGCAGCAGGCGAGCGGTGTGGCTGGCGGCAGCCCGCTGTTCACCGCCCTCTTCAACTACCGCAACGGCCGCGGTGGTGCGACGGAGCTCGGCGCGGGTCTGGGCACCGGGTTGGAGGAAGTGCGGATCCTTGCCGCCGAAGGGCGCACCAACTACCCCTTGGTCGCGAATGTCGATGATGACGGGAACGGGTTCAGCCTGACCATCGACGCGGTGGCGCCGGCCGATGCGGAACAGGTGAGCACGATGCTGCACAGCTGCCTCCGCCAGCTCGTGACCACGTTGGAGGAGGATCCGCAGGCGCGGGTCGGGCGGATCGATGTGCTGGGTGCGGATGAGCGCCGTCTGGTGGTGGAGGAGTGGAACGAGACGGCGGTTGAGGTGGCGTCGTCGACGTTGCCGGGGTTGTTCGC
>NZ_JBIWLX010000062.1:0-5772 GCF_044766405.1 Streptomyces sp. NPDC102270 | reverse complement strand
CCGCTCTCCATAACAACCCAAAAAACCGCCCCCCCGCCCCCCCCGGGGGGGGGGGGGGGGGGGGTGTGGGGGGGGGGGGGGCCCGGGGGGCGCCCCCCCCCCCCGGGGGGGGGGGGGGCGGCGGCGCGCCGGTGGGTGCCTGCGTTACTTGACGATGACGCCGATCTTCGGGGCGGGCTCGTTCTTGTAGCCGGCCGGGCCGAAGTTCTTGTCGACCGCCTTCTGCCAGGAGCCGTCGCTGACCATCTTCTGCAGCGCGGCGTTGACCTTGTTCAGGGTCGCGGTGTCGCCCTTCTTCACACCGATGCCGTAGTTCTCGTTGCTCAGCTTGAGGCCGGCGAGCTTGAACTGGCCCTTGTACTTGTCCTGGGCCGCGAAGCCCGCGAGGATCGAGTCGTCCGTGGTCACCGCGTCCACGGCGCCGCTCTGCAGGCCGGCGATGCACTCGGAGTAGCCGCTGTACTGCCGCAGCTGGGCCTTCGGGGCGAAGTCGTCGTGGACGTTCTGCGCCGAGGTGGAGCCGGTCACGGAACACAGCTTCTCGCCGTTGAGGTCCGTGGCCTCGCTGATCTTGGAGTCCTTCTTGACCAGCAGGTCCTGGTGGGCCAGCAGGTACGGGCCGGCGAAGGAGACCTTCTGCTTGCGCTCGTCGGTGATGGAGTAGGTGGCCGCGATGAGCTTCACGTCGTTGCGGGCGAGCGCGTTCTCGCGGTCGGCGCTCTTGGTCTCGACGAACTCGATCTGGTCGGCCTTGTAGCCCAGCTGCTTGGCCACGTACGTCGCCACGTCCACGTCGAAGCCGGAGTAGGAGCCGTCGGGCTCCTTGAGGCCGAGGCCGGGCTGGTCGTACTTGATGCCGATCTTGATCGTGCCGCCACCGCCGGAACCCGAGCCGGAGCCCGCGTCCTTGCTGTTGCCGCCGCAGGCGGTCGCGGACAGGGCGAGGGCGAGAACGGCGGCCGAGGCGGCGGTGACCTTGCGGAGCTTCATGGTGAACATCCTTTTGGGTGGTGAAGAGAGTCGAGCCGTCGGTGGTCGATCCGGGTGGCACGTCAGCTGTGCGCTACGTCAACGATGTGACACGTCAACGGTGTGACACGTCAGTGGTGCAGGATCTTCGACAGGAAGTCCTTGGCACGGTCGCTGCGCGGATTGCTGAAGAACTGGTCGGGCGCAGCCTCCTCGACGATCCGTCCGTCCGCCATGAACACCACGCGGTTTGCGGCCGATCGTGCGAAACCCATCTCGTGCGTGACGACGATCATTGTCATGCCGTCGCGGGCGAGCTGCTGCATGACCTCCAGCACCTCGTTGATCATCTCGGGGTCGAGCGCCGACGTGGGCTCGTCGAAGAGCATGACCTTGGGGTCCATCGCCAGGGCCCGGGCGATGGCGACACGCTGCTGCTGACCGCCGGACAGCTGGGCGGGGTACTTGTCCGCCTGGGTGGCGACGCCGACCCGGTCGAGCAGGGCGCGCGCCTTCTCCTCGGCCTTCTTCTTGTCGGCCTTGCGGACCTTGATCTGGCCCAGCATCACGTTCTCGAGCACGGTCTTGTGCGCGAAGAGGTTGAAGGACTGGAAGACCATGCCGACGTCGGCGCGCAGCCGGGCCAGTTCCTTGCCCTCCTGGGGCAGCGGCTTGCCGTCGATGGCGATCGAACCCGTGTCGATCGTCTCCAGGCGGTTGATGGTGCGGCACAGGGTGGACTTCCCGGACCCGGAGGGTCCGATGACCACGACGACCTCGCCGCGGGCGATCGTCAGGTCGATGTCCTGGAGCACGTGCAACGCGCCGAAGTGCTTGTTGACGCTCTTCAGGACGACCAGTTCGCCGGTCGCGGCCACGTCTTCCTTGGCCACCGATACTTCGGTCATCGCTCTCTGGCTCCGTCCTCCTCGGTTTCGGAGGACAGTAGTGACCCCATGCGACCAGCGTCATTAGTCTTGAGGGGAATCTGAGCATCACGATCCGATAGCAATCGGACACGTGTCGTAGCACTTGTGACCAGTAGCCATATCGGCCGGGTAACGGAACCCCGCCGCAACCGGAACCCTCTTGACGCCGTCCTCATCCATCAGCGTGACTGCACGATGCGCATGCGCGCGTGCGGAAGCACATTTCTACCTGTTCACTGCCTATTCAGATAGTACGTCCGATGGATAAAAGGGGGCCGGGGTGAGACTTCTCCTCGTCGAGGACGACAACCACGTGGCCGCCGCGCTCTCCGCGGTGCTCGCCCGGCACGGTTTCGACGTCACGCACGCCCGCAGCGGCGAGGAGGCACTCCAGGCGCTCGTCCCCGAGGGCGACGGCTTCGGCGTCGTGCTGCTCGACCTCGGTCTGCCCGACCAGGACGGCTACGAGGTGTGCGGCAAGATCCGCAAGCGCACCAGCACCCCGGTGATCATGGTCACCGCCCGCTCCGACGTCCGCTCCCGCATCCACGGGCTCAACCTCGGCGCCGACGACTATGTGGTCAAGCCGTACGACACGGGGGAGCTCCTCGCCCGCATCCATGCCGTCAGCCGGCGCACCGTCCACGAGGACGCGCCCGGCGGCGCGGACACGGCGCTGGTCCTCGGCGCCGTACGCATCGAACTGCCGACCCGTCAGGTCACCGTGGACGGCACGGTCGTCCAGCTCACCCGCAAGGAGTTCGACCTCCTCGCGCTGCTCGCCCAGCGGCCCGGTGTGGTCTTCCGGCGCGAGCAGATCATCAGCGAGGTCTGGCGCACGAGCTGGGAGGGGACCGGGCGGACGCTGGAGGTACATGTGGCGTCCCTGCGCGCGAAGCTGCGGATGCCGGCGCTGATCGAGACGGTGCGGGGGGTCGGGTACCGGTTGGTGGCGCCGGGGGTGTGAGGCAGTGGGGGGCGGGGGCCGGGGCGGCGCCTCGGGGCCCGGAGCTGTGCGAGGCTCGGGGGAGGAGATCGGGTCGGGTGAGGGACGGTGGCTGTGGGCGCGGGTGAGCCGGGTGGTGAGGGTGCCCGCGGGGGTGGCCGGGATCGGGGACAGGGCGGTGCGGGTGACGGGGTTCGGCCGTGCCGGGGTGCGGTACCGCGCGCACCTCGACATGCCGCCCGTGTGTGCCGGGGCTCGCGGCCGCGGTCCGGGGCATAGGCGGGGTCGTGCGTACACGTCTGCTTCCGCTGCTCATCGTCCTCATGGCCGCCGTACTGCTGGCCCTAGGAGTACCGCTCGCCATCGGTGTGGCCTCCGCGCAGCAGCAGAAGGTCGTCGTCGACCGCATCGACGACACCGCGCACTTCGCCGCGCTCGCCCAGTTCGTCACCGACGCCTCCGACGAGCGCCTGGAGACCCTGGAGAGCGAACTCGCCAGCTACTACAAGGTCTACGGCATCCGCGTCGGTGTCTTCTACGACGGTGACGTACCCATGGCCACGGCGCCTCGCGGCTGGTTCCTCCCCCGGACGGGCGAGGTGCGCGACGCGTTCGGCGAGGCCCTGCTCAGCCGCCGCAGCCAGGACCCCCAGCAGGTGTGGCCCTGGCAGCGGGGCCGGCTGGTCGTCGCCTCGCCGGTGATCCGGGACGGTGACGTCATCGCGGTCGTGGTCACCGACTCGCCCACCGGGCCGATGCGTTCACGGATCCTGCACGACTGGCTCGTCATCTTCGCCGGCGAACTCGCCGCCATGCTGCTGGCCGTCGGCGCCGCGCTGCGGCTGACCGGCTGGGTGCTCAGGCCCGTACGGGTCCTCGACGCCACCACCCACTCGATCGCGAGCGGGGCCCTGAAGTCCCGGGTCGCGGTCGCCGGCGGGCCGCCCGAACTCCGCCGCCTGGCACGGTCGTTCAACGAGATGGCGGACAACGTCGAGGACGTCCTCGAACAGCAGCGGGCCTTTGTCGCCGACGCGTCCCATCAGCTGAGGAATCCGCTCGCCGCCCTGCTGCTCCGTATCGAGCTGCTCGCCTTCGAACTCCCCGAGGGCAACGCCGAGATCGCCTCCGTGCAGGCGGAGGGCAAACGGCTGGCCCAGGTCCTCGACGACCTCCTCGACCTCGCGCTCGCCGAGCACACCGAGGCGGACCTGAGAGTCACCGACATCGGTGAACTCACCGCCGAACGTGTCGCCGCCTGGACACCCACCGCAGATGCCAAGGGAGTGCGGCTGGAGGGGAGTTGTCCGCCCACCACCGCCTGGGCCGACCCCGTCACCCTCTCCAGCGCCCTCGACGCGGTCATCGACAACGCGCTCAAGTTCACCCCGGAGGGTGAGACCGTCGAGGTCACGGTCGCCGCGGACGGGGACACCTCGACGGTCGTCGTCGCCGACCGCGGACCCGGGCTCACCCACGAGGAACTCGCGCGGGTCGGCGACCGGTTCTGGCGCAGCGGACGGCACCAGAACATCAAGGGGTCCGGCCTCGGGCTGTCCATCTCGCGGGCACTGCTGGCTGCCGGGGGCGGCGCGATCTCGTACGGCCGCCATGAGCCGCACGGGCTGGTCGTGACCGTCTCCGTGCCCCGCAGCCGTCCTACGGCTTGACCGAGCGGTAGTAGCGGCGGGCGCCGTCGTGGAGGGGGACCGGATCGGTGTAGATCGCCGTGCGTACGTCCACCAGCTGGGCGGAGTGGACGTCGTGGCCGATGCCGTCCCTGCTCTTGATCACGGTCCGGGTGAGCCACTCGGTGAGCTCGGGGTCCATGTCCTTGCGGGTGATCAGCAGGTTGGAGACGGCCATCGTCGGGACGGTCCTGTTGTTCTGGACGGACGGGTACGCCGACGCCGGCATGTTGGTGGCGCGGTAGTAGCGGGTGGGCTCGCCCTCTGCGTGCAGCTTCGCCACGAGGGAGGGCTCGATCGGGACGAAGCGGAACGCGGAGCGTTCGGCCAGCAGCTTGAGGCCGTCGGTGGGCACGCCGCCGGACCAGAAGAACGCGTCCAGGCCGTGGCCGAGGAGCTTGGGGCCGGTGTCGATCCCCTGGGCGCTGGGCCGGATGTCCTTGTCCGGGTCGATGCCGGCGGCGTTGAGCACGCGGTCCGCTATCAGTCGTACGCCGGAGTTGGGGGCGCCGATGGAGACGCGTTTGCCCTTCAGGTCGGCCAGGGTGCGGATGTCCGAGTCGGCGGGGACGACGAGCTGTACGTAGTCGTCGTAGAGGCGGGCCACGCCGCGGAGCTGGTCGGCGCCGGGGTCGCCGTTGTGCTGGTAGGTCTCCACCGCGTCGGCCGCGGCGATGGCGAAGTCGGACTTTCCGAGCGCCACGAGTCTGACGTTCTCCTGAGAGCCCGCGCTGGTCTCCAGCTTCACCTTCAGGTCCGGCATGTCCTTGTGGATCGCGTTGCGGAGGAGAGCGCCGTACTTCTGATAGACGCCTGCCCTTGTGCCGGTGCTGAAGGTGATCGTGCCGGTCGGGGGGGTCTCGCCCAGCGGGAGCAGCCACCACAGGAGCAGGCCGAGGGCCACGAGGGTGGCGACCGCGGTCTGGAGCGCCTGGCGGCGGGTGGGGCGGGGGAACGGCTTGGGCATGGCGGTGATCCTGCCAGGGGCGGTGGAGGGTGGCCAGCGGGTGCGGGTGCGGGTGCGGGTGCGGGTTCGGTGGGGGCGGGCGTTGTGCGCAGTTCCCCGCGCCCCTGATGCCTGCGGCGCAGCTGCGGGACCGGTGGGGGCGGGTGTAGCGCGTGGGGTTCGGTGGGTGGGTCGGTGCCGGGGGGGGGGGGGGGGGGGGGGGGGGGGGGGGGGGGGGGGGGGGGGGGGGGGGGGGGGGGGGGGGGGGGGGGGGGGGGGGGGGGGGGGGGGGGG
>NZ_JBIWLX010000061.1:0-6703 GCF_044766405.1 Streptomyces sp. NPDC102270 | reverse complement strand
CGGAGGCGGTGTGCTGGACCTTGATCGAGGTCCAGGGCAGGGCGGCGAGTTGGGCGTAGGCGGTGGGCTGGTTGGTCTTGATGACGGCGATGTAGGGGGCCTTCTTCGTCTCGCCTTCCACGTCCGCCCCGCCCAGGCTGAAGGGGCCGAGGTTGAGCGCCCCGCTGGCCAGCTGATCCCGCTCGTCGTCGTCCCAGTTTGTGGTGATCCGCAGGTTGCGGACTACGACCATGCTCGTCGTGATAAGAGTGATCGCGGAGGCCGCGACCTGCGGCACGCTGCCGCTGGCGATTTCCCCGCGCCGGAAGCCGGGCACCGTCCAGTTGCCTGCTGCTAGGAACACCTCGTCCCACCAGGGACGGCCGAAGCTCACGATGGTGTACTCGAACTCGACAGTGAAGCCCTGTGGAGGCTTTGGCGCCGCACCGATGACCGCGAGCTGTACATCGGCATCGACCGTTTCCCCTGCCTGCCGGTCGATGAAGAGCAGGGTCCCCGCCACCGGCGACGAAACCGTGAAGTCAAATTGGTCGTCGGTGATCGGCGCCAGGAACCCCACATCCACCAGCGGTTCGTTCACCGCCGCGGCGTCTCTCACCGCTTTGTGCCACTCTCGCACGGTGGAGATGAACCCAGGCTTGTCGAGGGCGGGCATGAGCACGGCATTGCGCTCCGACGCGATGGGTGGCGCTCGGCGCACACCGATGCTGGCGATTTCATCCCTGCCTCTAGTAGGGCTTGGTCAGGTCGGTTGTGGTGGTGCGTGTCCTTCGGGCCGAGTGTGGCGTTGGGGGTGTGTGACTCCGGACGAGATGACTGCGGTGCGTGGCGAGTTGGAGATGTTCGCGGCGGAGGTGTTCGAGCCGTTTGCGCGCAAGGATCAGCGCCGGTGGGGGCAGGTGTATCTGCGGGGGCTGCTGACCGACGGGCAGCGTAAGTCGGTCGAGCCGATGGCCGCCCGGCTCGGGGAGGACGGGAACCGGCAGGCTTTGGCCAACTTCATCACCACCAGCCCCTGGGATGCGGCTCACATCCGGGCCCAGCTCGCCTGGCGGATGGAGGAGGCGATCGGGCCCGACGCCCTCATCTTCGACGACACCGGGTTCCTCAAGGACGGGAGCGCGTCGGCGTGTGTGTCGCGGCAGTACACCGGCACCGCGGGCAAGGTCACCAACTGCCAGGTCGGCGTCTCGCTCCACCTCGCGTCCGAGACCGCCTCCACGGCGGTCAACTGGCGGTTGTTCCTGCCCCAGACCTGGGATCCGGCTTCGCCGAAGGCCGATGCGGACAAGGTCGCCCGACGTGCGACCTGCGGCATCCCGGACGATGTCGGCCATGTGGAGAAGTGGCAGCTGGCCCTGGACATGCTGGATGAGACCCGCTCCTGGGGACTCGAGGTGCCGCTGGCCATCGCGGACGCCGGATACGGCGACGCCGCCGCGTTCCGGCACGGACTGCAGGAGCGTGGCCTGAACTACGTGGTGGGGATCTCCTCCACGCTCTGCGCCCAGAGCGCCGACGCGGTGCCGGTGGCCGAGCCGTACTCCGGGATGGGACGCCACGCCGGTGGCGAAGTATCCCGACAAGCCACGCTCGGTGAAGGAACTGGTCATCGCGGCGGGACGGAAGGCGGCCAGGCCGGTGCAGTGGCGGGAGGGTTCCCGGCCCGGCACCGGCCGCTCCGGCGTGAAGCGGATGTACTCCCGCTTCGTGGCCCTGCGCATCCGGCCTGCCGGACGCGAGGTCCGCCAGCACGCCGACGGACCGGAACTGCCCGTGTGCTGGCTGCTGGCGAATGGCCGGCCGATCAGAGCGAGCCGGTGCAGTACTGGCTGTCCGACCTGCCCTCCGGCATGCCCCTGACCACAATGGTCCGCCTCGCCAAACTCCGCTGGCGCATCGAGCACGACTACCGGGAGATGAAACAGGCCCTGGGACTTGCCCACTTCGAGGGCCGCACCTGGAACGGCTGGCACCACCACGTCACCCTCGTCTCCGTCGCCCACGCCTTCTGCACCCTGCAACGACTGGCCCGGGCCCCAAAAGACGCGGCGCCGGCCTGAGCCTCTACCAGGTCATCCGCGAGCTACAGACACTCCTCGCCCTCTGGACCGGCGCCTGCCCGACCTGCCGCCGCGACATACCCACACCCATACAGACCTGACCAAGCACTACTAGTGGTGGACCGCCGAACCGGCACCACCACCTTGAAACTGTGGTCCGAAGACGCCCGACCTGCCGTGGAGTACACCCGCGACGTCCTCGACTGGCTCGCCACGATTGCCGCCGGTCGCTCTGTCGGCGTCACCCCGCAGGCCACCGTCGCCCAGTACCGCCGCGACGGCATCACTTATCGCCCCCTGCGCGACGCTGTCCCTGTCCCCGTCCACCTCATCTGGGGCCGACAGGACCCCCACCCGGCCACCCACGCCGCCGTCGCCCTGCTCACTGACCTCTACCGCGAAGACGCCTGACACCCGAGCCCATGGTCTACCCTCCGAGCTCCAGGCACTGATCGACGCAGTCACTACCGGACTCTCCCTCGCCGCGTGACTGAATAAGCCAGCAGGATCCATGCCGGAGTCGTGTTCGAGGAGGCCGGCCAGCAGGAACGCCGGGTAGTGGGCTTTGAGCCAGGCGTCGGAGACGATGACGCCGCAGGGGTGCATGGCCAGTCCGCGTGGGAGGGCGTCGAGGCCTTCGGCGAGTTCGAACAGCAGCCGGTAGCGGCCGGCCTCGCTGGCGAGCTTGCGCAGTTCGGGGAGTTCGGCGAGCGCGGCAGTGATGTCGGCGGCCCGGATGTGCGGGAAGGACTTGGCGATCCGGTCCACGTAGTGGGGCGCGATACCCAGGGCAAGCCCGGTGTCACGAAGGGCGTGGCGGGCACGGTAGGTCTCGGGCATGCCGGTGACGGCGACGCGTTCGGTGCCGAAGCGTTCGATGATGCGGTCGTAGACCTCGAGCCGGCGGGCGGATTCAACGTCGATGTCGATGTCCGGCAGGCTTGCGCGGCGCACCGACAAGAACCGCTCCATGAGCAGGTGGAAGTCGAGGGGGTTGGCGGTGGCGATGCCGAGCGTGTGGTTGACCATGCTGCCGGCGCCGGAGCCGCGGGCGGCCACCCGGATGCCGAGCTCGCGGACTGTAGGCCGCATTTGGAATGGCCCCTTCCGTTGTGACGACCGGGACCTTCCCAACTGTCTCAACTGAGTTCACCTGGTTGCCTCTGTCCACATTGTGAGGAGCGCACAGACCGCTTGAGCGAGTGGCGGTTGGCTGGAGGGATGGGACGCACGAAAGGCGAACCTACAGGCGGTGTAGGTTCTCGTTCACTGTGTCCTTAGGAACGAGGCTGACCAGTGCCGTTGTCGGCTGTCTCACACGATGTCCCGCCGACAACGTCTCTTTTTCCTGTCCTTTCCGTACTGACCGGCTGCACTGGAACTGGCCACAGTCCAGATCCGCTGAGCAGCGGGCGAGCGATGATGTTCAGGCGCTGGGGTGAAGACGGCTCGCCCAAGTGGCCCGACGTCGGTTCTGGGCAGACACAAATAGTCGTCCGGCCGCGGTTCGATGATCTGCGTGGCTGTGAGCGTTCGGTCACAGCGCGTCGTCGGTCAGCGGAATCAGGTCGCTGCGGCCCTGTACCAGGCAGGTCAGGGCCCAGCCCGTCTGGCGGTTCAGCATGGTGTCGGTTTGCAGGCCGAGTTGGTGCGCGACCTCGCGGGTGTGGAGGCGCGCGGCGGCTTCCAGGAGCAGGGCGTACCCTTCAGCGGCGCCACGGGCTCGGCGCCATGCAGTCACGTAGACAAGCACCCCGACCACTGCTGACGGCCACCACAGCGCCCCGGCCACCAGATAGAGCAGCCCCCAGGCGGCCAGCGTCGCCGCTCGGCCAAGTGCCTCGCGCGTTGCGGTCATCTCGGCGCGCGTGGCATCGGGCAGTGTGAGCCAGAGGTAGGGCCACACGGAGGGGAGGTCGAGGGAGAACTCGCGATCGAGGGTGAGCGTCACGGCGTGGATCCTGTCCCCCATCCAGGTGGGCTGGACGGGGAGCTCGGGCGCGATCCGCACAAGCCTGCGGCGCCGCTCCGCCAGCGTGGGTGCGACGCCGAGAGCAGGGGGCGGCTGTAGTGCGTCCCGTTGGGCCAGAGCGGCGAGGCTTCGGCAGCGGGCGGCCCGGTCGCGCTCCTCCCGGTAGGCAGTCGCCGCAGCCTCCCACTGCCTCCGGCGCCGCGCGACCTGCTGAGCACCCACACGACGCAGCGGCGAGGGCCAGCTCTCCCAGGCCACGGCAAGCCAGATACGTTCCGTCACCAGGCCGATGCCCTGGACCATGATGCCCACGGCACCGGCGGCCACGAACACGACCATCAGGATGAGCACGAGCCCCCCGGTGGTGTTCAACGCCGGTGCGGCGGCCCAGTGGTCGAAGGCCGCTGTGAGTCGACCGGCGTCGAACGGATGCGTGTGCCCGAGGTTCCAGGAGGCCAACATGGCAGCGAGGAAGAGCATTCCCGGCAACACCAGTGAGGCCGCCCAGCGTTGCGCGAGCTGTTTGCCGATCTCACCGAGAAGGGCGCCCATGGTCAGAGTCGCTCCCACCGCAGTCCCGCTCCGCTGATCGCGCAACACGGAGTCTCTCCAGCGGAGGCGTCGGGCCACCACAGCCGGGCGCAGCGCCGGTGCGGGCAGAGGAAGACGACCTCGGCGGGGCGGGCGGCGGCGAGATCCAGTGGGCGCGATCCCAGGCCTCGACTGGAGGAACCGTAAATACCGACGGCGTCGCCGTTCCGTAGGAGCGTCGCGTGCACGGCATCCAGGGACTCCGTCACGTCTTCACCGGCGCGCACTTGGTCGAGCAAGCGGTGCAGGACCGCGGAAGCGCCCACAGCGTCGAAAAAGGCGCGCAGCTCGTCCAGTTGGCCGCAAACGGCAGCAAGGCCGTCGGCGATCTCCGCCGTGCGTGTCGGCTGCCCGTTGTGTTCGCCTTCTTGTGTCATCCCCGTCCCCGAACTGCCGCCGCGTCGGCACGCTCATCCCACCTCGCGCAACTACCCACAGCGTAGGGCCTACCAACAACCCCTCAACCCGAAGGCCATCCATATAGTGCACCGGCGACTATCCTGAAATCCTGGTTCACTCCGACTTTCGGGGGTTTCACGGGTGACGGACGAGGATGCTCTGCGCACCGTGCAGTTACGCCTGGCCAGGATAGCTCGCGAGCGCAGTCCCGCGGCGGCGCTCGAGCGCAAAGCCCTGAAGGAAGCTCGCCGGTTGGCCAAGACCCTCGGCCCCACGGCGTCGATGGACGCCTACATTTCCCTCGGCTATCTGCACTGGTTCCGCTACCAGGCGCTGCCGGAGAGGCGTGGTGACGAGGAACTTCGCCGCTGTGTCGAGCTCCTCGTACCGTGCTTCCTGGCGGAGATCGAGCCGATTCCCGAACTGCTGCCCAGCATCGCCGTGGCGTCCGTGACGCCAGCGGCCGACCTGTTGAACCAGGCGCTCGACCTGCCAAACCCGGAAACGATCGCCGCGGTCATCCGGCTGTGGCGACGCATCGTCGCAGCCGTGCCGGACAACTATCACGAGGGCCAGCAGAATTACCGAAGCCTCCTCGGCGTGGCGTTGATGCGCGGCTTCGAGCTGCAGCGCGACCCGGCGCTCCTGGAGGAGAGCATCACCCAGTTCACCAAGGTCCGCGACGCTGCCGCGGCGAGCGGCGGCAGCAACCCTCGACACCTGTACGAACTGGCCAGCGCCCTGCTCACCCGCCACAACGCCAGCGGCTCGGAAAGAGACTTGACCGACGCCGCCGCCCTGCTGGAGCAAACCGTCGGCGTCGGGCCGGTCGAGCAGGCCCAGCCTGACGTCCTCTTCCAGCTCGGACTACGCCTTCTCCAGCGGTTCGAACAGACCCAGGCCCGCAACCGCCTCGACAGTGCCCTCGCGATCCTCAGAGCGGCACTGGACGCCACACCGCTCGCTCAACAGGCCACCACCGATCGGGTCTACGCACTGTGCCGCTGCCTTGCCGCGCGATACGAACGCACCGGTGATGCACGGGACCTGGAGGAGATGATCACGGTCGCGAGGAGAGGGCTGGTCCCGGATCCCGAAGGCATCGTCGCCTCCAGCCTCGCCCATGCCCACTTGATGCGCTTCAGCAGTGGCGGGCAACCCGCCGATGTAGAAGAAGCGGTTCGGCTCACCGCGCCGCTGGTCGAGAAATTGCCGCACGACACACCCGGCTGGCCGGCCCAGATGCACCTGTGGGGAAGCGCACTGCATGCACGTTATGAGCTGGCCGGCGACCTGAACGATCTCAACGCGGCAGTGACAGCGTTCCGCCGCTGCGTCCAGGCCCAGACCTCGCCACTCCCCCTACACCTGGGCTCCTTGGGCCAGACCCTGCGCCATCGGTTCGAACGAACCGGAGACGGCGCGGCCCTCGACGAGGCAGTCGACCTCCTCCGCGACGCGATCGGGGCCATGGCCGACGACAGCACCCAGGCCGCGACTTTTCGCTCCAGTTTGGGCCTGTGTCTCCTGGATCGATACGAGCGCACTCAAGACCGCGTCCCCCTGGACGACGCCATTGTCCTTGAGGGGCCACGAAGTTTCCGGACGGGCACCCAATAGGGTTGTCCTGAACAAGGAAACGAGGAAGAAGTGGCGCCACCCAGTAAGTACTCGCCGG
>NZ_JBIWLX010000060.1:0-7498 GCF_044766405.1 Streptomyces sp. NPDC102270 | reverse complement strand
TGGGCGGCCATGTGGAGGGCGACGAGGGAGGAGGAGCAGGCGGTGTCCACGGTGACGGCGGGGCCCTCGAACCCGAACGTGTAAGCCACCCGGCCCGACAGGACGCTGGCCGCCGACCCCGTCATGCGCTGGCCCTCGGCGCCGCCCGCGCCGCCCTGGTCGCGGAACATGAACGTGCCCGCGTAGACGCCGGTGCTGCTGCCGCGCAGGCTGGTGGGGTCGATGCCGGAGCGTTCCAGGGCCTCCCAGGAGGTTTCCAGCAGCAGCCGCTGCTGGGGGTCCATGGCGAGCGCCTCGCGCGGGGAGATCCCGAAGAACTCCGCGTCGAACTCCGCCGCCCCCGCCAGGAACCCGCCCCGCCGCGTGTACGACGTACCGCTGCTCTCCCCGTCCGGGTCGAACAGCGCCTCCAGGTCCCAGCCCCGGTCGGCCGGGAAGTCCGAGATCGCCTCGCCTCCCGACGCCACGAGCTCCCACAGCTCCTCGGGGGAGTCGAGGCCGCCGGGCAGCCGACTGCTCATCCCGACGACGACGACCGGATCGTCGTCGCTGCTCCCGGCGACGGCAGTCGCCGTCACGGCCGTCTCACCGAGCAGCTGCGAGCGCAGATACCCGGCGACGGCGTCACCGGTGGGATGGTCGAAGATCAGGGTGGGGGACACGCGTAATCCCGTCACCGCGCTCAGCCGGTCGCGCAGTTCGACGCCGGTGAGCGAGTCGAAGCCCAGTTCCTTGAACGTGAGCTCCATGTCGACGGAGTCCACGGAGGCAAACTCCAGAACGGCGGCCACCTCGCGCCGTACCAGGTCCGCGACGGCACGCTCGCGCTCCGCCTCCGACAGCCCGGACAGGCGCCCCGCCAGGGAACCCGCGGCCTGATCCGAGCCCTGGTGGGGGGAGAGGTTCTCAAGCGAGCCGCCCCCGGGGGAGCCGTCCGCGGGGGAGCCGGAATGCCGCTCCGGGCCGTCCGTGGCGGGCTGCGCACCGGCGTCCCGCGCGCCGTCGGCGGCCGTCGCGGCCGGGTCGGAGTTCGCCGGGTGCCCCGTCGGCGGCGACAGCCAGTACGACTTGCGCTGGAAGGCGTACGTGGGCAGCTCGACCCGAGTGCCGGGGGCGGTCGACCGCCAGTCGACGGACACACCGTGGGTGTGCAACTGGGCCAGTGCCGACAGCAGGGTCGGCACTTCGGCGCGTGAGCGGCGGGCCGAGGTGACGAACAGCGCGTCCTCGGTGAGGCAGTCGCGGCCCATCGGCGCCAGCACGGCGTCCGGGCCCACCTCCAGGTAGGCGCGGACGCCCGACTCCTCGACGGTGCGCATCCCGTCGAGGAAGCGGACACTTTCGCGGGCGTGGCGCACCCAGTACTCGGCGGTGCCGATCTCCTCGGCGGAGACCGCGGACCCCGTCAGGTTCGAGACCACCGTGATCCGGGGCGCCCGGTACTCCAGTTGCCGCGCGACGTCCCGGAACGCGTCCAGCATCGCGTCCATCCGGGGTGAGTGGAAGGCGTGGCCGACCCGCAGCCGCTTGGTCTTGCGGCCCTGCTCCGCCCAGTGCCGGGCGACCTCCAGGACGGCGTCCTCGTCGCCCGCGATCACCGTCGACAGCGGTCCGTTGGCCGCGGCCACCGACACCTGCCCCTCGCGTCCCGCCAGGCCGGCCGACAGTTCCTGCACGGATGCCTGGACCGACACCATGGCGCCACCCTCGGGCAGCTCCTGCATGAGCCGGCCGCGCGCGGCCACCAGCGTGGCCGCGTCCCGCAGGGACAGCACGCCCGCGACGTGCGCCGCGGCCAGCTCGCCGACGGAGTGGCCGAGCACGGTGGAGGCAGCGACGCCCCAGTGCTCCAGGAGCCGGTGGAGGGCGACCTGGTAGGCGAAGAGCGCGGGCTGGGTGTAGCGGGTGCGGTGCAGCAGCCGGCCGTCGTCGGAGTCCGGTTCGGCGAACATCACCTCCCGCAGCGGCCGGTCGAGTTCGGGGTCCAGCAGCGTGCACACCTTGTCCAGCGTCCGGGCGAACACCGGGAAGGCCCGGTAAAGGTCCCGTCCCATGCCGGCGCGCTGGCTGCCCTGGCCGGTGAACAGGAGCGCGAGGGCACCGTCACCCGCGGTGCCGCGGACCAGACCGGGTGCCGTCTGCCCTGCGGACAGCGTCTCGAGCGAGGCCAGCAGCGCGGACCGGTCCTCGGCGAGCACCACGGCGCGGTGCTTGAAGTGCGTCCGGGTGGTGGCGAGGGAGTGGGCCACGTCCGACACCGCGAGCTCGGGGTGTTCGTCGAGGTATCCGGCGAGGCGCTCGGCCTGTGCGGCGAGCGCCTCGCCGGTCCGGGCGGACAGGGGAGCGAGGAACGGTGTGGCAGCGGCCCGCGGCACCGGCCCGGTCCTGCGAGCGGGTCGCCAGTCGGACAGGATCAGATGGCAGTTGGTGCCACCCATCCCGAACGAACTGACTCCGGCCACGACCGGGTCGTCGTCGCCGTCACCGCGCAATCGGGTCGTCCCGGTGGCGACGGCGATGCGGAGATCGTCCAGCGGTATCTCGGGATGGGGCTTCTCGAAGTTGAGGCTCGGCACCAGGGTGCCCGCGCGCAGGCACAGCGCTGCCTTGATGAGGCCGGCGATGCCCGCGGCGCCTTCGAGGTGCCCGATGTTGGTCTTCGCCGAGCCGACGAGCAGAGGACGGTCCGCGGCGCGCTCGGCGCCCAGGACCGCGCCGAGCGCGCCCGCCTCGACGGGATCGCCGACCGCGGTCCCGGTGCCGTGCAGTTCCACGAACCGCACCTCGGACGGCTCGACCCCGGCGGCGGCGCAGGCCCGCCGCAGGACGTCCTCCTGCGCGGCACCCCTGGGCGTGGTGAGCGCGCCGCCGCCACCGTCGTTGTTGACGGCACCGCCGCGGATGACGCAGTGGACGCGGTCCCCGTCGGCCACCGCCTGCCGCAGCGTCTTCAGCACGACGACCCCGCCACCCTCACCGCGCACGTAACCGTCGGCCCGCGCGTCGAAGGTGTACGTCCGCCCCTCGGGGGACAGGGCCCCGAACCGTTCCGCGACGGTGAAGCCCTCCGGAGCCAGGTTGAGGCTGACCCCGCCGGCGAGCGCGACGGTGGACTCGCCGGCGCGCAGGCTCTCGCAGGCGAGCTGGACGGCCACCAGCGACGAGGACTGGCCGGTGTCCACCACCATGCTGGGACCGCGCAGTCCGAGGGCGTAGGACAGCCGGTTGGCGATGATGCCGCGGCTGGTGCCGGTGATGGTGTGATGGGTGACTGCATCGGCGCCGTACTGGTGGACGAGTTTGGCGTAGTCGTCCCAGATCGCTCCGATGAAGACGCCGACGGGAGCCTCCCGCAGTACGCCGGGAAGGATCCCCGCGTTCTCCAGCGACTCCCAGCCCAGTTCGAGGACGAGTCGCTGCTGCGGGTCCATGGCCGCCGCCTCGCGCGGGGAGATGCCGAAGAACTCGGGTTCGAACGTGTCGACCCGGTCCAGGAACCCGGCCGGCCGGCCCGCGGCCCCGGCCCGCGGCCCGGGACGGCTCGCGGGGGCCGGGCCGACGGCGCTGTCGCCGGCGGACAGCAGCCGCCAGAAGGCCTCGGGGTCCTCAGCGCCGGGAAAGCGGCAGGCGAGCCCCACCACAGCAATGGCGTCGGAGGGCACCGAAGACCCCTCCGGGCGACCGGATCCGGGACGGATGACCATGTTCTTCGCTCTCCCTGTCGGCGAGACGGCACACGACGGGTCGGCCCGTCGTGTGCGGACGTGCGTGCGGTGACGCGTGGCGGACGTGCGTGCGGTGGCGCGGGCGGAGTGCGAGGAGAGGCCCCTGAGAGGCTCCTCGCACCGCGCCCGCGCGGATGGATCCCCGGTGTGGGTGTTACGCGTACGCGTAGAAGCCGCGGCCGGACTTCTTGCCCAGGAGACCGGCCTCGACCATGCGCAACAGCAGTCCGGGCGGCGCGTACAAGGGCTCTTTGGACTCCTCGTACATGGCCTGCGCGATCGAGACCGTGGTGTCGAGGCCGATCAGATCGGCGAGTTGCAGGGGGCCCAGCGGATGTGAGCAGCCCAAGGTCATTCCCCGGTCGACCACCTCCGCGGTCGCGAGCCCGGAGTCGACCATGCGGATCGCGGACAACAGATAGGGGAAGAGCAGGGCGTTCACTACGAACCCGGCGCGGTCCGGCGATTTGATGGCCTGCTTGCCCAGTCGGCTCACGACGAAGTCCTCGGTGACCGCGCTCACCTGAGGAGCCGTCAGGATCGAGTCGACGATCTCGACGAGAGGCAGCACGGGCGCCGGATTGAAGAAATGGATCCCGATGACGCGTTCGGGGCGGCTCGTGGCCTGGGCGAGCCGCGCGACGGAGAGCGAGGACGTGTTCGAGGCGAAGATCGCCCCCGGCGCCCGGACGATCTTGTCGAGCGACGCGAACAGATCAAGTTTGAGTGCCTCGTCCTCCTTCACCGCCTCGATCACCAAGTGACGGTCGCTCAACTCGCCGAGGTCCCGGGTGTACGTGATCCGCCGCAGCGTCTCGTCGTACTGCTCGCGGGTCATCTTCCCCTTGCCCAGAGCCCGGTCCAGTGAGCGGACCACTCGTGCGGGGCCGGTCTCGAGGGACCGGTCGGAGGAGACGGCGACCCGGACGTCGCACCCGGCCTTCGCGCACAACTCCGCGATTCCGGCGCCCATGATGCCGCTGCCGACGACACCGACCCGTTCGATGCGCTCGACGATCCCGACGGCGGTCATGCGGTCGCCCCCCAGCGCAGCAGCGAGGCACCGATGGACATG
The DNA here is from genome assembly GCF_044766405.1 of Streptomyces sp. NPDC102270. Classification (NCBI taxonomy): domain Bacteria; kingdom Bacillati; phylum Actinomycetota; class Actinomycetes; order Kitasatosporales; family Streptomycetaceae; genus Streptomyces; species Streptomyces sp. NPDC102270. The sequence continues at coordinate 2,698 of NZ_JBIWLX010000060.1, read as the reverse complement.
CCCCCGCCGAACCCGGCGAGCAGCACGAGGTCTCCTCGGGCCAGGGCGCCGGAGCGGTTCGCCTCGTCGAGTGCGACCGGTACCGAGGCGCTGCCGACGTTGCCGTACTTCTGGAGCGTCCGATGGGTGACCGCCCCGGTCAGTCCGGCCAGTCCGACGACCTCACCGAGCATCACGCCGTTGGCTTGGTGCGGCACGAAATGGTCCACCTCGTCCGCTCCGACCCCGATCCGGTCGGTCAGCGCTGTCAGGGCCGGCGGCACGTGTTCGGTGACGAAGTCGCGCACTCCGCGGCCGTTCATCCGGAAGTAGTGGCCGCCTTCGGCGAGGGTGCTCGCCGAGGTCGGGTTCCTGCTGCCGCCCGCCTCCACCCGGATCAGATCGTGGGCATCACCGCGGCTGACCAGGTCGGTGCCCAGGATGCCGTACGGATCGTCGACGGGCCCGAGGACGGCGGCGCCCGCGCCGTCGGCGAACAGCACGGCCGTACGCCGGTCGCCGAAGTCGAGAATCCTCGAGTACAGATCCGCGCCGATGACGAGAGCGTGCCGGTCGGGGCGGCTCCGGATCAGGCTGTGGGCCACTTCCAGGGCGTAGACGAAGCCGCTGCACACCACGTTGACGTCGAAGCACGCGGCCTGGAAGGCGCCCAGAGCGTCCTGGACCAGATACGACGTGGGTGGCTGCGGAAAGTCCCCGGTCGAAGTGGACACGATCAGGTAGTCGATCCGGTCCGCGGTCAGCCCCGCCTGCTCCAACGCCCGGTTCGCCGCGTGGATCGCGAGGTCCGAGGTGGCCTCGTCCGGGGCCGCGTAGCGTCGCGAGACGATCTGCGTCTTGCGCTCGATCCATTCGGCGGTGACGCCGACGCGGGCGGCGACCTCCGCGTTGCTCACTTCTTCCTTGGGCAGATAGGAGCCGGTCGCTATGATGCCGGTTCGTTTTCCTGTCACGTCACGCAGCCCTTTCCTGGGACTTCGCACGTTCGGAGGGTGTGTCACGGCCGGTGCCGCGCAGCGGATTCAGCCGCTCGACCCCCAGGGCGGACCGCGTCTCGGGGTCGGTGACACCGAGGCCCTCCTCCGGGGCCAGGCACAGGACGCCGACCTTTCCGATGTGCTTGTTCTGCTGGACGAGCCTGGCGGCCTCGGCAACCTCGGCCAGCGGAAACACCTCTGAGAGGACGGGGGACAGACGGCCCAGCCGCACCAGTCGGTTGCATTCCCACTGTTCCTGGAGATTCGCGGCGTGGCTGCCCACGATGCGTTTGAGGTTCATCCAGAGATAGCGGTTGTCGAACTGGTGCTGATAACCCGTGCTCGAACCACAGGTGACCACGGTTCCGCCGCGGCGCACCACGAATACGGAAATACCGAATGTGGCCTGCCCGATGAAGTCGAAGACTACGTGCGGATCCTCGCCCACGGCTGCTCTGATGGCCCGGCCGAGCCGCTTTCCCATTTCGATGGTGCGATCCGGCGTGAGTGCGTCGTCGCCACTCAGGCCGATCTCGTTGCGGTTGATCACGACATCGCAGCCGAGAGAGCGCAGGATGTCGGCTTTCGCTTCCGAGCTGACGACACCGACGGGTATTCCGCCCGCGTTCTTGACCAGTTGTACGGCGAATGCCCCGAGACCACCGGTCGCCCCCCAGATCAGGACGATGTCGCCCTGCTTGATGCGGGCCCCGTTGTCACTGACGAGCATGCGGTAGGAAGTGGCGGCGGTGAGCATGACGCCCGCCGACTCCTCCCAGGTCAGATGGGCGGGCTTGGCGAGCAGCTGGCTCGCCCGGACCACGGCGTAGTGCGCCAGCCCGCCGAAGTTGGTCTCGTATCCCCAGATGCGCTGGCCGGCGCCGAGCATGCCGTCGGCGTGCGTGGCCGGTTCCTGGTCGTCCACCTGGACGCAGCTCACCACGACGTGGTCACCGGGACGCCAGCGGCGAACCCCCGCCCCGACACGCACGATGACCCCCGAGGCGTCGGAGCCCAGGACGTGGTGGGGCAGGTCGTGGCGTGCCGCGTATCCTCCCTCGCGGCCGAACCGGTGCAGGAAGTCGAAGGTGGGGACCGGCTGGAACGTCGCCGACCACACCGTGTTGTAGTTGATCGAACTCGCCATCACGGCCACCACGACTTCATCCGGCGCGAGGGCGGGCATGGGAACGTGGTCGACGTGGAGGGATTTCCGCACGTCCCTTTCGGAGGCGCCGTCGAACATGTGCAGGTCTTCTGCTCGCAGATGCGCGGCGAGATAGCTGTCGGGGAGATCGAACTCCTCGATTTTCTCCGCGTCGACCCCTGCCCGGAGCGCTTCGGTCAACGCATCCATGCCAACCCCTTCCGTTGGGTGCCGCAACGCCGGATACGTTACGCATGCGTTCACGGCGGGCCGTACCCTTAGCCGCCCCCTATACAGCACCCCGCAAGGGTGGGGGACGGGCTCCGATAGGGGTTTGTGTAAATCAAGAGTTACGCGAGCGGATGCCTGTCGGTGAGTGCGCTGGTCTTCCCTTCACAGCCAGTGCTGTGATGGCGCTCACACCCCTATTCCGCCCGCGGGCGGACCCGGTCCAGCCCTCGGTTGCACAAGGATGAGAGCTCATGGACCTGTTGAACACGCTGGTGGACAAGGGGCTTCGGCGCGAGCTGCCGACCCGCGAGGAGGCGCTGGCCGTGCTGGCCACCTCCGACGA
>NZ_JBIWLX010000059.1:0-7827 GCF_044766405.1 Streptomyces sp. NPDC102270 | reverse complement strand
ACCGAGCCCTGCTCAAGCAGCCGAGCCGCCGGACCGAGGACGGACACCCCCCACCCCGGCACCGACCCACCCACCGAACCCCACGCGCTACACAAACCCCCACCGGACCGGAACAGGCCGCCGCAGGCATCCAGGGGCGCGGGGAACTGCGCAAAAACGCCGGCCCCCACCGGACCCGCAGACAACCCCGTCAAACCGCCGGAGGCCACCGCGGGGCGCGGTGCTCGTTGAACGCCGCCACCCCCTCCGCCCGGTCCGCCGAGAACGCCACCGCCCGCCACGCCGCGTCCTCCACCTCGAGCCCGGTCCGCAGCTCCAGCCCCTGCCCGAGCCGCAGCGCCCGCTTGGCTGCCCGCAGCCCCACAGGCGAGTTCGCGGCGATGCGAGTCGCCAGCGACAACGCCGCCGCCCGGTCCTCCCCCGGCTCCACCAGCTGATCCACCAGCCCCAGCCGGTACGCCTCCTCCGCCTCCACCCGCCGCGCCGTGAAGATCAGCTCCGCGGCCCTGGCCGCCCCCACCCGCCGCGGCAGCAACTGCGTCCCCCCACCCCCGGGGATCACCCCCACCGACACCTCCGGCAGCCCCACCACCGCCGAACGGTCGGCCACGATCAGGTCGCAGGACAGCGCCAGCTCGTACCCCCCGCCCAGCGCGAACCCGTGCACCGCGGCGATCGTCGGCACGGGCAGCTCCAGGACCCCCGTGTACGCCCCCCGGGCCACCGGCCGCTGCCGTACGAGATCCGCGTCACTGAAGGAGTTCCGTTCCTTCAGATCGGCCCCCACACAGAAGGCCCGCTCATGCGTGGAGCTCACCACGACAACCCGCACCCCCGGATCACCCCCCAGTGCGGCACAGGCGGCGGCGACGGACCGGGCCATCTCCGTGGAGACCGCGTTCATCGCCTTGGGCCGGTCGAGGACCAGCTCGGCGACATAGCCCTCCTCATGCCGTCTCACCAGCACGAACTCCCCGAACCGCTCCTCACCCATGACACCCTCCCGGTTAACGCGGGTTAACAAGACCGCCCAGATCATCGCAGCCCGGTCCCCACCGCGAAAGGTTTCCGCCGCCCCACCCGACACCCCGTTCGAGTGACATCCCGCCCAACTCCACCCCCACCGCCCACGGCAGCGCATAACGTGCGCCCCGCCTGGTGCACAGGGGGCGCGGGCACCCAGGGGAGGAAGCATGACGGCGACGATGACGACGACAGGCATGGCGGAGGACGGCGGCACCCGCCTGTTCGGACCGCGCGGCCGCCACCGCAAGCCCCGCCCCCGCAAGGTCCTGCTCGCAGCGGGCGGCCTCGCCCTGGCCGCCGGCGCCCTGAGCCTCGTACGGCTGACCCCCGACGCGGGAATGGGCGCTTTCGGCGCGGCGGAGCCGGACCCCCAGGCCGCCCCCGGCACGGACACGGACCTCGACACGGGCACAGGCACAGGCACCGGCACCGGCACCGGCACCGGCAAGGACCGGACGACGTACGCCGCCGCGGCCGTGGGCTCCGTCCCGCAGGCGAGCCCGTCGTCGACCACGGCGATGGGCGGGATCTCCGCGACTCCGACACCCGCTGTGTCCCCGGCCCCGGCAGGGTCCGCGACCGCCGTACCCCTGCCCCTCGCCGCGGCTCCGACGACGATCCCGGACGCCCCGAACACCCAGGCACCGGCACCGGCCCCGACGGCGACCAGCACACCGCCGCCCCACGCACCGCCGAGGGCCCCGACCCCGCCCCCACCCGCGTCGACGCCCACGCCCCGGCCCACGCACTCGGCCCAGCCCGCGCCCGCGCCGGACCTGTGCGTGCCGATCGTCGGCCTGTGCGTGCGGCAGGGCGGCTAGGGCCTGTTGTGAAAGTGGCGTCGTCGCCCGAAGGGCGGCCGCGCGGCGTCCGGTGCGTGCTCTCGGCGTGCGGCCCTGAAGCCCTCGTACTGGGCGTACTCGGGCTTTCGGGCGGTGCGGCGAGAGGGCGTGCCGGGCGTCGCGCGGCAGGCGCCACTTTCGCAATAGGCCCTAGGAGGGGGCCACGTCCCGGCGGGTCAGCAGCCAGGGCTCTACGACGCCGAGTCCACGCACCGGCCGCTGCCACATCGGCTGGAGCGCGAAGCGGTACGTCGGCGGCTCCTCGCCCTCCTTCTCGGCGGTGGCCGCGGCCTCGGCCGCCTCCGCCTCGGAGGCGGGCGCCTCGCCGTGCCGGATCAGCTCCTCGGCGAAGGCGCTGTCGACGAGGACGGCGTCCCGGGGAGCTATCGAGGTCAGCCGGGAGGCGAGGTTCACCGTCGTACCGAAGACATCACCCATACGGGTGGTCACCGTGCCGAAGGCGATGCCGACGCGCAGCTCGGGCATGGTCTCGTCGTTCGCCATGGTCTCGATCAGCCGCAGCGCGATCTCGGCGGCCACGGCCGCGTCGTCGGCCGCGTACAGCACCTCGTCACCGAGGGTCTTGATGAGCCGTCCGCCGCGCGCGGCGACGAGGTCGGCGGCGGTGGTCTCGAAGGCCTCGACGAGTTCGCCGAGTTCCTCCTCCTCCATACGGCGGGTCAGCCGCGTGAACCCGACGAGGTCGGCGAAGCCGACGCACAGCCGCCGGTCGACCATCTCCTCGTCGTCGGCGGCCTGCACGACCCGGCCCGCCGAGGCGGAGAGCTGGCGGCGCCAGACGTAGACGAGGAACTCCTCCAGCTCGGGCAGGAGCAGCTCGATGATCGGGTACGTCACCTCGGTGCGGGTCATGCCCGGCTCCGGGGGGTCGGTCAGGCCCTCCAGGAAGGAGTCGATCTGCCACTCGGCGAGCCGGGCGGTGGTCTGCCCGGTGGACCGCGCCACCTGTACGGCCATGGCCTCGCTCAACAGCCCCGCCTCGACGAGACCGGCGAGCCGGCGCAGCGCGAGGACGTCCGCCTCGGTGAACGCCTTGGCCTGGCCGACGTCGGCGAAGCCCATCGCCCGCCAGAAGCGGGTGGCCAGCTCCATGGAGACGCCGGCGGTGCGGGCCGCCTGGAAGGGGGTGTAGCGCCGCTCGGCGCCGAGGATGAGCTGTTCGAGACGCACGGCGAGCGGGTGCGGGGTCGCGTCCGCGCCGGAGCCCGTGTCGTCTGCGGTCACGCCTGCTGCCCTTCCGATCTGTCACGGTCAGGTATCGACCGGCCTCAACTGTACGGCAGGTGTGCGCCAGCTCACGTCCGCACTCCGTCAGGTGGGACGGCTCCGCGCTCAAGCCGGTCGCAAGTGCACGATGTCTCCCGCCCCGACCGGCTCCTGCACCCCTTCCTCCGTCGCGATCACCAGGCGGCCGTCCCCGTCCACCGCCACCGCCTCGCCGACCAGTGAGCGGTCACCGGGCAACTCCGCCCGTACCGTCCTTCCCAGCGTCGCGCACCCCGCCGCATACGTCTCCTGGAGGCCGCTCACCGTCGGATCACCCGCCGCCGCGCGCCAGCGGTCGTACCACTCCTCCAGGGAGCGCAGGACGGCCCGCAGCAGGGGGTCCCGGTCGGTGCTCACCGCTCCGGCCAGCGCCAGCGAACCCGCAGTGGGGACGGGCAGCTCGTCCTCCCGGAGGGTGACGTTGATGCCGACGCCCACGACGACTCCGCCCTCGCCCGCCCGTTCGGCGAGGATCCCGCCGGCCTTGCGTTCCTCGCCGCCCACGGTCACCAGGAGGTCGTTGGGCCACTTGAGGGCCGTGTCCACGCCCGCCGCCCGCGACAGGCCCGTCGCAACCGCCACCCCGGTCAGCAGCGGCAGCCAGCCCCAGCGGGCCACCGGCACGTCCCCGGGTGTCAGCAGAACGGAGAAGAACAGCCCCGACCTCGGCGGCGCGGTCCACTGCCGGTCCAGCCGGCCCCGCCCCGCGGTCTGCTCCTCGGCGACGAGGACCGCGCCCTGGGCCGCCTTGCCCGCGGTGGCGCGGGCGACCAGGTCGGAGTTGGTGGAGCCGGTGCCTGCCACCACCTCGATCCCGGACCACAGCCCGCCCTCCCGCACCAGGCCGCGCCGCAGCGCGGCGGCGTTGAGGGGCGGCCGGTCGAGGTCCGACCAACGGCTGTCGTCTCCTGAAACATCTCGCGGCGTCATGCAAGCCACCCTAGGTGTGTGAAACGCCGCACTGCTGTTTCGTAGGGGCACCACTACTCTACGGATGAGTAACCGTCCCCCCTTTTGAGCAGGCAGGGAGCCACATCCCGATGTCCGAGCCGGAAGAGATCGACATCCACACCACCGCGGGCAAACTCGCGGATCTGCAGCGCCGCATCCAGGAGGCGACGCACGCCGGCTCCGAACGTGCCGTCGAGAAGCAGCACGCCAAGGGCAAGTTGACGGCCCGTGAGCGCATCGACCTGCTCCTCGACGAGGGCTCCTTCGTCGAGCTGGACGAGTTCGCCCGCCACCGCTCCACCAACTTCGGCCTGGAGAGCAACCGCCCGTACGGCGACGGTGTCGTCACCGGGTACGGCACCGTCGACGGCCGCCCCGTCGCCGTGTTCTCCCAGGACTTCACCGTCTTCGGCGGCGCGCTGGGCGAGGTCTACGGCCAGAAGATCGTCAAGGTGATGGACTTCGCGCTGAAGACCGGCTGTCCGGTCATCGGCATCAACGACTCCGGCGGTGCCCGCATCCAGGAGGGTGTGGCCTCGCTGGGCGCGTACGGCGAGATCTTCCGCCGCAACACCCACGCGAGCGGTGTCATCCCGCAGATCAGCCTGGTCGTCGGTCCCTGCGCGGGCGGGGCCGTGTACTCCCCGGCGATCACCGACTTCACGGTGATGGTCGACCAGACCTCGCACATGTTCATCACCGGCCCCGACGTCATCAAGACGGTCACCGGCGAGGACGTCGGCTTCGAGGAGCTGGGCGGCGCCCGCACCCACAACGCGGTGTCCGGCGTGGCCCATCACATGGCCGGGGACGAGAAGGACGCCGTCGAGTACGTCAAGCAGCTGCTGTCGTACCTGCCGTCCAACAACCTGTCCGAGCCGCCGGTCTACCCGGAGGAGGCGGACCTCGCGACCACCGACGAGGACCGCGAGCTGGACACGCTCGTCCCGGACAGCGCGAACCAGCCGTACGACATGCACACGGTGATCGAGCACATCCTGGACGACGCCGAGTTCTTCGAGACGCAGCCGCTGTACGCGCCGAACATCCTCACCGGCTACGGCCGGGTCGAGGGCCACCCGGTCGGCATCGTCGCCAACCAGCCGATGCAGTTCGCCGGCTGCCTGGACATCACCGCGTCCGAGAAGGCGGCCCGCTTCGTCCGCACCTGCGACGCCTTCAACATCCCGGTGATCACGTTCGTGGACGTCCCCGGCTTCCTCCCGGGCGTCGGCCAGGAGCACGACGGCATCATCCGCCGCGGCGCCAAGCTCATCTACGCGTACGCGGAAGCGACCGTCCCGCTCATCACGGTGATCACCCGCAAGGCCTTCGGCGGCGCCTACGACGTCATGGGCTCCAAGCACCTCGGCGCGGACCTCAACCTCGCCTGGCCCACCGCGCAGATCGCCGTGATGGGCGCCCAGGGCGCGGTCAACATCCTGCACCGCCGCACGATCTCGGAGGCCGAGGCCGCCGGGGACGCGGAGGCGACCCGGGCCCGGCTGATCCAGGAGTACGAGGACGCCCTCCTCAACCCCTACATCGCGGCCGAGCGCGGCTACATCGACTCCGTGATCATGCCGTCGGACACCCGCCGCCATGTCGTCAGGGGCCTGCGCCAGCTCCGCACCAAGCGCGAGACCCTGCCCCCCAAGAAGCACGGCAACATCCCCCTCTAGCCCTGCCGGGAGCCGTCATGAACATCAAGGTCGTACGGGGAAACCCCACCCCGGAGGAGCTTGCCGCCGCCCTGGCGGTGGTCCGGGCCCGCGCCGCGGCGGCGACGGAGATGCCGTCGGGCGCGGAGGAGACCAGGGCCGCGTGGTCCGACCCGTCGAGGATCGCGGGCCGCCGCCTGCCCCAGCCGGGCCCGACGGCGTGGAGCCGCACCTACTGGCCGTCCTAGAGGACGGGTGCGGCCGGTCCGGGGTCCCCCGGACCGGCCGCAGCCCGGGAAGTTGAGTACGCGTACTCAGGCGCCTCCCGCGAAATCGCCGCACGCTGGAACCATGCTGTGGTCCGACCCCGAGAACGAACCGCCGAAGGAACTGCGCGACACGCAGGACATGCTTCGGCGACTGAGCGTCTTCCTGGCGCTGGCCATGGTGCTCGCAATGATCGTGATCGGGCTGCGCTGACCGGACTACGCTGACCGCATGACCGATCAGCCGCGCCGCCGACTCGTCCTCGCCTCCCAGTCCCCCGCCCGGCTGGGCCTGCTGCGGCAGGCCGGCCTCACCCCCGAGGTGCTCGTGAGCGGGGTCGACGAGGACGCCGTCTCCGCCCCCACCCCCGCCGAACTCGCCCTCGCCCTCGCCGAGGCGAAGGCCTCCGTCGTGGCCGCGAAGCCCGAGGTCAAGGGTGCGCTGGTGATCGGCTGCGACTCGGTGCTCGACCTGGACGGCGAGGCACTGGGCAAGCCCGCCGACGCCGAGGAGGCGACGGCCCGCTGGAAGGCCATGCGCGGGCGCGCGGGCACCCTCCAGACCGGCCACTGCGTCTACGACACGACGAGCGGCCGGTACGTCTCCGCGGTCGCCTCCACCGTCGTCCGCTTCGGCGAGCCGACCGACGAGGAGATCGCCGCGTACGTCGCCTCCGGCGAACCCCTCTACGTCGCGGGGGCGTTCACGCTGGACGGCCGTTCGGCCCCGTTCGTCGAGGGCATCGACGGCGACCACGGCAATGTGATCGGCCTCAGCCTGCCGCTGCTGCGCCGGCTGCTGGCCGAGCTGGGCGTCGGCATCACGGAGTTGTGGGCGCCGCCGGAGGCGTGAGCGGCGAGCCGCCGGCCCGCGGGAAATCCTCCGGCTCCTCGGAGCCACCCGGCCCCGGTGTGTCGAGCGGCGCCGCCGCGGCCGGCTCGCGCTGTCCGTCGTAGGTCACCAGCAACAGCACGATCAGCCCGAGCATCACGACCATGAAGAGGAACTGGGGCAGGCCGATCAGCGCCCAGGCCGCCGCGGCCAGCAGGCCGTGCACCACGGCGGCGCTGATCAGCAGGACCCGGCCGAGCCCGGCGGGCTGCCGGTCGCGGACCGCCACCAGCAGGGCGACCAGCGCGCACAGCGCGAAGTAGAGGCCGAAGACGATCCCGCCGATCTTCGAGGACATCGACATCGCGTCCGGGTCCAGACCGGCCAGCGACATGTTCTGCGCGTCGACGAGCGTCCCCATGATCCAGTTGAGCGCCGCCACGCCGAGAGCCTCGGCGAGGAGGACCACCGCCACGACCCACGCCACCGGTCTGCGTATCACCCGGTCCCCACCCACTTTCGAGCCGCGCTCTTGATACCCGACGTACGTTCAATACAGCGCGAACGCTACTAACGGGTAAACCGTGGGACAAGGGTTGGGCCGGGGGCAAAGAATCATTGGGCCATTCGTAGGGACTCCACAAAGAATCGGAGTGGTCCGCAGCACGCTCTCACAGAGACCTTGACCACAGAGGAGGGCTAGGGTTTCCGGGAGGAGTCCTGCGTACCGAGGTGCGACAAGGGATTTCGCGGGTCGTGCATGCTCGTATCACGCTCCGTGTGGGGAAGGTCACCACAGGGGACGGGTCGAAGAGCCGTGTCGGCAGTCCCTAAACTCGGCTTGTTTCAAGGAGGGAGCCTCAATCGTGCGCAAGGTGCTCATCGCCAACCGTGGCGAAATCGCTGTCCGCGTTGCCCGGGCCTGCCGGGATGCCGGTATCGCGAGCGTGGCCGTGTACGCC
>NZ_JBIWLX010000058.1:0-7944 GCF_044766405.1 Streptomyces sp. NPDC102270 | reverse complement strand
TGTTGTAGGTCGCGCTCGGACCCTCCAACTGCCCCAGGAACCACAGCCGGCGCTGCGCGAACGACAGCGGCACCCGCTCCGGACGCACCATCGGCACCAACGCCGCCCGGCCCGCGCCGGCCTCACCCATCCACGCCGCGACCGCGGCCGGCGTCGGACGCTCGAACAGCACCCGCAACGGCAACTCCACACCCAGCACCGCACGCACCCGGCTCATCAACCGCATCGCCAACAGCGAATGGCCACCCAGCGCGAAGAAGTCATCCTCCACACCGACCGCGGGCAGCCCCAGCACCTGCGCGAACGCCTGGCACAGCAACTCCTCCCACACCGTCACCGGACCCCGGCCCCCACCCGCCGGCTCCGTGTAGTCCGGGGCGGGCAGGGCCTTGCGGTCCACCTTGCCGTTGACGGTCAGCGGCAACTCCTCCAACACCACCACAGCCGACGGAACCATGTACTCCGGCAACCGCTCAGCAACGAACTCACGGACGTGCGACGCGAGTTCGACACCGTCGCCGTCCGCCACGACGTACGCGACCAGGCGCTTGTCGCCCGGCACGTCCTCACGGACCAGCACCACCGCCTGCTCCAGGCCCGGGTGAGCGGCCAGGACGGCCTGCACCTCACCCGGCTCGATCCGGAGACCACGGATCTTCACCTGCTCGTCCGCGCGACCCGCGTACTCCAGTTCGCCGTCGGCGTTCCACCGCGCCAGGTCTCCGGTGCGGTACAGCCGGCCACCCGCCGGCCCGTACGGATCGGCGACGAACCGCTCGGCCGTCAGCCCCGGGCGCGCCACGTACCCACGCGCCAACCCCGCACCCGCCACATACAGCTCACCAGCCACACCCACCGGCACCGGCCGCAGCGCGGCGTCCAGCACATAGGCGCGCATGTTGTCGAGCGGGCGCCCGATCGGCAGCGCGCCCTCGCCGTCCACCGCGGTGTGCGCGGCGACGAACGTGGTGGCCTCGGTCGGCCCGTACCCGTTCACCACCACGATGTCCGGGCAGGCCGCCCGCACCCGGGCCACGGCCACCGGCGACAGCACGTCACCACCGGCCCACACCTCACGCACCCCGGCCAGACACCCCGGGTCCTCCTCCACCACCACGGCGAACAGCCCCGCCGTCAGCCACAGCGCCGTGACCTCGAAGGAGGAGACCACCTCGGCGAGCGAGACGGCCGTGACATCACCGGCCGGCATCACCACGACCCGGCGCCCGGTCAGCAGCGGGACCCACAGCTCCATGGTCGACGCGTCGAAGGAGTACGGCGAGTGAAGCAGCACCCGCTCGAACCCCGCACCCGCGAACCGCCGGTCCAGCGCCAGCGCCGCCACGTCCGCATGCGTCACCGTCACGCCCTTGGGGCGACCGGTCGAGCCGGAGGTGTACATCACATACGCCAACTGGCGCGTGGAGCACGGAACGTCGACCGGATCGGCAGTCGCCGCGTCGACCGTCAGCATGGTCAGGCCCAACTCCTCGGCCTGGTCCCGCAGTCCAGCATCGGTGAGCACCACCTTCGCGCCCGTCTCGGACACGATCGTCTGCCGATGCGCCAACGGGTAACGGCTGTCCAGCGGCACATAGCACCCGCCCGCCTTCACCACACCCAGCAGCGCCACCACCAGATCCGCCGAGCGCTCCATCAGCACCGCGACACCCGACTCCGCGCGCACGCCGTGCTCAACCAGGCGCCGCGCCACAGCGTTCGCCCGCGCATCCAGCTCCGCATACGTCAGCTCAAGGCCCTCGGCCACCACCGCCACCGCATCCGGCGTCACAGCCACCCGCGCCGCGAACAACCCCGGCAATGTCGACGGCTCGACCTCGACCGCCGTGTCGTTCCAGCCCGTCAGGACCAGTTCGCGCTCCTCCTCGGTCATCAACTCGACCTCGAGAATCGAGCGTTGCGGTGCCGCCAGCAGCTCCCGCAGTACCGGGACGAAGCCGTTGCCGATCCGCTCGGCGGTCTGCTCGTCGAACAGGTCGCGGGCGAAGACCAGGCTGGCCGTCAGGCCGGCGGGGGCGCCTGCCGTGCCGAACTTCTCGCTGAAGGTGAAGTTGAGGTCGAACTTGGCCGGGGCCGGCCCGGCGGCCACCGACTTGGCGGCGAGGCCCCGGAGGTCCAGCACGGGCTGCGCGTTGTTCTGCAAGGAGAGCATCACCTGGAAGAGCGGGTGACGGGCCATCGACCGCATCGGCGACAACTCCTCCACCAGTCGCTCGAACGGCACATCCTGATGCTCGAACGCGCGCAGGCTGGTCTCACGCACCCGGCCCAGCAGCTCGATGAAGTTCGGCGCACCGGCCAAGTCGGTTCGCAGCACCAGGGTGTTGACGAAGAAGCCCACCAGGTCGTTGAGGCCCTCGTCCATCCGGCCGGCGACCGCGGTGCCGATCGGAATGTCGGTGCCGGCGCCGAACCCGGACAGCAGCACGGCGAGCGCCGCCTGCAGCACCATGAACGGGGTGCAGCCCTCGGCCCGTGCCAGTTCGGTGATTCCCCGGTGGAGTTCAGCGGGCAGCTGGAACTCCACGGTGCCGCCGCGGTGGCTGGCGACGGGCGGGCGGGGCCGATCGAAGGGCAGCGTGAGTTCCTCGGGCAGCTCTGCCAGCGCCTGTCGCCAGTAGGCGAGTTGCTCGATGAGCAGACTCTCCGGGTCGTCCTCCTCGCCGAGCAGCTCGCGCTGCCAGAGCGCGTAGTCGGCGTACTGGCCGGGCAGTTCGTCCCAGTCGGGCGCGGTGCCGGCCAGCCGGGCCCGGTAGGCGCTGGAGACGTCCCGGGCGAGCGGGCCCATCGACCAGCCGTCACCGGCGATGTGGTGCACCACCAGCAGCAGCACGTGCTCGGCTTCGCCGCGCGAGAACAGCCAGGCTCGTAGCGGAAGTTCCTCGGCGAGGCGGAAAACGCAGCGAGCGGCGCCGGCCAGTTCGGCGGTCAACTCCGGCTCGGTCATGGCGGTGGCGTCGACCACGGTCAGCAGCGAGCCCACCGACTCGGCGTCGCGGATGTTCTGCCACGGCTGCCCGTCGACCGCCGGGAACACTGTCCTCAGCACCTCGTGGCGGGTCACCACGTCGCGCAGGGCGCCGTCCAGCGCCGCGATGTCGAGGGTGCCGGTGAGCCGCAGGCCCTGCGGGATGTTGTAGGTGGCGTTCGGGCCCTCCAGCTCGTTCAGGAACCAGAGCCGCTGCTGGGCGAAAGAAACCGGGATCATCGTCAGGACTCCTTGTTCGCGCGCATCGCCCGGAACGCGGGCCGTGCTTTCTTGTTCACCGATTCGAGCCGCTTTGCCACACCGGCGACCGTCGGTGCCTCGAAGAGGGCCTGGATGGGCAGTTCCGCGTTGAGTGCTTTCCGGATCCGGCTGACCAGTCGCACCGCCAGCAGCGAGTGACCGCCCAGGGCGAAGAAGTCGTCGTCGAGCCCGACCGATGCGACCCCCAGCACCTGCGCGAACGCGTCGCAGATCTGCTGTTCGCGTGGCGTGGTCGGGGGCCGGTGGGCGCCCGCAGGGCCCAGGTCGGGGGCCGGCAGGGCCTTGCGGTCCACTTTGCCGTTGACGGTCAGCGGCAGCGCGTCCATGACCACGACCGCGGCCGGGACCATGTACTGCGGCAACCACTCGGCCGCGAAAGCAGCCACCCCGGCCGCCAGTTCCTCGCCCGTACCATCAACGGCCGGCACCACGTAGGCCACCAGACGCTTGTCACCCGGCACGTCCTCACGCACCACCACCACCGCCTGAGCGACCTGCGGATGCCCGATCACCACCGACTCGACCTCACCCGGCTCGATCCGGAAACCCCGGATCTTCACCTGGTCGTCCGCACGACCCGCGAACACCAACTGCCCCTCAACCGTCCACCGCGCCCGGTCACCCGTGCGGTAGAACCGCTCGCCCGGCGCACCGAACGGGTTCGCCACGAACCGCTCCCCTGTCAGCCCCGCACGGCCCAGGTAGCCGCGGGCCAGCCCCGCGCCCGCGACGTACAACTCGCCCGCCACACCGACCGGTACGGGCTGCAGGGACTCGTCCAGCACGTACACCCGGGTGTTGACCACCGGCGTGCCGATCGCCACCACCGACGACGCCGGATCGCACCGCCACAACGTGGCATCCACCGTCGTCTCCGTCGGGCCGTAGGAGTTGAACATCCCGCGGCCCTCGGCCCAGCGCGCCATCACCTCCGGTGGACAGGCCTCACCCGCCGTCACCACCACCACGCCGCGATCCACCGAACCCGCGTCCAGCGTCGCCAGCACCGCCGGCGGCAAGGTCACATGCGTCACGCCCTGCTCCGCCAGGAACAGGGGCAACGCCTCACCCAGCCGCCGGTCCTGCGGAATGACCACCAGCGTGGCACCCGTCAGCAAGGCCATGAACCACTCCCACCCGAAGGTGTCGAAACCCGCCGAGGCGAACTGCCCCACCCGCGAACCAGCACCAACCCCCAACCACCGCACATGACCCGCGACTTGGTGTGCCACACCCGCATGCGACACCAGCACACCCTTGGGACGCCCCGTCGACCCCGACGTGTAGATCACATAGGCCGGATGCGCCGCAAGCAACGGCGACCGACGCTCCGCATCCGTCACCCCCTCACCCGACGACCCGGCCAGCTCCGCAACCGTCGCGGCATCGTCCAGGAGCACCACCGGCACCGACCCCGCCAGCGCCCCGGCCGTAGCCCGGCTCGCAACAGCCAGCACCGAAGCGGCGTCCCGCACCATGTACGCGATCCGCTCCGCCGGATACCCCGGATCCACCGGCATGTACGCGCCGCCCGCCTTCGCCACCGCGAGCAGCGAGACCATCAGGTCCACACCGCGCTCCAGGCACACCGCCACCACCGACTCCGGCCCCACCCCCACACCGATCAGATGACGCGCCAACCGGTTCGCCCGCGCGTCCAACTCCGCGTACGACACCTCGACGCCGTCAGCCACCACCGCCACCGCACCCGGAGCCAGCCCCACCCGCTCCTCGAACAACCCCGGCAACGTCGACGACGCCACCTCGACCGCCGTGTCGTTCCACTCCTCGACAACCTGACGGCGTTCGATCTCACCCAGGACCCCCACCGCCGACAACCGCGTCTGCGGAGCGTCCTCCAAAACGGCAGTCAGGTTCGTGACGGCGGTCTGCAACAGCGCGCAGATCCGCTCCGCATCGGCCGGTGCCACGGCTTTGGCGGTCAGGAAGAAGCCACTCCCCATGTCGTCGACAGCCACGCTCACGGGGTAGTTGGTGGGGTCGCTCGCGGTCAGCACCCCGACGCCCTCAAGGCCGGGGCCACTGCCCTGTGCAGCGGCCTCGCTGTGCCGGTAGTTGAAGATCGAGGTGAACAGCGGGCTGCCGGCCGTTACCCCACTCGCCTGCTGCGCCAGCGAAAGCGGCGCGTGCTCGTGCACCAGCAGCTCGGCCAACTGGCCCCGCATGCCGTCCAGCGCCTCACCCGCACTCTGCGAGTCCACCCGCACGCGCACCGGCAGGGTGTTCATGAACAGGCCCGGCACCCGGTCCGAACCGGCGCCCGCGTTCATCCGGCCGAACAGCACCGTACCGAACACCACATCGTCACGGCCCGACAGCGATGCCAGCACCCGCGCCCACGCCAGGTGGAACACCGTCGCCGCACTCACGCCCTGCCGCCGCGCCACCTCACGCACCCGGCCGGCCACCTCGGCATCGAGGGGAACCTGGCAGTGCATCGCGGCGGTGCCGTCACCGTGCACATCGAGCAGCCCGAACGGCGCCGTCGTCTCGGTGACGTCCCCGAGCAGCTCGGCGAAGTACCGCTCGTGCTCCTCACGCGGCGTACCGAGGCGGGCCTGCGCCACGAAGTCGCGGAACGGCAATGGCTCAGGCAACGTGTCGGCACGGCCGGACATGAACGCCCGAAGCTCCCCGAGCATCACGTCCCGTGAGGTGTGGTCCCCCACCAGGTGGTGCATTTGCAGCAGTGCCAGCCAGCGGTCACCACCGGGCTCCGCCGCGATGTGGACCGTCATCAGGGGCGCCCGGCTCAGGTCCATCCACGATCCGCCGATGGCTGCCAGCTGCTCCACCGGGTCGGGGCCCTGCGGGTCCAGCACGACCTCCTGGACCGGCAGCTCCACCCGACGCAACACCACCTGCACCGGCTCGCGCAGCCCCTCCCACACGAACGCCGTGCGGTAGACGTCATGCCGGTCGATCACCTCCCGCAGCGCGTCCAAGAACGCGTCCACCCGCTCCCGCGAGTCGAATCCCAACACCGACGGCCGCATGTAGACGTCCGTCTGAGATCCCTGATCCGCCATCAGGTGATGGAAGAGGAGGCCCTCCTGGAGCGGAGCGAGCGGGTAGACATCCGCCACGTTGGCCGCGCCGCCCTCGACCGTGGCCACGACCAACTCGATCTCCGCCTCAGTGAGCTCCACCAACGGCAGCATCCCGGGCGTGATCTCGGCAGCACCCTCGGGAATCAGGTTCGGCGGAATCACCACCTGGACCGACCCGGCAGCGCCGGCCAGCTCGGCCGGCGTGGGGTTGCGCAGCAGGGTGCGGATGGAGATCGACATACCCCGGACCCGCAGGTACTCCACCAGCGACACCGCCAGCAGGGAGTGACCCCCCAGGGCGAAGAAGTTGTCCTCCGCGCCGACGCTCTCCAGCCCCAGGGCGTGTGCGAACGCGGCGCACAGGATCTCCTCCTGCACCGTTGCCGGACCACGGCTCACTCGGACGTCCTCATCCGCGGTGCCGGAGTCGTCCGGTGCAGGCAGGGCCGCGAGGTCCAGCGCCCCGTCCGACGTCAGCGGCAGGGTGTCCAGCACCACCACGGAGGGCACCAGCTGCTCGGCCAGGCGGTCCCCGGCGAACTGCCGCACCGCGTCCGCCAACGCCGCGTGATCAGCGCCGGAGTCGGCGGGTACGAGATAAGCGACCAGCCCGCCGTCTCCCGTCCGGGATGCCTGGCTGTCGTCCGCATCGTGCTCGCGCTCGATGACGGCAAGCTGAGCCACGCCGGGCTGCGTGGCCAGCACGGTCTGCACCTGACGCGCGGTTCGCCCGCGCGTCAGGATCCGCTCCTGCTCGTCCTCACCCAGCACGGCCACCGCCGCAAGCCGGGTCCGCGGCTCGGCCGTGACCGTCTCAAGGACGCGAACCAGCCAGACCGCGATCCGCTCGGCCGTGTCCGCGTCGAACAAGTCGGCTGCCGCAATCATGACACCACGCAGACCCGCCGGAGCGCCCTGGGCGTCGAAGGTCTCCCCGAGCGACATGCTCAGGTCGAACTTCGCCACCCCCGTTCCGGCGGCCTGCCGGCCGACCCGCAGCCCCGGCAGCTCCAGCAGCTCCAGCTCGGACCGGCCATCGCCGGACGCCGTGGCGGTGTTCTGCAGAGTGAGCATGACCTGGAACAGCGATTGACGGGCCAGCGACCGGGTCGGTGACAGCTCCTCCACCAACCGCTCGAACGGCACGTCCTGGTTCTCGTACGCGCGCAGGCCCCTCTCCCGGACCCGCTCGACCACCTCGCCGAAGGTCGGGTCGCCGGACAGGTCGGTACGGATCACCAACGTGTTGACGAAGAACCCGACCAGGTCGTTGAGCGCCTCATCGGTGCGCCCGGCGATCGCCGCACCGATCGGGATGTCCGTGCCCGCACCGATCCGGTTCAGGGTGACCGCCAACGCCGCCTGCAGCACCATGTACACGGTCGCCCCCTGTTCCCGGGCCACCGACAGCAGGCCCTCGTGCAGCCCTGCGGGGATCTCCAGCCCCACTGTGTGACCGCGGTAGGTAGGTGTCGCGGGCCGCGCCAGGTCAGTGGGCAGGACGAGTTCCTCCGGGACCCCGGCCAACGCCTCGCGCCAGTACGCCACCTGCCCGGACAGCACACTGCCCGGATCGTCCTCGCTCCCGAGCACCTCCCGCTG
>NZ_JBIWLX010000057.1:0-9710 GCF_044766405.1 Streptomyces sp. NPDC102270 | reverse complement strand
CAACCATGGCCCGAATCCGGCCGACCCCGCCGCGCCGCCGTCTCCTCCTTCGGCATCAGCGGCACCAACGCCCACGTCATCCTCGAACAAGCACCGGCCATGGAGCAGGAGGAGTCCGAAGACGGGCCGGTTCTCACCCCGGTGCCGGTACCGCTGTCCGCCCGGACCCCCGACGCCCTGCGCGACCAGGCACGGCGCCTGACCGAACACCTGGCCCGGCACGAGGACCTCGACCTGCCGACGCTCGGACTGTCGCTCGCCGTGCACCGCGCCGCGCTCCCCCACCGTGCCGCGATCCGCGCCGGGGACCGGGAGGAGTTGCTCGCGGAGCTGGCGGTGCTCGCCGAGGGGGGCTCGACGAGCCGCCTGGAACAAGGCACGGCCACCGCCGGCGGCACGGCCTTCCTGTTCACCGGCCAGGGCAGTCAACGCCTGGGCATGGGGCGCGAGTTGTACGCCGCGCACCCCGTCTTCGCGCAGGCTCTCGACGAGGTGTGCGAGCACCTCGACAAGCTCCTCGGGCTGTCTCTGCGCGACCTCATGTTCGGTGCGGACGAGGATGCCGACTGGCAGGCCGAGCTGCTGGACCAGACCGTCCACACCCAGACCGCCCTGTTCGCGCTGGAGGTGGCGCTGTACCGGTTGATCGAGCATCTGGGGATCACCCCGCAGTTCGTGGCGGGGCACTCGATCGGCGAGCTGGCGGCCGCACATGTCGCGGGCGTGTTGTCGTTGGAGGACGCCTGCACCCTGGTCGCCGCCCGCGGCCGGCTGATGCAGGCACTGCCGCAGAACGGGGCGATGGTCTCCGTGCTCGCCGGCGAGGAACACGTGGCCGAGCACCTCGTCGGACGGGAGCACGAGGTCGCCGTCGCCGCCGTCAACGGACCGTCGTCCACAGTGATCTCCGGCGACCTGGCGGCCGTGCTGGAGGTGACCAGGCGGCTGGAGGAGCAGGGCTTCAGGACCCGCCGGCTACGGGTCAGCCACGCCTTCCACTCGCCCCTCATGGACCCGATGCTGGAGGAGTTCGCGGCCGTGGCCCGCGGCCTGGACCTCCGTCCCGCCCGCATTCCGGTCGTCTCCAACGTCACGGGCGCTCTCGCCACCGAGGAACAGCTCACTTCCCCCGACTACTGGGTGCGGCACGTGCGTGAGGCCGTGCGTTTCCGCGACGGCATCACCACCCTGCACGGGCTCGGCGTCACCACGTACCTCGAACTCGGTCCGGACGGGGTGCTGTCCGCCATGGGCCGGGCATGCGTGCCCGCCACCACCGACGTGGAGCCGGAGTTCGTGACGGTTCTGCGCAAGGACCGTCCGGAGCCCCTTGCCCTCGGCGGCGCGCTGGCGCAGCTGTGGGTGCGCGGGACCGCTCCGGACTGGCGGGCCGTGTTCGGCGGCCGGGCGGCGCGGCGGGTCGATCTGCCCACCTACCCGTTCCAGCACCAGCGCTACTGGCAGCCGAACACGGTCCGGGGCAGGGACGCCGCTGCCGTGGGGCTCGGCACGGTGGACCACCCCCTGATCGGCGCCGCGGTCACCCGCGCCGACACCGGGGAGCTGCTGTTCACCGGGCGGCTCTCACTCGGCTCCCATCCCTGGCTCGCGGACCACGTGGTCCTGGACCGGGTACTGCTGCCCGGCACCGCCTTCGTGGAGCTGGCCCTGCGGGCCGGTGACGAGGCCCGGGCCGGTGTGCTGGAGGAGTTGACGCTGGAGGCTCCGCTGGTGCTCGCGGACCACGGCGGCGTGCAGTTCCAACTGATCGTGGGCGCTCCCGACGACTCCGGGCGGCGCGAACTGACGCTGCACTCCCGGCGGGAGGGTGACGACCTCGACCGGCCGTGGGTCCGGCACGCCAGTGGCCGGCTCGCCGGCGACGCCGCCGGACCGGGCACCGACCTCACGGTCTGGCCGCCGCGGGACGCAGTACCGGTCGATCTTATGGATCGTTACGAGCGGCTCGCCCAGCAGGGATTCGGCTACGGTCCCGCCTTCCAGGGGCTGCGCGCGGTGTGGCGGCGCGGTGACGAGGTGTTCGCCGAACTGCGTCTGCCCGACGACCGCGCCGAGGACGCCCGTGCCTTCGGTCTCCACCCGGCCCTGCTCGACTCCGCGCTGCACGCCATCGAACTGGGCGCCCTGCCCGGGACGGGCGAGCCCCGGCTGCCGTTCGCCTGGAGCGGCGTACGGCTGTTCGCCACGGGGTCCGCGGCCGCGCGGGTGCGGCTGGCACCGGTCGGCGCCGACGCCGTGCGGATCGACGTGGCCGACGCGTCGGGCGCACCCGTCGCCTCGGTGGACGCCCTGGCCGTGCGGGCGGTCACCACTGAGCAGCTCGGTGCCGCCGGCGGGGTGGGGCACGAGGCGCTGTTCCAGGTGGAGTGGGTTCCCGCCGCTCCCGGCACCACGCCCTCGGCCACCACCGTCGTACGGCTGCGGGGCGGAGAGTCGGTGCACGAGACGGTGCACGAGGCACTCGCCCGGACCCGGCAGTGGCTGGCGGAGGACCGGCCCGACGAGGAGCGGCTGGTTGTCGTGACCCACGGCGCCGTGGCGGTCACGGCGGAAGAGGACGTGCGCGATCTCCCGGCCGCGGCGGCCCGGGGACTGCTCCGCTCGGCGCAGACGGAGAACCCGGACCGGATCGTGCTGGTGGACCTCGACGACCCCGACGACGACGCGGGCCTGGCGGTGGCGCTGACCGCGGCGGACGCCGAGATCGCCGTGCGCGGCGGCAGGGCATTCACGCCCCGGCTGGGCCGGGTCACCGTGACCGGAGCCGAGACCTCGCCGTTCACCGAGGACGGCACCGTCCTGATCACCGGGGCCACCGGGGCGCTCGGGGGGCTGCTCGCCCGGCACCTGGTCAGTGCGCACGGGGTGCGCCACCTGCTGCTGGTCAGCCGGCGCGGCCGTGCCGCCGACGGGGCGGCCGAGCTGGAACGTGAACTGACCGCTCTCGGCGCCGAGGTCACCCTCGCCGCGTGCGACGTGGCGGACCGCGACGCACTGGACGCGCTCCTCGAAGGCATTCCGGAGGGGCGTCCGCTCACCGGGGTGGTGCACGCGGCCGGCGTGCTCGACGACGGGGTGTTCACGACGCTGACGCCGGAGCGGGTCTCCGCCGTACTGCGGCCCAAGGCCGATGCGGCCCGCAACCTGCACGACGCCACCCGCCATCTGGACCTGGCCGTCTTCGCGCTCTTCTCCTCGATCCAGGGCCTGGTCGGCGGTGCGGGCCAGGCGAACTACGCGGCGGCCAACGCCTACTTGGACGCGCTGGCCGGGCATCGCCGTGCTCTCGGACTTCCCGCGGTCTCGCTGGCGTGGGGGCCGTGGGCGGAGGGCGGGATGGCGGCGGCGCTCGGCGAGGCCGACCGAGGCCGCTTCGCCCGGCTCGGCATGGTCCCGATCACGCCGGACCAGGGCATGGCGCTCTTCGACACCGCGGTGTCGCTCGGCCTGGCCGGGGCCGTACCGCTGCCGCTGGACACCGGGGCGCTGCGGTCGCCGGGGGCGGAACCGCCCGCCCTGCTGCGCGGGTTGATCCGGCCGCGCCGGGCGGCGGCCGGCCCGATGGCCGGTGACGCGGAGCGGCCGTCGGTGGCGGGGGGGCTCGCCGGTCTGACTCCCGAGGAGCAGGAGGAGCAGCTCGTCGCCCTGGTCCGTGGCGAGGTCGCCAGGACCCTCGACTACGGCGTCGACGCGGTGGACGCCCGCCGGGGCTTCAAGGAACTCGGCATCGACTCCCTCACCGCCGTGGAACTGCGCAACCGCCTCAACAAGGCCACCGGACTGCGCCTGCCGGCCACCCTCGTCTTCGACCACCCCAGCCCCACGGCCGTCGCCCGCCTCCTGCTCACCGAACTGGCACCCACCGCCGGTGAACCCGGCGAGGGAACGGGGGCGTCGGCCGACGGGCTCGGCGAGCGGGACATTCGCCGCATCCTCGCCACGCTGTCGATCGACCGGCTGCGCGGCTCCGGCCTCCTCGACCGGTTGTTGGACCTCAGCGAGCCGGTACCGGTGGCCGACGCGGCGCAGGAGGCCGCTCCGGTGCCGGAGACCACCGTCATCGACATCGACGCGCTGGACGTCGAAGCCCTCGTCCGTATGGCCCGTGAGAGCCACGGCTCCTGAGCAGTCCTGGAGAAGGAACAGCATGAACAACACCTCGTCCGAAGCGGTCGTGGCAGCGCTGCGGGACTCGCTCAAGGAGACCAGCAGGCTCCGTCGGCAGAACCAGGAGCTTCTCGACACCGCTCGCGAACCGATCGCCATCGTCGGCATGAGCTGCCGCTACCCGGGCGGCGTCACCTCGCCCGAAGGCCTGTGGCAGCTGGTCGACGAGGGAACGGACGCCATATCGCCGTTCCCCGTGGACCGCGGCTGGGACCTGGAGCGGCTGCACGACCCGGACCCCGACCGGCCCGGTACGTCGTACACCCGTGAGGGCGGGTTCCTGCACGAGGCCGCAGAGTTCGACGCGGAGTTCTTCGGGATCTCCCCGCGCGAGGCACTCGCCATGGACCCCCAGCAGCGGCTGTTCCTCGAAGCGTCCTGGGAGGCCTTCGAGCGGGCCGGCATCGATCCGGCCCGTGTGCGCGGCAGCAGCACCGGCGTGTACGCGGGCATCATGTACCACGACTACGGGCCGTACCTGTTCGAGCCGGTGGACGGAGCGGACGGCCACCGGCTGACCGGCGGGGCCGGCAGTGTGCTGTCGGGCCGAGTGTCGTACAGCTTCGGCCTGGAGGGACCGGCGGTCACCGTCGACACCGCCTGCTCCTCCTCCCTGGTGACCCTGCATTTGGCGGTCCAGGCGCTGCGTCAGGGCGACTGCTCGCTCGCGTTGGCGGGCGGTGTGACGGTGATGTCCTCGCCGGGTACGTTCGTGGAGTTCAGTCGGCAGAAGGGGCTGTCCCCGGACGGCCGTTGCAAGTCGTTCTCGGCGGCGGCGGACGGCACCGGCTGGTCGGAAGGCGTCGGTGTCCTCGTACTCGAGAAGCTTTCCGACGCCCGCCGCAACGGCCACACCGTCCTCGCCGTGGTCCGCGGCAGCGCGGTCAACCAGGACGGCGCCAGCAACGGCCTGACCGCCCCCAACGGCCCCTCCCAGCAGCGCGTCATCCAGGCGGCACTGAGCAACGCGGGACTCACCCCCGCCGACATAGACGCCGTGGAGGCGCACGGCACCGGCACCCGACTCGGCGACCCCATCGAAGCCCAAGCCCTCCTCACCACCTACGGCCGGGCCCGCGCCGCGGACCAGCCGCTGTGGCTCGGCTCCTTGAAGTCCAACATCGGCCACACCCAGGCCGCCGCGGGTGTGGGCGGCGTCATCAAGATGGTCAAGGCCATGCAGCACGGAGTGCTCCCCCGCACCCTGCACGCCGAGGAACCGTCACCGTTCGTCGACTGGGACACCGGTGCCGTGCGTCTGCTGACCGACGCACAACCATGGCCCGAGTCCGGCCGACCCCGCCGCGCCGCCGTCTCCTCCTTCGGCATCAGCGGCACCAACGCCCACGTCATACTCGAACAAGCACCGGCCATGGAGCAGGAGGACTCCGGAGACGGGCCGGTTCTCACCCCGGTGCCGGTACCGCTGTCCGCCCGGACCCCCGACGCCCTGCGCGACCAGGCTCGGCGCCTGACCGAACACCTGGCCCGGCACGAGGACCTCGACCTGCCGACGCTCGGACTGTCGCTCGCCGTGCACCGCGCCGCCCTGGAGGAGCGGGCCGTCCTCCTCGCCGACGGGCCCGACGCGCTGCGGGCGGGGCTGGCGCTGCTCGCCGAGGGGGAGACCGCGCCGCGTCTGGTGCGGGGCGTGCCCGTCGCGGGTGACACGGCGTTTCTGTTCACCGGTCAGGGCAGCCAGCGTGCGGGCATGGGCCGCGAGCTCTACGACGGCCATCCCCTCTTCGCCCAGGCGCTGGACGAGGTGTGCGGCCACCTGGACGGGCACCTCGGCCGCTCGCTGCGCGAGGTGATGTTCGCCGAGGACGGCGAGCTCCTGGACCGTACGCTCTACACACAGACCGGTCTGTTCGCCCTTGAGGTGGCGTTGTACCGGCTGGTCGAACACCTCGGACTGCGCCCGAAGTTCCTGGCCGGACACTCGATCGGCGAACTGGCTGCCGCGCATGTCGCGGGCGTGCTGTCCCTGGAGGACGCCTGCACCCTGGTCGCCGCCCGCGGCCGGCTGATGCAGGCACTGCCGCCCGGCGGAGCCATGCTCTCCGTCCTCGCCGGCGAGGAAGAGGTCGCCGAGCACCTCGCCGGACGGGAGCACGAGGTCACCATCGCCGCCGTCAACGGACCGGCCTCCACGGTGGTGTCCGGAACCGCGGAGGCGGTCGCGGACATCGACGACGCGCTCAGGGCCCTCGGCATCAAGACCCGCCGACTGCGGGTCAGCCACGCCTTCCACTCGCCTCTCATGGAACCGATGCTGGAGGAGTTCCGCCGGGTCGCCGCGGGGCTCACCTTCAACCGGCCGCGGATCCCCGTCGTCTCCAACCTCACCGGAGACCTCGCCACCGCCGAACAGCTCACCTCGCCCGACTACTGGGTGCGGCACGTCCGTGAGGCCGTGCGCTTCCGCGACGGCATCACCACCCTGCACGAGCGGGGCGTCACCACCTACCTCGAACTCGGCCCGGACGGCGTGCTGTCCGCCATGGGCCGGGCGTGCGTGCCCGACACCACCACCGAGGTGGAGCCGGAGTTCATCGCGGTCCTGCGAAGGGACCGCACCGCGGCGGAGTCCCTGACGACGGCGCTGGCGCAGATGTGGACGCGTGGTGCCGCCCCCGACTGGCAGGCGCTCCTGCACGGTCGCAGGACCCGTCCGTCCGATCTGCCGACGTACGCCTTCCAGCGCCGACGCTACTGGCTGAACCATGACGACTCGCGCAGCGCCGACGCGGACGCCGCCGGGCTGGGCCTCGGGCCGGCCGGGCACCCGTTGCTCGGTGCCGCCGTCTCGCTGGCCGACTCCGACCACCTGGTGCTCACGACGCGGCTGTCTGTCGACGACCATCCCTGGCTGGCGGACCACGCCGTGCTCGACACGGTCCTGCTGCCGGGCACCGCGCTGGTCGAACTCGCCCTGCGCGCGGGCGAACTGGCGGACCACACGCTGCTGGAGGAACTGACCCTCGAGTCGCCGCTGGGCCTGCCGTCGTCGGGAGGCGTACAGGTGCAGGTGTCGGTGGGGACCGCTGACGACTCCGGTCGCTGCTCCTTCAGCGTCCACTCGCGTCCCGCCACGGACCCGGCCGACGGGCCGTGGACCCGGCACGGCACCGGCGTTCTGGCCCGCGACTACGCCCGGGACACCCACACCGGGGACACGCTGGTCGACTGGCCGCCGCGGGACGCGGAACCGGTGGATCTTGACGGCTGGTACGAGACCCTCGCCGCGAAGGGCTTCTCCTACGGTCCGGCCTTCCAGGGGCTGCGACAGGTGTGGCGGCGCGACGACGCGGTCTTCGCCGAGATCGCCCTGGCGGACGGACAGGCCGCGGAGGCGGGGCGGTTCGGTCTGCACCCGGCCCTGCTCGACGCGGCACTGCACGCCATCGAGCTGGGCGTGCTGGAAGGGTCCGGGGATCCCCGGCTGCCGTTCTCGTTCAGCGGCGTGCGGCTGCACGCGACGGGGGCGGCCACGATCCGTGTGCGGCTGACGCGGGTCGGCTCCGACGCCGTGTCGCTGCTGGTGGCGGACGGCACCGGGGAACCGGTGGCCGAGGTGGGGGTGCTGGCGCTGCGCACCGTGTCCGGTACGCAGGTGCGCGGCGCGCTCCGGTCCGACGGGCACGACGCGCTGTTCCGCGTGGAGTGGGTCCCCGTGGCGGCCGACAGCGTCGGCACCCCGGCACCGGCGGCCACGGTGCTGCGGGTGCCGGCGGACGGCTCGGTGCACGACAACGTCCATCTGGTCCTCGGCCGGGTCCAGGGTTGGCTCGCCGAGGACCGGCCCGAGGACGAGCGGCTGGTGGTGCTCACCACGGGGGCGGTCTCGGTCACGGGAGAGGCCCCGGACCCGGCGGGCGCGGCCGTCTGGGGTCTGCTGCGCTCGGCGCAGACGGAGAACCCGGACCGGATCGTGCTGGTCGACGTCGAGAACCCCGACGTCACCGCAGAGGCGGGGTTCGTCATCGCGGGTGAGCCTCAGCTCGCCGTACGCGAGGGCCGGTTCTTCGCTCCACGTCTGGCCAGGACGACCGCTCCGGAGCCCGGGCCCTCACCGTTCACCCCCGAGGGCACGGTGCTCGTCACGGGAGCAACCGGCGCCCTCGGCGGGCTCTTCGCCCGCCACCTCGTGACCGAGCACGGGGTGCGCCACCTGCTGCTGGTCAGCCGGCGCGGCCGCGCCGCCGACGGGGCGGCCGAACTGGAGCGGCAGCTGACCGCGCTCGGTGCCACGGTCACCTTCGCCGCCTGTGACGTCGCCGACCGCGCCGCCTTGGATGCCCTCCTGGCCGGTGTCCCGGGCGAGCACCCGCTCACCGGTGTGCTGCACGCGGCCGGAGTCCTCGACGACGGGGTGTTCACCTCTCTCACCCCCGAGCGCGTCTCCGCCGTACTGCGCCCCAAGGCGGACGCCGCGCGCAACCTCGATGAGGCGACCCGGGGACTGGGGCTGTCGGTCTTCGCACTCTTCTCCTCCGTCGCCGGTACCTACGGGACGGCGGGACAGAGCAGTTACGCTTCGGCGAACGCCTGGCTGGACGCGCTGGCACAGCGGCGCCGCGCCGAGGGTCTGCCCGCGGTGTCGCTGGGCTGGGGCGCCTGGGCGGACGACGGGATGGCCACGACGCTCGGCGAGAGCGACCTCGCGCGTCTGGCCCGCACCGGCATCGGTTCCCTGGATCCGGCCAAGGGCCTGGAACTGTTCGACACGGCCCTGACGCTCGGAGTTCCGGACGTGGTGCCGATGGTGCTGGACACCGCCGGTCTGCGGGCCCGGGGCGCAGAGATCCCGTCCCTCCTGCGGGGACTGGTGCGGATGCCGGTGCGCCGTGCCGCACGGGACGGGGCCGGATCGTCCGCCGGTTCCCTCGCCCAGCGACTGGCCGGGGTCCAGGACGAGCAGCGCGAGGCGTTCCTCCTGGATCTCGTCCTGGTCGAGGTCGCCGCCGCGCTGAACTACGCGGGGCCGGCCGCGGTGGACGCCCGCCGGGGCTTCAAGGAACTCGGCATCGACTCCCTCACCGCCGTGGAACTGCGCAACCGCCTCAACAAGGCCACCGGACTGCGCCTGCCGGCCACCCTCGTCTTCGACCACCCCAGCCCCACGGCCGTCGCCCGCCTCCTGCTCACCGAACTGGCACCCACCGCCGGTGAACCCGCCGTGCCCTCGGTGCTCTCCGCACCCAGGGCCGCGGACGACGACGATCCGGTCGTCGTCGTCGGGATGAGCAGCCGGCTGCCCGGCGGCCTCGACTCCCCCGAGGAGCTGTGGGAGCTCGTAGCGTCGGGAGGCGAGGCGATCTCCGGTTTCCCGGCCGACCGGGGCTGGGACCTGGAGGCGCTGTTCGACTCCGACCCGGACACCCCGGGCACCTCCTACGTGAGGGAGGGCGGGTTCCTGCACGAGGCGGCGGAGTTCGACGCGGAGTTCTTCGGGATCTCCCCGCGCGAGGCGCTCGCCATGGACCCCCAGCAGCGGCTGCTGCTGGAAACCTCCTGGG
>NZ_JBIWLX010000056.1:0-10461 GCF_044766405.1 Streptomyces sp. NPDC102270 | reverse complement strand
TGTTGTAGGTCGCGCTCGGACCCTCCAACTGCCCCAGGAACCACAGCCGGCGCTGCGCGAACGACAGCGGCACCCGCTCCGGACGCACCATCGGCGCCAACGCCGCCCGGCCCGCGCCGGCCTCACCCATCCACGCCGCGACCGCGGCCGGCGTCGGACGGTCGTACAGCATCCGCAGGGGCAACTCCACGCTCAGCACCGCGCGCACCCGGATGATCAGCTTCATCGCCAGCAGCGAATGACCACCCAGCGCGAAGAAGTCATCCTCCACACCGACCGCGGGCAGCCGCAGCACCTGCGCGAACGCCTGGCACAGCAACTCCTCCCACACCGTCACCGGACCCCGACCCCCACCCGCCGGCTCCGTGTAGTCCGGGGCGGGCAGGGCCTTGCGGTCCACCTTGCCGTTCGCTGTCAGCGGCAACTCCTCCAACACCACCACAGCCGACGGAACCATGTACTCCGGCAGGCTCCGGGCGAGGTGGGCCCGCAGGTCCGCCGTATCCACCCGCACCCCGGCCCGGGGCACGACGTACCCGGCAAGCCGCTGATCCCCCGCACCGCTCCCGTTGACCGTCACCGCCGCCTGCGCCACCAGCTCGTGACGCTCCAGCGCAGCCTCGATCTCACCCAGTTCGATCCGGAAGCCACGCACCTTGACCTGCGTGTCGACCCTGCCCAGGCATTCCAGCGTCCCGTCCCCGCGCCAGCGGGCCAGGTCGCCGGTGCGGTACATCCGCTCACACCTCGGGCCGAACGGCGCGGCGGTGAACCGCTCAGCACTCAGCCCGGGCCGGCCCAGGTAACCCCGAGCCAACTGCGCACCCGCCAGATACAACTCGCCGGCCACACCGGCCGGGACCGGATGCAGGAACCCGTCCAGCACGTAGGCACGCATGTTGGCGAACGGACGCCCGATGGCCACCGGACCCTCGCCGACCTCGGCCGAGGTCGCCCAGACCGTGGCCTCCGTCGGACCGTAGAGGTTCACCGCCCACACGCCGAGCTCCCGCAGCCGGCCCGCCAACTCCTCGGACAGCGCCTCACCGCCGACCAGCGCCCGCACCCCGCGCGGCCAGTCAGCCTCACCGGACAGCAGAATCCGCCACAGCGACGGAACAGCCTGAACAGCGGTCACCCCGCCCGCGTCGACCAACTCCCGCAACGCCGCCGCATCACGTACCGTCTCCCGGTCGGCAAGCACCACAGCCGCCCCGCACACCAACGGCAGGAACAACTCCAGCGCCGCGATGTCGAAAGACACCGTCGTCACAGCCAGCAGACGGTCGCCGGCCCCCAACGGAACCCGCTGCCCGGCCGCCCGCAAATGGTTCACCAGCGCCTGGTGAGTGACCACGACGCCCTTGGGGCGCCCGGTCGAACCCGACGTGTGAATCACATACACCGGATGGGCCGGCAGCAGCGGCACCACCAGATCGGCATCCGTCAGCTGCGCCTCCTCGAAGCCCGAGCACTCGGCGCGCAGTTCGGCGGAGTCCAGCACCAGCACCGGCCCGTCAACCGAGTCCGGCAGCACTCGTGCACACCGCTCTGTCGTCAGGACACACACCGGCGCCGCGTCATCCAGCACATAGGCGATCCGCTCCACCGGGTACTCCGGATCCACCGGCAGATACGCGCCACCGGCCTTCGCCACCGCCAGCAGCGACACCACCAGCTCCACGCCGCGCTCCATCACCACCGCGACCACCGACTCCGGGCCCACACCCCGGCCGATCAGCAACCGCGCCAACCGGTTCGCCCGTGCGTCCAACTCCGCGTACGACACCTCAACACCCTCGAACACCAGCGCCACCGCATCCGGCGTCCGCGCCACCTGCCCGGCGAACAACCCCGGCAACGTCGACGACGCCACCTCAACCGCCGTCTCGTTCCACTCCTCGACAACCTGACGGCGCTCGACCTCACCCAGCACTCCCACCGCCGCGAACCGCGACTGCGGAGCCTCCTCCAAGACGGCCGTCAGGTTCGTGACGGCGGCCTGCAACAGCGCGCAGATCCGCTCCGCATCGGCCGGTGCCACCGCTTCGACGATCAGGCTGAAGCCACTCCCGAGGTCGTCGACGGACACGCTCACGGGGTAGTTGGTGTGGTCGCTCACGGTCAGCACCCCGACGCCCTCAAGGCGGGGAGCGGTCCCCGCCGCCGGTGCCTGGCCGTGGCGGTAGTTGAGGATCGAGGTGAACAGCGGGCTACCGCCCGCCATCCCACTCGCCTGCTGCGCCAGCGAAAGCGGCGCGTGCTCGTGCACCAGCAACTCGGCCAACTGGCCCCGCATGCCGTCCAGCGCCTCACCCGCACTCTGCGAGTCCACCCGCACGCGCACCGGCAGGGTGTTCATGAACAGGCCCGGCACCCGGTCCGAACCGGCGCCCGCGTTCATCCGGCCGAACAGCACCGTACCGAACACCACATCGTCACGGCCCGACAGCGATGCCAGCACCCGCGCCCACGCCAGGTGGAACACCGTCGCCGCACTCACGCCCTGCCGCCGCGCCACCTCACGCACCCGGCCGGCCACCTCGGCATCGAGGGGAACCTGGCAGTGCATCGCGGCGGTGCCGTCACCGTGCAGATCCAGCACACCGAAGGGCGCCGTCGTCTCGGTGACGTCCCCGAGCAGCTCGGCGAAGTACCGCTCGTGCTCCTCACGCGGCGTACCGAGGCGGGCCTGCGCCACGAAGTCGCGGAACGGCAACGGCTCAGGCAACGTGTCGGCACGGCCGGACATGAACGCCCGCACCTCCCCGAACAGCACATCCAGCGAGGTGTGGTCCTGCACCATGTGGTGGGTTCGCAGCAGTGCCAGCCAGCGGTCACCGCCGGGCTCCGCCGCGATGTGGACCGTCATCAGGGGCGCCCGGCTCAGGTCCATCCACGATCCGCCGATGGCTGCCAGCTGCTCCACCGGGTCGGGGCCCTGCGGGTCCAGCACGACCTCCTGGACCGGCAGCTCCACCCGACGCGAGACCACCTGCACCGGCTCGGCCAGGCCCTCCCACACGAACGCCGTGCGGCAGATGTCATGCCGGTCGATCACCCGCTGCAGTGCCGCCAGGAACTCGTCCACGCGCTCCCGCGAGTCGAATTCCAACACCGACGGCAGTACGTAGACATCCGTCCCGGCGCTCTGATCCGCCATCAGGTGATGGAAGAGCATGCCCTCCTGGAGCGGGGCCAGTGGGTAGACATCCGCCACGTTGGCCGCCCCGCCCTCGACCGTGGCCACGATCCGCTCGATCTGCGCCTCGGTCAGCTCCACCAGCGACAGCATCCCGGGCCTGATCTCGACAGCACCCTCGGGAATCAGGTTCGGCGGTACCACCACCGGGACCGGCCCGGCAGCGCCGGCCAGCCCGCCCGGCGTCGGCGTCTGGAACAGGGCCTTCACCGAGACGGAGACACCCCGCGCACGGAGGTTCGCCACCAGGGAAACGACAAGGAGCGAGTGACCGCCCAGGGCGAAGAAGTCGTCATCGACACCGACGCGATCGAGTCCCAGGACCTCGGCGAACGCCTGGCACAGGAGCTCCTCCTGCACCGTCGCCGGCGCCCGCCCCTCACCCGCCACATACTCCGGTGCGGGCAAGGCCTTGCGGTCCACCTTGCCGTTCACCGTCAGCGGCAGCTCCTCCAGCACCACCACCGCCGACGGAACCATGTACTGCGGCAGCCGCTCAGCCGCGAAGTCCCGCAGGCTGTTGAGGAGTTCATCCGCGCTGGCGTCGATGTCGGCCGGAACCGCGTACGCGACCAGGCGTTTGTCGCCCGGCACGTCCTCACGGACCAGCACCACGGCCTGCTCCAGGCCCGGGTGAGCGGCCAGGACGGCCTGCACCTCACCCGGCTCGATCCGGAAACCACGGATCTTCACCTGCTCGTCCGCGCGACCCGCGAACACCAGTTCGCCGTCGGCGTTCCATCGCACCAGGTCTCCGGTGCGGTACAGCCGGCCACCCGCCGGCCCGTACGGATCGGCGACGAACCGCTCGGCCGTCAGCCCCGGGCGCGCCACGTACCCACGCGCCAACCCCGCACCCGCCACATACAGCTCACCAGCCACACCCACCGGCACCGGCCGCAGCGCGGCGTCCAGCACATAGGCGCGCATGTTGTCGAGCGGGCGCCCGATCGGCAGCGCGCCCTCGCCGTCCACCGCGGTGTGCGCGGTTGCGAACGTGGTGGCCTCGGTCGGCCCGTAGACATTCATCACGACGGTGCCCGGGCAGGCGGAACGGACTCGGTCCACCAGGACCCGGGAGACCACCTCACCGCCGGTCCACACCTCGCGCAGGCCCGCGAAGCAGGCCGGGTCCTGTTCGGCGAACAGGTTGAACAGGCCGATGGTCAGGAAGAGCCAGGTCACCCCGTGCTCGGCCACCACCTCGGCCAGCGAGGCGGCCGTCAGGGCACCGGCCGGCGCCACGACCACGCGGCGGCCGGTCAGCAGCGGGACCCACAGTTCCATCGTCGATGCGTCGAAGGAGTGCGGCGAGTGCAGCAGCACCCGCTCCAACTCCGCACCCGCGAACCGCCGGTCCGCCGCCAGCGCCGCCACGTCCGCATGCGTCACCGCCACACCCTTCGCCCGACCCGTCGAGCCGGAGGTGTACATCACATAGGCCAACGCCTCCACATCGCAGGAGTCCTTCAACGGCTCCGCAACGCCCGCGCCGGAAACCTCCAACACCGCCAGGCCCAGCTCGGCTGCCTGGCCCCGTAGCTCGGCATCCGTGAGGACGACCGAGGCGCCCGTCTCCCCGACGATCATCCGACGGTGCGCCAGCGGATACCGGGCGTCCAGCGGAACGTAGTAACCGCCCGCCTTCACCACCGCGAGCAACGCCACCACCAACTCGGCCGACCGCTCCATCAGCACCGCGACACCCGACTCCGCGCCCACACCCAGGTCGACCAGCCGCCGCGCCACCGCGTTGGCCCGCGCGTCCAACTCCGCATACGACAGCTCGACACCCTCGGACACCACCGCCACCGCGTCCGGCGTCCGCGCCACCTGCGCCGCGAACAACCCCGGCAACGTCGACGACGCCACCTCGACCGTCGTGTCGTTCCACTCCTCCACGATCTGCCGGCGCTCATCCGCGCCCATCACATCCACCGCCGACAATCGCGTCTGCGGCTCAGCGACAACCGTCTCGACGACCCGCAGCAGCCAACCCGCGAAACGCTCCGCCGTCCCCGCATCGAACAGGTCCGCAGCCGCGATCAACTTTCCCCGGATGCCCGCCGGCTTGCCCTGCGCATCAAAGACCTCACCAAAACTCACTTCCAGGTCGAACTTCGACGCTCCCAGACCCGCTGACGACGCCAGAGTCGAAGGCAGCGAGCCCGCCCCGGACAGATCCAACGCCGCCGAAGCCGTGTTCTGCACCGTGAGCATGACCTGGAACAGAGGGTTCTGGCCCATCGACCGGACCGGCGACAACTCCTCCACCAGCTTCTCGAACGGCACGTCCTGATGCTCGAATGCGCGCAGGCTGGCCTCCCGGACCCGCTCCAGCACCTCGTCGAACGTCGGGTCACCGGACAGGTCCGTGCGCATCACCAACGTGTTCACGAAGAACCCGACCAGGTCCTCCAAAGCCTTCTCGGTGCGTCCGGCGATCGCCGCCCCGATCGGGATGTCGTTCCCCGCACCCAACCGGTTGAGAGTGACCGCCAGCGCGGCCTGCAGCACCATGAACAGGGTCACCCCCCGCTCCCTGGTCACCTTGACCAGACACTCGTGCAACCCGGCCGGCAGCTCGACTGCCACCGCATTGCCCTGATGACCGGCCACGGCGGGACGTGGCCGATCGGTCGGCAGCTCCAGCTCGGCCGGCGACCCGGCCAGCGTCTTGCGCCAGTACGCCAGCTGCCGGGAGAGCACGCTGTCCGGGTCCTGCTCGTCGCCGAGCAACTCCCGCTGCCACAGCACGTAGTCCGCGTACTGCACCGGCAGCGGCTCCCACTCCGGTGCCCGACCCGCGGCGCGCGCCGCGTACGCCACCGACACGTCCCGCGCCAACGGCGCCGTCGACCAGCCGTCCCCGGCGATGTGGTGAACGACCACCACCAACGCGTGGTCGTCCTCGCTCACGGTGAACAGTGTTGCCCGCACGGGGATTTCGGCGGAGAGATCGAACGCGTACGCGACCGCCCCGCGCACGGCGCTGGACAGTGATTCCTGGGAAACCGCCTCGACCGCAAGCTCGAACCCGCTGTCCTCGACCTTGAGGACCCGCTGGTACGGCTCCCCGTTCTCGGCCAGGAAGACAGTGCGCAGCACCTCGTGCCGCCCCACCACATCCCGCAATGCCTCGGCGAGGGCCTCCCGATCCACATCCCCGGTCAGCCGCAGCGCCATCGGAATGTTGTAGGTCGCACCCGGCCCCTCCAACTGACTCAGGAACCACAGCCGACGCTGCGCAAACGACAACGGAATCATCAGTAGTCCTCCTGCTTACGCATCGGCCGCAGAGTAGGCCTAGCTATGCTCTGGGTCTCGATCTGACTGGCGAGTCGGCCGGCGAGGGCCTCCCGATCCACATCCACGGTCAGCCGCAGCGCCATCGGAATGTCGTAGGTGCCACCCGGCCCCTCCAACTGACTCGGGAACCACAGCCGACGCTGCGCAGACGACAACGGAATCATCAGTAGTCCTCCTGCTTGCGCATCGGCCGCAGAGTAGGCCTGGCCATGCTCCGGGTCTCGATCTGACTGGCGAGCCAGCCGGCGAGCCCTTCCGGCGTCCGTGCCTCGAACACCGCCCGGATCGGCAGTTCGGCCCGCAGCGACTCCCGCACCTCACTGACCAGTCGGGTCGCCAGCAGGGAGTGGCCGCCCAGAGCGAAGAAGTCGTCCTCCACGCCGACCCGGTCGAGTCCCAAAACCTGCGCGAAGGCCTGGCACAGCAGCTCCTCCTGCACCGTGGCCGGTGCCCGGCCCGCGCCGGCGGCGTACTCGGGGGCGGGCAGGGCCTTGCGGTCCACCTTGCCGTTCACCGTCAGCGGCAACTCCTCCAGCACCACCACCGCCGACGGAACCATGTAGGACGGCAACCGCTCAGCCAGGAACTCGCGGACGATGGAGGCCAGTTCGGTGCTGTCGCCGTCCCCGACAACGTACGCGACCAGGCGCTTGTCACCCGGCACGTCCTCACGCGCGATCACCGCGGCCTGCGCCACCAGCGGATGCGCGGCCGCCACCGACTCCACCTCAGCCGGCTCCACCCGGAAACCGCGGATCTTCACCTGCTCATCCGCACGGCCCGCGAACACCAGCCGACCATCCGCCGACCACTTCACACGGTCACCCGTACGGTACAACCGCCCACCCGCCACACCGAACGGGTCCGCGACGAACCGCTCACCCGTCAGGCCCGGGCGGTTCAGATAGCCGCGCGCCAACCCCGCACCCGCGACGTACAGTTCACCCGACACACCCACCGGCACCGGAGCCAAGTACTCGTCCAGCACGTACACCCGGGTACCGTCCAACGGCCCGCCGATCGGCAGCACGTCACCCAGCGCCTCCGGCGAGCCCACCTCGTGCTGGGTGGCGCACAGCGTCACCTCCGTCGGTCCGTACAGGTGCCGCACCACCACACCCGCGTTGGCCTCCAGCACCCGGCGCACCGCACCGACCGGCACCACGTCACCACCGGTCAACACCTCACGCACGCTCGCGAAACACTGCGGATCCTGCTCCGCGATCAGCCGGAACAGACCCGCCGTCACATGCACGTGCGACGCCGCACAGTCGACCAGCAGCTTCCGCAGCACCCCCACGTCCACCGCACCCGTCGGCACCACCACCACCGTCGCACCCGACAGCATCGCCACCCACACCTCATACGAGGAGGCATCGAAGGCATGCGGGGCCTGGAACAACACCCGGTCCCCCGAGCCCATACCCCAATGCGAAGCCAACGCCAGCTCCACCAGATCCCGCTGCGTGGTCACCACACCCTTGGGCACACCCGTCGAACCCGAGGTGTACATCACGTACACCGGGCACTCCAGACCCACCCCCACATCACCCACCGGAGCCGACCCGGCCGGCAGCTGCTCACCGTCCACCACCAGCACCGGCGCTTCCAACGACTCGGGCACCCGCGAGGCAGCGTCCCGCGTGGTCAGCACACACACCGGCGCCGCGTCCTGGAACACGAACGCGATCCGCTCCGACGGATACTCCACATCCACCGGCAGGTACGCACCCCCCGCCTTCACCACCGCCAGCAACGCCACCAACAGCTCGACCGAACGCTCCATCACCACACCGACCAGTGACTCCGCGCCGACCCCGCGATCCCGCAACACACCCGCCAACGCAGCAGCCCGCGCATCCAACTCCGCGTACGACAGCTCCACGTCCCCGCACACCACTGCCAGGGCATCCGGCGTCCGCGCCACCTGCGCCGCGAACACCTCCGCCACCGATGACACAGGAGCAGCAACACCCGTGGCGTTCCAGCCAGTCAGCAGTTGCTCCCGCTCCGCCTCACCGAGGACGCCGACCTCTCCCAGCCGCGTCTGCTCCGGGGCATCCTCCAGGGCCGCGACCAGATTGCCCAGGCAGGTGTGCAGCAGCGACCCCACCTGCTGCGGGTCAATCGAAGCCACCGCGTCGACGGTCAGGCCGAACCCCGTCCGATCGTCGTCGACGGCGATGCTCAGGGGGTAGTTGGTCAGGTCCCGCGTGGAGAGCACGCCGACGCCCTCGAAGCCGGAGTCGAAGTTCCGCGTGGCGGCCTGATGCCGGTAGTTGAAGATCGAGGTGAACAGCGGGGCGCCGCCCGTCATCCCGCTCACCTGCTGCGCCAGCGACAGCGGCGCGTGCTCGTGCACCAGCAGTCCCGCCAACTGGTGCCGCATCCCGGACAGCGCCCTGCCCACGCTCTGCCCGTCCGACCGCACGCGCACCGGCAGCGTGTTGAGGAACAGACCCGGCACCCGATCGGCACCCGCCCCGGAGTTCATCCGGCCGAACAGCACCGTGCCGAACACCACGTCGTCACGGCCGCTGAGCACACCCAGCACCCGTGCCCACGCCAGGTGGAAGACGGTGGCCGCACTGACGCCCTCGCGCCGCGCCAACTCACGAATCCGGCACGCCAGCGAATCGTCCACCACGAGGCGTGCCTGGTGGGTGGTACTGCCGTCGCCGTACGCGTCCAGCACACCGATGGGCGCCGTCGTCTCGGTGACGTCCCCGAGCAGCTCGGCGAAGTACCGCTCGTGCTCCTCACGCGGCGTACCGAGGCGGGCCTGGGCGACGAAGGCGCGGAACGGCAGCGGCGCCGGCAATGCGTCTCCCCGACCGGACATGAACGCCCGAAGCTCTCCGAACAGCACGTCCACCGAGGTGTGGTCCTGCACCATGTGGTGGGTTTGCAGCAGTGCCAGCCAGCGGTCACCACCGGGCTCCGCCGCGATGTGGACCGTCATCAGGGGCGCCCGGCTCAGGTCCATCCACGATCCGCCGATGGCTGCCAGCTGCTCCACCGGGTCGGGGCCCTGCGGGTCCAGCACGACCTCCTGGACCGGCAGCTCCACCCGACGCAACACCACCTGCACCGGCTCGGCCAGGCCCTCCCACACGAACGCCGTGCGGTAGACGTCATGCCGGTCGATCACCTCCCGCAGCGCGTCCAAGAACGCGTCCACCCGCTCCCGCGAGTCGAATCCCAACACCGACGGCCGCATGTAGACGTCCGTCTGAGATCCCTGATCCGCCATCAGGTGATGGAAGAGGAGGCCCTCCTGGAGCGGGGCGAGCGGGTAGACATCCGCCACGTTGGCCGCGCCGCCCTCGACCGTGGCCACGATCCGCTCGACCTCGGTGGCGTCCAGGTCCACCAGGGGCAGCATCTCCGGCGTGATCTCCCGCGCGTCGACGGGAACGGCGTTCGCCGGCACCACGACCCCATCGGAGCCCGGTGCGGCTGCCAGCCCGGCCACCGTCGGCGTCTCGAAGAGCGCCCGCACCGCCACGGACACACCCCGCACGCGCAGACGCTCCACCAGGGCCACCGCCAGCAGCGAATGGCCGCCCAGCGTGAAGAAGTCGTCATCGACCCCGACCGCCGGCAAGCCGAGAACCTCGGCGAACGCCTCGCAGAGGATCTCCTCCCGGACACTGGCCGGCGCACGGCCCCCACCCGTCGTGTGCTGCGGAACGGGCAGGGCCTTGCGGTCGAGCTTGCCGTTGACGGTCAGTGGCAGCGCGTCCAACACCACGACCGCCGACGGAACCATGTACGCCGGCAACCGCTCAGCAGCGAACTCCCTCAACAGGAACCCGAGTTCGTTTGAGGGCGTGTCCGAGCCAGCCGGAACGGCGTATGCCACCAGGCGGATGTCACCCGGGACGTCCTCGCGAGCGACGACCGCGACCTGGGCCACGGCAGGGTGTGCGGCCAGGATGACCTGGACC
>NZ_JBIWLX010000055.1:0-11615 GCF_044766405.1 Streptomyces sp. NPDC102270 | reverse complement strand
GGCATCATCAAAATGATCCACGCCATGCACCACGGACTGCTCCCCCCCACCCTCCACGCCGACACCCCCTCCCCCCTCATCGACTGGGACACCGGAGCCGTCCGCCTCCTCACCGACCCACAACCATGGCCCGAATCCGGCCGACCCCGCCGCGCCGCCGTCTCCTCCTTCGGCATCAGCGGCACCAACGCCCACGTCATCCTCGAACAAGCACCCGCCACCAACGAAGAACCCGCCGCGGAACCGGAGGCCGCGCTGCCGGTGACGGTCCTGCCCCTGTCCGCCCGGACCCCCGACGCACTGGCGGCACAGGCCCAACGGATCGCCGCCCGGCTGGGCGGGGCGACGGGCCGAGACCTCGGGTTCTCGCTGGCGACCACGCGTGCCCGGCTCGATGTGCGCGCGGTGGTCGCGGCGACGGACGAGGACGGGCTGCGCCGGGGGCTCGAGGCTCTCGCGAGCGGAGGGTCCGCGCCCTCGCTGGTACGCGGAGCTCCTGGAGAGACCGGGAACGGGGGTGCCCCGGCGTTCCTGTTCACCGGCCAGGGCAGCCAGCGCCCGGGCATGGGGCGCGAGTTGTACGCGGCGTACCCCGTCTTCGCGGAGACCCTGGACACGGTCTGCTCGGCCTTCGGCCGACACCTGGACCGACCGCTGCTGGACGTGATCTTCGCTCCGGAAGGTTCGGCGGAGGCCGGGCTGCTCGACGAGACGCTCTACACGCAGACCGCGCTGTTCGCTCTCGAGGTGGCGCTGTACCGGCTCGCCGAGTCGTGGGGACTGGGCCCGGGGCATGTGATGGGGCACTCGATCGGCGAAGTGGCGGCCGCGCATGTCGCGGGGGTGTTCTCGCTGGCGGACGCCTGCACCCTGGTCGCCGCCCGCGGCCGCCTGATGCAGGCACTGCCGCCCGGCGGTGCCATGCTCTCCGCGCTCGTGTCCGAGGACGAGCTCGCTCCCCTCCTGGCCGGACGCGCGCACGAGGTGAGTGTCGCGGCCGTCAACGGGCCCGCGTCCACTGTGATCTCGGGTACCGAGGCCGCCGTCACCGAGGTCGACGACGAACTGGCCGCGCGCGGCGTCAAGACCCGCCGGCTACGGGTCAGCCACGCCTTCCACTCACCCCTCATGGAGCCGATGCTGGCGGACTTCCGGGCCGTCGTCACCGGACTGTCCCTGATGGAACCGCGGATACCGGTGGTGTCGAACCTGTACGGCCGCCCGGCCACCGCCGAGGAACTCTGCTCGCCCGAGTACTGGGTCCGCCATGTCCGGGAGGCCGTCCGGTTCCACGACGGCGTCACGGCGCTCGTCGAGGCGGGAGTGACGACCTTCGTGGAGTTGGGTCCGGACGCCGTGCTCACCGCGCTGGCGCAGGAGTCCCTGGCCGACCGTCCCGAGGCGGCCACGCTGGTGCCGACGCTGCGCCGCGGCCGACCGCAGACGGAGACGTTCACCGCAGCCGTCGCCACCGCGTACGTGCGGGGCGCGGACGTGGACTGGGGCGCGCTGTACGCCGGTTCGGCGGCCCGGCAGGTGGCGCTGCCGACGTATCCCTTCCAGCGACGGCGTTACTGGATGGAGGCGGACGGCGCCCCCGCCGCCCCGGCGGCCGGCTCGGTGGAGGCCCGGTTCTGGACGGCGGTCGAGCAGGAGGATCTCCGGTCGCTGGCCACGACGCTGGGCACCGAGGAGGAGGCACTCGGCGACGTCCTGCCGGTCCTGACGGCCTGGCGGCGCCGGCACGCCGTGCCGCTGGCCGCGGAGGCGGAAGCTCCGGCCGGGCCGGCGTCCGTCGAGAACCTGTCCGCCGCTCTCGGGGCTCTCCCGCCGGCCGACCGGGAGCGCCGGGTCCTGGACCTGGTACGCACGGAGATCGCGGAGGTGTTGCAGTACACCGGCAAGGAGGCGGTGGAGCCGCGACGACAGCTCAAGGAGCTCGGCTTCGACTCACTGGCCGCCGTGACCCTGCGCAACAGGCTGGCCGCGACGATGGGGCTGCCCCTGCCCGCGACGCTGGTGTTCGACCATCCGACGCCGGTGGCTCTGGCGACCCGTCTGGCGCAGGAGCTCACCGGGCCGGCACCCGTCGTCGACGTGGACGGCGAACTCGACCGGATCGGCGCGGCGCTGGCGGCCGCGGACGACGCCGGTGTGCGGGAGCGGGCCGCGGCCCGTCTCCAGGAGCTGTTGTCCGAGCTGGACGTCCCGGCAGTGAGTGGTACGGCAGCCGACGACCTGGCGGACCGGCTCGACGACGCGGACGGTGACGACCTGTTCGACCTCATCGACTCCGAACTCGGCTCGTCCTGAACCCTCCGGACTGTCACCGACCCCTTGATCCAGCGAGGAACACAGCGAGGAGCACGATGTCTGAGTCTGACGAAAAGAAACTGCGGGAGTACCTGAAGCGGGTGACGGTCGAGCTGCGCGAGTCCCGGCAGCGGCTGCAACAGGCGGAGGAGTCGTGGAACGAGCCCATCGCCGTGGTCGGCATGAGCTGCCGGCTGCCGGGCGGCGTCCGCTCTCCCGAGGACCTGTGGACGCTGGTGGCCGACGGCACCGACGCGATCTCCGAGTTTCCCTCCGACCGCGGCTGGGACGTGGACGGCCTGTACGACCCGGAGCCGGACCGGCCGGGCAAGTCGTACACGCGCCGGGGTGGGTTCCTCTACGACGCCGCCGAGTTCGACGCCGGGTTCTTCGGGATCTCCCCGCGTGAGGCACTCGCCATGGACCCGCAGCAGCGGTTGTTCCTGGAGACCTCCTGGGAGGCGCTGGAGCGGGCCGGGATCGACCCCGCCGGCCTGCGTGGCAGCGCCACCGGCGTGTTCGCGGGGTGTGTCACCTCCGACTACCAGGTGCTGCTGACCTCGGCCCCGGAGGAGATCGAGGCGTACCGGATGACGGGATCCGCGACCAGCGTCCTGTCGGGCCGGGTGGCGTACCTGTTCGGTCTCGAGGGTCCCGCGGTCACCGTCGACTCCGCCTGCTCGTCGTCGCTCGTGGCTCTGCACCTGGCGGCTCAGTCGCTGCGCCGCGACGAGTGCTCGCTCGCGCTCGTCGGCGGTGTCACCGTGATGGCCACGCCGACGGGGTTCGTCGACTTCAGCCGGCAGCGCGGCTTCTCTCCGGACGGACGCTGCAAGGCGTTCGGCGCGGACGCGGACGGCACCGGCTTCGCGGAGGGGGCCGGTGTCCTGGTGGTGGAGCGGCTGTCGGACGCACGCCGCAACGGACATCGCGTCCTGGCGGTCGTCCGGGGCAGCGCCGTCAACCAGGACGGCGCCAGCAACGGTCTGACCGCGCCCAGTGGCCCGTCCCAGCAGCGTGTCGTACGGGCCGCGCTGAGCGACGCGGGACTGTCGCCCACCGATGTGGACGCGGTCGAAGGGCACGGCACCGGCACCCGGCTCGGTGACCCCATCGAGGCCCAGGCC
The DNA here is from genome assembly GCF_044766405.1 of Streptomyces sp. NPDC102270. Classification (NCBI taxonomy): domain Bacteria; kingdom Bacillati; phylum Actinomycetota; class Actinomycetes; order Kitasatosporales; family Streptomycetaceae; genus Streptomyces; species Streptomyces sp. NPDC102270. The sequence continues at coordinate 8,175 of NZ_JBIWLX010000055.1, read as the reverse complement.
CTGCTCGCCACCTACGGGCAGGACCGGGAGCCGGGGCGGCCGCTGCTGCTGGGATCGGTGAAGTCGAACATCGGGCACACCCTTGCCGCGGCCGGCGTCGTCGGCGTCATCAAGATGGTCAAGGCGATGGAGCACGGGGTGTTGCCGCGCACACTGCACGCCGATCGTCCCTCGCCGTTCGTGGACTGGGACGCGGGCGCGGTCGAGCTGCTGACCGAGCGACGGGAGTGGCCGGAGACCGGCCGAGTGCGCCGGGCGGGTGTCTCCGCGTTCGGCATGAGCGGCACCAACGCCCATGTGGTCCTGGAGCAGGGGCCGCCCGCCCCCGCTCCGCAGGAGCCCTCTCCGGCGGCTCCGGAAGTGGTGCCGTATCCGCTCTCGGCCCGCGGCGAGGCCGCGCTGCGTGCGCAGGGGGGCCGGCTGCGCGCTCATGTGCGGGCCCGCCCCGAACTCGCGCCGGCGGACATCGGCCACTCGCTCGTGGTGAGCCGCTCGGCCCACGACCACCGGGCAGTGGTTCTGGGGGCGGGGGCGGACGAGTTGGCCGACGGGCTGGAGGCGCTGTCCCGGGGCGGGACGAGCCCTCAACTGACCACAGGCGTGGCGAAGGAGCGCGGCAAGACCGTGTTCGTGTTCCCGGGGCAGGGCTCGCAGTGGGCCGGCATGGCCGTGGAACTGCTCGACTCCGCCCCCGTGTTCGCCGAGCGGCTGCACGCGTGCGACGCTGCCGTCGGGGCGTACGTCGGCTGGTCGGTCGAGGACGTCCTGCGGGAGCGCCCGGGCGCTCCGTCGCTGGAGCGCATCGAGGTCGTGCAGCCCGTGCTGTTCTCCGTGATGGTCTCCCTCGCGCAGTTGTGGCGGCATCACGGCGTGGAGCCGGACGCGGTGGTGGGCCACTCGCAGGGCGAGATCGCGGCGGCCTGTGTCTCTGGCGCGCTCACCCTGGACGACGCGGCCCGGATCGTGGTGCTGCGCTCCCGGCTGTTCGCCGACGAGCTGGTGGGACGGGGTGCCGTGGCCTCCGTCGCACTGTCCCGGCGGGAGGCGGAGGAGTGGCTGACGCCGTACGGGGACCGGCTGTCCGTCGCCGGCGTCAACAGCCCCCGGCTGGTGACCGTGGCCGGGGCTCCGGAGCCGCTGGAGGAACTGGTGGCGGCACTGACCGAGCGGGGCGTCCGGGCCCGGATCGTGCCCGCGACGGTCGCCTCGCACTCCCCGCAGGTCGACCGGCTGCGCGGTCGCGTCGTCGAGCTGCTGTCCTTCGTACGTCCCCGCAGGGGCCGTGTGCCGCTCTACTCGACCGTCACCGGTGAGGTTCTGCACGGCCCTGAACTGACGGCCGACTACTGGTTCGAGAACTGCCGCCGACCGGTCGATTTCGAGCCGGTCGTCCGCAGGCTGCTCGACGACGGCCACGACGTCTTCATCGAGTCGAGCGCCCATCCCGTGCTGGTGCTCGGAGTGGAGGAGACCGTCGAGGACGCCGGCGCCGAGGCGCTCACGACCGGCACGCTGCGGCGCGGCAACGGCGGCCTCACGCGGTTCCTCACCTCACTGGCGGAGGCGTACGTACGAGGTCTGCGGGTCGACTGGCAGGCGGTGCTCGGAGCCGGGCGGAACACGGTGGAGTTGCCCACCTACCCCTTCCAGCGGCAGCGCTACTGGGTGGAGCCGCCCGAGGCCCGCACCAGCGCCGGAACTTCGGAGGACTCGGTGTTCTGGGACGCCGTCGAGCGGGGGGACGTACAGGGTCTCGCCGCTTCGCTGCGGCTGGCGGACACCTCGGTGCTCGCCGAGCTGCTGCCCGCACTGTCCTCCTGGAGGCGTGACAGCAAGGAGCTGGGCGCTGTGGACTCGTGGCGCTACCAGGTGGTGTGGCGGCCCGTGGTCGAGGACCTGGCCACGGCCGCCCTGTCCGGCCACTGGCTGATCGTGCGTCCCGCCGACCGGGCGGCCGACTCCGTCGCCTCCCGCCTCGCCGACCTGCTGAAGGAGGCGGGCGGGCACCCGGTCCCGCTGTCCGTGGACGCGGAGGCGGGCCGTGACGCTCTCGCGCGGCGGGTCGGCGAGACCGTCGAGTCCCTGGAGGGCGGGCGTTTGGCGGGGATCGTCTCGCTGTTGCCGCTGGCCGCCCAGAAGCCGTCCCGTCCGGTGGTGTCGGCGGGGCTGGAGGGGACCGTGCTGCTTCTGCAAGCCCTGTCGGACGCGGACGTGGCGGCCCCGGTGTGGACGGTGACGAGCGGGGCGGTGCAGGCCGGGCCGGACGACCGGGTGGTCGCACCGGAGCGGGCCCAGGTCTGGGGTCTGGGGCAGGTCGCGGCGCTGGAGACGCCGCAGGTCTGGGGTGGTCTGCTGGACCTTCCCGAGGAGCCGGACGACCGCTCCCTGTCCCACCTGATCGCGCGGCTCACGGCGCCCGGTGGCGAGAACCAGCTCGCCGTACGGCCCTCGGGCGTGTACGCGCGCCGGCTCGTGCCCGCCGCTCCGCCCGCGGGCATGCCCGAGTTGCCCGGAGCGACCGGCACCTGGCTGGTCACCGACGGTGTCACCGGGCCGGGCGGACATGTCGCACGGGTGCTCGCCGACAAGGGGGTGACACGGCTCCTGCTGACCGCTGCCCCGGACGCGGACCCGGGGATCATCGCCACCGCCGAGGCCGAACTGGCCGCGACGGGGGCGCAGGTGACGGTCGCTGTATGCGACGTGGGGGACCGGGACGCCCTCGCCGAGGTGCTCTCCGGCATTCCGCGGGACGCGCCACTGACCGCCGTCGTGCACACGGCCGGGCTGCTGGAGGACTCCCCGCTGGACACCCTGACCCCGGCGGACCTGGAGCGCCTCCTGCGCACGAAGGTCCTCGGGGCCCGGAACCTGCACGAACTGACCGCCGGGCGGGACCTGTCGGCGTTCGTGCTGTTCTCCTCGGTGACCGCCACGTTCGGCGGCGGACTCGGTCTCGCCGCTCACGCGGCCGCCAACGCGCACCTGGACGCGCTCGCCACATACCGCCGGTCGCTCGGCCTGCCCGCGTTGGCTCAGGCCTGGGGCGTGTGGCGGGAAGAGCCGGCCGACGCGGCGGGCAGGGCGCTGGAGGACTCGCGGCGGGAGCGGCTGGGTCGCAGGGGGCTGCCCCTGCTGCGCCCGGAGTCGGCGACGGCGGCCTTCGAACGGGCGCTGGGCCACGCGTCGGCGTCCATCGTGCTCGCCGACGTCGACTGGGGCCGCTTCACCCAGGTCTTCGACAGCGACCGGCCCGATCCGCTGGTCTCCGAGATCCCCCACGTGCGACGCACCCGCCGGGAATCGGCGGCGGCGGGCGACACGCCGAGCCTGCCCGCCCGGCTGGCCGGGCTCCCCGCGGGCCGCCGCCGCGAAGTGCTGCTGGGTGTGGTCCGGACGGAGGCCGCCGCGGTCCTCGGGCACACCGATCCGGACGCCGTGGCGGCGCAGCGCGACTTTCTGGAGCTGGGCATGGACTCGGTGACGACCGTCGCCCTGCGCAACCGGCTGAACGCGGTGACGGGGCTCCGGCTGTCGGCCCGGGTGATCCTCGACCGGCGCTCACCAGAGGCGCTGGCACGCCATCTGGCGGACGAACTGGCCGGCGAGGCGGCCGAGGTGACGACCGGCCGCACGCTGACCGCCGAGTTCTTCACCGCGCTCGGCGAGGGCGACGGCACGGCCGCTCTGGCCCGGCTGGCGGAGGCCGCAGGGCAGCGAGTGTCGTTCGCCGTGCCGGAACCGGACGATCTGCCGCGGCCGGTACGGCTGGTGGCAGGACGGACCAGGCCCCGGCTGCTGTGCTTCCCGACGGTGCTGGCGACTTCGGGTCCGCACCAGTACGCGCGGTTCGCCGCGCCGTTCGCGGACGACCGGGACGTACTGGCGCTGACCCTGCCCGGCTTCCGGCAGACGCAGCGGCTGCCCGCGACGCTGGACGCACTGGTGGAAGGGGCGGCAGCGGCGGTGCGCCGCGGCGCGGACGGCGAACCGTTCGCCCTGGTCGGCTACTCCTCCGGAGGCATCGTCGCCCACGAGACCGTGCGGCTGCTGGAGGCGTCAGGGCTCTTCCCCGAGGCCCTGGTGCTGCTCGACACGTACGCGCCGGACGACGAGGCGCTGCGGGCCGCGACTCCGGCACTGCTGGCCGGGATGGCCCGCCGGCTCGGCGAACTCGGGCCCGTCGACGACGCCGGGCTCTCCGCGATGGGCGGCTATCTGCGGCTGCTGGACACCTGGCGGCCCGCGCCGATCAAGACCCCCACGCTGCTGGTCCGCCCGGTCGAGGCGCTGCCGGGCGCGCCGCGCGACGCCCGGCGGTCGGCCTGGCAGCCGCCCCACGAGGTGGTGGACGTTCCCGGAGACCACTTCTCGATGATCGAGGAGCACGCGCCCGCCGCGGCCGCTGCCGTCACCACCTGGCTCGCCGCCCTCAGCAGCCGGGAGCCCGCATGAATCACCAGGAGATTCCCCACGGACGAGCGGAGGCGGTCCCGAACATGACGAGTGGGACGACAGTGGTCATCGTGGGTGCCGGCCCGGTCGGCCTGGCCGCCGCCTGCGCCCTGTGGCAGCGCGGCATACCGGCTCGTCTCCTGGAGGCGCAGGAGGGTCCGCACCGCGGCTCACGCGCCGTCCAACTGCACGCGCCGACCCTGCGCGTCTTCGAGGAACTCGGGGTCCTGGGGGAGGCCGAGCGCCGGGGACTGCGCATCCGCGCCAACGAGTACCACCTCGCGGGCGGCCGCACCCTGCGCATCGAACTCGGCGCTCGTAACGAGCCATTGATGCTCCCTCAGGAGATCACCTGCGAACTGCTGGAGCTGCGTCTGGAACAGCTCGGCGGCCGGGTGGAGCGCGGGGTCGAGGTCACCAGGACCGTCCTTCACGACGACGTGGTCTCCGTCGAGACGGAGGGCCCGCACGGGCCGGAACGCGTCGAGGCCAACTGGCTGATCGCCGCGGACGGTGTGCGCAGCAGGATCCGGGAGCAGCTCGGCATCGACTTCCCCGGCAGCCCGGTCCCGGTCAACTTCCTGCTGGCCGAGGGCAGGATCCAGGGGCGTCCGGCGGACGACGCGGTGCACTACTTCCTCGGCCTGTCCGGCTCGGTGGTCTTCGCGTCGTTGCCGGGCGAGCGGGTGCGTGTCTCCGCGGCCGTCCCCGTGGACCATCCGCTCAGCGAGGAGGGGGTGCAGCAGATCCTGGACGAGCGCGGCCCGGGCGGACTGCGCGTCGCCTCGCTCGACACGGTGAACAGCTTCAGTAGTCAGGAGCGGATCGCCACCCGGCTGCGGGAGGGCCGCGTCTTCCTGGTGGGAGATGCCGCGCACACCCACTCCCCGCTCGGCGGACAGGGCCTCAATCTCGGCTTCCAGGACGTGCACAACCTGGTCTGGAAGCTGGCCGGCGTGATCGCCGGGACACTGGACGCCGCCGTACTGGACAGCTACGGGACCGAGCGCCGGCATGCCGCCGAGCAGATCGTCCGCAACACCCACCAGTTCCTGCGCGTGTTCACCCTGGGGCCCGTCGCCGCGCGGATACGCAACACCGCCTGGGGCACCTTGGAGTCCCTGGGCGTGCTGCGCCGCTGGTTCGCGCCGCTGCTCGCCGGCTGGCGGGTTCGCTACCCGGCGGACAGTCCTGGCCGGCCCGGACTGCCCCGGCCGGGCACCCGCTCGTCCCACTGGTCCGGCGCGCCGCTCACCGCGGACCGCTATCGGCTGGTGACCCGCGGAAGCCGCGCGGTGCGGCTGCGCGGCCTGGCTCTCGCCGAGCAGCGACCCGGTCTGGTCGTACACGGCCATGTCGACCGTGGCGGACCCGGATTCGCCCTGCTGCGGCCCGACGGATACGTGGCCGCGAGCGGTACGACGCCCACCGACTGGGAGCGTGCCGAACGCCTGCTCGCCGAGGCCACGCCATGACCGGCCCGACCGTTCCCGTGCCGACCGACACGCACACCGCCGAGAAGGAGTACGGCTTGACAACCCAGGATCGCCTCGAAGAACTGGACTCCCTCAAACAAGCGGCACGGCAGGGCCCCGACCCACGAGCCACGGAGCGGCAGCACGCGCGCGGCAAGCTGACCGCGCACGAGCGGATCGAACTCCTCCTGGACAAGGGCTCCTTCCAGGAGGTGGAGGCACTGCGTCGGCACCGTGCCACCGGCTTCGGCCTGGAGGCCAAGCGGTACCCGTCCGACGGTGTGATCACGGGCTGGGGCACCGTGCACGGGCGGACCGTCTTCGTCTACGCCCATGACTTCCGCGTCTTCGGCGGCGCCCTGGGCGAGGCCCACGCCGCCAAGATCCACAAGCTGATGGACCTCGCCGAAGCGGCGGGCGCGCCCCTCGTCAGCCTCAACGACGGTGCAGGGGCCCGTATCCAGGAGGGTGTCACCGCCCTCGCCGGATACGGCGGCATCTTCCGGCGCAACACCCGCAACTCCGGTGTCATCCCCCAGATCAGCGTGATGCTGGGTCCGTGCGCGGGCGGGGCCGCCTACTCCCCCGCTCTCACCGACTTCGTCTTCATGGTCCGGGAAACTTCGCAGATGTTCATCACCGGGCCGGACGTGGTGCAGACGGTGACCGGTGAGTCCGTCACGATGGACGGTCTCGGCGGCGCCGACGTGCACGCCTCCGTGTCGGGAGTGGCCCACTTCGCCTACGACGACGAGGAGAGCTGCCTGGAGGAGGTCCGCTACCTGCTGTCGCTGCTGCCCGCCAACAACCGCGAACCGGCCCCGTTCGCTCCCACGTCGGACCCGGTCGACCGGCGCAACCACGCGTTGCCCGACCTGGTCCCGACCGACCCCAACCAGGCCTACGACATGCGTGCCGTGATCGAGGAGATCGTCGACGACGGCGAGTACTTCGAGATCCACTCGGCCTGGGCCACCAACATCATCTGCGCGCTGGCGCGCCTGGACGGGCACGTCGTCGGCATCGTGGCCAACCAGCCGTCCTCGCTGGCCGGTGTCCTCGACATCCACGCCAGTGAGAAAGCGGCCCGCTTCGTCTCCACGTGCGACTCGTTCAACATCCCGCTGGTGACACTCGTGGACGTGCCGGGCTTCCTGCCGGGAGTGGCCCAGGAGCACGACGGCATCATCCGGCACGGCGCGAAGCTGCTGTACGCGTACTGCAACGCCACGGTCCCGCGGGTCTCCCTGGTGGTGCGCAAGGCCTACGGCGGCGCGTACATCGTCATGGACTCCCGCTCCATCGGCACGGACGTGGCCCTGGCGTGGCCGTCGAACGAGATCGCCGTCATGGGGGCCGAGGGAGCGGCCAACGTGATCTTCCGTCGCGAGATCAACGGCGCCGACGACCCCGACGCGATGCGCCGACGGAAGATCGACGAGTACCGAACCGAGCTCATGCACCCCTATTACGCGGCGGAGCGCGGTCTCGTGGACGACGTGATCGATCCCCGGGACACCCGGCTGGTGCTGAGCCGTTCCCTGGCCATGCTGCGGACCAAGCACGCCGACCTGCCGTCGCGCAAGCACGGCAACCTTCCGGCGTGAGAACGAGGGCGAAGAGATGAACTCTGTCAAAGTCGTGCACGGAAACCCAAGCCAGGAGGAACTCGCCGCGGTGTTGGCCGTGTTGCTGTCGGTCGGGCAGGAACACGACGCCGTGACCGAGGCCGAACCGTCGAGGACGGCCGTCAGGGCGGTCAGTTGGAGCAGGGGTGGCCGGACCTATCCGGTTCCCGCGACGTCCTGGAAGTTCGCCTCATGAGCGTGCGGACGAACGGTTTGCGCAAGGTGCTCATCGCCAACCGTGGCGAAATCGCTGTCCGCGTTGCCCGGGCCTGCCGGGATGCCGGTATCGCGAGCGTGGCCGTGTACGCCGACCCGGACCGGGACGCTCTGCATGTCCGCGCCGCGGATGAGGCGTTCGCCCTGGGCGGTGACACCCCGGCCACCAGCTACCTGGACATCGGCAAGGTCCTGGGCGCCGCGCGGGAGTCGGGCGCGGACGCCATCCATCCGGGTTACGGCTTCCTCTCCGAGAACGCCGAGTTCGCGCAGGCGGTCCTGGACGCGGGCCTGATCTGGATCGGTCCGCCCCCGCAGGCCATCCGCGACCTGGGTGACAAGGTCGCCGCCCGGCACATCGCCCAGCGCGCCGGTGCCCCCCTGGTGGCCGGCACCTCCGA
>NZ_JBIWLX010000054.1:0-12791 GCF_044766405.1 Streptomyces sp. NPDC102270 | reverse complement strand
TTCTGGTTTTTTGTTGGCCGGCCCCGCGGCCGGGGGGGGGGGGGGGGGGGCGCCCCGCGGGGGGGGGGGGGGGGGGGGGGGGGGGGTGGGGTTTGTGGGGGGGGGGGGGGGGGGGGGGGGGGCCCCCCCCCCCGCCCCCCGACCGCTGGACTCACTGTGCGCGGATCACCTCCGCCGGCGGCATGCGCAGCGCGCGGCGGGTGGGGAGTTCCATGGTGAGGAACGCCGTGCCCATGACCGTGAGCGCGGCGGCCGGCAGGAGCCACACCGGGCCGGCGGGCCAGGGCCGGCCGAGGAAGCCCTGGCCCAGCAGCGCCAGCGGCAGCGCGGACAGCAGCAGGCCTCCGGCGAGCGCGGCGGCGGCGATGACCGCGGCCTCGCGGCGCATCATCGCGTGGATCTGGCGGGGCGTGGTGCCGCCCAGCCGCAGGGCCGCGAGTTCCGTGCGGCGCTGGGCGGTCGCCGCGACCAGCTTGTTCGCGATGCTCAGCAGCAGGTAGGCGAGCAGCACCACGATCACGACCAGGTTGATCCACACCTCGGGCGGGGTGTCGCTCCCGCCGGGCGTGGCCCGCGTGGTGGTCAGGGTCAGACCGGGATGTGCGGTGGCCAGCGCCGCGAGCCGGTGTCCGGCATCGGCCGTGCCGTCGGTGCGCACGAACACGCTCTGGGCCAGGTCCGTCGTCGTATGACCGGCCGCCAGGTCGTGGGAGAGGACGATCGGGCCGAAGCCCAGGCCCCGGGAGTAGACGGCCACGACCCGGGCGACGACCCGCGTCCCGTCGCCGAGGACCAGGTGCACCCGGCTCCCGGTCCCGGCTCCGCGGGTGCGGGCCGCGTCACTGCTCACGGCCACGGTGGCGCCGGTGAGCCGGTCGAGGCCGCCGTCCCGTACCCCGAGGTCGAGGACGTCCGTCGCGTCCGGCGTGAGGATCATCGCGGACGCGGCCTCGGTGTCGGGCTCGCCGAACTGCTCGTACTGCCACACGGCCGTGGTCGTGGTGACCGGCGCGGCCGCCCGTACGCCCGGTGTGTTCCGTACGGCGGTGAGCGTGCCCTCGGGCAGACCGCCGAGCGCCGGTGCGGTGAGCCGGTAGGCGGCGAGCGTGCCGGTGTCCGTGTCGTGGGAGGTGGCGGCCATGACGGTGGTCTGGGCGAAGGTGTACGTCAGGACGAAGACGACCGCCATGGCGAGGGGGCTGACGATCCCGGCGTTGCGCTGGGCGTAGGCGCGGAGGTTGGCCATCGCGAGCCAGGTCGCCGCGGAGGCCCCGGTACGGGTGCGCCGGGCCGCCGCGTCGCCCAGCGCCTTGATGAGGGCGGGCCCGGCCAGGGCCAGGCCGATCGCGCCGAGGATGCCCGCGAGGGACGTGGCCGAGGCGCCGATGACGGTGCGCGAGAACAGCGGGACGACCGACAGGGTGCTCGCGGCGGTGACGAGCAGCAGGCCGATGCGGGTGCGCACGCGGGACGGGGTGCGCGGTTCGCTGCGGGACTCGGCGACCGCCTCGGTGGCCGGCATCCGCGAGGTGCGCCAGGACGCGGCCCGGGCGGACAACTGCACGGAGGCGGCGGTCAGCACGAAGGCGGCGAGGGCGGGCAAGGGGCTGATGGTCAGGGGGAGTTCGGGGGGCAGGACGCCTCGGTGGGCCAGTACGTCGTGGAACCGGCCCGCGAGCAGGTAGCCGAGCGCAACGCCGGGGACGAGGGCCACGCCCGCCACGACGGACGACTGCGCGGCGGCCAGTCGCCGTATCTGCCTCGGCGTCGCGCCCACCGCCCGCATCAGCGCCAGGTCGCGGCGCTGCCCGGCGATCGCCACGCCCAGCGCGCCCGCCGTGACGAACCCGGTGATGAGCAGGACGATCCCGGCGAGCGAACCGGACAGGAGCACGAGCAGCGAGCGGGCCGCGCCGATGCCGGGCGAGACCGCGTTGCCCCGGTCCCCTCCGGTGACGACCTTCAGGCCGGTACCGGCCACCTGCTCGCGGACCGCCTCGGCGACCCGGTCGGCGGCACCGGGCGTGGTCGTCAGGCCGATCAGGTCGACGGTGCCGGCGCGCGGCCCGTCGCCGGCCCGGCCGGAGAGCCGTACGGCGGTGGCGTCGGTGAAGAAGACGCCCGCGCCCGGTGTGCCGACCACGGCGGAGACGCGGTACGGCGTGGCGGGGCGGCCGTCCGCGAGGACCTCGACCCGGTCGCCCGGCTCGATCCCGGCCGCCGCCGCGGTGGCGGTGTCGACGGCGATCTCGCCGGAACCGGTCGGGGCACGGCCCGCGATGTGCGGCGCGGCCAGCAGCTTCGTCGAGGACCAGCCGTGGCCCGCCGTCCCGGGGTCGTCACCGGCCGGTACGACCCGGCCGTGGGCGTCGACGAGAGCCGCCGGGAAGTCGACGGCGCCGACCGCGGCGGTGACGCCGGGCAGCCCGGCCAGCCGGTCCGTGAGCCGGGCCGGGACGGTGGCCCGCTCGGGCAGGGCGAGGGGCAGGTCGCCGCTCGGACGGAACTCCTGGTCGGCCGCGACCACGATGTCCGCGCCGGCGAGGCGGCCAGGGGGCAGGTGGGAACGCAGGCCGGACTCGGCGAGGACGGCGGTGGCCGTGATGAGCATGGCGCCGCCGAGCACCGCGCAGGCCACGGCGAGCAGTGCGGTGATCCGGTGGGCGGCCATGCGTACCGCGATGGGGAACATCGTTCTCTACCTCTCCGCCAGCGCGACGAGCCGGTCCGCGAGTTCGGGCGCGGTGGGCGCGTCCAGGGCGTCGACCACGCAGCCGTCGGCCATGACGAGGGTGCGGTGGGCCTGGGCCGCGGCGGCGGGGTCGTGGGTGACCATCACGACCGTCTGACCCAGGTCGTCGACGAGGGCGCGCAGCAGGTCGAGGACCTGGTGGGCGCTGCGCAGGTCGAGTGCGCCGGTCGGCTCGTCCGCGAACACCACCGCCGGGCGGGCCGCCAACGCCCTTACGACGGCGGCCCGTTGCTGCTGGCCGCCGGAGAGCTCGGCCGGGCGGTGGGTGAGCCGGTCGGCCAGCCCCACCCGCTCGACGAGGGTGCGCAGCCAGTCGGCGTCGGGGCGGCGGCCCGCGAGGCGCAGGGGCAGCGTGATGTTGTCCTCGATGCTGAGCGAGGGGATCAGGTTGTAGGCCTGGAAGACGAAACCGACGCGCTCGCGGCGCAGTTCGGTGCGGCGGGTCTCGTTGAGCCCGGCGATCTCGTGGCCGTCGATGCGGATGCTGCCCGTGGTCGGGGAGTCGAGCCCGGCGGCGCAGTGCATCAGGGTGCTCTTGCCGGAGCCGGAGGGCCCCATCACGGCGAGGAAGGTGCCGCGCCGCACGCTGAGCGACACGTCGTCCAGGGCTCGCACTCCGCCCGCGTACGTCTTGCTGACCCGCTCCAGCGCGATGGCGGGCGTCTGCCGCGCGGTGAGCGGCGCGACGGGGGCGCTCACTTGTGTCCCCGCAGGTTGCGCACGACCAGGGTGCCGGCACAGAGCACGGTGACGCCACCGCACAGCAGGTGCACCCAGGTGCGGGCACCGCCGAAGGAGGCGGCCATGTTGGCGACGGTGCTGACCACCACCACCGCCCACAGCACGGAGCGCAGGACGTCCCCGCGGGAGACTCCGCTCGGGGCGTCGGCGGGCGGGTCGGCGGCCGGGTCGGTCAGCCGGTGGGGGTTCGGGTGCGTCATCGCGCTTCCTCAACTCGCGCCATGTGTACGGCTCCTGCCGTCACCTCACCGACGCTATGGATCAGGCCCCCCCTGGGCCGATCCCGCAGTCCGCCCGGTTCGGGGTACAGCAGGCTGTACTTCCCGGCTGGTCGCGACTCGCTGACCGCCCCTACGCCAGTGGCACCGCCGCGTCCGACTCGTCCTTCAGGGCCACCCCCGTGGCCCCCAGTTCCCGCGCCCGCGCCATCAGCCCCGCCAGCTTTCCCGCCGCCCCCTCGTACGAGAGCCCCATCGGCGGCCGGATGTTGGACAGGCAGTTACGGTCGGCGTCGGTCGTCACCCCCGGCACCGGCCGGTACGTCAGGTACGCGCCCAGGGAGTCCGCCGCCGACATCCCGGGACGTTCCCCGACCAGCACCACCACCATGTCCGCCCCCATCGCGGAGGCGATGTCGTCACCCAGCGCCACGCGGGCCTGCTCGGCGAGGACGACGGGAGCGACGGCCCACGACGGCAGACGCTCCACCGTCCGCCGTACGACCGCCGCCGCGTGCTCGTGCACGGCCCGGCTGGACAGCCCGTCGGCGACGACGAAGACGACGTCCCACTCCCCCACGGGCAGATGGGCCCGGTCCGTGGGGTCGAGGCGGCGGCCCAGGTCCGGCCGCTGGAGGTAGGTGAGCCGGTCCGGAGCCGAGCTGCGCACCCGTACCGTCGGCGTCCCGGTCAGCGCCGCCGCGATCACGTCGGGGTCGAACGGCGAGTGCACGGCGTCCCGGGCGGCCGCGTGCGCGGCCTGGAGTTCGAGGCGGTGCCGGGTGGGGAGCGCCGAGCCGGCCCGGCCGAGGCCGATGCGGGCCTGGGTGCGCTGCCGCAGCGACGACCACAACTCGCTTGTCTGTACGGCCACTTCGTCACTTGCCTGTACGGCCACTTCGCTCATGCCGCCAGTTCCTTCCCGATGGCCGTCAGCGGGTGGGTCGTCCCGGTCGTCTCGCGGATCCCGCCCTTCTCGTCCAGCAGCCCGATCGAGTCGAGCCAGCTCTCGAACTCCGGTGCCGGGCGCAGGCCCAGGACCTCCCGGAGGTACAACGCGTCGTGGTAGGAGGCGGACTGGTAGTTGAGCATGATGTCGTCGCCGCCCGGGGTGCAGATCACGAAGGACGCGCCGGCCACGCCGAGCATGGTGAGCATCGTGGCGATGTCGTCGTCGTCCGCGTCGGCGTGGTTGGTGTAGCAGATGTCCAGGCCCATGGGCAGGCCGAGCAGCTTGCCGCAGAAGTGGTCCTCCAGCGCGGCGCGCAGGATCTGCCGACCGTCGTAGAGGTACTCGGGGCCGATGAAGCCGACGACCGTGTTCACGAGCAGCGGGTCGTAGCGCCGCGCCACCGCGTACGCCCGGGCCTCCACCGTCTGCTGGTCCACGCCGTGGTGCGCGTCCGCCGACAGGGCGCTGCCCTGCCCGGTCTCGAAGTACATGACGTTCCGGCCGACCGTGCCCCGCTCCAGGGCGAGGGCGGCCTCGTACGCCTCGTCGAGCAGCCTCAGCGTCACCCCGAAGGACGCGTTGGCCGCCTGCGTCCCCGCGATCGACTGGAAGACCAGGTCCACCGGGGCGCCCCGGGACATCAGGTCCACGCTCGTCGTCACATGGGACAGCACACAGGACTGGGTGGGGATCGCGTACCGCTGGATCACCCCGTCGAGCAGTTCCAGCAGGTCCCGTACGGCCTTCGGGCTGTCGGTGGCCGGGTTGATGCCGATCACCGCGTCGCCGGAGCCCAGCAGCAGTCCGTCGAGGAGGGCCGCCGCCACGCCCGCCGGGTCGTCGGTCGGGTGGTTGGGCTGGAGCCGGGTCGCCAGCCGTCCCGGCAGCCCGATCGTCGAGCGGAACGCGGTGATCACGCGCACCTTGCGGGCCACGGCGACCAGGTCCGCGTTGCCCATCAGCTTGGAGACCGCGGCGACCATCTCGGGAGTGAGCCCGGGCGCGAGGGCGGCCAGCGCCTCCGCGTCGGCGCCGGGGGACAGCAGCCACTCCCGGAACTCGCCCACCGTCAGCCCCGCCACCGGGGCGAAGGCGGCCGCGTCGTGCGTGTCGAGGATCAGCCGGGTCACGTCGTCCGTCTCGTACGGGATCAGCGGCTCGGCCAGGAACTTGGCGAGCGGTACGTCCGCCAGCGCCCAGCGGGCGGCCACCCGCTCCTGTTCGGAGGCGGCCGCAAGTCCGGCCAGCCGGTCGCCGGAGCGTTCGGGACTCGCGGCGGCGAGCAGACGGGCGAGGGTCTCGAAGCGGTGGTGTCGACCGCCGAGTACGGACGTGTAGCTCATGGCGAGGACGCTACGAGCCGCGTGTTGCGGTCAGATTTCTAAAGGTCTGGTTGACAAACATTTAACGCCCCGAGACCCTTGCTCGACTTATTCGGTCTACAGAGTTCCGGTTCGGAACGTAGTGGACGGACAAGGAGAGGGGCCACCCGATGGCAGTGGACGAGGGAGTCGCCCCGGCGGCGAACACGGAAGAGGAAGGCACGGTTCACCGGCTGAAGCCCAACGCCATCGGTCTGCTGGGCGTGGTGTTCATGGCCGTGGCGACCGCCGCGCCGATCACCGCGATGACGGGCAACGTGCCCTTCATGGTGTCGGCGGGCAACGGCATCGGGGCGCCCGCGAGTTATCTCGTCGCAATGGTCGTCCTGGCAATCTTTTCCGTCGGCTTCACCTCGATGGCGAAGCACATCACCTCGACGGGCGCCTTCTACGGCTTCATCTCCTACGGCCTCGGCCGCACGGTGGGCCTCGCCTCGGGACTGCTCGCCACCTTCGCGTACGTCGTCTTCGAGCCCGCGCTCATCGGCATCTTCTCGACGTTCGCGACGGGCACCCTGAAGGACCAGACCGGGGTGCACATCCCCTGGTGGGCGTTCGCGATCCTGATGCTCGCGGTCAACGCGGTGGGCACCTGGTTCGGCGTCTCGGTCGCCGAGAAGCTCCTCGTCGTCCTCCTCGCCACCGAGGTGACGATCCTCGCCGCGATGGCGGTCTCGGTCGCCTTCCACGGCGGCGGCCCGAACGGCTTCAGCCTCGACCCGGTCAACCCGGTCAACGCCTTCAAGGGCACCTCCGCCGGCCTCGGTCTCTTCTTCGCCTTCTGGTCGTGGGTCGGCTTCGAGTCGACGGCGATGTACGGCGAGGAGTCCCGCAACCCGAAGAAGATCATCCCCAAGGCGACGATGATCTCCGTCCTGGGCGTCGGCGTCTTCTACGTTTTCGTCTCCTGGATGGCCATCTCGGGCACCGGCGAGTCGAACGCCGTCAAGGTCGCCACCGACAACCCCCTCCAGCTCTTCTTCGGCCCCACCGAGCAGTACGTCGGCCACTGGGCGGTCGACGTCATGCAGTGGCTGATGATCACCGGCTCGCTGGCCTGCGGCATGGCCTTCCACAACTGCGCCGCCCGCTACATGTACGCGCTGGGCCGCGAGGGCGTGCTGCCCTCGCTGAAGAACACGATCGGCCGCACCCACCCCCGGCACGGCTCCCCGCACGTCGCGGGCCTGGTCCAGACGGTCGTGACCGCCGTACTCCTGCTGGCGTTCTGGGCGGCCGGCAAGGACCCGTACAGCGGCACGTACGTCCTGCTCGCCATCCTCGGCACCATGGCGATCCTGATCGTGCAGGCCGTGTGCTCCTTCGCGGTGCTGGCGTACTTCCGCACGCACCACCCGGAGAGCCGCCACTGGTTCCGGACCCTCACGGCCCCGCTGGTCGGCGGCATCGCCATGCTCGCCGTGGTCGTCCTGCTGATCTCCAACATGAGCGCGGCGGCCGGCACGGAGTCCGGTTCCCTGGTCCTGAAGGCCACGCCGTGGCTGGTGGCGGCGGTCGCAGCCCTGGGCATCGGATACGCGCAGTACCTGAAGCGGCGGTCACCCGAGCGGTATCTGCTGCTGGGGCGGACGGTGCTGGAGGAGACGAAGGAGCGCTAGGGGGTCGCCGGAGCGGTTCTGGCGGTGCGACGCCCCGAACCGTGGGCCCGGTCCCGCGCGTCCCTGTCCGCATGAAGCGGCGAGTGGACGCGATGACCTGCGGGGGCTGCGCGCTGTCGGTGGCGGGGGCGACGGTGGCCCCGCTGCTGTGGCTGTCCATGCCCCGCACCCGGCGCCACCTGGGCGGTGCCTTCGAGAACGAGGGCCTGGACCTCTCGGTCATGCTCACGGAACTGCCGTTCGTGGTGCTGGGCGGCGCCTTCCTCCCGCTCCTGATCCTCACCCTGATGGTGCGGCCGGCGGTCCGGCGACGGCTGCGGGAGGACCCATGACTCCGGCGAGCGGTGGGGCTCTGCCCCGGTGCCGGTGATCACCCGATGTGTCCGGTGTCGGGGTCCACCTGCGCGAGGAAGTCCCGTACGGCTTCCTCCAGTTGCTCCGTGTCGGCGGGCACCGGAGGGTGGGTGCTGAACCCGAACCCGTACCCGGGGTCGGGCCCGGTCAGCCACATGAAGTTGTAGGTACCCGGCTTGCCGTCCGGACGGCTGACCTCGAACTCCTCGCCGTCCACTGACATCCGCCATGACTCGTTAGCCACCATGATGGGTACGTTCGGCTCAGGCCACCTTGAAGTCGGCCGCCTTGGTGTCCAGGGTCGTGTCGCCGTCCTTGGCGGTGACCAGGACGGCCACGTGCCACAGGCCCTTCGGGGACCCCTCGGCATCAGCGCGGGTGACGGCGACCTTGTAGGTGCACCGCTCGACGTCCCCGCCCGAGGACTTGCAGACGGCGGACTCCTCGACACCGGCCATGTCCTTGGCCGTCAGCGGCTTCTTCGCGAAGGGCGAGTTGGCCGGCCAGGCCACCACCTTCACGCTCTTGACGTCGGAGGACGTCGTGACGTCGGTGGTGAAGGTCAACGAGCCGTCGTGGTCGGCGGCGGGAGCGGTGTAACGGGCCGTGCTGTGGGCCAGCGTCGGCGACTGGTCCCCGGCGTAGGCGAGGGCGAAGGCGCCGGCACCTCCGAGGACGACGACACCGGCAGCGACGGAGACAACGATGCGACGCGACATGAGAAATTCCCCCACAGGTTCAGTTGGATCCCACCGGCGCTCTCGTCGGCGCCGTGCACCCAATACTGGCCGCGCGGCGAGCGCGGGGTATGAGCACGCGTACTCAACTGCGGCCTGAGTAACCGCTGTTGCCTCAGCCGCCTGAACCGGTGTGGACGCTCAGTCCCCCCAGCCCCCGGATCACGAAGTTCGGCTTGCGCTGCGGCTCCGCGGCCAGGGTCAGCGCCGGGGCCTTCTCCAGCAGGGCCGTCATGGAGGCGGCCAGTTCGATACGGGCCAGGGGGGCGCCGATGCAGTAGTGGATCCCGGCGCTGAAGGAGATGTGCGGGTTGTCGGCGCGGGTGAGGTCGAGGCGTTCCGGGTCCGGGAAGGTGGCCGGGTCATGGTTGGCGGAACCGAAGAGCAGGGCGATCTCGGCGCCCCTCGGGATCGTCGTCCCGTCGACCTCGATCTCGTCCAGGACCCAGCGTTCGAAGAGCTGGAGGGGGGTGTCGTAGCGCATGAGTTCTTCGACGGCCCGCGGGACGAGGGAGTGGTCCGCGCGCAGGGCGGCCAGTTGCTCCGGGTTCCGGAACAGGGCGTACCAGCCATTGACCGTGGCGTTCACGGTGGCTTCGTGACCGGCGTTGAGCAGCAGGACGCAGGTGGAGATCATCTCCTGCTCGGTGAGCCGGTCACCCTCGTCGTGCGCGGCGATGAGCCCCGAGATCAGGTCGTCCCCGGGCTCCTTGCGCCGTTCGGCGATCAGGTCGCGCAGGTAGTCGGAGAACTCGACCGACGCCCGTACCGCCCTCTCCGCCACATCCTCCGGCGGGTTCAGCTCGTACATCCCGCAGATGTCCGCCGACCAGGGCCGCAGCGGCGCCCGGTCCGCCTCCGGGATCCCCAGCATCTCGGCGATCACGGCGACGGGAAGCGGCTCCGCGACATCGGTCAGCAGATCGCCGCCGCCCTCCGCGACGAGCCGGTCCACCAGCTCGCCGGCCAGGTCGGTCACATACGGCCGCAGCTGCTCGACCGTACGCGGCGTGAACGCCTTCGACACCAGACGCCGGATCCGGGTGTGGTCCGGCGGCTCCAGGTCGAGCATCCCGTGGTCGTTGAGCGTGTGGAACGGCTCGTGTTCCGCCGGCGGCGCGGTACGCCCGAAGTCCTCGTGCGTGAACCGGTGCTGGTACGTCCGCCCGAGCCTGCGGTCCCTGAGCAGCGCGGAGACGTCCGCGTGGTGCGGGACGAGCCACTGGTTCGTCGGCTCGTAGTACTGCACCCGGCCCTTGGCACGAAGCTCTGCGTAAGCGGGGTACGGGTCGGCGAGAAACGCCGGGTCCCAGGGATCGAAGGCGGTCATACGGGGACGCTAGCCCGGGAGACGGGCTTCTGACCAGGGGTGTTCTTTCAGGTGGTCGATGAGAGCGGTGAAGACGGGGGCCGGGAAGGAGAGGGTGGCCCGGGCGGGGGCCTTGGAGTCACGGACGGCTATGCGGGTAGGGAGGGGGGCGATCTCGACGCAGGTGTCGCCCTCGCCGCCATCGGAGTACGTGGACTTACGCCAGTTCATCAGAGTTCCTTCGCCATGCGGTGGATGAAGTCGCGCGACGCGATCGGGTCCAGCGACGCGCTCTCGATCTTACGAATCAGCGCCCGCATTCGGTCCAGCTGGATTTCGGCATCGATGAACGCGACGCCGGTGGGCGAGTCACGCATGCCGGTGTCCAGCCGGGACACGGCACCTCCGGCATACATCATCGACGCCCCTGAACCGGCAAACCCGTCCTGATCAGTGGGAATGACGCGTACGGTGGCGCAGCCCCGCTCGACCATGTTCAGGATCTGCCGGAGTTGGACACGCGACGACTCACTGTCCGCGACTCGAAGGCGTAGAGCCATCTCATGGACGATCGCCTCGTACGGAGTGGGGTTGTCGCCCTCGATCACCGCACGGCGCCTCATCCGGTACTCCACCTTCATGTCCACCTGGCTGTCGGGCAGCCCGGGGTTCATGTAGGCGAATACCGCACGGGCGTAGTCCGGCGTCTGAAGCAGCCCGGGGACACGGGTGATGACAATGTCTCGCAGGTACGTCGCATGGTGCTCCGCCTCTGCCACATCCAGGTTCACCTGTGGCAGGACTTCCCTGTAGTCCTCCCACCAGCCACGCGTGCGATCGGTCGCCATGGCCACCAAGGCCTCGACCAACGCCTCGTCCGTGCAGGCGTAGTTGGAGGCGAGCCGGCGCACGCGCTTGGCGCTCACACCCACGGTGCCGGACTCGATCTGACTCATCTGGACGGAGTCGGCCTCCAGCAGTTCCGCGGCCTCCCGAGCCGTCAAGCCCGTTGCTTCGCGCAACTTTCGCAGCTCAGCACCCAGTCTTACGCGCCGGGCCGTGAGATGCCTCTTCGGCGGCAACTGGTGCCTCCTCACTCCAACTCCCCGTGAACGTCCCTCGTTCGAGCGCCAGAATACGGCAACGGGTTGCAATTTCCTAAGTATAGGAAATACCGTCGGTGACGCGACGCACACGCTGCGGAACCCCGGGGTACCGGAAGCGCACCGCCCCGTCCTGCCATGACGGCTGCGGCACTGCCACCACCCGCCACCCGCAGATCTCCGAAACCCCCACCACCGAAGCGGAGTTGCCGCATGCCCGAACCCTGGGAGTACGTGCTCCACATCCCCCACGACCCCCGAGCCGTCACCGTGAGCCGGCGTACCCTCCGCCTCATCCTGACGATGCACGGCCTGATCACCCTGGTCGACACCGCGGAACTGCTCGCCACCGAACTGATCTCCAACGCCGTACTCCACGCCAAGGGCCCCGCCGCCCTACGGGTGCGCTGGTCGCCGCCGGGAACCCTCCGCCTCGGCGCGTGGGACGCGGACCCCGAGCCACCCGAGCCCCCGACATCGCTGGACCAACTCACCGACGCCGAGAACGGCCGCGGCCTCGCCCTGGTCCGCGCCTGCGCCGATCTGTGGGGCTGGCAGCCCCTGTCCAGGAACGGCAACCGCGGCAAGTACGTGTGGTGCGAACTGGCCGCGGCGTAAGTCACCGCTCACGTGGCATGTCCATGCGCCAGGATGTGTTCATGACGCAAACCAGCCGTGCTCTGTTCCCTCTCCTCCTGCTGCTGCCGATCCTCCTCACGGGATGCGCCGCGGACAAGGAGGAGGGCCCGGCACGGACAGCCGCCGATCTCGACGCCGCCGCCAGGACCTGGGGCGTCGAACCGGAACTCGTCTATGTCACCGAGGTCTCCGGCTACACCGTGTTCCAGGAGTCGGTCGGCGAGTACGAGGGTCAGTTCGCCGCCGCCTATCGGTCCGAGGACCGCGCCACCAGGTTCGGCCTCTTCGTGGATCGCCGCACGCTGACGGCCGAGAACTGCTCAAAGCAGCCGCTGGGCGAGGTGACGGCCAAGCGGGTCAGCTGTGAGCGCGACGGTGACGCCTGGTATCGCAAGGCGGGTGCCTCCCACGCATACGCGATACCCCGTGACGGCGTGGTCATCGAGCTCATCGCCGACACGGAAAAGGTCGACCGCGCTGTTCTGCGCAAGGCGGCCGAGGCGGTCCACCGCCCGGACGACGCCGAACTGGCCGCGCTGTTGCCGGCCACGAAGGGCGCGGACACCTGAGCGGGCGACACGAAGTCACCCCTGGCCCCTTCCAGGGCAGGTCTCCCCACAGTGAAGGGCCCGAAAAGAGCATGACGGGAACTCCGAGAACCTAGGCCGCCCCATTCCGGTGCCGCGTCTCGAACGCAGTACCGCCTGGCCCAGCGCCGACGGACGGCAGCGCCCGGAAATCCGTAGTTCTCCGGACCATGGGCATCTCCACAGATTGACGCTCACCGTGAAGGTTCCCAAGCTGAGAGGAGGGTGCCGGTGGAAGGGGCCGTGATGGACAGCGCTGCGCAGAGTGAACTTCCCCGGCTGCTGACGGCGGCAGAGACGGCCGCGCCGGTGGAGGCCGTCGACGTGATCGCGGAGGATCTGCGGCGGCGTTTCGGGGCCAGGCAGGTCTCCTTCCTCATCGTTGACCTGACGGGGAA
>NZ_JBIWLX010000053.1:0-13190 GCF_044766405.1 Streptomyces sp. NPDC102270 | reverse complement strand
CCAGGTTCTCTCGTATTCCACGCCGGGTCTGGAAGTGATCGAGGACCCGGCGGAGGCGGTGGCTGTCGCGCGGCGGGTCAACGACTTTCTGGCCAAGGCGGTCGCCGCGCATCCGAATCGGTTCGCGGGCTTCGCGGTTCTTCCGCTGCAGGATCCGAAGGCGGCGGTGGTGGAGCTGCGCCGGGCGGTGCAGGAACTCGGGCTCAAGGGCGTGCTGTTCAACGATCATGTGCGGGGGCATTATCTGGACGAGCCGCAGTTCAGGCCGGTATGGGCCGAGCTGGAGCGTCTGGGTGTGCCGCTGTATCTGCATCCGGCTGTCATCCCGGCCGACAACTGGCATGTCTTTGACGGGTATCCCGTGCTGGTCGGGCCGTCGTGGGGATGGACGGCGACGACGGGTGCCCATGCGCTCCGGTTGGTCTACGGCGGTGTGTTCGACGAGTTCCCGGGCGCGTCGGTGATGCTGGGGCACATGGGTGAGCTGCTGCCGTTCCAGATGGCCCGGCTCGACAGCCGCTACGACCAGGTGCCCGCCGAGCAGCGGGTGCAGCACCTGCCCTCGTATTACCTGCGCAACAACGTGTACGTCACCACCAGCGGAGTCATGTCCCATGCCGCGCTGCTGGGAGCCGTCCATGCCGTCGGTGTCGACCGGGTGCTGTTCTCCATCGACTACCCCTTCGAGTCCAGCGCCGAAGCGGTGAAGTTCCTGCGTTCCGCACCGTACGCGCCGGCCGACCTCGCGAGCATCGCGCACGGCAACGCCGACCGCCTTCTGGGGCTGTGAGCGAAGATCGGGCTCAAGTCTGACGGTCTCTCATCCGTGTCGATTACCAGTAGTCGCGCCAAGTGGGCGAGCAGGGCAGTGCCGGGCGGGGCCGCCCTGGCGAACAACCGCAACCGCGCGTTCACCGGGACACCCTTCGCACAGGTCGTGTGACATTCCTTGAAGACCGCTACGGCGCGCGCCACCCGGTGGGTCGAGGTGGCGTGCGCCGCTGCCGTTCACAGGGCCTGACCGATGTCCCGTGCGGTCGTAAGGAGAGGCTGGGACAGTTCAGCGAGCCGTGCGCGGTTGCAGCGGACGGACGGGGCCGCCACGACCACGGCGGCCACCGCGGCGCCGGTGCGGTCGCGCACACACGCGCCGACGGCGTGCACTCCGCGCTCGCTCTCCTGAAAATTGAGGGCGTAGCCGAGGCGGCGCACGGACACCAACTCGTTCATCAGGCTCTCGAAGTCCTTGGGAGCTTTGGCCTGGTCCTCGGGGAGTCCGTTGGGGTAGAGGGCCCGGAGCCGGTCCGCCGGCAGTGCCGCGAGCAGAGCCTTGCCGCCCGAGGTCACATGCGCGGGCAGGAGTGTGCCGGTGCGGTAGCTGACGCGGAGTGCCTGGGAGCCCTCCACGCCGTCCAGGAAGCGGCTGCCGTTGCCCTCGAGCACCATCAGGTGGGTCGTCTCCCGGACAGCGTCCGCCAGCCGTTGCAGATGGGGGTGGGCGATGGTGATCAGGTCCGGCGGAGGGGCTGTCTGGCTTCCCCTGATCGCCTGCAGAGCCGGACCCGGCCGGTACACCTTGTGACGGTCCTGCACGGCGAATCCCTCGAAGACGAGCATCGCGAGGACCCGGTGAGCGGTCGAGCGCGCGACGCCGAGACGGTCGGCGACGTCCATCACCCGCAGCTCGTCGAGTTCGTGCAGCAGCCGGACGACGCGCAGGGCGTTGCCGGCGGCGCTCACCGGATACGAGGGGCTGGGCGAGTGATCCGCTGAATTCTCCATAGAGGAATCATACCTATCAAGGATTCCGGTCAGGGGAAACGGAACGTAGCGTCAGGGACGGCGCGGTGAACCGCGCTTCTTCCGGCGGTCGCCGAACACACGACCTGGAGGTTTCCGTGACCGACACCACCAGCGAACAGACCGAGCGCAAGCTGCTCGACGAGCTGTACGCGGATTTCGAGGACGCGGGTCTGATCCCGCTGTGGACGCAGGTGGACGGCCTGATGCCGATGTCGCCGCAGTCTGCCGCGGTGCCGCACCTGTGGCGATGGGCGGAGCTGCTGCCCATCGCGCAGCGCTCCGGAGAGCTCGTGCCGGTGGGCCGTGGCGGCGAGCGCCGCGCCATGGCCTTGTCCAACCCCGGCCTTCCGGGCCTTCCTTACGCCACCCCGACCCTGTGGACCGCGATCCAGTACCTGGGTCCGCGCGAGGTAGCCCCCTCGCACCGGCACAGCCAGGGTGCCTTCCGGTTCATCGTCGAAGGCGAGGGCGTGTGGACCAACGTCGACGGAGACGCGGTGGCGATGCGGCGGGGCGACCTGCTGCTGACACCGAGCTGGGCCTTCCACGAGCACCAGAACGTCACCGATGAGCCGATGGCCTGGCTCGACGGCCTCGACATCCCGCTCGTCTCCAAGCTGGACGCCGGCTTCTTCGAGTTCGGCCCCGACGAGCTCTCCACTCGGGAAACCCCCGAGCGCTCGCGCGGCGAGCGACTGTGGGGCCACCCCGGGCTGCGCCCGATCGGCCGGCCCGACCAGCCCAACTCCCCGCTGAACGCGTACCGCTGGGAGCACACCGACGCTGCCCTGACCGCTCAGCTGGAGTTGGAGCAAGAGGGCGTGCCCGGCGTGCTCGAACCCGGGCATGCCGGAGTCCGTTTCTCGAACCCCACCACCGGCAGGGACGCCCTGGTCACGATGCGCACCGAGATGCGCCGACTGCGGGCCGGCACCCGGACCACCCCGGTGCGCACGGTCGGCTCCGCGGTCTGGCAGGTGTTCGAGGGTGAGGCGGTCGCCCAGGTCGGCGACAAGGTTTTTGAGATCGCCAAGGGCGACCTGTTCGTCGTCCCGTCCTGGTGCGAGGTCTCGCTGTCCGCCCGCACCCAGGTCGACCTGTTCCGTTTCAGCGACGAGCCCGTCTACGAGGCCCTCGGTCTCGCCCGCACTTCCCGAGGAGAACACAAGTGAAGCTCGCCACCATCCGGGTCAACGGCACCACGCGCGCTGTCCGCGTCGACGAGGACAAGGCCGTGGACCTCGGCGAGAGCGACCTGGTGGCCTTCCTGCGCCACGTCGACTGGGCGACGCGTGCCGCGGACGCCGACGGTGACGCGTACGAAGGCGCCCTGGACTACGCCCCCGTGGTCATCGCGCCGGAGAAGGTCGTGTGCGTCGGTCTCAACTACCGCACCCACATACTGGAGATGGGCCGCGAACTCCCCTCGCACCCCACGCTCTTCTCGAAGTTCGCGCGGGCGCTGGTCGGCGCCTACGACGACGTGACCCTGCCCGCCGCGTCCACGCAGATGGACTGGGAGGCCGAACTCGGCGTCGTCATCGGGGCCGAGGTCCGGCACGCCGACCCGGAGCAGGCGCGAGCCGCGATCGCCGGGTACACCGTGCTCAACGACGTCACCGCCCGCGACTGGCAGTACCGCACCACCCAGTGGGACCAGGGCAAGACCTTCGAGGCCACCACCCCCATCGGACCGTGGCTGGTGACCGCCGACGACCCCGCAGTCTCCGCCCAGGGCCTGAACCTGACCTGTGAAGTCGACGGCGACACGGTCCAGAAGGCCGACACCGGTGACCTCGTCTTCGACCCGGCCACCCTGGTCGCGTACCTGTCCGAGATCGTCACCCTCGTGCCCGGCGACGTGATCGCCACCGGCACCCCGGGCGGGGTCGGCCACGCCCGCAAGCCCGCCCGCTATCTGCAGGACGGTTCACTCCTCGTCACCCGGATCGAGGGAATCGGCGAGACCCGCAACACCTGCCGCCGGGAGACACGGTGAGCGCAGGCCCGGCCATGGTGCTGGAGCAGGCGGCCAAGGGCACGGCGGCCTTCGAAGCCGCCGTGCACCGGCTGACCGACCCAGGATTCACCAAGCCCTCGTACCTGCCGGGCTGGAGCCGGGCCCACGTCGTCGCCCACGTCACCCGCAACGCCGACGCCCTCGTCAACCTGCTGACCTGGGCACGTACAGGTGTCGAGACGCCCATGTACGCAACCGGCGACCAGCGCGCGCGAGAGATAGAGGAGGGCGCCCGGCGGCCGGCCGTGCAGCTGCGTGCCGATTTGCGCGCGGCCGACAGCCGTCTCGCCGGGGCATTCGCCGCACTGCCCGACGAGTGCTGGGGGGCGACGGTGCGCACGGCGCGAGGGCGTGAGGTGCCCGCATCCCAGGTGCCCTGGATGCGGGTGCGCGAGGTATGGATCCACGCCGTCGACCTGAACATCGACACCAGCTTCGACGACGTCCCGCACGACGTGTGCGCGGCCCTCGTCGACGACGTGGCCGCATCTTTCCAGGGCCGACCGGACTGTCCCTTTGTCCGGCTGCGGTCCGAGGACGGCGCCCACACCTGGCTTCTGGGTGACTCGGGCGGCGCCGAGCCGGTCGTGGTCAGTGGCGATCTGCCCAGCCTGGCCGCCTACGCGACCGGGCGCCCCGTGCCCGGTCCCCTGTACCCGACCGGCGGGGGATCCCTGCCGAAGCTGCCCGCGTGGCTGTGAGTACGAAGGAAAGACGATGAAAGTTGCCTGCATCGGCGCAGGTCCCGGCGGATTGTTCTTCGCCACGCTGCTGAAGCGGAGCCGGCCCGGCGCCGAGGTCGTGGTCTTCGAACGCAACCGTCCCGACGACACGTTCGGCTTCGGAGTGGTCTTCTCCGACGCCACACTGGACGCCATCGACGCCGCCGACCCCGTCCTCAGCGAGGCGCTGGAGAAGCACGGCAGGCACTGGGACGACATCGAGGTCCGTGTGCACGGCGCCCGGGAGCGCGTGGGCGGTATGGGCATGGCGGCCGTGGCCCGCAAGACGCTGCTGAGCCTGCTGCAGGAACGGGCCCGCACCGAGGGCGTGCAGATGCGCTTCCAGCACGAGGTCCGCGATCCCGCCGAACTGGACGACTTCGACCTCGTCGTGGTGTGCGACGGCGCCAACAGCCGCTTTCGCACCCTGTTCGGCGACGATTTCGGGCCGACCGCCGAGGTGGCGAGCGCGAAGTTCATCTGGTTCGGCACCTCCTACATGTTCGACGGGCTCACCTTCGTCCACCAGGACGGCCCCCACGGTGTCTTCGCCGTCCACGCCTATCCGATCAGCGACTCACTCAGCACCTTCATCGTCGAGACCGACGCGGACTCCTGGGCCAGGGCCGGACTTGACGCCTTCGATCCGTCGACCCCGCCGGGCCTGAGCGACGAGAAGACCAAGGCCTACCTGGAAGACCTGTTCCGCGAGCAGATCGACGGGCGCCCGCTGGTCGGCAACAACTCCCGCTGGGCCAACTTCGCCACGCGCAGGGCAAGTTCGTGGCGGCGGGGCAACTGGGTGCTGCTGGGCGATGCGGCGCACACCGCGCACTTCTCCGTCGGGTCCGGCACCAAGATGGCCATGGAGGACGCGGTCGCACTCGCCGAGGCCCTGGGACAGGCGCCGCACAGCGTGCCGGAGGCACTCGACCTCTACGAGGACCGCCGCCGACCCAAGGTCGAGAAGATCCAGAACTCGGCGCGGCCCAGCCTGTCGTGGTGGGAGCACTTCGGCCGCTATGTCCGTACGTTCGACGATCCGACACAGTTCGCCTTCCACTTCCTCACCCGCAGCATCCCGCGCGGCAAAATCGCCGTGCGCGACGCCATGTACGTGGACCGCGTCGACGGATGGTGGCGGCACCGCCACGAGGCGGAGCCCCTGAAGACGCCCTTCCGTACCGGGCCATACCGCCTTCCCTCGCGCCGGGTGACGATCGGCGACGACCTCTTGACCGGGACCGACGGCACCGGCATCCCGATGGCCCCCTTCTGCGATCAGTCGTTCGGGGCGGGCGTGTGGATCGACGCTCCGGCCACCGAGGAGGGGTTGCCGCTCGCCTTTGACCAGGTGCGTGAGACGGCAGAGGCGGGCGCCTTGCTCGTCGGTGTGCGGGGCGGTACGGCGCTGACCCGCGTGCTGGTCGCGGAGGAGGCCCGGCTCGCGCACAGCCTGCCCGCCGCCATCGTCGGCGCGTACGACGACGACACCGCGACCACACTCGTGCTCTCCGGCCGGGCCGACCTCGTTGGAGGCACCAAGTGAGCTCCCTGGACGCGCTGTTCGCACCCCGAGCCATTGCCTTGCTGGGCGCATCGGCCACGCCCGGGAAGCTCGGCGCGGCAATGACCGACTCCCTGGCTTCCTTCCCAGGGCCGGTGTTGAAGGTCAACTCTGGCCGCCCGGACCCCGATCGGGGCTTCTTCCCCACCGTCGGCGAGGCCGCCGCAGCCCACGGCATCACACCCGACCTGGTGGTCTCCTGCATTCCGGCGGCCGTGACTCCCGACGCCCTGCGCGAGGCGGCAGCCGTCGGTGCCCACGCCGCGCTCGTCTGCGCCGGCGGGTTCGCCGAAGCCGGGGGCGACGGTGCGCTGCATCAACAGGCGTTGGCCGAGGTGGTGCGGGAGACCGGCATCCGGGTCCTCGGCCCGAACACCTCGGGCTTCCTCGTCCCACACCTGCGCCTCGCTGCCAGTTTCGTACCAGGCGTGGCCGATCTGGAGCCGGGGCCGGTGGCGGTTGTGGCCGCGAGCGGCGGCGTCAACCACGCGCTGGCGTTCGCCCTGGCCGAGGCCGGCGTCGGCCTGCGCCTCGGGGTCGGGCTGGGCAACAGCCTGGACGTCACCCAGGGCGACGTCCTGCGCCACCTCGCCGAGGACGACGGCGTACGGGCCGTCGCCCTGCACGTGGAGACCGCCGCGGAAGGCCGCCGCCTCACCGAGGCGGTACGCCACCTGACCGACCGGGTGCCCGTCGTGGCCCTGGTCGTGGGCCGCAGCGACATCGGCGACTTCGCCCGCTCCCACACCGGCGCCCTGGCCACCTCCTGGCGCGTGACCCGGACGGCCCTGCGTCAGGCCGGAGCCGTCCTCGTCGATGACGAACGCGACCTTGTCGACGCCGTCACCGCGCTCAGCCGCGTACGACTCCCCGCGCATCCCCGTGCAGGCGTCGGCCTGGTCACCGCCCAGGCCGGACCCGGTCTGCTGCTCACCGACGACCTGCGCTCCCACGGAGTGCAGGTTCCCCCGCTGGTCGAACGCACGGTGAAGGAGCTGCGTGAGCTGCTCCCCGCCCTCACCTATCAGAACAATCCCGTCGACACCGGTCGGCCCTCGCCCACGATCACGCAGATCGTGGAGCGGGTCTCGGAGGATCCCGGTGTCGACGTCACCGCCGTGTACGGGCTGCTGGAACCCACCACCGTGGACCTCCCGGCCGCTCTGAACGCCGCCCGTACCGCCACTCCGCTCGTCGCGATCGTCGGCGGACCCGTGGAGCAGGCGCGGCACACCCGCCGGGAACTCGGCCTGGCCGGCATCCCCTGCGCGGCCACGCCGGCCTCCGGATCGGCGATGGTGCGCGCGCTGGTCGAGGACGCGGCGGCCCGTGCCCGCCTGGAGGCCGCTGATACTCCCGTCTCCGGTGCACCCACCCTTCCCCAGTCGGGTCCTGTCGACGAGCACACCGCCAAGGGAGTCCTCGCGGGCCTGGGTATCCGTACGCCGGAACGGCGTGAGTGCGCCGACCCCGCCGCCGCCCACGCGGCTCTCGACGAGCTCGGCGGACCGGTCGTCGTGAAGATTCTCGACGCGGAGGTGCTGCACAAGACGGAGGTCGGCGGCGTCCAGGTCGGCGTCCGCACCCATGAGGAGCTCGACGACGCCCTAGCCCGGATGCCCGCGAGCCCCGCACTGCTGGTCGAGCAGATGGCCCCGGCGGGTCCCGAACTCATCGTCGGCGTACGCCGCGACCCGGTTTTCGGGCCCGTGCTTGCGCTGGGCGCGGGCGGAACGGCCGCCGAGATCCTCGGCGACGTCTCCCTGCGCCTCGCGCCCCTGTCCGCGCACGAGGCCGACTTGATGCTCGACGAGCTCGCCACGCGCGAGATGTTCCTCGGCGCGCGCGGCGCCGCCCCGGTCGACCGCGCCCGGCTCACCCAGGTGCTCCTCGCCCTCTCCTTGCTCGCCGCCGAGAAGGCCGTGGCCGAGTGCGAGATCAACCCCCTGCGCGTCCTGCCCGACGGCGACCTCGTCGCGCTCGACGCCGTACTGCTCCTGCGTGACCCAAGGGATCAAGGAGGATCCGACGATGCGTGAGGGATTCGTACCCTGGCCCAAGGAAGCGGCCGACCACTACCGCGACGCCGGCTACTGGCGCGGCAGGTCACTCGGGTCGTACCTCCACGAATGGGCCGAGACCTACCGCGACACGGTGGCCGTCGTCGACGGCGACACGCGCCTCACATACCGCCAACTCGTCGACCGAGCAGACGGCTTGGCGTGCCGCCTCCTGGACTCCGGCCTCGAACCCGGTGACGCGATGCTCGTCCAGCTGCCCAACGGCTGGGAGTTCGTCACCCTCACCCTGGCCTGTCTGCGGGCCGGGATCGCTCCTGTGATGGCACTGCCCGCGCACCGCGGTCACGAACTTCGCTACCTGGCCGACCATGCCAAGGTGACGTCGATCGCCGTACCGGACCGACTGGGCGACTTCGACCACCAGGCTCTGGGGCTGGAGGTCGCCGAAGCCACGCCGAGCGTCCGTCAACTGTTTGTCGCGGGCGGCACGGTCGGCGCCGAGGCCGCGGATCTGCGCGCGCTGGCCGAGCCGGCCGACGACCGGGCCGCCGCACGGGCCCGGCTCGACGGGATCGCTCCGGACAGTGGTGACATCGCCGTCTTCCTGCTCTCCGGCGGGACGACAGGACTGCCGAAGCTCATCACCCGCACCCACGACGACTATGAGTACAACGCCCGCCGCAGCGCCGAGGTCTGCGGCCTCGACGCCGACACCGTCTACCTGGTGTCACTGCCCGCCGGACACAACTTCCCCCTTGCCTGCCCCGGCCTCCTGGGCACCCTCATGAACGGTGGCCGGGTGGTCCTGGCGCGCACCCCGGACCCCGACAGAGTGCTTCCGCTGATGTCCGTTGAGGGTGTGACGGTGACCGCCGCCGTGCCGGCCGTCGTCCAGCGCTGGATCGACGCGGTGGCCTCCGGCCGCCACCCTGCCCCGCCCGCGCTACGGCTGCTACAGGTCGGTGGCGCCCGCCTTGCCCCGGAGGTCGCCCGCCGCGCCGAACCCGTACTCGGCGGCACGCTTCAGCAGGTGTTCGGCATGGCAGAGGGGCTGCTGAACTACACGCGCCCCGACGACCCCGACGACATCAAGATCGAGACGCAGGGGCGCCCCATGTGCCCGGAGGACGAGATCCTCGTCGTCGACGCCTCCGACCACCCGGTCCCGCCCGGCGAGATGGGTGCCCTGCTCACCCGCGGCCCGTACACCCCATGCGGCTACTACCGGGCCGACGAGCACAACGCCCGCGCGTTCACCCCCGACGGCTGGTACCGCACCGGTGATGTCGTCCGGCTGCACCCGTCGGGCAACCTCGTCGTCGAAGGACGTGACAAGGACCTGATCAACCGGGGAGGGGAGAAGATCTCCGCCGAGGAGGTCGAGAACCTCATCTACCGCCTGCCCGGTGTCGCCCGCGTCGCGGCCGTTGCAAAGGCCGACCCCGACCTGGGGGAGCGGGTGTGCGCGGTCGTGGTCGTCGAACCGGGTACGCACCTGAGCCTCGAATCGGTCCGTGCGGCCCTTACCGCCATGCAGGTGGCCCGCTACAAACTGCCCGAAGACCTGCTGGTCATGGACGAACTGCCACTGACGAAGGTCGGAAAGATCGACAAGAAGCGTCTGCGGGATGTCGTCCGTGGCAAGGCAGACTCCGTCGAGGCGGTGTGACGGCGTTCGCGGCCGCAGAGGGCGGCCCGATGACGTTGCGGTGACGCTCCCGCCTCCCCGGAGGGAGCCAAAACGCCGGCTTTCTGGCGGTACCTGGGGAAACAGCTCCAGGTACCGCCTTTTCCGTCGACCAGGTCGGGCACTTCGAGCACCGGCCGGTCGGTCAGAGGAAACAGATCGGCGCGGTCGTCATTCCCCTTCGCAGACGCCCTCGACAGCGAACTTCTGGTACAGGTGCGGGTAGGCGACGGTGCCGGCGGGGTAGCCCGCCAGGTGCGAGGCGAACTCCGGCGTGCCGAGCGCGGCACGGAGGTGCTCGGTGGATCGCCAGACTGCGACGTTGGTGAAAAGCCGGCTGCCGCCGATGCCCCGGTACAGCTGCACGGAGAGCAGGCTCCCCGACTTCTTCATGTACTCCGCGTCGTCCGTCCAGGCGGCCACCACCTCGGCCTCCTTGCCTTCCGGAGCGACAAAGGTGTTGATGATGGTGACCGGGCCGGCCTTCTCCTTCTGCTGGTCGCGGAACTGGGTGGACTCGTCGAGGTGGCCGAAGCTGAGCATGATTTCTCCAAGGAATCGAGGGGGAAGCGGGTCTACGAACTCGCGGAGTTGCAAGTGATCAGGGACCGGGAGGCGGTCCAGTTCGCTGTTGGCGAGTCGTGATCGATGGGCGGTCCGGGTGAGGGGCTGGGCTGCCGCTCGCTGCGTAGCCCCGCCCGTGGTGTGCGTTCAGGCGTGGTGCTTGTCGAGGAAGTCGGTCATGAGCTGCAGCCACTCCTCGGTCCGCTCCAGCATCGGCAGGTGGCCGGTGGCGATTTCCGCGAGTTGGGCGCCGGGGATGGTCTCGGCCAGGTGGCGGTGCAGGGCGGTGGAGACGAGCCGGTCGTCGGTGGTCGAGACGACCAGGGTGGGGACCGTGATACCGGCGAGGTCGTCTCGGACGTCGACCTGGCCGACGAGGTCGGTCTGCTCGGAGCTGCCGTCGGCGATGGAGGCGGCGGTGTAGCCGAGGGTCTGCTGCAGCTGCTCGGCAGGCATCGACTCCAGTGCCTGGGTGCCGAGGGCCATCATGAGCAGGAACTCGGCGAGCAGCTCGCGGTCGCCGGACGCGGCGATCTTGCTCTGGATCGAAGAGGCAAGAGCGAGCCGGTTGTCGCGGTGCGGGAAGGCGGCGGTCAGGACGAGTGCGGTGACGCGCTCGGGGTGGCGGGCGGCGGCGCGGATGGCGACCGGGCCGCCGAGGGAGTAGCCGGACACGGCGAAGCGGTCCAGGCCCTCCGCGTCGGCGGCGGCGACGAGCTGGTCGGCGAGGTCGTCGACGGACAGCGCGGTGGTGGAACGGGGGGTGTCGCCGCTGCCGGGGTAGTCGACGCCGACGACGGTGTGGCGGGAGGCGAGGGCTTCCAGGACGGGGCCGTAGGTGCCGGCCAGGCTGCTGCCGGCGCCGTGGGCGAGGAGCAGGCCGGGGCCGGAGCCGAGGCGAGTGCGGGCGAAAGTGGGTGCGCTCAGGGTGCGAGGTGACATGGCCGTCTGCCTTTCGAATGCGTCGACACACGAGAATCATCCAGTGCGTGTGATTACTCCCTAAGGTCTATCACACAGTGCGTATGATTTGAGCCTGTGATGTCAATCACACACTACGTATGATGTACCGGTAAGGTGGCGGCATGAAGCAGCCCCTCCATCGCCGACAGCCGACCCAGAGCAACCCACGCGTGCAGCGCACCCGCAATCGCGTGCTGGGTGTCGCGCGGGAGCTGCTGCCTCAGGTCGGACCGGCGGGGCTGACCTACGCCCTGCTGGCCGAGCGGTCAGATGTCACCCGCCAGACCCTCTACCGGCACTGGCCCACCCGAGCCGCACTCCTCTTCGACCTCGTCCTCGAAGGCCCCGACCTCGGCACCTACCCCGAACCGGGCAGCGACGTGCGTGAGGTGGCCACCGCCTGGCTGAAGAGCCTGCGCGCCGGCGTCAGCGTGGCGGCCGTTCGAGCCGCGGCCCTGGCCATCACCGCCCAGGCCGACCACGACCCCGACAGTGCTCGGGCGCTCGTCCGCATCGGCGAAGACCGCTACACCGGCTTCAACAAGCTGCTGGAGCCTGCGGGCATCCAGATCAGCGACGACGAGTTCACCCTCCTGTACGGGCCCGTCCTCGCCCGCCTATTCCTCGACCGCGGCCAGGTCACCGACGCCTTCATCGACGCCGTCGTGACCCAATGGCTCACCGCGCTGCACCCTGCCGACGCACCGCAGGACTCTCGGGAGCAGTCACCGAAAGCTCCTGACGGAGGCCAACCGGAACAGCCGCGTCCAGGCAGCTGACCGGAATCCTGACAACCTGTCATCGCCACCCCCTGACCGGCTGAGCCGGTGTGGTCGGCCACCGACCTGAGCGACGCCCCGCGACCGGTACGAAGCTCTCGAAGGCACGGTCGCGAGTGCGGCGATTGGCTTCATGGAGGCTTCATGCGCTGAGTGGTACGTGCTTTATGAGGCGGCTGTTGTCTGGCGGTCATGCACGTACTCCTCGTCCCGCCGGTGGACAACATTGGTCACGCTGCTGTGCGGCACCTGACTACGGCGGTTGGCACCGCGCTGTCCGGTTCCGTCGTGAATCGGCGCGTTCCTTGGGCTGGAGTCGGCCAGGCGGGTGGCCCGGCGGGCAGGAGGTCGGCGATGGCGCGCTGCATGAAGGAACCGTCGGCCTGATCACCTGGGTGGGGGCAGCGGCGGCGTTGGTCGCGTGTCCGCTCCACAGCCGACTGCCAGTCGGCGCGGCTGCGTCGGCGCCATGGGGTTCGCCGCGCGTGAGAACTGGATCGACCTGTTGGCGGCGACTGGCCCGGCCGGGGAGCGACTTGGCCGCTACGGCTCCTCGATCGGCCGGGGCCGTGCGCACGCCCACCCGAGGAGAGAGCGGACTCCATCCGGCGGGGATCACCGCCGTCCTATGCAGGCACTGCCCGGCCCGGGCGACGGGGCCGTGACGCACGTACATACGACCTGACTCGCATTCAGAATGAAGAGGGAAACTGGAAATGAACCTGCGACGGAACATCTCGCGTCGAAGGATGATCGAAGGGGCATCGGCCGCGGCGCTTGTCGGGGCGGCGGCGACCGTGATGCCGGCTGCCATGGCAACGGGGGGAGGAGGCCCCGTCCGGCCAGGGGCTGCCGAAGGGTAACTGGCGTATCGATACCCACGCGCACTACAGCCCCGACGTGTACAACGACTACCTGAAGCGCTACGGCCTCCTCGGCGCCATTACCGGGGCGTACGGTCCGTGGTCCGTCGAGCGGCACCTGGCCTTCATGGACCAGTACCGGATCCAGGCCAGTGTCCTGTCGTTCGGCGACCTCCAGGTCACCGTCGGCCCGGTCGACGA
>NZ_JBIWLX010000052.1:0-15325 GCF_044766405.1 Streptomyces sp. NPDC102270 | reverse complement strand
TCGGGTTGTCCGCACTCACCACGTCCCATCCCTACCGCGTTCAAGAGATCGATCTGAGGCCCGGTGACCGTCTGCTCATGCTCACCGACGGCATGGCTCGAACGTCATGGGGAGAAGGTCGACCTGCCCGCCCTGTTGGAGCGCACCCGGGACCTGCATCCGCGGGAGGTCGCGCTGACGCTGACGTCCGCAGTCCGGGACGCCGCCGACGGCCGGCTCGAGGACGACGCCACCGTGATGTGCCTGGACTGGCACGGCCCCCAGGAGACCCAGCGGCACGTCAGCTCCGGTGCGGACACTCAGCAAGCATCAGCCGGTCGCACGAGGTAGCCGTGACTACGCGCTTTCCTGGACGGAGTCAGACGGCCAGTGAGGAGCTCTCGCGTCTTGCTTTGCCCCTGGATACGCCCGGTCGCGACAGGCGGCTCCGGGGACTGCCCGATGAGACATCATCAGGTGTCTGGAGAACCGTCCCACTTCGGCTCGCCGGCCCAGCCCGGCTGCAGAGCGGGATCAGGCACGGGGGTCGCCAGCATCGGCTCCGGCAGCGTCCACGTCACGCACCATGCCTTCCACCCGGGCCATCGGCCGCCCGGGTGACTGATGACCGGACCGGTCTTGTCGGGCCCGTGGACGGGCGCGAGGGGAATCCCCGACCATGCTGCCCCTTAACGATTTGCCGGGCAAGGTTGAGCAGGCCCGGCGAGCGTGCCGCTGGCCGCCTGAGTGGCGACCGCACCCTCACACGGCGATGGCATGTGAGGGTTTCTTAGCCCAGCGGTGACGTTGACGATGCGATACCGGGGCACATGAATCCGGCACGGTCCATGCGGGTGTCCGGCAGGAGGAGCCAGTGGCCGGTCATGAGGTCTATGCCGCCAGCGCATTGTCGGTGGTGGCCGCGATACTGCTCGCGCGATGGTGCCTGGCGGGCAGGCCGCGCACTGTTGCGGTATCCCGTTGGAGGGCGCTGAGGGAGGTCCGGCGCGCGGACTCCACCGCGGCTCAGGCTGAGCAACGTCTGCCGATGGACGCGCCATGTGCTCAGCGTGCGGTGCAGGAGGCTGAAGACCTGGTGCGCGGCTACTGTCGCCGGCTCAGTCCCCTCTACCTGTCCAAGCGCGAGCACCATCAGCACTGAGCCGATCGGTCAGCGTAGGGCCTGGATCGGTCAGTCGCTGAGTGCTTGGTGGAAGGTTTCGCGGCAGTCGATGACGGCGTCGACGCCGACGATCTGCAGGAGGCGCATCACGGCTTCGGTGGGTGCGGCCAGACGTATCCAGCCGCCGGCCGCGGTGAGGGTGCGGTGGGCGGCGATGAGGATGTTGATGCCGGTGGAGTCCATGAAGGTGACCCGGCTCAGATCGACCACGATGCGGGGGCGGGGAGTCCCGGAGGCGTCCAGGGCCTGGCGGAGCGCCTGGCCGGTGTCGAGGTCGATCTCTCCCGCCAGGGTGAGTACACGGATGCCGTCGGTGGCGGCGGAAACGACCGACAGCCGGGCCGGCTGCGCGGCTTGTCCGGTGTCCGCCATCTCGCTCTCGGCCATGTGGGTGATACTGGCACACCAGGACCTTCACCTGCAGTGCTGCCCTGCACAGAGCGGGTAATGCCCTCCCACCGAGGGCGTAAAGCGTGTACCACGCATGCGCGGGTACGCGCGGGGGTGTGAACGGGGTAGGAGAAGCGAGCCGCGATGGAACCCGTCCCGGTGGGTGAGGACAGCGCGGTACCGGATGAGCAGGCCCTGCAGACCACGGTGGCCCTGGAAGGCGACGGTACGTCCATCGCCCGTGCCCGCCACCTCGCCGTCGGCTTCCTCACTCGTGTGCAGGCCGAGTACGGCCTGCCGGTCTCGCAGCGTGCCATGGACCTCACCCAGCTGGTGGTCAGCGAACTGGTCACCAACGCCCTCAAGTACGCGCCGGGCCCGGTGCTGATGGACCTGCGCATCGTCAGCGACGCGGTCGAGGTGGTGGTGTGGGACGGCGATCCGGTGCTGCCGGTGGCGAGGGCCGCCGACGCGGGACGGGTGGGCCAGCACGGTCTGGAGATCGTCATGGCCGTCGCCCAGGGCTTCGAAGCGCAGCGGGAGCCGGTCGGCAAGCGCATCACCGCCCGCATCGCCCTCCTGGACGACCCTGGCGGCGCTATCACCGGACGCCCGCCCCTGTAGACGACGCGGGCCGCCCCCAGTCAGACAGGGCGTGAGGCGGCGTGGCGGGCCAGCGCTGCGTGCAGTTCCCCGAGAAGGACATCGGGCAGCGCCGCGCCCTGGCCGTGTTTGAGGACCTGTTCAGCGACCTGGGTCAGTTTGATGTTGGTGTGCTGGGAGACCTCCCGCAGCACCGTGAAGCCGTCGCACGGGGGTATCTGTCCTAGGACGGTCAGGACGCCGATGGCCTGGTCGATGACGGTGTGCGAGGCGAGGGCCTGCTGCAGTTGCCGGTTCTGCGCCCGCAACCGTTCCAGCTCTTCCACCAGCTCATCGGCCGACGCCGATGTGGACTGCGGACGGGGATGGACGGATGAGGCCAAGGCAATCACCGAGAAAGACAGCGGACAGGGGCACTCTCACACGCCTGCCCCGGTTCCCTGTCAGCATCCATCCGATTCCAGCGCGTCACTACGCGTGAGTCCCCCGGCAGTTGCTTTCCGGAGGACACCCGCGGGGGGCTTGCTTCCCAACCCCACTGGGGACGAGTCACCAGCTACTTGCAGGGCATTCCCACGCAGACACCTTGGGAGTGCGTACATAGCTCTACGCGGGCACATGCGGGCGGCGCTGGGATGAGTGGCTTTGTCGCTGAGAGACTCAGCGATACCGCTCCCCGGTGAGACCAGGCGGTGTCCTCACTGACCGACAAGCGGTGTCACTACTCACGCACACAGCCAGATGAGTGACTGCGGCATCGATGCCCGTGCAGCCGCGCGGCCTTCCAGCCTCGAACCCGAACCGCGCCAAGTTGCGTCTGACTGTTGCGCGACTGGGGCGAGAGGGGACCCTGCCCCTTTGCGATCCCCGAGCACTATCCGAAACCTCGATCATGCTCGCTCCCACTTACAGAACCTATAGGCGTGTCTGCGGCCTGGATACACTGCCCCGTCGGCGGGAGCTTTTCCTCTGCCCGTGCCGGGACGGTCGGCAGGCGGCCTGATGTGAAGGAGTCCGAGCGTGGATGCCCCACATGCGGTGGGCGGGCCCGCCCCGGTAGCGCCCGGGAGGGCCGCGTTGGAGGTGAGCCCGTTGCCCGGTCGTTCCGGGATACGTGCCCGCGGTGAGATCAGCGTCCTCACTCGCCCGTCGTGGGAGCAGGCCCTGTCCGAGCTGGCCCGGCGGCACGCGGGCGTGTCGTACGTGGAGCTGTCGGATGTGGCGTTCGTCGACGTGGCCGGGGTGACCGCGCTGGCTATCACCGCCATGAACCTGCCCGACGGGAGGGTTGTGGTCGAGAATCCCCCGCCGCAGCTGCCGCGGGTTCTGGAGATGTTCTGGCCGGGCCTGGACCGGATCGAGGTGGCTCTGTGATGAGCACGGTGACCACCCACGAGGCGTTCGTGCACCCTGCCCTCTTCTACCGCACCGAGCAGGAGTACACGCAGCAGACGGTGACCTTCCTACGCGAGGGCCTGACCAACGGCGAGCCGATGGCCGTGGCGGTGCCCGGCCCCAACCTGGAACTGATCAAAGCAGGTCTGGGCGGGGACGCCGAAAGCATCCTGTTCCTGGACATGACCGAGGCCGGCCGCAACCCGGGGCGGATCATCCCCAAGGTGCTGCGCGGATTCGCCGACGCCCACCCGAAGGACCGGGTGCGGATCATCGGCGAGCCGATCTGGACCGGACGCAGCGCGGTGGAGTACCCGGCGTGCGCTCAGCACGAGGCCCTGATCAACGCCGCGTTCGAGGGCAGGGCGGTGACGATCCTGTGCCCCTACGACGAGGAGAGGCTGGATCCGCAGGTGATCGCCGATGCACGGGTGACCCACCCGACCCTCATCAGCGGGGACGGACGTGAGTCGGTCAGCGACGTCTACGACTGGCAGGCGGTCGTCGATCGCTACAACCAGGCGCTCGTGCCTGCACCGGACGCCGCGGCCTTCTCCTACGGTGGTGAGGACCTTCCGGCGGTCCGCCAGTTCGCTCTCGCTCAGGCGATGCGCTTGGGCATGGCCGGGGACCGGCTGATGGATATGGAGCTGGCAGTCGCGGAGCTGACGACCAACAGCGTCGTCCACGGCGGAGGCGCCGGGACACTCGCGGTCTGGGCGGAGCACGGGCAGCTGGTGTGTGAGGTCCGCGACGCGGGCCGGCTGGCCGATCCGCTGGCCGGCCGCCGCCCCCCAGAGCGCGACCAGTTGGGCGGCCGGGGCCTGATGCTGGTCCACTACGTGGCCGACCTGGTGCGCGTGCACACCGGCGACGACGGCACGACCGTGCGCTTCTACCTCAGCCTGTGACAACGCGCGGGCGGCCACCCGGACAGATGGCCGCCCGCCCAGCCCGGCTGCACGGCGTGGGTACGGGAATGCTCAGCATGGGCTCCGGCAGCGGGTAAAGGACCGGGGACCTCGCCCGTTCGAGGGAATTCGGCGGCTTGTGGCTTCGGCCGGTGCGCTCACGCCGGTTAGCATCCTGCCCGGCTAGCGCGTACTGCCGATCACCGCCTGCTTCCGGAGCCACGCCGCCGGACGCGGGGGTCAAGGTCCTGCGGGGCCCGCTCCTTCCCGTTCTGCGTTCCGTCGTGTCCACGGCAGTCGTACGAGCTGGTGTCGGGGGCGTGGCCCGGCCCGGCCAAGGAGTACGTCATGCCGAAGAACCAGTCCACCGCCGCGCAGTCCGCACGCAGGGCGAGCCGGAGCGGGGCCAAGTACACCGAGGCTCTACGCCGCGCGGCGACCGGCGATGCGCCGCCCGCACCTCATGTCCTGCGGTTCCTGGCTGAGCGCTCGGGCAACCTCTACCACCTGGTCGGCGGGATCGCGGCGACCTGGGCACACAGCGGACAGCGGGTCCTGCTCCTCGAGGAAGCCGAGGACTACTGGCGCTGGAGCATGAGCGGCGTGGGGCGTAGCCGGAGTCGCCGCAAGAAGGAGACTGAGCCGGCCACGCCGCCGGAGCCAATGACCAGCACGCTGTGGGCCTCGCCGGACGGCCCCGGCCTCCTGGCACGCCACACCTGCATGTGGGAGACCCGCCACCCCGCGCAGGAGAACAACCGCGGCTTCCCCCACACCGACCGCAGCCCGCTCGCAGCCTGAACGATCTTCTTCCTGTCGGCCCGGGAGAACTCGTCCAGCTCGCTGGTCTCTCCCCGGCGTACTCCCAGGGCGCCTTCAAGCCACCGTGCAAGTGTCCGGCCACCGCACGCTCGGCGTGCAGCGAGCGCCGTCCGATCAAGGTCCGCAGCCGGCCCGCATGCCAGGCCCGGACTGCGAGAGCCAGGCCGGTGCCGAGAGGGCAGCAGGCGCACCCATTCCGTCACCGCGTGATGCAGGTCCGGATCCGTGGCCGCCAGACTCGCCCGGTGCGGCCGGGGGACGGTGGCATCGACGTGGGTGCAGAACGCCTCGACCGTCTGCCGGTAGTGCGTTGCCGAGGTCGGACCGTAACCGGCGTCCTCCACCAACTCCACCCACTCGTCCGCGAGTTCCCCGGCCAGCCTGGTGCAGCAGAAGCGTGCCGGATCGAACGTCACGGTCCGGGTCCGACCCTGACCATCGATGGTCGACACCTGGCGAAGGCCGACCCGGGCCGGCGCCGCGGGGCGAGGAACCGGAGGAGGAAAATCACGGGTGTAGTGGCCGCGGCGGGGCATGACCGGCGTCCTCCAGCTCCATCAGGCTGCGGGCGATCGTGACGTAGGAGGCGCCACCCGCAGCCGTCCACGCGCGGAACGCGTCACCCACCTCCCGCATCGGGTCCTTCAGGTAGCGGATGTAGCGGTAGGTGGTCGACGTGTGCGCATGCCCGAGGCGGCGCTGGACCACCAGCAGCGGATTGCCGCTCATGTGGTCCAGCAGCGTGGACATCGGCAGACCCTGGGCCTTGGCGTCGTTGAGGGCCTCGCGCGTCAGGAAGACCAAAAGCCGCAGGGCGAAGGTGTGCCGAAGGTCGTGATAAACCCAGCACCGCCTGGGCAGCACCGGCGCCTGCCAGTGGCCGGCCCATGCCTGGAGCCGGTCCCAGGCCCGCCAGCGGATCTTGTCCCAGGCCCAGAGTGTGAGCATCTTGCCGCTCTGGCCGATGAACAGCGCGAGCGGCTCCAGTCCGTCACCGGATTCCAGCACCGCCACACGCCGCAGGTCCGGCTTCATGTTCTTGACCGTCCGCGTGATCGTGAGCCCGTCGAGCATCCCGCGGACCCTGGTGCCGTCAGCCTCCAGGCACTGGACCACGAACAGTTCCCGGTGACGCCGTCGAAGCGAACGCTGGGCCTTCGCCACGATCTCCGGACGCTCCAGCAGCAGGTAGGGAGCGAGCAGTTCCATCGCGTCCGGTGCGACATAGACCGAACGCGGCCGGCCGAACTTGGCGCAGGCTTTCAGGTCAACGTCCGCGAACGCCGGCTGCCGGCCGTCCAGCAGTCCGAGCTCAGGCAGCAGCAGGGTCGACCACTCCTGGATCCGCATCCCCGTCATCAGCGCCAGTTCACAGGCGGCCCGATTCCGGTGCGGCCGCCAGCCCCGGAAGGACTCATCCAGTCCGGCGTCCGCAGCCAGTCCTCCAAAACCCACGTCCCGCAGGTAGAGGTACTGCTCAAGCCCCATGTGCCGCACCCGTAGATCAGGGCGGATTCTGCTGGCGAGGCTGGAACGTTGCGGTGTGGCCCGCCACGGCTGCCGGGCGACGGCACCGATCCGGACCAGATACACATACAGCGACTCGATCGCGGCCCAGTCCCGGTCCCAGGCGGCGTCATCGACGACCTCCTCGGCCTCGTCCTGCCGCCACAGACGAAACTCCCGAAGATCCCCCTCCGTGGCCGACTGTAGATCCGCCTGCCGGGCCAGCAGGAAGTGCAGCAGCATCAGTACGGAGTACGCGTACGACCGCATCGTCTTGGCGGCTTTGCGTTCCAGCGCCAGCGACCGGAACCACGACGACATCGGCTCGACCGGGCGCATCGCCTCATCCAGCAAGATCGGCGTACCCGTAGGCAGGAGCCGCCGCGAGAACAGAGCTGACAGCTCCGCCTGATTCAAGCCAGCGACCTGGCCGACCTTCCAGACCTTCCGCTGGTCGGTGAAGAACAACTGCATGTGACCCCACAAGCATGCGTCATCACTCCGGCATCGTGCAGTCTTCCGGTGCCGCTCGCAGACGCGCGGGGAGATACAGCGATGTCACTCAGATGAGACAACTTCAAGTGTCCAGAGAACCCGCAGAACCCCTGCCGGCTGGACGTTGAGGCGCCGACCGTTCAGCCGGTTGAGGCAGCAGGCGTTCGTGCGGCCTGCGCGTGGGGGTGTGGTGACTTGGCGGTCTTCTTCCACGTGAAGGGCATCGTGGCGGCCATCCCGATTCCCGCTACCGCCCCGGCCACCGGCACGTCATGCACCCGGCCTGCGCTCGGTGCGGCCTTCGACCCGCTGTTTGAGGCCGGCGTTGAACGTGGCGTACCCGTCTTTTTTGGGTGTTCTGAGGAAGGGCCGGATCAGGGTGACCAGGGCGCCGGAGAATTCCTCGTGGTTGGTCAGGCGGGTGGTGCCGTCGTGGTTGGGGGAAAGGACGAAGGAGTGCTGGCCGTGGAACAGCTGCTTGGTGCCGAGCGTGCCGACCCACCGCAGTTCCTGGCCAGGCGTCGCTACGGTGACCGTCGGCCTGAAGGTCATGCCCGGCATGCGCATCGTGAGCCGGCTTCCCACGTGAGCGGTTCCCTCGGCTGCGGAGAAGGTGCTCCACTCGCCGTAGGCGGCGAAGTCGGTGAGGACGTCCCACACCGCTTGCGGGGTGGCGTCGATGTCAATCACGGCGGTGAGAACCGGCTTCATGATGGATTCCACTTCTGGCTGGTGCGGAAGGGACAGGCGGGGGGCGAGCCGGTGGTCCACCGGTGGCCCGATGGGGCCGGGGAACTGCGTGGATCCCAGTCCACAGGGTCAGAGCGGCTCGGCCGTGCGGGAGTGGGCGCTGTGGGTGCTGGTGACCGTGGTCTCCTGCAGGCCGTGGTCGATGAAGTCGATCATCCAGGTGAAGCTGTCGTCGATGTCGGTGGCGAACTGGAACCCGCCGGCTGCTTCCAGGGATGCGTATCCGTGCAGGACGGTGCGCAGCATCCGCAGCGCGTGGATCTGCTGGTCGGGGTCGATCCGGTAGCCGTGGAGCATGGCCGCCCAGGAGTCGACCACCCGGTTG
The DNA here is from genome assembly GCF_044766405.1 of Streptomyces sp. NPDC102270. Classification (NCBI taxonomy): domain Bacteria; kingdom Bacillati; phylum Actinomycetota; class Actinomycetes; order Kitasatosporales; family Streptomycetaceae; genus Streptomyces; species Streptomyces sp. NPDC102270. The sequence goes on along the minus strand of NZ_JBIWLX010000052.1, from coordinate 6,966 downwards.
AGGGCGTCGATGAGGGGGTCGTCGGGTCCGGTCGGGCGGGCGGCGTTGGCTGCGGCGTACCGGCCATGGTGGTCCTTGACGAACGTCCGCATCGCCTGTGCGCCGCGGACCAGGGCTTCGGTGCCGGACCGGCCCTGGATGGCGTCCCGGATGGCATCGGCGCACTGGTTCATGGCCAGGATGGCGATCCGGTGGGCAAGCTCGGTCTGGCCGGTGACGTGCTTGTACAGGGAGGGGGTTTTGACTCCGAGCCGTTCGGCGACCAGGCCCATGCCGAGCTGGTCGAATCCGACCTCGTCGACGAGGTCGGCGGCGGCTTCGGTGACCGTTGCGGCGGTGAGTCCGGCCCTAGGCACGGCCGGCCGCCTTGGCCAGGAACGGCAGGGCCAGCGCGAGGACCTGGTCGGGGGTCTGGGCATGCGGGTAGTGGCCGGCGCCGTCGATCACGGCCAGTTCACCGAGGCCGGCGGGCAGGTCGGCGATGATCTTCTCCCCTTCGGCGCGGGGGTCGGCCCAGTCGGGGTCCAGGCTGCCTTCGACGATCAGGATCGGGCAGGTGACGTGGGCGAGCTGGGCGCCGGCGTCGGTGGGCTTGGACTTGCACATGTCCTGCAGGGCCTTCATCCGGCCGGGCTCACTCAGCGTGGCCTCTATGCGGGCCAGTTCGCTGTCCCAGTCGGCGGGCTTGGCCGGGTAGGCCACGTCGAGGTACTTCTTCCAGTCCGCCAGGCGTCCCCGGACGATGAACAGCGCCATCCGCATGTAGCCGGTCCGGAAGCGCTTGACCCGGATGAGCCCGCCCAGGTCGACCGGCTGCGCACGGGTAAACGGAGCCAGCTCGATCACTGCGCTGATCACGTCGGGCGCGGTGGCGGCCGCGATGGTCGCGGCGCCGCCGCTGATCGACTGCCCGATGATCGCGGCCGGGCCGCCGAGGTGACGCACGACGGCGACCAGATCTCCAGCGATGTCGGTGCGACTGTAACCGTCCCAGCCGAGGCTGGACTCACCGCACCCGCGGATGTCGACGTTCGCGACCCGGTAACCGGCGGCCACCAGGCCGGGAACGAGGAAGCGGTAGGAGTGCCGGCTGTCGCCGATGCCGTGCGCCAGCACGATGAGGGGACCTTCCCCGGTCACGTCGAAGGCGATGGTGTTCTTGCCGATTCTCAGGTGCTCGGTCATGTCATCCTCCAAGTAGCTAATGTCGTTAGCCGTAGACTAGCCGCATTAGCTAGAGAGGTCAACGCCACCCAGCCGAACGGCCCGTTGGTGGGTGCCGTCGTCGTTGCACCGGGCGTGGTTGGCGAGTTGGGCGAGGATCTGCTCGGGGCGCAGCCCGGCGCGGGCGGCGATGGCGTATAGCCGGCGATTGGGATCGGCGCACAGCCAGACCTCGGTCCGTCGGTCGTTGCGCGCGTGGTGGCGCTCCTGCTGGACCATCCTGTACGGGGTCGAGACCAGTCAGCGGCAGACCTGGAGCAGGGGCCTCATGCGGGCCGCTGTCCGCTGGACTCATCAATGCCGTCCCTCCCGTTGACGCCGGACGGTATCGACACCTGTGACTCAGGTCTCAGTACGACCGTGCAGCAGATGAGGCAGTGCTCACGTCGAGGAGGGGTGACAGGAAGGGAGGAGCGTATGGAGACGGACTTTCAGGCTTTCGTCGCCGCGAGGTCGACCGCGCTGTTCCGCGGCGCCTTCGTCCTGACGGGCAACCGTGAGGCGGCGGAAGACCTGGTCCAGGAGACCCTGGAGCGGGCCTGCCGCAAATGGCGCACCATCGCCGGGAAAGACGCTCCGGAGGCCTATGTGCGGCGGATCATGGTGAACCTGGCCAATGACCGCTGGCGCAGGTTCCGCCGTCTGGACGTGACCTCGGAAGCCGAGAGCGGCGACAGTGCCGCCCCGGGGGACGAGTTCGGGCAGGTGGACAACCGGGACCAGTTGGTGCGCGCTCTGCAGCAACTGCCCATGCGGATGCGCACGGTCGTGGTGCTGCGGTACTTCCACGACCTCTCCGACACCGAGATCGCAGCCGACCTGGGCATATCGCCCAGCACGGTGCGCTCTCAACTCGCTCGCGGGATCGAAAAGCTCAGAGACCAGATCCCCGCACTCTCCACCCCTTCACCACAGCGGCACCGGGAAGGAATCCGATGACCTCGCACGACGACGCGCGGCCCCCCGGCTGCCCATCTTTCGAAGAGGAACTGATCAACGCCATGAACCGATTCGCGAACTCTGCCCAGGCCCCCGACTTCGACGCGCCCCAGATCCTGCGCCGCACCCGGCGCAGGCGCACCATCGGTATCGCCGCTGTCGCCGCCGCCCTCATTGCCGCGGGCGGGGGCACGGCCCTGGCCACCTCGTCCGCGGACAGCGCCCGCTCGACCCCGGCGGCCACCAGCACGGCCACCAACAGCGACGCCACCACCGTGCTCTACATCACCCCCGACGGCACGACCATTCCGATCGACTTCGCCAACCTGGACCTGACGTTCGCCAAGCAGGCGCTCCTCAAGGCGCAGCTGAAGACCGGCGCCATCACCAAGGGAGTCGTCAAGGGCTGCAAGCCGGGCTCAGTGATCGGCGTGTCCCCGCACGCCCCGAAGACCGTCAAGAGCGGCGCTACGGTCGACCTGACCCTCTGCGCCGGCTGACCGGGACCCCGACACGACGCCCGCCCCTGCGCCAATCAGGGGCGGGCGTCGCGTCAGGATCGCACCGGACGGCCCTCCGCGCCGCCATTTCCGTCGGCAGCACGGGATCAGCGTGCAGAAAGGGGGCGGCCCACGGAGGCGAAGGCACAGATCCGCGTACGACCGCATCGTCTTGGCGGCTTTGCGTTCCAGCGCCAGCGACCGGAACCACGACGACATCGGCTCGACCGGGCGCATCGCCTCATCCAGCAAGATCGGCGTACCCGTAGGCAGGAGCCGCCGCGAGAACAGAGCTGACAGCTCCGCCTGATTCAAGCCAGCGACCTGGCCGACCTTCCAGACCTTCCGCTGGTCGGTGAAGAACAACTGCATGTGACCCCACAAGCATGCGTCATCACTCCGGCATCGTGCAGTCTTCCGGTGCCGCTCGCAGACGCGCGGGGAGATACAGCGATGTCACTCAGATGAGACAACTTCAACTGTCCGGAGAACCGTCCCACTTCGGCTCGCCGGCCCAGCCCGGCTGCAGGTCGGGATCAGGCACTGGGGTGGCCAGCATCGGCTCCGGCGAGTGTCTCCGCGCCCCAGGAGACGGGCTACGCGTTGCCGCAGGCCGGTCCATGCGTCGGTGCCGGCGGCTTGGACGACGGCGGCACCGCCCGCTCCCGCTCCGGCCACGGCCATGAGTGCTTCGGTGAGCATGTACCAATCCTTCGAGTCCGGGAACGCTGACCCTCAGGCTCCGGCGCTGAGGCTTGAGACCAGTGTCCCGGGCACCACTGACAACAGGGCCCTGGTCAGCGGTGCCATCCCAGGTTCACGAGGCCCCGGCCTCAGCCCCCGAGGGCGTGTGCATACTGCTGGCCATGACGTCCCCGCTCGGCACCCGTGTGTACGTGATGACCGTCGCGCTGCTGGTGTGCGTGGTGAGTAGCGGAGCCTGCTTCGGCTTTGTCCTGGACGGCTGGTCGGGGGCCGTGGTGGGCGCGACTACCACCGGCCTGGGCGCGGGATTCGGCATGCTTGCCCGGCCCCGGCCCGCGGTGACTTCCGTCCAGGCCGTCAGCGGCGACGGCTATGCGGAAGGGATCGCCGACACGGTCCTGTTGAGCATCGCGATGTACGAGGCCGCGGTCTTCCCGCTGACCTCTGACGGGGCGAGCGATGAGGAACAGGAGGCCCGCCGCACCGTCGCGTACCGGCTCTCCGCCTATGACGGCCTGCCCCGTTCCGTTCGGGTGTCGGCGGCCGCCGCGTTGGAGGCGCTTGACGACGGCCTGGACGCCGAACGTGCTCGGGCCGCGGTGAAGGATCTGTCACTCGCGGTCTACGACTGCCGCGGCAACCGTCGCCCGGGTTCCGAGCTTCGCTGATCCGGCACAGCCGCTCACATCCGAACAGGGCCGGTCAATCTGCGCCGTGATGACGTTGATGTCTGCGCCGCCGTCCGTGAACGTGCTGGACTGGCGGCGTCCCGTACGCAACTCCAGAGGAGGGGCCATGGGCGAGGTCGCCACGGCCGTGTCCGACGAAGCGTTCGCCGCACTTGCCGAGAACCTGGGCCACATCCTGGAGACCCGCGCGCTGCTGTGCGTCATCGCGCCGGAGGACGTCCAGGGCGAAGCGGTGGTGGAGGCCACCCTCGGCCGCTGCGACGAAGCCGACCCCGTCGTGGTCACGACCGTCGCGCCGGGCAACCTTGCGGCGCTCCTGGACGCGTTCCACGTCGCTCTGCACCTCGGTGCCCGGCCGCGACGGCTGGCCGACGCACAGCGGGCTGTCGAGAACGAACTCGCGCGGCGCTCCTGGCCGGTGGTGGTCGTACGCGATGCCCATCTGCTGCGGACCGAGGCCCTGCAGTACGTCTACGGGGTGTGGAGCCTGTTCCAGGAGCGTGAGCGACGGATGCCCGTCGTCCTGGTGGGGCCCGAGCGGATCCGGTCCGTGCTGCGTCGGCCGTCGCTCGCGAGCCTGGAGAGTTGCGTCTTCATATGGCACCGCCTCATCCCGTGAAGCAATTCAGTAGTCGTCCCGTTCGTAGGGCGGCCCGTACCGTGCCGCTGGAAGACGTGGTGTCGAGTGTCGCCCGGCGCGTCGCGTAGTCTGCCGCGCGCGGTTCGCTACTGTCCCCCTGACAGGCCAGGGACGGCCTGGAGGTGAGCGATCCGCCCGGGCGGCGTCGCAGGAGTCTCAAGGGTGGGATGCCCGGTCCCGCAAGACGCTTTTCTCGGTGTCCGTGCAGGCATTCCTCCACGGCTGCCGCCCGGGAGCAGCCGGAGCAGGAACCTCATGCCGCACACGACCGACAAGCGGATCAGCAAGGAACTCGCGCGCCTTCTGTATCTGGGACGACTCCAGAAGGGCGGCCGCCCCACCCTGGACCCCACCGACCACGGACAACTGGCCTTCCAGGCCCTCCTCTTCGAGTGCCTGATGAGCAACCCTCAGCACCCGCACCCCCTGGAACAGCCGCGAAAGAGCGCGATGGCCAGCATCAGCGGCTACCTGAACGCCATCTGCCACCAGCCTGACCGCCTGGAGATCCACACCAACACGGCCTGCCGTGTCGCCAGCCGCATCATGCCCTTTCTCCACGAAGACCACGGCGTGTGCGGCATCCCCGGCCTCCGGCTGATCGACCTCAGCTGCCGGCGGGTGCGCCTGACCCACCTCCCCACAGAGGCGCGCCTCGACCTTGTGGACGCGCAGCGCTGGCACGATATGGATACCGCCCGCATGGTCTTCCGGCAGGAGACCGGCTGGCATCAAAAGGATGGGCGTTCACCGCTGTGGCGGCACAACGGCCTCACAGACGAAGAAGCCGCGCACCATGCATGCTGGGCCTACACCGCCAGCACCCCGCTGCGCAGCGCACTCCTCATGCGCTCCATGCCACTGTGGTACCGCTTTGACCTCAGTCCTGCCTGGGCCACCGGCCACGCCACACGCCCGGACCGGCTCGTCTTGGACGCCCGCTCCGATGCTGACCACGATCAGGTGGTTGAGCTGCTGACGCGTTCCGCCGCCCGCATCCCAGGAGCCGTCTACCGCGAGAAAACGCCCTGCTCCGGGACCCTTCAGCTCGGCGCCGGCAGCGCGCAGCTGATCAGCAGCGACTAGGACGCCGTGGTGCGCTTCTTCTTCGCCTTCGGCTTGGCCGGTGGCGGTGGTTCTTCTCCGGTGGCGCCGTTGTTCATCCGGGCACTGGCTTTCAGGACTTGGTCGATGATGCGGCGGCGCATCTCGCTCTCGGGATCCTCGCCCAGGTCTTGGGTTAGGCGCTCCGCGGTCAGGTAGTAGCCGGTCAGGACCGGCTGCTCGAAGTAGCGGTTGAGCTGGCTTTACGGAGGCTGGAGCGCACGGTTTCAGGACTGATGCCCAGCTCTTCGGTCATTCTCCGTAGGCGAGTGACCGTCATACTTCCAGGCCATGATCTGCCGCTGGCGGGGAGGGAGATCGGCCAGCAGCCGCAGGAGGTCCTGCTGCTGCTCCCACTCCGCAGCCGCGTCCGGTGAGGAAAGCAGCGGGGAAGGCTCTGGAACGTCCTCACAGAGATCCGCTTCAGCGCGGCTGAGATGCCGGATGAGTTCTCGGGACGCGACCCGCCGGGTCCAGGCAGGCGTCCAGGACGGGCAACAGGGCCGTCAGCAGTGCGGCGGAGGCGAGCAGGGCGGTTCTTCGTACGGAACGCATGGAGCTTCCCCCTTGGCAGCCGTGAGTGAACTGGGGGCGCACGGGGCCGTCAAGACACACGACACCCCTTTCGACCCTGCTCGAATTGATGGCGTTTCGCCCTCGGGTCTGTGAGGTTGGGAGCACTCCACAGGTCACCGACTTCCGGGATGTGCCCATGAAGAAGTCCACTTTGTCCTCACCCCGCGCAAGGCGCCTCGCGGGGGCCCTGGCTTGCGCGTTCGCCCTCGTCGGCACCATGACGAGTGCCGCTGTCGCGCAGCCCGCCGGGAGCAACCAGGCGGCGTCCTCCTGCAACTTTGACGGCGTCGACGGCCACTGGTATTGCAGGAACAGGCCGGGGATCCGCGTGGAGTGGGCCGGGCAGACCGTCGGCTACCTTGGCGGGACCGTCAACTGGTTCACCTGCCGGTACGAGGGTGACCCCACCGGCGGCGGCGGCCCGCACCCCAACCGCTGGATCTACACGCTCGCCGACACGCCTCACTACAGCCACGGTGGCTGGGGTATGTCGTTAACGCTCGGAGGGGGGTTTGTTGGTGTGCCGAGTGCTTGCTGACCTGGGGTGTTGTGGGTTTGCTGAGAGGTCGAGTGGGCGGTTGGGTCGGGG
>NZ_JBIWLX010000051.1:0-15477 GCF_044766405.1 Streptomyces sp. NPDC102270 | reverse complement strand
GTTTGGCCCCCAGCGCCGGCCCCGTTTTTCCTGTGCTCGGCTTTTTTGGGCGTCGGTGGGTGGGCGCCAAAATTGGGGGGGGGGGCCGGTCCTTTGTTGGTGGGGGGCCCCCCCCCCCCCGCCCGGATTCTGTTTCTACCGCGGTCCCTGGAGCAGCGGGTGCATGCATATCTGGTGTCCGCTGTTCACGAAGGGACGTTGTCCGACCCCTGGTCGGCCGTACTGGAGCTCTGGGCGTCACCTTCCCGTCCGTGGCAGGGGGCGGACGTCGCTCAGAGGCCCAGGGTGCGGCGCACCCAGTTGGTGCGGGCCTCACGGGACGCGACGCCGATGGCCGTGTCCGCGGCGACGAGCTCGTAGAGGTGGAAACCGCCCGCCCAGATGTGCAGTTCGGCCGAACCGCCGGCCGCCCAGATCGACGAGGCGTACGCGGCGCTCTCGTCACGGAAGACCTCCGCGCTGCCGACCTCGATGTAGGCGGGCGGCAGGTTGGAGAGGTCGGTAGCCCGGCTCGGGGACTCGTAGGGGGAGACGTCGTCAGTGCCGCGGCGATCCCCCAGGACGGCGTTCCAGCCGGTGAGGTTGCTGTTGCGGTCCCAGACGCCGATGCCGTCGACCTGATGGCTGGAGACCGTGTCGTTGCGGTCGTCGAGCATCGGGTACATGAGCAGCTGGCCGGCCAGGGAAGGGCCGTTCTTGTCCCGGGCCATGAGCGTGACAGCGGCCGCCACGCCACCGCCCGCGCTGCCGCCGACCGCGATCAGCTTGTCCGCGGCGAAGCCGAGCTCCTCGGCGTGCTCCGCGGTCCATTTCAGAGCGGCGTAGGAGTCCTCGACCTGGGCGGGAGCCGGGTTCTCCGGGGCCAGCCGGTACTCCACCGTGACGACGACGGCGTCCAGCTGCTCGACGTAGTCGACGATCGGCGCGATCCCGACGAAGCGGTCGCCGAAGATCAGTCCGCCGACGTGGGTGAAGAAGAAGCCCGGACCGGGGGTGCGGTGGTCGGTGCGGCGGAAAACGGAGACCAGCAGGTCCGGGGCGCCTTCGGGGCCGGGGATCGTGCGCTCGAAGTGCTCGATCGGGCGGTCCTTGATGAGCTCCTCGACGCCGGGCGTGAAGCCACCGGACCGCAGTGCCGGGATGTCCTCGGGGTAGAGCGAGGAGTTGAAGGACTGCAGAACGACGTCGAGGACGGGCTTGAGCTCGCGGTCGAACGGCGGGGCGGGGTACTTCGCGTTGGACATGGTGACCTCATGGATAGGCCGCACGAGAGGGCGGCTCCGGCACCTGCTGACTTGCAGGATGTGAAGTCAGCTTAACAGTGACTGACCGCCAGTCATTGGCGCGGTCCGGAAAAGTGCCGTGATGCACGTCACGGTGCCGTCCGGCGGTAGGCGGAGCCGGAGGCGCAAGGCCTGCCGAACGCCTGCGGGGGCGGCCGGCAGGTGACTGCCGGCCGCCCCCGCAGGTGAGGAGCCGATTACATCCCTGGCGCCGGGTGCCCGGTTATCCGCGCCCGGTTTCCCTGAGCCCGAACACCGCACGGGTCATGTGACCCGAGGCCGTCACCACTTCCTCGTGGGAGAGGGGCGCGAAGCCGGTGATCGCGTCCGTGACGGCTCCGCAGAACCCGTGGAAAAGGGCCCTGGCCATCATGTCCGGCTGCTGGCAGGTGACTTCGCCGCTTGTGACGCCCTCCTGTGCGGCAGCCGCGATCATGCCGATCAGGCGTTCGTTGGCGGCCGCGTGCACTTCCTGGGCGCCCGCCCCGTCGTACAGGACCTGGTGGAGGTCGGCGTGGTCGAGTGCGAACCGGCAGAGCGATTCCAGGACGTCCACGAGTCTCCTGCCCAGGGGCACGTCCGTGTCGCCGAGGATCTTCTCGCCGACGCCGGCGAAGTTGTCCATGTGGCGTTCCCACAGGGCCGCGGCCGCCTCGTCCTTGGTCTTGAAGTAGAGGTAGAACGTGCCCTTGGAGACCTCGGCGAGGGTCGTGATCTCCTCGATCCGGGCGTCGGCGATGCCCTTGCGGGCGAACACCTCGGCCGCGGCGTCGAGGATGTCCTTGCGGCGTTCCTCCGGCGGCTTGGCGACCCGTTTCCTCTTGGCGGTGGCGGGGGTTCCCATCGGCGCTCCTTCTGTCGTCGCGCCTGTCCGCACGACTAAATGACTGACTTCCAGTCAATCGTACGCTCCTGGCAGAAGCGCCCGGCTGCGGTCGTGCGGACGTGGCGGCGGCGTGTCGGCCGCCCACGAGGGCGGCGGTCACACCGCCTTGTGCTGGCCGCCGTCGACCAGGTGGTCGGCACCCGTGATGCTGGCCGCGGCGTCGGACAGGAGGAAGGTGATGGCGGACGCGATCTCCTCGGGCTCGACGAACCGGCCGGTGGTGATGCCCAGCGCCCCGGGCGCCTGCTTGAGGAAGGTGGGGATGTCCATGCCGAAGGCTGCCGCGATCTGGCCGCCGAACTTCTCCGGGCCGTCGTAGATGGAGCTGCGGACGAAGCCGGGGGAGACGGTGTTGACGCGGACGCCCTGCGGGCCGAACTCCTCCGCGAGGGTCTTGCCGAGCGCGGTGACTGCGGCCTTGGCGGCGGCATAGGCCACCGGGCCCAGGCCCGGCAGGCGGGCGGCGACCGTGGACACGTTCACGATGGCGCCCGTGCGATCCACGAGGCTGGGCAGGGCGGCCCGGGTGACCCGGACCGTGCTGAGCAGGTTGATGTCGAGGATGGCCGCCCACTTCTCGTCATCGGTGTCGAGGAAGCCCTGGACGGCCAGGTCGTCGCCGCCGCCGACATTGTTGACGAGCAGATCGATTCCGCCCAGCTCTGCCAGCGCCTGCTCGACCAGGGTGTGCGCACCCTCCGCGGTGGATAGGTCGGCGGCCACCGCGATAGCGCCCGACTCCTTCAGCTCGGTGGTGGTCGTGCGGGAGGCACCGACGACGCGGACACCCTCGGCGACGAGTGCCTTGACCGTGGCCAGTCCGATGCCGCGGCTGGCGCCGGTGACGACGGCGGTCTTGGAGGCGAGCTTCAGATCCATGGGACATCCTTTTCTTGAACTCTAGGTACAAAATGCGGGTAGGGGACACCGTGTCCCGGCCGCTTGTCGCGCGGGATGGTCAGAGCAGGTCGACGGTGGTGTCGATCACTCTCGTGAGCCGGTCGGGCCCCGGTTCGACACGACCCATGAGCCGCATGCCGGTCACCGTGTTGAGCAGCAGGCTGGCCAGCGCCTTCGCGTCATGCCCGGTGCTGATCTCTCCCGCGCGCTGGCCTTCTTCCAGCAGGGCCTGGAAAGCGTCCTCCGTGCGGTCGAGCAGGCCCCGGACCTGGGTCGTCACGGATTCGTCCGTGGTCCCGAACTCGGCGGCGCTGTTCATGGCCAGGCAGCCGCGCCGCCCGGGGTCGGCGAGGTCCGTCTCGGCGAGGACGCGCAGTGCCCTGCGCAGGCGCTCCTTCACCGGGCCGGAGTCCTCCAAGAGGCCTTTCACGTTCGATGCCTGGATCTCCAGGTAACGGCGCAGCGCCAGGTCGAACAGCTGGCGTTTGCTGCCGAAGGCGTTGTAGAGACTGCCCTTGCCGATACCCAGGGTGTCGGCGAGGTGCTGAGGTGTGGTGGCGCCGTATCCCTGGCTCCAGAACACCTGCATCGCCTGCTCGACGGCTGCATCCGGATCGAACTCTTTGGGCCTTCCCATGGACAGGACCCTAACAGGATTTCTGACCTGGAAGTCAAGTATGCGGATCGCGCCTCGCGGCCTGTGCGGCCCGAGTTGGTCACGATGTCGCCCCTGTCGGTTGTGAGCTGGGCACCGTCGGCCGGTGCAGCCCTTCGAAGGCCCCCTGGTGCCTGTCGTTCCCGTAGTCGGCGCGCGCATCATCTGGCTATGGCAGACTAAAGCCAGAAGGGGGCGGGTGCGGTCAGTACCCCCGCGAAGTGTCCGCACGCTCTGCCCTGTCAAGCAGAGGCACTACGTCGAAGGGCACACCAGTCATGGCACTTGAGAGGCCGCCGCCCGCCGGGGTGTTGGGAGTCTTGGGGCGGTCTTCTGCTCATCGCCTCGGCTGCGGCGTGACAACTGGCCGGTCCCTGCATCCGGGATGACCCCCAGGATCCGCCAAGCGGCGGTTCGTGTCGTACGTCCGAGCTGTTGACCCGGTGTCAGCTTCCTCGGCACGGCCAACTGTTACGGCCCGTTCGGGAGCGAGCAGTTGAACTTCCATTCCTGAGGCCCGCGTTCGCAGGCGTCTGCACCGAGGGCAAGTGCGCCATGCTGCACAGCCGCTCCCTGAGGACCTCACCAACCGTCCGCCTCGGTGGCGGTAGACATCGTCCCCGCGGAGAACGGACTCCTCAAGGAGCACAGGGGTGCTCGAAGACGAGGCCACCCGTGAGCAAACCCGAACGGCTCCCCATGTTCGATGACGGATTTCCTGAGGAGCACCGAAGACCGGACGAGGGCTCCCGGTACCTCCCTGGTGCGCCCGTCCTGCGCCGAACGGATCTTCCAGGAGCCGGACCCCTACGCGAGACAGAACGAGACAGGAGAGGAGTGTGCCGTGCGGTACGGCAAAGAGCACAAGCAGGCGACGCGGCGGCGGATCATTGAGAGGGCTGGCCGCCGCTTCAAACGGGACGGCATCGAGGGCTCGGGAATGTCGACGCTCATGGCGGACGCGGGGCTGACCAAGGGCGCCTTCTACGGCCACTTCGCATCCAAGGAGGAGCTGCTCACCATCGTGGTCGCCGACCAACTGCGCAAGCAGAGCGAGAGCTTCAGCTCGCAGGCACCTCCTGGCCGCGCCGGACTCAAGCAGCTCGTGCGCGAGTACCTGTCGGTGCGGCAGCGTGACAGTCCCGAGGACGGCTGCCCTTCCGCCGCCCTGCTTGACGAGATCGGACGCTGTACGGACGCCACCAAACAGGCGTACACCGACGGCGTGCAGACCAGCGTGGACAACATCGCTGCCCGCCTGGCACCGGATGATCCGCCGTCGGCACGCGTGAAGGCGCTCACCGTCTTCGCCATGATGGTCGGGACAATGCAGCTCTCCCGTGCCCTGACCGACCCACGGCTTGCGGACGACATCCTCGAGCAGGGCATTCACAACGCCCTCACGCTCCTTGGCACCGACGAGCATCCGAGCTGACCCGCCGCATCACCAGACCCTTACACACCACGGCCGGATTGACCCGCAGACTGGGTCTTCGGCCGTGGGCAGGCAAAACCACGGGCAACGGCCACCGTGCCGGGAAGACGGACGCGGCGGACGCGGGGCGGGCACGGGCGATCAGGACGAGGGGAAGTCACGGGGTATCACTTCCTGTGGGGGTGCAGCGAGTTGGCTGCGGGCGCTGGCGGAGCAGCGGCGGATGGGAGGCGGGGCAGGGCACCGTTCCCGCGCGAGCGACCTGAGCAGCGGTACGTGGCGAACGGGCCCCGCGTTGATCACAGCTCCGATGCGGCGCTGTGTATTCCGGGGCCGTCCGGCTCCGCCGGATGGCCGTCAGTAAAGGGCGAAACGGTGAAGGCCACCATCAAGGCATCCGCCACCACACCTGCTTCGAAGTCGTCGTACTGGCCGTACTTGGGCCGCAGGGCCCCGGCGGCAGACTTCCCACGGCGTCGAGCCGGACCGGCTCATGGTGGCCCGTCCCGACGGTAGCCGCGGTCGGCCGTCGGCCCGGCGTTCTGCGCCGCCTCTGTGCCGGTCCCGGGCTCCACCGGGATCCCGGCCCGTGAGGGTCAGGGTGCGGTCTGGAGACCGAGGTTTCGCCGGCCGGGGCGGGCGGGGTGGCGGACAGGCCCGGGCCGTGCATCCGTGGCGCCTGCCGGATGCACGGCCACGGAGGTGGCGGCCGGCCGGTCCAGGATGCGCCGAGGGCCTATGCGACTGCTCGCCTGGACCCCCGGCGACCTGGACGTGTCGGCTTTGATCAGTGGACGGTGATCTGCGTCAGATCGATGGCGACGAGAGCCGGCGTCGGTACGGAGCGGCCGTCCTCGTGGACGGGGACCACGCGGCGGCGGGTGGGGAAGACCAGACCGGAGACCTCCTTGTGGGTGTCGCTGTAGTGCGCGGCCGGTGAAGCACCGAGAACTTCCGCGGCGTAGTCGTGGCGACGGAGCAGGCCGGTGGAGTCGAAGTGGAAGACCTGCTCCCTGCTGTGCGTGGCGATGTCCTCGGGGAACACCGCGCGCAGCCGGCGCCGTCTCTCGCCGGCCTCCTCCCACGGCTCCAACTCCTCCACCTGCACGCCGGGCATGGTCAACAGGAAGGGGACAGTCAGGTAGTTCCACATGGCATAGCCCCCAAAGTACAGGGCGTGCAGGCCGTCCCACGGCGAGTCGGGGCCGTGTCCGGAGAAGGCCATGCGTGGGGAACGGCGCTGCGTGAGCACGTTGCGGGCGCGATCCTCGATCCACACCCGGCCGGGAGTGAAGACCCCGCGCAGCCCGGGTCCGGTGAAATCGTGGTACACGAGGTGCTGGCGCCGCACGTCGAGAACGAAGTCGGCGGTGGTGAAGATCCCTTCCTGTCCGCGCGAGCCCCACAGGAGCCCGCCCACGGAGCCCTGTGCGTGAATCGACCGGACTCGGCGCCAGTGGTCGAGACCGCCGTGAGTGCGGAGTGTGTGGTTCAGGAGATCGGACATGTCGCGATTCCTCTTCGTGTTCATGTGGTCATGGCGGCGGACACCGGCTTCGGCCGGGCATCCGTCGCAAGGTCAGTTCGAAAATCAAACCAGATTTGCCTTACTCGCCTTGACTCGGGCCCTTGCGTCTGCCTAGTGTCCTAGGTAGACAGAACGTTCTCCCTCTTGGAGTCGACATGATCAACGATGCCCGCGATGCCCCGGCGGTGGTGCTCATCCACGGGTTGTGGGTGACTCCTCGCAGCTGGGAGCACTGGATCGCGCACTACACCGTCCAGGGGCTCCAGGTACTGGCTCCGGCCTGGCCCGGAGTCGAGGGGGAGGTCGAGGACTTGAGGCTGGATCCCTCGCCCATGGCCGGCATCGGCCTGGAAGAGGTGGTGAACCACTACGAGGCCATCGTGCGCAAACTGGACCGGCCCGCCATCCTGATCGGTCATTCCTTCGGCGGGGCCATCGTCCAACTGCTCCTCGACCGCGGCCTGGGCGCCGCAGGGGTGGCCATCGACTCGGCGGCGGTCAAGGGGGTGCTTCCCCTGCCGCTGTCCACGCTCCGTTCCACCTGGCCGGTACTGCGCAGTCCGGCCAACAAGGGCAAGGCGGTGGGGCTTTCTCCCCGGCAGTTCCACTACGCGTTCGCCAACACCCTCAGTGAAGAGGAGTCACTGGCCGCCTACGACCGCTACCACGTGCCCGGTCCGGCGCGGGTGCTGTTCCAGGGCGCCTTCGCGAACCTCAATCCGCGGGCGGTCACCCGTGTCGACTTCCACAACGACAGGCGCGCACCGCTGCTGTTCATCGCGGGCGGCGCGGACCACATCGTGCCGCCCCAGGTGAACCGGGCCAACGCCCGCCTGTATCGCAAGTCCGCGGCGCTCACCGACTACCAGGAGTTCGCCGGCCGGTCTCACCTCACGATCGGCCAGGACGGCTGGCAGGAGGTCGCCGACTACGCCATGGACTGGGCCATCAACCGCGCTCTGCTCCTTAAAACGCCGCTCACCTGACGTCCCGGCGTTCCCCAGCACAGAGGCCGGAGTTGCCCGGCCTCTGCCATCCATCACACAAGGAAGTACTCACGTCATGAACCGTCGTTCCTTCACCATCACGGCGGCCGCGGCTGCGGCAGCGGGCCTTGCGGCCACCGGGGTGCTCACCCAGACCGCCGACGCCACCACCCCGCAGACACCCAAACCGACGGTGGTCCTCGTACACGGCGCCTGGGCCGACGCCTCCAGCTGGAAGGGCGTGGCGAAGCGGCTGCAGAACGACGGCTACCCGGTCGCCGCTCCCGCGGTCCCGCTGCGCGGCCTGTCGAGCGACGCCGCCTACCTCGCCGACTACCTGAAGACCGTCAACGGCCCGATCGTGCTCGTCGGCCACTCCTACGGCGGCTCGGTGATCACCCAGGCCACCGCCGGCAACTCGCACGTCACCGCCCTCGTCTACCTGGCGGCCTTCGCCCCCGACAAGGACGAGACCGCCTCCACGCTGACCGCGAAGTTCCCCGGCAGCCACATCAGCGACGACCCGAACGCCTCCATCCCGACGGCGCTGAGCCCGGTGCCCTTCGCACAGAACGGCACCACGAACGTCGACCTCTACATCAAGGCGGACAAGTTCCGCGACGTCTTCCTCAGCAACCGCCGCAGTGCCCAGGAGGCCGCCGTGCTCGCCGCGACCCAGCGGCCCGTCACCCCCCAGGCGCTCGGCGAGCCCTCCGGGACTCCGGCGTGGAAGACCATCCCCTCCTGGTACCTCGTGGCCGGCGACGACCACCTGATCCCGCCGGCCGCGGAGCGCTTCATGGCCCAGCGCGCCCACTCCCACACGAGCGAGGTCGACGCGCCGCACGACGTACTGCTCACCAACCCCGGCACCGCCACCCACGTGATCGAGGACGCGGCGCACACCACCGCCCACTGATCACCGAGCCCGTCACAGCCTCCCGGCCGCCCATCCCCGGAGCGGCACCCGGGAGGCCGTGACGGGGACGAGCACAGCCACCGGTGACCTGCGCTCGCCCGAGCCTGAAGGAGGGTCCCTACGATATGAGCGTGCCAGCCGAACGCGATCACCAGAAAACCCCCCAGCGGTCCGCAGCGCGCGACCGTCTGCTCTCCACGGCCGCCCGGCTGTTCTACACCGAGGGAATCCGGGCCGTGGGAGTCGACCGGGTCATCGAAGAGGCACAGGTGACGCGGGCCACCTTCTACCGCCACTTCCCGAGCAAGGAGGACCTGGTCCGCTCGTACCTGCAGGCCGAGGACCAGCGCATCCGGGACAGGGTGAAGAGCGGTATGACGCACTCTGGTGCTCCCGCGGACGCGATGGGCCTGCTGATCGACGGCATCGGCCAGGAAATCTGCGCTCCCGGGTTCCGCGGCTGCCCCTTCATCAACGCCGCAGCGGAATATCCGGACAAGCAGAGCCCAGTGCACCAAGCCGTGCTGACCCACCGGACCTGGTTCCACGGCACCATCGCGGAAGCACTGCGCACCGGCGGCCACCCGGACCCGGACCACGCGGCGGACGTGCTGGTGGCCCTCCGCGACGGAGCCATGGTGGCCGGCTATCTCGGCGCCGGCGACACGGCCGTGGCCTCGTTCAGCCGGGCCGCCCGCTCGCTGATCCCCGCCTGACAGGCTCGAGCAGGGTCGGCGCTGGCGCGTCGACCTGCCGTTGAGTGACTCCATCCGCCAACGCATCGACTGCCTGTCTGGCCTGCTCTGCTCACGCACCCCGCGCGCGTAAGCGCGCGTACGGACCATCCGGAACTGACCGGCTGACCGTCGGCCGGTCGTCGCAAAAAACAAGCCGCCCCATTTCTGCCCGCGAGACGCGGGCGCCGAGCCGTGCCCGGACACGGGCGTGGCTCCATCGGGCAAAGCGGCGGGACGGTCCGCTGTGCGGGGCCGGCGGGCGGCAGCTTTCCTCTTGTGCGGCCTGACGTGCCCCGCAAGGTGATCGCTGACAGCGTGTCGAGGCCACTGGCCCGCCGGCCTCCGCGTTCCGTGAGGCCATTTTCAGGTTTCTCGCCGAGCACCACAGGCGGAGAAAGCAATGTGAATCGATCCGGTGCGGAGAGATGTCATGGATGAACTGACGCATCCCAAAGTTATTGCCCAGCAGCTGGCCAACGCACGTGAATTCTGGCTCGGCTACGGAGTGGAAGGAAGAAGGCGGAGCGGCCACTTCATGTATCGGAGCGGCGTGGCCGACGCCCAGTTGAACGGTGTCGTCTCCCTTGCCGGCGGCAGTTTCAAGAACGCCCTGCAAGAGGCGGAATCCGTCTTCTCCGGACTGCCGTGGCTGTGGTGGGTGGGGCCTGACAGCCGTCCCGGCGTGGTCGGCGACCTCGAGTCCCACCAGTTCTCAGAGGTCGGCTCGATGCCGGTGATGGCAGTCCGCCTGGACCGCGTCCGCAAGCCGTCCCCCACGGCAGGCCTGGAGGTGAGGGTCGTCGATGACCCCGCCGGGCTGGCGGACTGGGTGCGCTGCTGGACCTGGGCGTTCGGCATCGACACGGACCTGACGGCGAAGATACTGACGGCCGAGGCGGCACGTCCTGAGAGCTCGCCCCGGCTGATCCGGTTCGCCGGATGGCTCGACGGCAGGCTCGTCGGCACCGCGGCGCTCTACAGCAGTCAGGGCGTGGCCGGTGTCTACGTGGTCAGCACGCTCAAGGAACGTCGCGGTCAGGGGATCGGCACGCAGCTCACAGCGGCCGCTTTGCAGGCGGGCCGCGAACAGGGGCTGAGCATCGGCACGTTGCAGGCCAGCAGCCTGGGTCTGCCGGTCTATGAACGGATGGGTTTCGCGGAGGTCGCCCGTTATCGGCTCTTCGCCAAGGCCTGACACAGCAGGATGCAACGCTCCCGTGAGTTTCTGCAGTCGAGGAAGGTGCGCTCCATGGTCATGTCTGCGGACACCTTTGAAGCCGCATGCACGGAATGCGGAGCCGGCGAGGACGTCGAACGCGCTGCACACAGTTGGGCCGAGGCCATGACCTCGCTGGCGGCTGCGGCACCAGGGGGTCATTGGCGACTGGGCGAGGGCGGAGCCGTGCTGGCCGTCACCGGGGCCCCTGTGGCCGCACTGAACGGTGTGCTCAACGTGGCTGCTCGTCCCGATGCCGCCGGGATCGCGGAGCTGGCCGCCCTGGCGGCCAGGGAACTGACCACCGTCCCGTGGAGCATCCAGATACGTGGCGAGCCGACCACCGGCATCGTGGAGGTCGCCGAACACTACGGGATGACCGTCCAGTCGCAACAGCCTTTCATGCTCAGACCGTTCACCGGCAACGAGCCGACGCCGCCGCGCGGGGCTTCAGTGAAGGTGCGGCGCGCCACGGGAAGCGATCACAAGGTGCTCAGCGCGGCGCTCGCCGCCGGGTTTGCAGTGCCGCAGCACGTGTTCACCGAGGTCGCTTCGCCTACCGTGATGGCAGCGGCGGGCATGACTGCGTACCTGGCCGAGGCCGAGGGGACCGCGGTGGCCACCGGTACGGCAGCGGTGTTCCAGGACTGCGTGGGCCTGTTCAACATCTCCACGCTTCCGCTCTTCCGCGGACGCGGCTACGCGCGGGTGATGACCGAGCGGATCCTGAGGGAGGGGCGGGCCATGGGCGCGCGGGCCGCATACCTCCACACCACCGAGGCGGGCCGGCGCCTGTACGAGTCCCTGGGCTTTCGCACAGTCGGTCAGTGGACCACCTTTTCCGCCCCATGAGAGGGGCGGGCGCTGCCCGTTCCTCTCAGGCGGACAGTACCCCATTGTATGGTTTGAAAATCAAACCGATGCGTGGTTGACTTCACTCAGGACGGAGAACGGCCGCAAACGGCCTACCCCTCCACGTGCCTCCCCCCGATCGGCCCCGGCCGGCCCACCCCCGAGCCGGCCGGGGCCCACCATCCGAGGGGGCGCCCCATCACTGGGCTGCTGATCGGTGTGGGCCTGCCGTGTCCATCATCGCGGCTCACCGCCAAGACCTCGTTGAACCTAGTCCCGAGGAGATGGGACGTCATGAGCACCAGCCCTCTTCTTGCGCGGCCCCCCGTAGGCAGGGGTTCGACGTCAGCCATCTGCGTGATGGCCGCCACCGATGCCTCCGTACCCGCCCTGCGCGCGTTCACCAGAAGAACAGTGCACGCCTGGCACCCGGGAGAGCCGGCGGCTGAAGCCCTCGCGCTCATCGTCACAGAGCTCGTGACGAACGTCTGCCAGCACAGCGGGAGCCCGCATGTGACCGTGCATCTATTCGCTGGCGAACAGATGCTGGGCGTGGAGGTCTCCGACAACGGCGCCTGGAAAAACCAGGCCGGCGACGCGGGCCCGGCCGAAGAGACCGTGAGCGGCCGTGGACTGCAATTGGTCGAGGCGTACGCCGCCACTGTCCGGATCCGGCGGAGCAGCGGCGGCACCAGCGTCATCGCCACCGTCGGCATCGAGACGGACGCCACCCGCACCGATGAGACCTCCGAGAGGCAGCCGCATGTCTGACTGGAGTGATGTGTGGGCCGTCACGGAGCTGCTTCACCGGCTGGCCCACGACGTGCACGCCGCATCTGCACTCATCTCGGGACTGGACACCGCAGACCTGCGGGCCGTGTCCGACGCCGCCCTTCTCCTGCACGAGGCCGTCGAGGACCACTTGATGTGACGTGCCCCGCGGACTCTTCCCCGTGAGTTCTGCTCGCACCGCCCCCGCAACAGGCGCGCCGCGCCGACCGAACGACGGTCGGCGCGGCGCGCCTGTTGCCCGGCTGCCTGCAACCGTTGCCGCTGTCCGCGGCGCAGCGGCGGACAGCGACCGGAGGACCTCGGTGTGCTCTCCGGCCCCGTCCGCCGCTGTGGCCTGCAGGAATCCCGAAGCCCAGGCCTCAAATGCCGCCGGTTCAGCTCCTCTTGGCGGGAACGAAGTGCGAACCGCTCTGCGCGAAGGCGTCCTTGCGGCCGGTGACGAACTCCTCGACAGTCAGGGGAGTGCGGTTGCCGATGACCTCGATGAAGTTGTTCGTGCCCTGGAAGATCCCGTTGCGGTAGTCGATCGCGATGCTGCTCAGGTGCTGGATCAGGTGGGCCGACTTGCCTCGGGAGGCCAGTCCCTCCGCGAACTCCTCCACCTCAGTGGGCTCGTAGGTGACCGGAATGCCCAGAGCGCGGGACACCGCCTCGGCGATCTCGTGGTGGTCCATCTCCACCGGCCCGTGCAGGGGATAGGCCTGACGGTCGTGCGGCGCGGGGTTCTCGAGGACGGCGGCGATGACGTGCGCCTGGTCCACGCCGGCGACGGGGGCGTGCCGACCCGAGCCGAGCGGAAGCCGCAGCATGCCCTCGTTGTCCTGCCGCCCCCACCACCAGCTGATCCACTCGGCGAAGAGGGTCGGCCGCAGGTGTGTGGTGAGCGGCGGGGTGCGGTCGAGCAGGCGCTCTGCGAGCCAGTGCTGGCGTGCCGCGTTGCTGGCGGCTTCGCGGCGGGCGGAGATCTGGGACATGTTGACCACGGACGTGACGCCGGCCTCGGTGGCGGCCTGGGCGAAGACGACGGTGGCGTCCAGGAGGCCGGCGTGGATCGGATAGCAGAAGTACGCACCGCTGACCCCACGCATCGCTGCGCTCACGTCGTGGAAGTCGAGCAGGTCACCTACGACGATCTCGGCGCCCGCGGCGGCGAGCACGCGGGAGCGGTCGTCCTCCCGGTGTACGAGGGCACGCACCCGGTGCCCCCGCTCCAGCAGTAGCCGCACGGTCTCGGCTCCGGTCGTACCGGTGGCTCCGGTGATGAGGAAGAGTCGGTCGTCCTGGATGGTCATTGCGATGTCCCTTCTGAGCGCCATTGGCTCTCGCGATCGTGGGCGGGATGCGGAAGTGGGGGAGCCGGGAGCCTGATGCGAGAACTCGGGCATCAGCGGGCGGGCGCGAGGGGCGCGGCCGCGGCTTTTCTGTGGGTGCGGTGCTGTCGGACGTGAAGATGTCCCTGCGTTCCGGCACCCCCGGCTAACTTTCGTTTTCCGTAGTCAGCAATGTACATGCCTGACCTGACTGTGCAAAACAAAAGTCAGATCGGTTAGGGTGTCGGAGTGTGACGGTGGCAGGCGCAGTGGCCCGGCCCATCCGCAGACGTCGCACCCCGTCGGTGCAGGCGGCTCTTCCGAAAGGGCAAAACGATCATGGTATCCGCAGATTCGCGCCCCGCTGGCGCCGCGGGGATCCTCCGACTGGGAGGGGACCTCCCCGTCAACCGGCTCGGCTTCGGCGCCATGCAGCTGACCGGCCCCGGTGTGTGGGGGGAACCCTCAGACCCGCAGGAAGCCGTCCGTGTGCTGCGTCGAGCCGTTGACCTGGGTGTCAACTTCATCGACACCGCGGACTCCTACGGTCCGTTCGTCAGTGAGCATTTGATCCGCAAGGCGCTTCACCCCTACCCCGATGGGCTGGTCATCGCGACCAAGAGCGGCCTGAGCCGATCGGGCCCGGACGGCTGGAGGCCGCTGGGACGTCCCGAATACCTGCGGCAGCAGGCCGAATTGAGCCTGCGTCACCTCGGCGTCGAACGCATCGACCTCTACCAACTGCACCGCGTCGACCCGCAGGTGCCGTTGGCCGATCAGGTCGGGGAGCTCGCGCGGCTTCGGGAGGAGGGAAAGATCCGGCACATCGGCCTGTCGGAGGTGAGTGTCGAACAGCTCGATCAGGCCCGGCGCATCGCGCCTGTCGTCTCCGTGCAGAACCACTACAACCTCGCCAACCGCTCCGCCGAGGGCGTGGTGCAGTATGCCGAGCGGGAGAACCTCGCGTTCATCCCGTGGTTTCCGATCGCCACCGGGAGGCTCGCGCGTCCGGGCGGACCGCTGGACGGGATGGCGAAGGAGCACGGGGTCAGCCCGTCCCAGCTGGCGCTGGCCTGGCTGCTGAGGGCATCGCCCGCCATGGTGCCGATCCCCGGCACCTCGAAGGTCGCTCACGTGGAGGAGAACACCGCCGCGGCTCTGGTGACGTTGACCGATGCCGAGTTCGAGGCCCTGAGCCGCGCCGTATGAGGCGTCACGGGCGAGCCCCCGGCCGACCGCTGCGTCTCGGCCGGCCGCGGACACCCACCGGCATGACCAACCCCCCATCGATGGAAGCGAGTGAGAAGCGATGCCCGCCAGCAGACACGAAGCCAACAAGGCGATGGTCCTGGAAGCGCTCGACGTACTGTTCAACCAACGTGACTTCGCTGCTGCCGAGGCGTTCTGGGCCCCGGACTACATCCAGCACAGTGCGATCATCGCGCCCGGCCGGGACGGACTGTTCAACCTGGTCAAGGCACTTCCGCGGTTGAGGCACGAAGCGGGATTCATCTGCGCCGACGGCGACCTGGTCATGCTGCACAGCCGCTACTCCGGGAATGAGCAGCCCACTGCCTCGGTGGCTGTCGACATCTTCCGCATCGGGAACGGACGCCTCCAGGAGCACTGGGATGTGCTGCAGGACGAAGCCACCCGTGGGACATCCCTGAGCGGGATGCCCATGTTCGGCGATGCCTTCCCCGGCGAACGCTGACGTCGGGTCCCGGCGGGCGGATCGGTGCACCCGGCGCAGGAGCGCCGTGCCATGGACCCGCACGCCGGGTCGAGTGCAACAGACCGCGAATCCGGCGAGAGGCGCTGTGTGCGTCTCAGGCACGAGGAGATGGGAATTGGCCAGTCACAGCCAGCGCACGGTCATCGTGTGAGGGGCCACGAAGTTTCCGGACGGGCACCCAATAGGGTTGTCCTGAACAAGGAAACGAGGAAGAAGTGGCGCCACCCAGTAAGTACTCGCCGG
>NZ_JBIWLX010000050.1:0-17557 GCF_044766405.1 Streptomyces sp. NPDC102270 | reverse complement strand
TCAACGCACACAAGGCCGGCACCATCAAGGGCCTGTCCGCCGAGGTCGGAACCTCGATCACCTCCGGCTCCGCGATCTGCGAGATCAAGGACTGAGCAGCCGTAGAACTACCGAGGCGCCCCGCGAACCGAGCAGTCGGTCCGCGGGGCGCCTCGCTTACAACATGGCCCCGACGAACCGGAACGGGCTGCCGCAGGCATCCAGGGGCGCGGGGAACTGCGCACAACACCCGCCCCCACCGAACCCGCACGGCACCCACCCGCACAGCCCCCGCAGGCCACGGCCCCGCCCCTCAAGCCGCCCCGAAACGCCTCAGCGGCGCCGTAGATCCGCCACCCGGGCCCGCCCCGAGCCCGCAGTCGGGTCGCTCAGGGCCGTGGCCGTTCAGAGACCGGGGCCCGGCAACCAGGGGGCGCGGGGAACTGCGCACAACACCCGCCCCCACCGAACCCGCACGGCACCCACCCGCACAGCCCCCGCAGGCCACGGCCCCGAAACGCCTCAGCGACGCCGTAGATCCGCCACCCGGGCCCGCTCCGAGCCCGCAGTCGGGTCGCTCAGGGCCGTGGCCGTTCGGAGGCCGGGGCCCGTCGACGGGAGCTGGCCGCGGCGGGGGCCCGGTACGGGCACGTCCCGGCGCTGTTGCTGCCGCGCCGGGACCTGATCACCCCCCGGTGCTCCCGACGCGCCGGCCACGGCGATCTGCACCCCCTGGTCGGCGAGCGCCTGGAGTTCCGTGCCGGCCCGGTCGTCGTGGGCCGGGGGCTCGTCCGTGACCAGGCGGGTGATGATGTCCGTGGGCACGGTCTGGAACATCGTGTCGGTGCCGAGCTTGGTGTGGTCGGCGAGGACCACGACCTCCGCCGCGGCCTGCACCAGCGCCCGGTCCACGGACGCGGAGAGCATGTTGGACGTGGAAAGACCGCGCTCGGCGGTGAGCCCGCTCCCGGAGAGGAAAGCGCGCGAGACCCTGAGTCCCTGGAGCGACTGTTCCGCCCCCGAACCCACCAGGGCGTAGTTGGAACCGCGCAGGGTGCCGCCGGTCATCACGACCTCCACCCGGTTGGCGTGGGCCAATGCCTGGGCCACCAGGAGGGAATTGGTCACGACCGTCAGCCCGGGAACCCGGGCGAGACGGCGGGCCAGCTCCTGTGTGGTGGTACCCGCCCCCACCACAATGGCCTCGCCTTCTTCGACGAGACCCGCGGCGAGATCGGCGATGGCCGTCTTCTCGGCGGTCGCGAGATGCGATTTCTGCGGAAAGCCGGACTCTCGCGTGAACCCGCCCGGCAATACCGCACCGCCATGCCGGCGGTCGAGGAGTCCTTCTGCCTCCAGTGCGCGCACGTCCCGCCGTACGGTCACTTCGGAGGTCTGGACGACGCGGGCGAGCTCACGGAGCGACACGGCCCCATTGGCTCGCACCATTTCGAGGATCAATTGGCGACGTTCTGCAGCGAACACGAAACTGACAGTAACCCCAACGACCGTCTGGTTTCAGCAGTATGCGCCGAATTACCGAAGTTGTTCGCACAGTAGGACGGGGAGTGGTATAGGGCCTAATCTCCCCGCCTATGCCGCACGAATGGTCGACGACTCCCTGTGACCAGGCAGGAATCGCTTTCGGCCGTCAGGCCCCCTCGGTCTCCTTGCGCGTGTGCAACTGCCGTGCCACCTCGGCGATCGACCCGGAAAGGGACGGGTAGACGGTGAACGCGTTCGCGATCTGTTCGACCGTCAGATTGTTGTCGACCGCGAGCGAGATGGGATGGATCAGTTCCGAGGCGCGCGGCGCGACGACGACACCGCCGACGACGATCCCGGTGCCCGGCCGGCAGAAGATCTTGACGAAGCCGTCGCGGATGCCCTGCATCTTGGCGCGCGGGTTGCGCAGCAGCGGCAGCTTCACGACCCGGGCGTCGATCTTCCCGCCGTCCACGTCGGACTGCGAATACCCGACCGTGGCGATCTCGGGGTCGGTGAAGACGTTCGACGAGACCGTCTTCAGGTTCAGCGGGGCCACCGCGTCGCCGAGGAAGTGGTACATGGCGATACGCCCCTGCATGGCGGCCACGGAGGCCAGCGCGAACACCCCGGTCACGTCACCGGCGGCATACACACCCGGAGCGGTCGTCCTGGACACCTTGTCGGTCCAGATGTGCCCGGACTCGCGCAGCTTGACGCCCGCTTCCTCGAGGCCCATCCCGGCGCTGTTGGGAATGGCGCCGACGGCCATCAGACAGTGCGACCCGGTGATGACCCGGCCGTCCGCCAGCGTGACCTCGACCCGGTCCCCGACCCGCTTGGCGGACTGGGCACGGGAGCGCGCCATGACGTTCATGCCCCGACGGCGGAAGACGTCCTCGAGGACCGCGGCCGCGTCCGGGTCCTCACCTGGCAGCACGCGGTCCCGCGACGACACGAGCGTGACCTTCGACCCGAGCGCCTGGTAGGCCCCGGCGAACTCGGCACCGGTGACACCGGACCCGACCACGATGAGCTCTTCCGGCAGCTCGTCGAGGTCGTAGACCTGGGTCCAGTTGAGAATGCGCTCGCCGTCGGGCTGGGCGTCGGGCAGCTCACGGGGATGCGCACCGGTGGCGATGAGCACGGCGTCCGCGACGAGCGTCTCCTCGCTCCCGTCCACGGCCCGCACCACGACCTTGCGCGACCCGTCGAGAGCCTGCATGCCCTCCAGACGGCCACGCCCGCGCAGCACCCGGGCCCCGGCACGTGTCACGGAGGCCGTGATGTCGTGCGACTGGGCAAGGGCGAGCCGCTTCACACGCCGGTTGACCTTGCCGAGGTCGACGCCCACCACCCGGGCGGCCTGCTCCAGAGGTGGGGTGTCATCGGCGACGATGATCCCCAACTCCTCGTACGACGAATCGAAGGTCGTCATGACCTCGGCCGTAGCGATAAGGGTCTTCGACGGCACGCAGTCGGTCAGCACCGACGCTCCGCCCAGACCGTCGCAGTCGACGACGGTCACCTCCGCGCCGAGCTGGGCGGCCACCAGGGCCGCCTCGTATCCGCCGGGTCCGCCACCGATGATCACGATCCGAGTCACGTACTCCATTGTCCCGTACGACGCGGGGTGCCACGGCCTGGGGGGGCACCCCGAGACGCCACTGTTACGGGAGAGACACCGGGGAAGGCTGCCGTACCCTCGACCCATGTCGCTCTACGCCGCCTATGCCGGCAACCTCGACGCGCGGCTGATGACCCGCCGCGCCCCGCACTCGCCGATGCGCGCCACGGGGTGGCTGAACGGGTGGCGGCTGACCTTCGGGGGCGAGCACATGGGCTGGGAGGGCGCACTGGCGACGATCGTCGAGGACCCCCTCTCCCAGGTGTTCGTGGCGCTCTACGAGATCGCCCCCGCCGACGACGAGTCGATGGACCGCTGGGAAGGCGTGGGCCTGGACATCTACCGCCGCACACGCATGCGGGTCCACACCCTGGAGGGTGAGGAGCACGCCTGGACGTACGTCCTGAACGGCTACGAGGGCGGTCTGCCCTCCGCCCGCTACCTCGGCGAGATCGCGGACGCGGCGGAATCCGCGGGCGCGCCCCACGACTACGTCATGGAACTCCGCAAGCGCCCCTGCTGAGGCGCCGTTGGTCGGAAACGACAAGACAACGATCGCCATCCCGTCAGCTCCGTCATCTACGCGCGTAGGCCCGGACCGGCTACCCTCATCCGCGTGAACGCATCTCTTCTTCCGGACGACATCCAGGGCGACCCCCACGCGGCCGCCGACGCCGCCGCCGCGCGCCTGCGCGAACTGACCGGCGCCGAGACCCACGACGTCGCCCTCGTGATGGGCTCCGGCTGGGCACCGGCCGTGGACGCCCTCGGTGCCCCCGACGCCGAGTTCCAGGTCA
Organism: Streptomyces sp. NPDC102270; assembly: GCF_044766405.1. Taxonomy (NCBI): domain Bacteria; kingdom Bacillati; phylum Actinomycetota; class Actinomycetes; order Kitasatosporales; family Streptomycetaceae; genus Streptomyces; species Streptomyces sp. NPDC102270. The sequence goes on along the minus strand of NZ_JBIWLX010000050.1, from coordinate 13,669 downwards.
CCGAGCTGCCCGGTTTCCCGCCGCCGGCGGTGGAGGGACACGGCGGCAAGATCCGCTCGTACCAGATCGGTGAGAAGCGGGCCCTGGTCTTCCTCGGCCGCACCCACTACTACGAGGGCCGCGGGGTGGCCGCCGTCGCGCACGGCGTCCGTACCGCGGTGGCCGCCGGCTGCAAGACCATGGTGTTGACGAACGGCTGCGGCGGCCTCCGCGAGGGCATGCGCCCCGGCCAGCCGGTCCTGATCAGCGACCACCTCAACCTCACGGCGACCTCCCCGATCATCGGCGCCAACTTCGTCGACCTGACCGACTTGTACTCCCCCCGCCTGCGCGCCCTGTGCAAGGAGATCGACCCGACCCTGGAGGAGGGCGTCTACGCCCAATTCCCGGGCCCGCACTACGAGACCCCGGCCGAGATCCGCATGGCCCGCGTCATCGGCGCGGACCTGGTGGGCATGTCGACGGTCCTGGAAGCGATCGCCGCGCGCGAGGCGGGTGCGGAGGTCCTCGGCATCTCCCTGGTGACGAACCTCGCCGCGGGCATGACGGGCGAGCCCCTGAACCACGAGGAGGTCCTCCAGGCGGGCCGCGACAGCGCGACACGGATGGGTTCCCTGCTGGCGCAGGTGCTCGGACGGATCTGAGAGGACGCGGTACGGGGTGCCACGTGATGTCGTAGGGCGGCTGCGGGTGCGTTTCGGCTTGAGCGGGACGCCTATCGGGGTGCCGAGTCAGGTTGTCTGGCGGCTGCGGGCCGGTGGGGGCTGGTCGCGCAGTTCCCCGCCCCCCTGGGGAGTTGCAGTCACCTGCGCCGGGGGTGTCCGCCCGCAGCGGCCGGCGTCCGTCACCGAGCACCACTCAAGAGACCGAGCCGCCGGACCGAGGACGGACACCCCCCACCCCGGCACCGACCCACGACGAAGCCGTTGGCGCCACACAAGCCCCCACCGGACCGGCAGCTGCGCCGCAGGCATCCAGGGGCGCGGGGAACTGCGCAGAACGCCCGCCCCCACCCACCCGCACCCGAACCCGCGCACCGACCCACAACGAGAGGCTGACGCAACCGTGCACGACGATCTCATCGCCCGGGCCCGCACCTGGCTCGCCGAGGACCCCGACCCGGACACCCGCGACGAGCTCGCCAAGCTCGTCGAGGCCGGAGACGTCACCGAACTCACCGCCCGTTTCAGCGGCACCCTCCAGTTCGGCACCGCCGGCCTCCGCGGCGAACTCGGCGCGGGCCCCATGCGCATGAACCGCGCGGTCGTCATCCGAGCCGCCGCCGGCCTCGCCGCGTACCTCAAGAAGCACGGCAGCACCGACGGCCTCGTCGTCATCGGCTACGACGCCCGCCACAAGTCGGAGGACTTCGCGCGGGACACCGCCGCCGTGATGACCGGCGCCGGACTGAACGCGGCGGTCCTCCCCCGCCCCCTCCCCACCCCCGTCCTCGCGTTCGCGATAAGGCACCTCGGCGCCGTGGCCGGCGTGGAGGTCACCGCCAGCCACAACCCGCCCCGCGACAACGGCTACAAGGTCTACCTCGGCGACGGCTCCCAGATCGTTCCGCCCGCCGACGCCGAGATCGCCGCGGAGATCGACGCGATCGTCTCCCTCGACGACGTCCCGCGCCCCGACAGCGGCTGGGAGACCCTCGACGACGGCGTCCTGGACGCCTACCTCGCCCGTACGGACGCCGTACTCGCCGAGAACTCCCCCCGCACCGCCCGCACCGTCTACACCGCGATGCACGGCGTCGGCAAGGACACCCTCCTCGCCGCCTTCGCCCGCGCCGGCTTCCCCGCCCCGGAACTCGTCGCGGAACAGGCCGAACCCGACCCCGACTTCCCGACCGTCGCCTTCCCCAACCCGGAGGAGCCGGGCGCGATGGACCTGGCCTTCGCGAAGGCCGGGGAGACGAACCCGGACCTGATCGTCGCGAACGACCCCGACGCGGACCGCTGCGCGGTGGCGGTCGAGGAGAACGGCACCTGGCGCATGCTGAGGGGCGACGAGGTGGGCGCCCTCCTCGCCGCCCACCTGGTGACCCGCGGAGCACAGGGCACCTTCGCCGAGTCGATCGTCTCCTCCTCCCTCCTCGGCAGGATCGCCGAGAAGGCGGGCCTGCCCTACGAGGAGACCCTCACCGGCTTCAAGTGGATCGCCCGCGTGGAGGGCCTGCGCTACGGCTACGAAGAGGCGCTCGGCTACTGCGTGGACCCCGAGGGCGTACGGGACAAGGACGGCATCACCGCGGCCCTCCTCATCACGGAGCTCGCCTCCGAGCTGAAGGAACAGAACCGCACGCTCCTCGACCTCCTCGACGACCTCGCCGTGACACACGGCCTGCACGCCACGGACCAGCTCTCCGTCCGCGTGGAGGACCTGTCGGTCATCGCCCGGGCGATGGAACAGCTCCGCGAGCACCCGCCGACCGAGCTCGCCGGCCTGCCCATCACCAAGGCGGAGGACCTCACCGAGGGCACGGACAAGCTCCCGCCCACCGACGGCCTGCGCTACACCCTCACCGGCGCCCGGGTCGTCGTCCGCCCGAGCGGCACCGAGCCGAAGCTGAAGTGCTACCTGGAAGTGGTCGTCCCGGTCCCCGCACACGCCGACCTCCCGGCGGCCCGCACCAGGGCGACGGACCTCCTGACCGCCATCAAGCGAGACCTGTCGGCGGCAGCCGGCATCTGACCCCGTCCCCGTCCCCCGCGTCCCTCAGGGGCGCGGGGCTGTGACATCAGCGGCTCCGCCGCGGGGCACGACCGGCCACCGCGGGCCCGCAGCCGCCCGACAACCGCTCCCGGCACCGCGGGAGCCGTCACCCCACAGCCACCAGAATCGCCAGCAGCACCGCCCCGGCCACCGCGGGCCCCACGATCTCGTACGCCCACCGCACGGCCACCTCGCCCTGGGACGTCTTGGCCGCCCCCCGCGTCTCCAGCGTCTCCCGCAGATCGTCCATGATCTTGTCGGTCTCGGCCCGGGTAGGCCCCTCCGGGACGGGCGTACCGCCACCGAAGCCGCCCCCCTGCATTCCGCCGCCGAACATGCCGAGGCCCCTGCCGGAGCCGCCGCCCGCGGTCTGCCGGGCCGACTGCCGGGCCGCCTTCTTGCGGCCGCGCAGGGAGACCGGGATCGCCCACAGCTGGTACTTGCCGCCGGACTTGACGAACACCTCGTTCGAGTAGCCGGAGCGGAACATCTCGACCTCGCCCCACGGCACGACGATCACGCGGAAGGGGTTGCGGATGCGCAGCCGGTCGTCGTTCGCGAAGACGGCCGGGCGCAGGGTGAAGGCGATCACCAGCGGTAGGACGAGGATCAGCGCGGCGAGGGCGAGCCACGGCGTGCGGCCGGTGCCGGAGACGACGGCGTCGATGCCGAGCCAGCCGATGATGACGAGGAGGAGGAAGCCGCCGATCAGCGCCATGGGTGAGCGGTAGATGCGGTCCCTGGACTCGGGGGGTGCGGTCGTCATGAGGCCGATCCTAAGCGCCGTCCGGGTCGGTGCTCATGTGCGGTGCCCTGCGAGTGCCCGCAGAACCCGCCCTCCGGGGTGTACAGCCGCTACGCGCGTAGATATGCTCGTCTGGTGACCATGCCCACCACTGCATCAGCCGCACACCCGCTCACGGACGTGACCGCGTCCGACAGCACGCTGCGCCGGTTCCTTCACGGGCTGCCCGGCGTGGACGCGGTCGGCCTGGAGGCGCGAGCCGCCTCCCTCGGTACGCGTTCCATCAAGACGACCGCGAAGGCGTACGCCATCGACCTCGCCATCTCGATGGTCGACCTGACGACGCTGGAAGGCGCGGACACCCCGGGCAAGGTCCGGGCGCTCGGCGCCAAGGCGGTCCGCCCCGACCCGACCGACCGGACGGCCCCCGCCACGGCCGCGGTCTGCGTCTATCCCGACATGGTGGCCGTCGCCAAGGAGGCCGTCGCCGGTTCCGGCGTGAAGGTCGCCTCGGTCGCCACCGCGTTCCCGGCCGGGCGTGCCGCCCTGGACGTGAAGCTGGCCGACGTGCGCGACGCCGTGGCCGCCGGTGCCGACGAGGTCGACATGGTCATCGACCGCGGCGCGTTCCTCTCCGGCAGATACCTGAAGGTGTACGACGAGATCGTCGCCGTGCGCGAGGTCTGCGGTACGGACGCCCGGCTCAAGGTCATCTTCGAGACCGGCGAGCTGTCGACGTACGACAACATCCGCCGCGCGAGCTGGCTCGGCATGCTGGCGGGCGCGGACTTCATCAAGACGTCCACCGGCAAGGTCGCGGTGAACGCGACCCCGGCGAACACCCTCCTCATGCTGGAGGCGGTGCGCGACTTCCGCGCCCAGACGGGTGTCCAGGTGGGCGTGAAGCCGGCCGGCGGCATCAGGACGTCCAAGGACGCCATCAAGTTCCTCGTGCTGGTCAACGAGACGGCGGGCGAGGACTGGCTGGACAACCACTGGTTCCGCTTCGGCGCCTCCTCGCTCCTGAACGACCTGCTGATGCAGCGTCAGAAGCTGGCCACCGGCCGCTACTCCGGCCCCGACTACGTGACGGTGGACTGATCACCATGGCACCTGCATCCGCATTCGAGTACGCACCGGCACCCGAGTCCCGCTCGGTCGTCGACATCGCCCCCTCCTACGGCCTGTTCATCGACGGCGAGTTCGTGGAAGCGGCCGAGGGCAAGGTCTTCAAGACCGTCTCGCCGTCCACCGAGGAGGTCCTGTCCGAGATCGCCCAGGCGGGCGAGGCGGACGTCGACCGGGCGGTGCTGGCCGCCCGCAAGGCCTTCGAGAAGTGGTCCGCGCTGCCCGGCTCCGAGCGCGCCAAGTACCTGTTCCGCATCGCCCGGATCATCCAGGAGCGCAGCCGCGAGCTCGCCGTCCTGGAGACCCTGGACAACGGCAAGCCCATCAAGGAGACCCGCGACGCCGACCTCCCCCTGGTCGCCGCGCACTTCTTCTACTACGCGGGCTGGGCCGACAAGCTGGAGCACGCGGGATTCGGAACGAGCCCGAAGCCCCTCGGCGTGGCCGGCCAGGTCATCCCCTGGAACTTCCCGCTCCTGATGCTGGCGTGGAAGATCGCCCCGGCACTGGCGACGGGCAACACCGTCGTCCTGAAGCCTGCGGAGACCACTCCCCTGTCGGCGCTGTTCTTCGCGGACGTCTGCCGCCAGGCCGGCCTGCCCCGGGGTGTCGTCAACATCCTTCCGGGCTACGGCGACACGGGCGCCGCGCTCGTCGCGCACCCGGACGTGAACAAGGTGGCCTTCACCGGCTCCACGGCCGTGGGCAAGGAGATCGCCCGCACGGTCGCCGGCACCCGCAAGAAGCTCACCCTCGAACTGGGCGGCAAGGGCGCCAACATCGTCTTCGACGACGCCCCGATCGACCAGGCCGTCGAGGGGATCGTCACCGGCATCTTCTTCAACCAGGGCCAGGTCTGCTGCGCGGGCTCCCGGCTCCTGGTCCAGGAGTCGATCCAGGACGAGCTGCTGGACTCCCTCAAGCGCCGCCTGTCCACCCTCCGCCTCGGCGACCCGCTCGACAAGAACACCGACATCGGCGCGATCAACTCCGCCGAGCAGCTCTCGCGGATCACCTCGCTCGTCGAGAAGGGCACGGCCGAGGGCGCCGAGCCCTGGTCCCCGGAGTGCGAACTGCCCTCCTCCGGCTACTGGTTCGCCCCGACGCTCTTCACCAACGTCACCCAGGCGCACACCATCGCCCGCGACGAGATCTTCGGCCCGGTGCTGTCGGTCCTCACCTTCCGCACCCCGGACGAGGCCGTCGCCAAGGCCAACAACACCCAGTACGGCCTCTCGGCGGGCATCTGGACGGAGAAGGGTTCGCGGATCCTGGCGGTGGCGAACAAGCTCCGGGCCGGGGTCGTCTGGTCCAACACGTTCAACAAGTTCGACCCCACGTCGCCGTTCGGCGGCTACAAGGAGTCGGGCTTCGGCCGCGAGGGCGGCCGCCACGGCCTGGAGGCGTACCTCGATGTCTGATCGGCTCAGTGTCTTCAAGACCTACAAGCTGTACGTCGGCGGGAAGTTCCCGCGTTCCGAGAGCGGCCGGGTGTACGAGGTGACCGACTCCAAGGGCAAGTGGCTGGCGAACGCGCCGCAGTCGAGCCGCAAGGACGCCCGTGACGCGGTCGTGGCCGCGCGCAAGGCGTTCGGCGCCTGGTCCGGGGCCACCGCCTACAACCGCGGCCAGGTCCTGTACCGCGTCGCGGAGATGCTGGAGGGCCGCAGGGCGCAGTTCGTCCACGAGGTGGCCGACGCCGAGGGGCTGTCGAAGTCCCGGGCGGCCGAGCAGGTCGAGGCGACGATCGACCGCTGGGTCTGGTACGCGGGCTGGACCGACAAGATCGCCCAGGTGGTGGGCGGCGGCAACCCGGTGGCCGGCCCGTACTTCAACCTGTCCTCCCCTGAGCCGACGGGCGTGGTGGCCGTCCTGGCCCCGCAGGAGTCGTCGTTCCTGGGCCTGGTCTCGGTGCTCGCCCCGGTGATCGCCACGGGCAACACGACGGTGGTGATCGCTTCGGAGGGGGCCCCGCTCCCCGCCCTCTCCCTGGGCGAGGTCCTGGCCACCTCCGACGTCCCCGGAGGCGTGGTCAACATCCTCTCGGGCCGTACGGCGGAGATCGCGGCCCCTCTGGCGGCCCACCAGGACGTCAACGCGATCGACCTGGCGGGCGCGGACGAGGTCCTCGCGAAGGAGCTGGAGATCGCGGCGGCGGACAACCTGAAGCGGGTCCTGCGTCCACAGCCTGTGGACAACTGGACGGCGACCCCGGGAATCGACCGCCTGACGGCGTTCCTGGAGACGAAGACGGTGTGGCACCCGACGGGGTCGCTGGGCGCGTCCGGCTCCGCGTACTGACACCGGGCCACGACACCGCGGAGCCGCGCCCTCCCTCCGTCCGGGGAAGGCGCGGCTCCGTGCCGAAGCGGCCGTGTGTCCGGTTCAGTTGCTCAGCAGTCCCGCCACCTGCCCCACCACCGGGATGCTCCCGATCGACTGCGCCTGCGCGACCGGCCTGGTCACCGCCTGCGACGTCAGCGGCTGGAAGTCCGCCAGCTGGGTCCCCACCCCGTTGTCCAGCGGGTCCACTCCCGTGCCCGCCAGCGGGTTCGGCTTGAGGCCGGTGACCGGGCCGGTGACGTAGCCGACCGTGCCGGTGAGGGAGCGGAGCCCGGACTGGGGGTCGATGTTGCCGAGCGAGGTGGGCCGGGTGTGCAGCACGTCGACCACCGGCTCGGTGGCCGCGGCGGCCGCCCCGGCGCCTGCGCCGAGGGCGACACCCGCGGTCGCGAGGGCGGTGAGAGTGCGCTGGACGGTCGGGTTCGCGTGTCGGGCCATCGTTTCTGCCACCTTTTTTGTGCACTGGGTAAGCGTGTCGACACGAAGGGTAGTTGAGGTGTGACGCGCGCTTCAAAGCCAACCCGCGGGGTCGATGAACAGCGGGTGAATGCCTCACACTGGTGTCCCGTGAGCTCCCAACCGCCCATACCGACGCGAGTCGTGCTGCTCTGCGGCCCCTCCGGCTCCGGCAAGTCCCTTCTCTCGGCCCGTTCCGGTCTTCCGGTCCTCCGGCTCGACGACTTCTACAAGGAGGGCGACGACCCGACGCTGCCGCTGGTGGCGGGGAGCTCCGACATCGACTGGGACCACCCCGGATCGTGGGACGCGGACGCCGCGGTGGCCGCGATCGTCGAACTGTGCCGCACGGGCCGCACGAAGATCCCGGTCTACGACATCTCGTTGAGCGCCCGCACCGGCGAGGAGGCGGTCGAGATGGGCCGTACCCCGCTGTTCATCGCGGAGGGCATCTTCGCCGCCGAGATCGTCACCCGCTGCCGGGAGCTCGGGGTGCTGGGCGACGCGCTGTGCCTGAGCCGGGGTCCGGTGCGCACGTTCCGCCGCCGGTTCCTGCGGGACCTGCGCGAGGGCCGCAAGTCCGTGCCGTTCCTGCTGCGCCGCGGCTGGCGCCTGATGCGCCTGGAGCGCTCGATCGTCGCCCGCCAGACCGCGCTGGGCGCCCACCCGTGCGACAGGGACGAGGCCCTCGGCCGCCTTGTCGCCGCGGCAGCGGGCCGCCGCCCGGCGGCGACTCCGGCGGCCTGAACGCGAACGGCGCCTTCTCCGTCGTAGGACCGGAAGACGGTCACCTCGGGAAGGAAGCTGATGACGGCAGCACGGCTGGTCATGACGGTGGCGATGCTGACGGTGGCTCTCGGCTGCTCGTCGGGCGGCGAGGCCGCGGGCTCCTGCGCGGGGGTGGTGACGTACCAGAACCGCGACTATCTGCCCACCCAGGACGAGGACTTCACCGTCGGCGAGCGCCTGGGCACCGCCCGCATTGCGGAGTGCGACGACACCCCGGACGATCCCGGGGGCGCCATTCCCGAAGGCACGGCCAACGCGTACCTCGTCGAGGGCAGGGACCCCGCCGAGGCCATCGCTGTCGGTGACACGCCGGCCGGGACGACGCTCATGAAGGCCGGCTGACCGCACACACGAAAGCGGGACTGGACGGACCCCCCGGCCCTCCAGTCCCGCTCTTGTGCTTCCCCCGTTGGTCCCCCCACGGGTACCGGCCCCCCAGCCGGTACCCCTGGTCCCCCGTTCCCCCGTGTCGTGCTTCCCCCACCCTCAGGCGACGAGCTCCCCGAAGGCGTTCTCCTCGTCACGGCCGAAGCTGAGGACCTCGTCCTCGCGCAGGCGGCGCAGGGACCGCCAGATGCTGGACTTCACCGTGCCGACACTGATGTCGAGGATCTCCGCGATCTCCGGGTCGGTGCGGCCCTCGTAGTAACGGAGGACCAGCATCGTGCGCTGGAGTTCGGGGAGCCGGGCGAGCGCCTGCCACAGGACCGCGCGCAGTTCGGTGCCGCGCATCGCGTCCGTGTCGCCGGGCGTCTCCGGCAGTTCCTCGGTCGGGTATTCGTTCAGCTTGCGGCGGCGCCACGCGCTGATGTGCAGATTCGTCATGGTGCGGCGGAGGTAGCCCCCGACCGCGGCCTTGTCGCTGATCCGGTCCCACGCCTTGTACGTCGAGAACAGCGCGCTCTGCAGCAGGTCCTCGGCCTCGAAGCGGTCACCGGTCAGGTGGTAGGCGGTGGCGTACAGGGAGGCGCGGCGCTCCTGGACGTAGGCGGTGAACTCCGCCTCCGACAGCGAGCGACGCTCCCCCGAGTCCTCCCTGTACGACGATCCCCCGTGCGATTCCCCCGTGGAGGTGTCAACCACCGCCATGTACGCGGTGTGCTGACGCCCGGTGCCGCGAGCGCACCCCCGCCCGCTCACGGCACCGGACTCCTTGGAACCCCGGCCCCCGTTCACGTCGTGCAGCCGAGTGATCACTGCGCTGGTGCTGATGCTGTGCAGCGTGTTCATCTCGCGCCCCCCGTCGTGGACTTCCGGTGTTCGGCTTGCTCAGGCGGTGGTTCCTTGCCTGTGCCGAGAACTCTGCCAACGCACCTTCATGACCGTGTCCGCCGACTGTCACAGACCTGTCACAGGGCCCGGTCTCAGGAATTGCACAGCGGACCCACGGACGGGTGCCGTACGGACTGCCTGTCCCCACAGGTCGTACCGCACCCCCTCCATGGGCCAGAATGAGCCCGTGCCTTCCCTGTTGCTGATCGAGGACGACGACGCCATCCGTACGGCCCTGGAGCTGAGCCTCACGCGCCAGGGCCACCGGGTTGCCACCGCTGCCACCGGCGAGGACGGCCTGAAGCTGCTGCGTGAGCAGCGGCCGGACCTGATCGTGCTGGATGTGATGCTGCCCGGCATCGACGGGTTCGAGGTGTGCCGGCGCATCCGGCGCACCGACCAGCTGCCGATCATCTTGCTGACCGCGCGCAACGACGACATCGACATCGTCGTCGGACTGGAGTCCGGCGCCGACGACTATGTCGTCAAGCCGATCCAGGGGCGGGTGCTGGACGCCCGGATCCGGGCCGTGCTGCGCCGCGGGGAACGCGAGTCGACCGACGCGGCGAGCTTCGGCTCCCTGGTCATCGACCGCGCGGCCATGACCGTGACGAAGAACGGCGAGGACCTCCAGCTCACCCCGACCGAGCTCAGGCTGCTCCTGGAGCTGAGCCGGCGGCCCGGTCAGGCCCTGTCCCGGCAGCAGTTGCTGCGGCTGGTCTGGGAGCACGACTACCTCGGTGACTCGCGCCTGGTGGACGCCTGTGTCCAGCGGCTGCGCGCCAAGGTCGAGGATGTGCCGTCGTCCCCGACGCTCATCCGTACCGTGCGGGGCGTGGGTTACCGGCTGGACACGCCTCAGTGACCGAAGCACAAGGGGGGTTCCGCGGCTGGTTCGCGGCTCGTAAGGGTGTGTGGTCAGGGCTGCGTTTCACCAGTCTGCGGCTGCGGCTCGTCGTCGTCTTCGGCCTGGTGGCGCTGACCGCCGCCGTGTCCGCGTCCGGGATCGCCTACTGGCTCAACCGTGAGGCGGTCCTCACCCGCGCCCAGGACGCGGTGCTGCGGGACTTCCAGCAGGAGATGCAGAACCGTGCGGGTGCCCTGCCGGAGAACCCCACGCAGGACGAACTCCAGCAGGCGGCGGGGCAGATGGCGGGCAGCAGCCAGCGCTTCGGCGTGCTGCTCGTGTCCTCCGACGCAGCCGGCAGGGCGGTGTACGGCAATTCGGGCGCCCTGGACGGCTTCACGCTCCAGGACGTGCCCGTGTCGCTGCGCGAGGCGGTGAACGAGAAGCAGAAGGTCGACTCCGCCAACAAGTACGCCTACCACCTGTACTGGCAGCGGACCGTCGACCACGACACCCCGTACCTGGTCGCCGGCACCCGGGTGATCGGCGGCGGCCCGACCGGTTACATGCTCACGTCGCTCGAACCGGAGGCCAAGGACCTCAACTCCCTCGCCTGGTCGCTGGGTATCGCCACCGGGCTCGCCCTGATCGGCTCCGCGCTGCTCGCGCAGGCCGCCGCGACGACCGTACTGAAGCCGGTGCACCGGCTGGGAGTCGCCGCCCGGCGGCTCGGCGAGGGCAAGCTGGACACCCGGCTCAGGGTGTCGGGGACCGACGAACTCGCCGACCTGTCACGGACGTTCAACTACGCGGCCGAGGCGCTGGAGAAACGGGTCGAGGACATGTCCGCCCGCGACGACGCGTCCCGGCGGTTCGTGGCGGACATGAGCCATGAACTGCGGACGCCGCTCACCGCGATGACCGCCGTGACGGAGATCCTGGAGGAGGAGCTGGAGGCCGAGTCCGGCTCCATGGACCCGATGATCGAGCCGGCCGTGCGGCTGGTGGTCAGCGAGACCCGCAGGCTCAACGACCTGGTCGAGAACCTGATGGAGGTCACCCGCTTCGACGCGGGGACGGCCCGGCTGGTCCTGGACGACGTCGACCTGGCCGACCAGATCACCGCGTGCATCGACGCGCGCGCGTGGCTGGACGCGGTGGAGCTGGACGCCGAGCGCGGCATGCACGCCCGCCTCGACCCGCGCCGCCTCGACGTGATCCTGGCCAACCTGATCGGCAACGCCCTCAAGCACGGCGGCTCCCCGGTGCGGGTGGCGGTGCGCACGGCGGACGACGAGATCGTCATCCGGGTCAGCGACCACGGCCCCGGCATCCCCGAGGACGTCCTCCCGCACGTCTTCGACCGCTTCTACAAGGCCAGCGCCTCCCGCCCGCGCTCCGAGGGCAGCGGCCTGGGCCTCTCGATCGCCCTGGAGAACGCCCACATCCACGGCGGCGAGATCACCGCGGCGAACTCCCCCGGCGGGGGCGCCGTCTTCACGCTGCGACTTCCCCGGGACGCCTCGGCGCTGGCGGAACAGCTCATGGAGGCCAAGAAGGACGACGACAAGGCGAAGAAGGGACAGGCGTGATGCGCCCGGAGGGACGACGGACGCGGCGGGCGGACGCACCGCGCGCCGGACTGGACGTGCCGCGGCTGCTGGCGCTCCCGCTGCTCGCCCTGCTGGTCGCCGGGTGCGGGATCCGGCCCACCGAGGTGCCCACCGACTTCGGTCCCGCGCCCTCACGGGTGCGGTGCTCGCTGTCCGAGCCGGACGCCGCGGAGCCGTCCTCGCACGGGCTGGCCGTGCAGGTGTTCCTGCTGTGCGGGTCCTCGCTGGTGGCCGTCGACCGGAGCCTGAGGGTCCCGGACGGGACCGCCGACTCCCAGCGGCGGGTGCTGGTCGCGCAGGGGCTCCTCGACCAGCTCGCCGAGACCCCGTCGACGGCCGAGCGGGAGGCCGGCTACCAGACGTACGTCCGCGGCGGCATGACCGTCGGCGGCCCGCGCCCCAAGGACCCCGACGACGCGCTCCGGCTGAGCACCCCGCCTGCCGAGCTCTCCGCGTACGCCCTCGCCCAGGTCGTGTGCACCTTCTCCGACTCGGCCGCGGCCGAGGGCGACGGCTCCGTCATCCTCGGCGGCCCCACGACCGCACCGCTGCGCCGCTACGACTGCACGGACGAGGTCCGTTCCCAGCCGAGCAGCCACCAGCCGCCGTCGACCGAGGTGACGGGCGGCTGACGCGGGTCCGGCCACCCCGTGTGGCGCAGCCCTCACCCGGGTACCCCGGGCCTTCCGGAACCGATCGTGCCGAGCGGGGCGTCTAGGGGATCGTGCAGCGTCAAGGCTTCGTAGGCGGCAATGCCGCCCTTCGCGTCCGTGTGGCAGGAGGTGCCCTCCTGGTCGCACACCTCGCGTTCGTCGCCTGGTTCACGCTGCGTCCGCTGGACGTGCCCTGGGTCGTCCCGGCCAATCTGCATCCGTTCGCCGGCATCCGCGCCGACCTCGCCCTCGGCGGGCGGGAGGCGGCCCTGCGGATCGGCGAGGGGCTCGCGCTGCTGGCCCCGCTCGGGCTGCTGCTCCCGATGGTGCACGGTCGGCTGTGGGCGTCGCCCGTCGGTTCCCTGATCCGCACCTGTGTCGCGGGCTCGCTGATCTCCCTGGGCATAGAGCTGTTCCAGACCGGCGTCCCCGGCCAGGTCGTCGACATCGACTCCCTGTTCCTGAACACCGCGGGCGTCGCCCTCGCGCACCTCGTCGTCGTGCCGGCGGTGCGCCACTCGCTGCGCCGCAGGACCGAGCGGCGCCGGCGCACCACCGTCCGCCAGGAGGAGCCGGCTCAGGGTAGGACCCCGACGATTCCCAGGGTCGGGATCGCACCGTAGAGCGACGCTTTGTGGCGTTCGTCTCCGTAGCGTTGAAGACAGCTGGAGAGGGTCACCCGGACCCGACCCCGACGCTCACGAAGGAGCCGCAATGTCCCGCCTCGCCCGCCCCACCAACGGCCGCATGATCGGCGGAGTGTGTGCCGCGCTGGCACGGCGCTTCGGCACCTCCGCGACCACGATGCGCGTGATCTTCCTGGTGTCCTGTCTGCTGCCGGGCCCGCAGTTCCTGCTCTACATAGCCCTGTGGATCCTGTTCCCCTCGGAGGACAAGGCCCAGACCGCCTGGTGACACCTCTGTGCACGGACGCCGGGGGGGGGGGGGGGGGGCCCGGCGGGGGGGGGGGGGCGGCCCCCGCGGGCGGGGCGGGGGGGGGGGGGGGGGGGGGGGGGCGCGGGGGGGGGGGGGGGGGGGCGGGGGGGGGGCGGGGGGGCGGGCGGCGGGGGGGGGGGGCCCCGGGGCGGGGGGGGGGCCGCGGCGC
>NZ_JBIWLX010000049.1:0-17631 GCF_044766405.1 Streptomyces sp. NPDC102270 | reverse complement strand
CCTCCGCGTGAAGTCCATGCCGAGTATGAGAAGTTGCGAATCGCCGCGTAAAATTAACGGTCAGAAGCCTGTCCGGAAAACGCGAGGCCCCTCACCTGCTACGCCGAGCACTCCGACAGCTGCCGAAGGGCCATATCAACCGGGCACGGTTTCACGGCAACCTCGGTATCGCACTATCGCGGCGATTCGAACACACACAGGCCCACGACGACATCGACGAGGCCATCGCGATGCACAGTGCCGCGCTGCCTCTCACGCCTTCAGACCACCATCGTGACAGGGCAATTCACCAAGGCAACCACGGCACCGCCCTATTCCTCCGGTACCGAAAGACAGGGACGCCGGCCGATCTGGACCACGCCATCGCCAGCTTGCGCCAAGCGGCGGACCTGACGCCGAACGACCAGCCCGAGGGAGCCGCCTTCCTCGGCACCCTCGGCCTGGCGATCGCTGCCCGCCACGCACTGACGGACAGCGAGGAGAACCGCCATGAAGCCGTGTCCGTTCTGACCCGAGCCGTGCACACACCGTCGGCCACAACCTGGTGGCGCATCCAGGCCGCTCAGGAAGCCGCTCGGCTCACAGCTGAGCGCGAACCCAACCGCGCCGCGGACCTCCTGGAGAGCGCAGTCGACCTGCTGCCCGAGGTGGCCTCCCACCGTCTGCGCCGAACCGACCAGCAGGAGCAACTGAGCCGCTTCTCCCGGCTCACCGACGATGCCGTCGCACTCGCCCTCGCCGCTGGTGAGACGGCACCGAGCAATGGCGCGGGGGCCAACGAGTACGCCGTCAGGGCCTTGCGCCTCATCGAGACGGGACGGGCGGTCATCCTGGGCCAGGCACTGAACACAAGCAGCGACCTCACGCTGCTGCGCTCCGCGCATCCTCAACTCGCTGACCGGCTGGCCAACTTGAGCGAACGGCTCAGCCAAGACGCCACGTCTGCACTACCAGGCATCAGGCCCGACACCTCCGACCGGCACGTGATCGCCGCTGAGTTCGCAACCACCCTGGATACAATCCGGTCCCTCGACGGCTTCACATCGTTCCTCCTGCCGCCCCAGTCGGTGGACGATCTCCGCGTGGAGGCCGGGCAAGGCCCGGTCGTGTTCCTCAACGTCAGCGACCACCGCAGCGATGCCTTGCTCGTCACAGGGGAGACGGTCACTCACCTGCCGCTCCGGGCACTCACCCGCGAGATGGTGCTCGACATGGTCGGCAGGTTTCACGAGGCATTGCCCCGCACCGTGGCCGACGACGCAGACCGCCGCGAGCGCCTGGCCGCTCAGCACACCCTCGGCGAGGTCCTGCGACAGCTGTGGGACATCGCCGTCGGCCCCGTCCTCGACGCGCTCGGCTTCACGAACCCGCCTCCGGCCGGGGAGAACTGGCCGCGGGTCTGGTGGGCACCGGGCGGACTCCTCGGCCTACTGCCTTTGCACGCCGCAGGCCATCCGCCCACAGACGGCGAGAACCGCTCCACATTGGACCGGGTTGTCTCCTCCTACATCCCCACCCTCAGGGCGCTGCGCCACGCCCGCCGCCGGCCGGCTCCGCTCAACGAGGCGGGCAAGTCTCTGATCGTGACCATGCCGTTCACAACGGGGCTCTCCGAGCTGCCCTACGCACCGGCAGAGGCAGCGGCGGTCCAGGCCCAAGTGCCACGCCCAGTCGTGCTGACCGGAAGCACGACGCTGCACAAGCAGGCAGAGAGGTTTCTGGACCCGACGAACGGCCCCGCGCACGTACCGACAAAGGCCCGAGTCCTCACGGAACTGGCTGGCGCCTCGATCGCCCACTTCGCCTGCCACGGTGCCGTCCACGAGCAGGATCCGTCCCTCAGCCAGCTCTTCCTGGAGGACTTCGCCCAAGACCCCCTCAACGTCAGCAGCCTCGCCTCGGCCCGCCTCGACCAAGCCGACCTCGCGTATCTCTCTGCGTGCGTCACCGCGCTCACCAGCTCGGCGCAGCTGCTCAACGAATCGATTCATCTGACCACCGCGTTCCAGATGCTCGGCTTCCGCCAGGTGATCGGCACCCTGTGGACGATCGAGGACCGGATGGCCGTTGAGGTGGCGGACTCCTTCTACAGAGGGCTCACCGCGGAGTCAGGACATCTCAACACGGATCACGCAGCCACGGCTCTGCACCACTCCGTCCGCTCCCTCCGCAGCAGACTTCCCAAAGCGCCCCTCCTTTGGGCGGGATACATCCACACCGGAGCCTGACGGTTCTTCCTGGCCACAGCGGAATTCGCACTGCCGATACCGGGAGGCGGCCGCAAAGGCACGTTGGCCCTCGCAGTCACTGAATTGGTCGGCGAACGGCTCGGCAACGGCCAAGTCCTTCTCTCCGACGGGACGGCTTCGCAAGACCCCGGCAAACCATGTCGCTAGCAGATGCCCCTGCGCACCGATGTCCTCGAAGCGGCCGCGCAGCGGCGTGAGGTCGCTGAGTGTCTCGTTGACGTCGAAGACGAGGACCGGGAGCTGGTCGGCGGGCATGTCCTCCTCCTCTTTGCGTCCGTAGGGTGAATCCGTTCGCGGCCCATCAGGCTGCGAGTACCCGCCCTGTGTGCAGCTGTTGCAGCATTGTGGGCTCTTCGTCTGCTTCAGCGTGCTGCTGCGGTATAGGCAGGCGGAGTGTGTGGAGGGTGCGGGTTTCCAGTCGTACGGCGCCCTCGCGGCTGCAGCCGCGTTCCAGCAGGCGGCCCAGGGCCTGGCGGATGCGGGTAGCCGGTTCGTCGATGCAGATACGTTCCTCCGCGTAGGCGTGGACGAGGGGGTGGAGGCGGTAGCCGCCGGGCGCGGTGCACTCGATCAGGTGCGCTGCCGTCAGGGTGGTGAGGTGTTGCTCGGCAGTGGTGCTTGGTTCGCCCAGGAGGGCGGCGGCCGTGGCAGCGTCGATCTCCTGCAACGGATGGAGGGCGAGCAGGCGCAGCAGCCGTCGCGCATCCTTCGGCAGCCTTGCGTCGGAGGCGGACAGCGTGGTCCGTACTCCGTCCTCAAGGGCCAGGCTGATCAGGGGCTCGCGGTAGTAGTCGCCCAGCGCCCAGGCTGGGTGGTCGCGCATGTGGCGGCCGATGACCGACAGCGCCAGCGGGAGGTGGCCCAGCAGGTCCGCGATCTGCTCGACAACCGGGACGGCTGGGGCAACGCGGTCAGCTCCCGCCGTCGCCCGCAGCAGTTCGACGGAGTCGTCCGGCTCAAGCAGTGGCACCGGCAGTCGGTCGCATTCATCGAGGCCGGTCAACGCGCTCCGACTGGTGATCACCGTGCGGCATCCGGGAGTTCGGGGCACCAGAGGCCGAATCTGTTCCGCGTCTGCCGCGTCGTCCAGAACGATTAGTGCACCAGTTCCCGCCAGAAGGTGCCGGTAGAGAGCTGCTCGCGCGTCGAGGCCGAACGGGATGCGGTCGCCGGTGGTGCCGAGCAGGCGGAGGAAGGTCTCCAGGACGGCGGCCGGGTCGGCGGGCGGGCCTTGTGGTGCGGAGCCGCGCAGGTTCGCGAACAGGACTGGTGTGTCGGTTCGTTCCTCGGCGAGCAGCCGGTGCGCGAGGTGCAGGGCCAGCGACGTCTTGCCCACTCCGGGCATGCCCTCCAGTGCCAGCGCCGGCCTGCTCTGACCGCTCAGTAAGTTCTCCGCCTTGGCTACCAGGTCGGTCCTGCCGACGAATACGGAAGGTCCTGCGGGCAGCCGGTCGTAGGCGCTGACCCGTGCGGCGGCCTCGGCCTCGCCGAGCACCGCGCGAAGCGACTGCCGCCACACGGAGAGGATCGCTTCGTCGGCGCCCACGAGTGCCTGGACCACGGCCAACAACAGGTCGGAGTTGGGGCGGCGGCGGCCCAGCTGGAAGCAGTTGCCCACCGTCGAGCGGGCCGGCCATTCGCCGCGCGGGCGTCCTGCCCGCTGCCAGTCCCGGTGGATACGCCGAGTGATCTCGGTGATCGACGGATTGCCAGCCCACGCCTTGAGCAGCCGCAGCTCCGCGATGAACTCGTCGATCGTGCGGGTCTTTACTGGATCCAGTACCTGCGGCACGAACATCCTCCCCCTGGGACACCTGGGCCACCAAAAACTTGGAACACTCGTTTCAAGTTAGACGACCTGGGGCTGCGGCTGTCAAGCGGTATCCGTCTGTTGACCTCCGGCCACGGAGCGCATCCAGGATCATCCACGATCACTCCGGAACCCGTATTCCGTCCTGATGCTGAGGCCCGTCCCCGCTCACAGGCACCCCGGGAATCCCACTCGCCTCCGACGCCGAGCCCTGCGTGCCCCTTCCAGGACAGGAGTCCGTGCATCGCCATGCCCGAAATCGGTGTGTCCCTGCGCCCCGTCGGCGGCAGCGTCGTCGTGGGCCAGGCCAGAGACCACACGCTCACCATCGACCGGCCCAAGGAGAAGGAGGGCACCGACGCCGGCCCCATGGGCGGGGAGCTGCTGCTTCTGGCACTCGGCGGGTGCTACGTGAGCACCTTCCTCGCCGCCCTGAAGGCACAGGACCCACAGGCCGACGCCTCCGCGATCAGCTTCCAGGTGGACGGAAGCCTCGTGAGCGCACCGACCCGCTTCTCCGAGATCACGGTGCAGATCTCGGCGCCCGTCGCCCTCCAGGACCTGATCTCCAAGCCCCTGCTCAAGGCCGAGCGGGGCTGCATCGTCCACAACTCGATCCGGGACGCCATAACGGTCCGCTTCACCCACGAGTGGCACTGACTCTTCCCCCACCGAAGGAGACAAGACCGTGGAAACGCAGCACCCCACGATGCAGGACAGCCTGAGCCAGGACCGCGGCATGGCCGACATGGCCATGCGCGAGAGCAGCATGCAGCACGACTCCATGGCCAATACGGCTCCCGGCATACGTCGCGTCACGATCGTCGGCGCCGGGTTCTCGGGCACGCTCACCGCCATCCGGCTGCTCCACTTCGCCGACGCACCATTGGAGATATGCCTGATAGAGCGGGAGGAGGGCTACCGCTACGGCGGTATCGCCTTCGGCCAGGCATCGACCAACTGGGAGCACATGCTCAACATCCAGGCCGGCCGGATCACGCTGCGCCGCGAGCGCCCGGAGGACTTCCTGGAGTGGGCCAACGAGGAGGCGGACCGCTCCGAGTGGCCGCAGAAGTGGCAGTACCACAGCTTCGGCGTGGCCTGCGTGGTGCCGCGGCGGATCTTCCGGCAGTACCTGGCCGAGCGGTTGCGCGACGCGGCCGCCGATGCCGACGCCGAGGTGACTCTGCGGGAGCTTTCCGGTGAGGTCATCGACGTTCACCGGCGGGGCGACGGGTATGTCGTCAAGTACGCCGACGCCTCAGAGCAGGGCGGTGTGCACGATCTGCCGTCGGACCAGGTGGTCCTGGCGACCGGTCACCTCTCTCCGGTGCAGGCGCCCTTCTACCACCGCATCAAGGACTGCGACCGCTTCCTCGCCGACCCCTACGCCCCCGGCGCGCAGGACTGGTTCCAGGCGGTCGGCGCCGAGGAGAGCGTCCTTGTCACGGGCTCCGCGCTGTCGGCCTTCGACACGGTGGTCTCCCTCATCCACGCCGGCCACCGGGGGCAGATCCTGATCTGCTCGCGCGGCGGCCACATGCACGGCACCTACCCCGTCGACCACGAGCACGACATCTGGCAGTCCCGCCGGCCGCCCTTCCTCGACGCCAAGGAGCTCACCCCCGAGGCGGTGGTGGAGGGGATCAAGGCAGAGTACGCGCACCTGCTCGACGAGCACGGCGTGGAGCCGGGCAGCGCGCTCGAGGCCGTCTTCCCCGAGCGGGTCATGAAGGCGTGGGAGCCGTACGTCATCGAGCTGGTCTCCCGCATGGACGCCCGCGACGTGCGGATGCTGCTCGACAAATACAAGAGCCTGATCGTCACCAACCGCACCAGCACCGTGCGAGAGATCGGCGGCGTCGTGCGCAGCCGGATGCGCGGATACAACGGCGCCCCGAAGACCGTCGACGTGATGTCCGCCATCATCCAGGACTTGCGCCCCGCCGAGGACGGCACGAAGATCCGGGTGGTCTTCGCCGACCAGCCCGACCTCGTCGTCGACCGGGTCGTCAACTGCCTGGGCAACAACACCGACTACGAGCGCACCGGCCACCCCCTGTGGCACGGCCTGGTCAACGCACACGGCTACGCGCAGCCGCAGACCAAGACCCACCGTGGCATCGAGGTCGGCACCCACGGCGAGCTCATCGCCGCCGACGGTGGGGTGGCAGCGGGCCTGTTCGGCGTCGGCCCGATGCGCCAGGGCGACGAGACCACCCGCCGCGGCCGGCTCGGCGCGTTCGTGTTCAGCATCGGCACCCTGCGCAACCAGTGCTTCGACACGGCCATGGAGGTGCTGCGCCGCCTCGAATCCGCCAGCGGCGAGGAGCAGATGGACATTCCCGACGGCATCCACCACTGCCTGATCCGCAGCAGCGACTGGATCGCCGCCGACCTCGCCACCGAGGAACCGCAGGCCACCCGCCTGCGCCAGCGCCTGCAGGACCACGCCCGCGACAGCGCCTACCCCAACGCCGTCAATTACCTGCAGGCCCAGGACCGCACCGAGCGCCGCAAGTACCGCGCCATCCTGGACGACGATCTGGCGGACTTCGGCGCCGCCCTCGCCCGCGAGTTCGGCCTCGCCCCTCAGCAGGCCCGGCGGACCGTCTCCCTGCTGGCCACGCTTGTGCAGAAGCACGCGGTCCATAACCTGTGCGACATCACCAAACTGGCGGGCTGGGACTCCCAGTACGCCGAGCAGGTCAAGCACGCCCCGAAGAAGGACGCGTGATGACCGTCGAGAACCAGCAGGATCTGCTGAGCCGACTTTTTATGGTCCGGCACGGCGAATCGACCTGCAATTCCGTCCACCGCATCGCCGGTCAGCGCGACGCCCCGCTGACCTTCCTCGGCCGCATCCAGGCCGAGAAGGTCGCCAAGGGCCACCGCGGTCAGCACTTCGACCGCGTCTACGTCTCCCCGCTGACCCGCGCCTACGAGACCGCCGACACCATCTTCCGTCTCGACACCACCGCCGCGGATGCTCCCGAAGTCGTGGTCGACGAGCGCCTGATGGAGCGCGACTTCGGCAGC
Organism: Streptomyces sp. NPDC102270; assembly: GCF_044766405.1. Classification (NCBI taxonomy): domain Bacteria; kingdom Bacillati; phylum Actinomycetota; class Actinomycetes; order Kitasatosporales; family Streptomycetaceae; genus Streptomyces; species Streptomyces sp. NPDC102270. Next base: position 10,533 of record NZ_JBIWLX010000049.1, on the reverse strand, counting down.
TACACGCTGGAGAGCAAGTCCATCCTCCAGCGCCGCCACGGCATCGCCGAGTACGAGCGCGCCATGAACGCCGACAGCCCCACCATGCACGGCGGCGAAACCTTCGCACAGTTCAAGGACCGCGTGCATGCCTTCTACGAGGAAGAGCTGCTGCCGGCGCTGCGCCGCGGCGAAATGGTCTGCGTGGTCTCCCACAAGTACGTCGTCGAGCTGATCTGCCGGTTCATCCTGGCCCGTCCGGCCGACGAGTCCTACGACCTGCGCCTGCCGAACTCCCAGATGTTGCAGGGCGATCGGATCCACAGCTACGTCAAGAACGAGAACAAAACCATGAACATGGTCTACGACTGGATCGTCGTCAACCATGCCGTGGTCTTCTGCGTCGGACTGGCCGCCGGCCTCCTGGCCAACCTGGCCGGGATGCACCTGTCGGCGTCCCCGTACGTGCTGCTGATGCTCCTGGTGCTGGCCAGCGTCATCACCATGTGCCGCATCGAGCTGGAAAACGCCCGCACCTTCGTCACCGACCGCGGCACGCTCCGGTCCGTCGCCCTGCGCTACCTCGCCCTGCCGATCGCCTTCGCCGCCCTGGTGGCCTGGTCGGACGCAGGCAGTACGAGTACGGCGGCGATCGCCGCGGTATTCCTCGCCACCCCCAGCTCGGTGGTGGCGATGACCGTCAGCCGCTGCCTCGGCGGAATGATCATGCCGACGTTCGCGCAGGTCCTGCTCTCCTCACTGGCCGGGACCGTGTCCTTCTCCACCGTCCTCGCCCTGACCTTGCACGAGGACGTCGCCCCGGCGGTGGCCATCAGCGCCGCCACTTCCACCGGCGTCGTCACGTTGGTCTACCTCCTGGTCAAACGTCTGCGGGAACGCTCTCCCATCCGCACGGCCAAATACGGCGAGCGCAACGGATACGTAGCCGTGCTCCTGTTGACCGCGTTCATCGTGCTGGTCTGCCTCAAGCTCGACCTGCACGGCTTCACCACCTGTGCGCCCACCGCGGTAGGCATCGCCGTCGGCCTGCGCCTGGTCGCCGCCCTGCTCAAGCGTCGACGCCACGTCCAGACGCTCGACGACTACACCGCCATGACCTACCCGAACGTGTTCGTGGTGGTCATCATCGGCGCGCTCACCGGCAACCAGCCGCTGGAGCAGGTGGCGATCTGGACCCTCCTGCCGATGTTCGTCCTGTCCTTCTTCGACAGCTTCTACGCCCGCCGCCTCGTCGTCGACCCCGACGACCCGCGCTGGCCCGACGTACTCGGCCTCAAGGACCGTCCGACGGTCGAGCAGCTTGAAGGCCCCGACGCCCAGCTTTCCGCGAGGAGTTGACCTTGTCCGCACCACCCGCTTCGCTGATACCCCGGCCGTTCCTGTTTTGGACCGGTGTCGTCCTCACCTGCGCCGGCGTTGTCGAGCACCTGTGGATGTTCATCGACTCCGCGTCCATGGACTTCCACATGTCCATGATGGACATGCCACCGGCGATCATGTGGGCGGCCATGGCCGCCATTGTCGTCGGCGTGGTGCTCTCCGGCATCGCGGTCGTGCAGCCGCGGACCGCCGGCGCCCGCCCCGCCGCCCCCACTCCGGCCCCCGCCACGAACGCGAGCCGCCGCCGCCTCATCACCATCCTGACCTTCGCCCTCCTGGTGGACCAGATGAAGCCCGCCACCCTGGCGTTCATCGCACCCGGCCTGCGGGCTGAATACGGCCTCAGCGCCGCCGACGTCTCGTGGCTGCCCACGGTCGCGCTGACCGGCACCGTGCTCGGATCACTCGTCTGGGGACGCGCGGCGGACCGAATCGGCCGTCGGGCCACCATCCTCATCGCCTCCCTGCTATTCCTCGGCACCACGGTGTGCGGCGCCATGCCGACCTTCGGCGGCACCCTCGTCATGTGCGCCCTGATGGGCATGGCGGCCGGCGGCATGCTGCCCGTCGTCTATGCCCTGATGACCGAGAGCCTGCCGCCCGGCCGACGCGCGGCCATCATGGTCCTGCAGGCTGGACTGACCACCACCGGCGGCTACATGGCCGCCTCCGGACTGGCCGCCGTCCTCATCCCACTGGCCGGCTGGCGCGTGACCTGGTTCGCCCAGCTTCCGCTGGTCCTGATCCTGATCGCGCTGAACCGCTGGATCCCCGAATCGGCCGCCTTCACCGCCCGGCAGACAAGGGCGAAGCAGGTCCCCGCCTCCGCCCTGTTCAAGCGCCCGCAGACGGCCAAGACACTGGTCGTCAGCAGTTACGCACTGGGCTGGGGCCTCGTCTACTGGGGCTTCATCACCTTCCTGCCCAGCCAGCTGGAATCCTCCGGCCAGCACGGCATGTCCGCCGCCACCCTGCTATTCATCTCATCGCTGCTCTCCATTCCCACCTGCGCGGTCGGCGCATGGCTCTACATGCGCTGGTCGGCCAAGGGCACCATGGTCGTCTACGCTGCCCTCACCGTCGGCGCCCTCCTGACGCTCGCAGCCATCGGGCTGGAGGGCAGCCGGACCATCCTGCTGGCCACCGTGATGCTGCTGTTCGCCGGCACCGCCGGTGTCATCGCGCTCATCGGCCCCTACACGGCCGAGATCTACCCCCTGGCCATCCGGGGCACCGCCGGCGGCTGGGCTGCGGCCGTCGGCAAGTCCGGCGGAGCCTTCGGCCCGCCCCTGATCGCACTGATCCTCTCGGCACCCGGAGGCATCCGCACCGCCGCGGTGTTCGTGGCACTCCCCATGGCCCTGGCAGGACTTGCCGTCGCCGTCCGCGGCAGCAACCCGCAGGCCGCCACCCAGGCCCCCGAGGGCGCGACCGCGCTGGACGCCGAACTCGACGACCTCGTCAGCAGCGAGGCCGTTGCCGCCCAGGCCACGGCGACAACGCACCTGCCGAGCAAGGGAGGTACAGCGCCATGACCGGCGGCGTCAACGCCGTGGCACTCGCCGTCTTCACCCTCTTCTTCCTGCTCGTCACCGTCATGGGCTTCCTCGCCGCGCGCTGGCGCAAGCCCGGCGACGAGCACACCCTCGACGAATGGGGCCTGGGCGGTCGGTCGTTCGGCACCTGGATCACCTGGTTCCTGCTCGGCGGCGACGTGTACACCGCCTACACGTTCGTCGCCGTGCCGGCGGCGATCTACGCGGCGGGCGCGGCCGGCTTCTTCGCGGTGCCCTACACCATCCTCGTCTACCCCCTGATCTTCACCTTCCTGCCCAGGCTGTGGTCCGTGTGCCACCGCCACGGGTACGTCACCACCGCCGACTTCGTCCGCGGCCGCTTCGGCTCGAAGGGCCTGTCGCTCGCCGTGGCCTTCACCGGCATCCTGGCCACGATGCCCTACATCGCGCTCCAACTCGTCGGCATCCAGGCCGTGCTGGACGTGCTGGGCGTCGGCGGCGGCGAGAACACGAACTGGTTCATCAAGGACCTGCCGCTGCTGATCGCCTTCGGCGTGCTGGCCGCCTACACCTACTCCTCCGGCCTGCGCGCCCCCGCCATGATCGCCTTCGTCAAGGACACGCTGATCTACCTGGTCATCGTCGTCGCGATCATCTACATCCCGATCAAACTGGGCGGCTTCGACGACATCTTCGCCAAGGCCAACGAGGCATACAGCCAGACCAGCCCCGCCACCGGCAGACCGCGCGGCACCCTGGTCAGCGCACCCAACGCCCGGTGGACGTACGCGACGTTGGCGCTCGGTTCCGCGATGGCCATGTTCATGTACCCGCACTCGATCACGGCGACGCTGTCCTCCCGCAGCCGCGACGTGATCCGACGCAGCACGACGGTGATGCCCCTCTACACCCTGATGCTGGGCCTGCTCGCGCTGCTCGGCTTCATGGCGATCGCGGCCGGAGTCAAGGTCACCAACGGGCAACTGGCGATCCCGCAGCTGTTCGAGGACATGTTCCCGGCGTGGTTCGCGGGGGTGGCCTTCGCGGCGATCGGTATCGGCGCGCTGGTCCCGGCGGCCATCATGTCGATCGCGGCCGCGAACCTGTTCACCCGCAACATCTACAAGGACTTCATCAAGCCGGACGCCACGCCCGCACAGGAGACCAAGGTCTCCAAGCTGGTCTCGCTCCTGGTGAAGGTGGGCGCGCTGGTCTTCGTCCTCACCATGGACAAGACGGTGGCCATCAACTTCCAGCTGCTGGGCGGCATCTGGATCCTGCAGACCTTCCCGGCCCTGGTCGGCGGTCTCTTCACCCGCTGGTTCCACCGCTGGGCCCTGCTCGCCGGCTGGGCGCTCGGCATGGTCTACGGCACGGTCGCCGCGTACGGCGTCGCCCCCCCGACCCAGAAGCACTTCGGCGGCTCGGCCAAGGAGATCCCGGGCATCGGCGAGATCGGCTACATCGGCCTCACCGCGTTCATCCTGAACGTGGCGGTGACTGTGGTCCTGACCTTCGTCCTGAAGGCGGCGAAGGCCCCCGAGGGCATCGACGTCACATCGCCTGGGGACTACACGGCGGATGCGGCACAAGCGGAAACGACGGCCGCCCACGCTCTGCGTCCGGGCACGTCACCTGCACCCAATGCCACTTGAGAGCCAGATCCACGCACGTCTATGCCGCCGCCCGGGCTCCGATCGAGTCCAAGGCGGCGGTCACCGTCTTGCGCAGGGTCGCGGCGTCTGCACCGGCACGCGAGCGCAGGTTGACGCCGTAGGCGAGCAGCGCCAGCAGGTCGGCGGAAGCGCCTGGGGCGGCACCGGCGGACAGCTGCCCCTGGCGCTCGGCAGTGACGAGCGCCGCGTACATCGCGTCGCGCAGCTCCTGGTGATGCTGGTCCAGGACGGCGCGTACCTCTGGGTCGCTGTTCTCGGCCCCGGCGTGCGCGTTGGAGACCATGCAGCCCCAGCGGGCGTACTCGCCCGAGCAACGGGCCTCGATCAGGCCGCCGAAGAATTCGGAGATGGCGGGCAGTCCCCGCTCGTCCTCGGCCAGGCGCCGGAACATCGGCTGGGACCGCTGCTCCAGGTAGCGGCGCAGCGCAGCAAGGTAGAGCTCCTGCTTGCCGCCGAACGTGGCGTACAGGCTGGAGCGGTTGAGCCCGGTCGCGGTCACCACATCCTGGATCCCGGTCGAGGCCACGCCCTGCCGCCAGAACAGCCGCACCACGGTCTCCAGGGTGGCATAGGGGTCGAAGTGCTTGATGTCCGGCATGTTTCACCCACCATCCTGAAATGAGGATTCCAAGATACGCCCCGTTCAGTACGCCGCAAAGGTGCCGACAGGTACAGAGCGGGACAGGCCCCCCATCAGCGCCAAGGCGTCCAGCTTCGTCCACGATCGATCCCCGGGGGCACCGCGCACCGCGACTATGCCCCCATGAATCGCATACCAGCCCTCTGGGCGGCCGCATACGGGTCACAGACCCCCCGCCTCCGCCGCTACCTCGCCCGTCGCGCGGTCCATGTCGCCGCGTTCATCAAAGCGCTCGCCCTGGCCGACCATCGCCCGTTCATGAGCCTCTGACTCCTCGGCACTTCCGCATGGCTGGCGCGGGATCACGCATGCCCGTATCTTGGAACAGTCATTTCAAGATTGTGTGGTCCCGCTCCAGTCGCCGCCCAGGAGGAACGAGCACCATGACCAGCCTCAGCGCCGAACTGCGCACCTTCTACGAAGCCCGCCAGCAGCAGATCCCCGCCGAGATCCGACAGATCATGCAACGGGCCAGCCAGGAACTCGCTGACTCCGGCCAGGCCGACCGCGCACTGACCGTCGGCGCGCAGGCGCCGCGCTTCAACCTCCCCTCCGCGACCGGGCAGACCGTGGCCCTGGACGACCTGCTCAACGACGGCCCGGTCGTGCTGACCTTTTACCGCGGCGCCTGGTGTCCGTACTGCAACATCGCTCTGCGCTCCCTCCAGGAGCACCACGAGGCCATGACCGCCCGCGGCGCCCGCCTGGTCGCCGTCTCCCCGCAGATCCCCGACGAGTCCCTCACCCTCACCGAAAAGCACGACCTCGCCTTCGACGTCCTCAGCGACATCGGCTCCGAGACCGCCAAGCAGTACGGCCTCGCCTTCGGCCTCCCCGACGACCTCGCCGCCGTCTACGACAAGCTCGGCTTCGACCTTCAGCGCGTCAATGACGGCCACCCGCGCACCCTGCCGCTGCCCGCCACCTACGTCATCGACCGCGACGGCACCATCCGCTGGGCCTTCGTCGACACCGACTACACCACCCGCGCCGAACCGGCCGACATCATCGCCACCCTCGACACCCTGCACTGACCGCCCTCGCGCCTGCTGGCGCGGCCGGAGGGAGAGCACTTCACCTTCCGTACGGCTCCACCTGTACACCTAGTACGCCGACCTGACGATGCGCGCCCCGGACGCTGGGGGTGCCCGCGATGCTCCTGGAGGTCGACCGCGTCAACGAGCCCGTCGATGTCCTGGTGGCCAAGCTGCGCCGCTACACCGAGTGGTTCGAGCTCCTGGCGCCGAAGGTCGACAAGGACAAGGCGCACATGACCCGGGGCGCGGCCGTGCACGCCTTCCGGCTGTGGTCGCGGATCTACCCGGCGACCGGACAGGAGGGCTACGTGCCGGTGGCGTTCGTGTTCACCGGGAAGACCGCTGCGCAACGCGCCAGCCGAATCCGAGGCCACGGCCATTCGTGACGGTGGCCCGAAACGCACTGCCCGAGCGCCGGGCAGCGAGCTACCGTGCACGAGTCGGCCGCACGTCGTCACCGCCGGCCTTACGGACCGGGGGTGACCGCTGTGCGACGCTTGGCTGGGCCGGACGGAATCTGCGAGATGGTGACGCAACTGCCGCATCCCGGGCTGCGGCCCGGGGTGCGCAGTTACCGGGGTTTCCGGCTGGCGTTCGAGCGTTCCCGGCGGCGGCTCGAAGTGCCCAACGCGTCCGTGACGTTGGTGCTGGGGTTCGGTGACCCACTACGGATCACCGGAGCGCATCCGGTCGGGCAGACGGGGCAGGTCGTGCAGCCCGGGACCTCGTACACCTCGCTGCTCGCCGGACTGCACACCCGGGCCAGCGTCGGCGAACATGACGGACGGGCGCACGGCATCGAGGTGGTGATGGCGCCCTGGACCGCGTTCACTCTGTTCCGGACACCGATGGCCGAGCTGGCCGACTCCATGGTGGACCTCGCCGACCTGCTGGGTCAGCCGGCGTACGACCTTGCCGGGGCGCTCGCCGAGACCCCCGGGTGGGCCGCCCGCTTCACCCTGCTGGACGCCTTCCTCACCGCCCGCGCCCGGACCGGCCCACCCGTCTCCCACCGCCTGGTGTGGGCCTGGCGGCAGCTCGTGTCCGGCGGGGCCACGGGGTCCACCGTGGCGAAGCTGGCGGGCACGGTCGGCTGGAGCGAGCGCCACCTCGAACGCCGCTTCCGGGAGCAGATCGGCCTGTCTCCGAAAGCCACCGCCCGCGTCCTGCGCTTCCGGCACGCCCTGCGCCTGCTGGACGCCCGCCTGCCCCCGTCCCAGATAGCCGCCACCTGCGGCTACTACGACCAGGCCCACTTGAACCGCGACTTCAAGGCGATGACCAGCCGCTCCCCCTCCCGCTTCATCGCCGAGCGCACCCACGGCGCCGACTTCGCCCAACTGGACCGGGAGGAGGGCCAGGTCACCAGCGTCGTACTGACCGGCCACTGAGGGGTACGGCGCTCAGGACCCCACCGGTCCCAGCCGCGGCAGCACTGACCTCGTCGCCACGTCCTCGCCCAGCTTCAGCCCGTCGCTCGCGTCCCACGGGTAATGCACCCCCAGGTACACCCGGCTGTCCGCGTCCTCCTGCGCGGCCTGACGGAAGCTGGTGAAGGTCCGCGTCTTCTGCGGCGAGGCAGGGTCCTCGGTGTTGACGGTGAAGTTCATGGTGTCGCTGTTGAAGTACTCCTTCATCACTGCAGCCCACGCGCCGGCGAACGCCGCGTGACCAGAGGCCCACGCCGGGAAGCACGGCGTGAGCGGCGAGCCGTCGCGGGCGGCGGACAGCGGCTGCCACGAGGAGTCGATCCCGTTGTGGATCGCCGAGACCGGACGCCACAGATCGATCGGCGTCAAATACTTCACATCCCACTCGCCGATCGCGCTGTCCGCCATCGCCAGCGACACCAGCGCGAACAGCCGCGTGTTCTCGTACTTGCTCTTGATGGCGCGCGCCTGCGCGATGCGGATCGTGGCGTCCAGCAGTTGCCCCGGCGGCTTGAACGTGCCCTTGTTGTGGGCATCCGGCCCCAGGTCATTGGCCCAGAACGTGGCGATCGCCGTCTGCTCGGTGGTCCGCTGCGTGGCCCCCCGGCCGCCGAGCCGGCGCACCTGCTCGACCTGGTCCGCGTACGCCGGGCTGGCCAGCAGTGTGGCATAGTCCGCGAAGCTGCCCGGAGTGCTTGGCCGGTAGTCGGACCCGGAACTCATGGTGAACGGCTTCACTTGCCCCCAGAAGGGGGTCACCGCCGTGCTGGAGCTACAGCCCGACTCACCCGTGGGACGCCACGCCCCCGCCACGTTTTCCAGGTTGTACAGCCTCTGGTTGTCCGAACCGTCGTTGGCGCGCGCCTTGATCATGTTGTTGTAGATCGTGCCGACGATCTCGTTGTCGATGATGTCGTACTGCGTGGGCGGAGTTCCGAACCGGTCCAGAAACGCTTTGTCCAGGTACGCGGTCTGGTTCGGGTACAGGTAGTGCAGGATGTTGTACGCCGTCCGCCCGATGATCCGCTCCTCCTCGTCCGGGCCCTGACCGAGGTTCGGGTACTTGGGCGCCGCCAGGTAGGGCTTGTACGTCATCGTGTAGAAAGTGTTTTGGTACGAGCTCTCCCCGTCGTAGATCGCCGCGTTCATCATCGCCGCCGACCGCGCCAACTGTCCCGGCGACCCCTGCGAACCATCGGCCTGCCGGAACATCTCCAGGAGCACGCCGTTCCAGTACTGCGTCGGATCACCGTCGTACTTCGGCGCGGCGGCCGCCGCCGTCTGCGCGGGCAACGCGAGCGCGCTCCCCGCAGCCAGCAACGCCAGCCCCGCGCCCAAGGTCACCGCCTTCCGAAACGACCCGTGGTGCCCTACCGATCTCTTACGTCTCCCTGATGTACCGAACAACCCCATGACGTCTTCCCCTCCCCGGACGGCGGCGGCCGGTCAGCGGGAGCCCTCGCCCCATCGGCGCTCTCCCCCGCACGCACCGGCCCCGCGCATGTCGTGCTCTGACCGAACGGCGCCATCCTGGTGCGTGGGTTGCTGTGAGTCTTGGATATTTCCGCCATCTCGGGCTGACACGGCATGCGGCGTGATCGATGGGGTCAGCCACGGGGCAGGAGGAGGCGGGAGAGGGCTTCGGTGGCGAGGAGGAGGGCGGCGACGGTGAGGAGGCCGATGCGCATACCTGGGAGCCCATCACCTGCGAGCGCATCCGTTCATCACCGAATGGGCCGCCGACTGGGTGAGACGACCAGTTGGAACTGGGTGGTGTGGGACGCGTCGCCGGGTGTGGGATCGACCACAACGAGGTGGTATGGGAGAACGCGCAGCTGCGGGAGCGTCCAGGCCCCCGACAGCATCGGCACGCTCATCGAACTCCACGAACGCGTGAACGGCGGTGATGCGTGATGGCCACGACCACCACGCAGTCCCGCACGGTCTTGGAACGCTTCCCCGCCGAAAGCCCCCGAGGCTCATGGCACGCTTCGCGGGGAGAACGGGCCTTCGTCAGCTGTGCGTCAGGGTGCCCAGGTGGCGGGCGCTCCTTGGTCGGGGTCGGGGAGGCTGCGGGTCGGCCCGTTCCTCGAGCGCGCCCAGCCCCGCCCCCTGGCCAGGCAGGGCGCGCACGATCCGCAGCAGACCTCGATGCCAGACCACGACGGATGATCCCGGAGGCCGTGGGCGACCACGATAGCCGCGAACAGCTCAACAGCGCATAACCGAAATGGGACGGGTTCAGGGCTCTGTTGTCCGTCGATGCGGGCCGGGTGGTGCTGCGCTCGAGGCGCGGCACTGAGATGGCGGCATCGTTTCCGGAGATCGTGGCCGGGGCCGTGCAGCTGCCGGACCTGAGCGCGTTCGACGGCGAGCTGGTCGTATGGGATGCCGCGGGCCGCCTCGCGTTCGAGCGGCTGCAGAATCGGCTTGCCCGGCGCGGAGCCGGGGCGGCACAGGACTGGCCGGCCCCCACTTCATCGCGTTCGAGGTCTTGCGGCTGTCCGGGACGGACACGACCGGATGGTCCTACCGGCGGAGCAGAGCCGCCCTGGAATCCGTGTTCGCCGCACGCGGGCTCATCGCGCCGTGGGTGCTGTGTCCGTCGACCACCGACCCGGACACCGTGCGCGAGTGGCTCACGTGGACCTCGGCCGGGATCGAGTGCGTGATCCAGCACCGCGCAGAGGGCGGCCTGCGCCTGGTAGGCGAAGCGCTCCCCGGTTGCCGAGCCCTGTCGTCGGGTGCCGGAAGTCGTTGCGTGATCTCTGGGATGCCGACCAGGCCTCGTTGCAGCCGCTGGACAACACCGGCTGGACGTTCATCGACGCCCAGATGGACAGCGTCCTGAAG
>NZ_JBIWLX010000048.1:0-19241 GCF_044766405.1 Streptomyces sp. NPDC102270 | reverse complement strand
CCCCCAGCAGCGGCGGTCGCAGCGATGAATCTTCGCCGGGTGGACTCGGCAGGAGGCTTGGTCCGGGGCTCGGCGGGCGGATTCACGGCATGGAAGGAACGGTCGTCGGGCATGTCCACTCTCCCTCTGGGGCGCGCAGGTGATTGCCAGGGTCCTGCCAATGGCTGTTGCGCTCCGCGAGGGTGCGCGTCGTTCGCGATGGGGCCGATGGCCCTTCGAGCCGCAGCCATTGAAGGCCTGGCAGCAGTCAGGGGGTGTGCCGGTCGTGACCGGCTCGCAGAGTCGACGGGACGCGTCCGGCGACCGGGCCCGAGGGCGAGTACACCCTCTTGGGTTGGGCCCAGCCCGAACGAGGCTCTTGCCGCTCCAGAGCGCTCCTGGGTGACGTGGAGATCCCGCCTACTCGCCTCTCTTGAACTGGAGCCAAGCTAGTTCTAGGGTACTTTCCAGTCAAGGCCAGTAAGGTAGCCAGATATGCCCGGCCCCATCTCATGACTCACAGTCAAGAAATCGGGCGGTCTGTCATCCCGTACCGACCGCCACGGCCAGGCCACGCAACGGGCTACCCCGCATCGTCGGACTAGTCAGTTTCCTGGTCCGCCCCGGATGAGCCGCATGGTCGGGGTCTGCTCGCGCAGGGTCTTCCCGGGGCGGGTGAGGTGCCGGCGGCTGCGCCGGGCCTGCGATGAACCGCGTAACGATCTGAAGGAACGTGAGAGTGGAACAGACCATGATGGCGGTCCGCCTGTTCGAACATGGCGGGCCCGAGGTGCTCAAGTACATAGAGGCACCGATCCCCGATGTCGGTCCCGACGACGTCTTGCTGCGCGTGCACGCCACGGCCGTCAACAGCTGGGACCTGCGCTACCGCGCGGGCAACTTGCCGCAGCCTCTCCCGGGAAGGCCGGCCTGGCCCCTGCCGTTCCAGCTCGGCCGTGACGCGGCCGGTGAGATCGTCGCCACCGGCGAGAACGTCACCCGCTGGCGCCCCGGCGACAGGGCGGTCCAGCTCCCGCACCCGCCATGCCGTAACTGCGCCCTGTGCGTACGCGGACTCGAAAACCTGTGTATCGACACCGCCTACCCCGGACACCAGGTCTTCGGCGGATACGCCCAGTACGTCGCGCGCCGCCAGGACGCCGTCCTGCCCATCCCCGACGGCGTCGACTACGAGACGGCCGCGGCCACCATGTGGACCTACACCACCCCGCTCAACTGCGCCCGGCAAGCGCCCGTCGGCCCCGGCGACACGGTGGTCATCACCGGCGCCAGCGGCGGAATGGCGATCGCCTGCGCACAACTGGCCAAGCTGAGCGGAGCCACCGTCATCGGCACCACCACCAAGCCGGACCGCGACGAAGCACTCAGCAAGCTTGGCTACGACCACATCGTGCACTCCACCGATCCCCGGATGCCGGCACAGGTACGGGAGCTGACCCACGGCCTGGGCGCCGACGCCGTCTGGGACTGCGTCGGCGGCAACGACTTCTTCCAGCTCTCCCTTGCCTGCACACGCCTCGGCGGCACGGTCATCGTCCTGGGTACACCGACCGACCAGGGATCCCGCCTCGAACTGGACGCACTCGCCCTCATCGGCCAACAGGTCAAGATCGCCAGCGTGCGCGGCGCAACCCTGCGCGACCAACAACTGTGCCTGGAACTGCTGGCAGACGGAAAAATCAACCCCATCATCGACCGCGCCTACCCCCTCGAAGAAGCAGCCGAAGCCCACACCTACCTCGAAAGCCAACGGCAGACCGGCAAAGTACTCCTCCTTCCCTGACGCCCAGCCAACTACCGAAGAGGTACGGGTGGAGTCCCGGGCGGCGGCCTTCACGGTGATGTACGGAGTGCGCCGAGGCGAGCGCGGGTCCATGAGACGACGGTGACGATCGCGCCTTCGCCTGCCGCGAGCATGGCGGGAAGTCGTGGGGCCCCGTCGCTGTTCGCTGCGTGACCTCACCCGTGCCGTGCCGCCTGGTCCACCCGGCCCAAGGCCACCGCCACGCGGCCATCGCGGTGCGGGTGGGTGACGCCGTTCGTTGTCCTGCGCGCCGGGGCTTCGCGCGCACCGTGCGCAGCCGGGCCTGAGCGGGACACAGGTCGTCAGGCGCAGGTGGGTGCTGCTCTGGGGGCGGAGTCACCGCGCGGACGTGCGACGTTCACCGGTGCGCTGCGAGCGAAAGGACGGAAAGACATGCGCCGTACCGAGAGCCACGGAAGCGGTGATGGAGCTGTGCGAGGACGGCGTTCCGTTGGCCGATCTCTCTGTCGAGTGCATCGCCCGCAGCGCTGACGTCGGCAAGGCGGCCATCTACCGCCGCTGAGCATGCGAGCCCGAACTCCCCCGTACATCGATGCGGGACGACCTGGTCGTTCCGCTGGAGTCACTGCGCCAACGCAGCCTGGTCAGCCTCTCGTCGGCGATCGTGCACAACGCACACGCCCGGATCAGAAGCAGACCGAGGATATGGGCCGCCCCATGTCGGCGTGATCACTCCCCGGCGACCTCGGACTGGCGATCCTCCGTCGAGGCCAACTGGACGCATCACGCCGCAGGTCACCGTGCTGCCGCGTACAAGCAGCCGTCGGCGCCGCGGCGGTTTTCCGTTGCAGTCCCTACGCGGGGTGCCTTCCCTCCTTCAGGGGAGACACCCCCGACTGCGTCGAGAGCGCTCAGCCTCGCGCGGCGAACGCTATCGCCGCTTCCTCGAAGGACGCGGGTCCACGGCCGAGCAGCATCCGCAGGACGTTGCTGTTGCCGCGCAGGCCGTGCCGGTCATAGTCCTGCCACATGGCGCGCATGTCCGAGGCCCGGGATGCAGAGTCGGCTGCTCCCGGCGGGAGCGGTGCGTCCGCCCAGTCCACTGTCCTAGCCTCCAGATCCACTCCTCGTGCACGCCCGGCGAAGCGCACCGCCTCGGCCAACGTCAGGGCGGGTCCCGCGAGTTCGTAGGTCGCCGAGTCGTGCCCCGACTCGGACAGCACCCTGATGCCGGCTTCGCCGAGGTCACGCAAGTCGATGAACGAGAACTCGTTGTCGACGTCGAACGGCACCTCGACGGGGCCGGCCGGAGCCCTCCCCCACGTCGACAGGACGATCTGCGCGAACATCGAGGGCTGGAGGATCGTCCAGCTCAGCCGCGAGGCCCGCACTGCGGCCTCGGCGTTCGCCTTGCGCAGGTGGTGGCGCAGCCCTGGGGTATGCGGGTGGAGGACGGACAGGTACACGAACCGGCGCGCGCTCGCGTGCTCAGCCGCCTCAAGTGCCCTGATCGCGAGCACGTCTTCCTCCGGGTGGAACGCCGGCGGAATCATGAACACGAAGTCTGCGTTCTTCAGCGCCTGACGGACGGTGTCCGGCTTCTCCAAATCGGCCTCGACGATGTCGTCCACGCCCAGGGCAGCCACTCGTTCCCGCCCTGCCGGGCCGTGCACCACGGCCCGGACCCGGAATGGAGCTCGCAGCGCGGCCTCCAGCACGTACGTACCGCAGAGCCCGGCCGCCCCGATCACCGCGATCAGGGGCGGTACCTGGCTGCGTACGGCTTCTGATTCGGACACTTTCCCGGCATCCTCTCGCTGTTGTGAGGCGGCTCCGTGGAGCCGTGACGTGCTCGTGCGTCGGGTCAGGGGTTGATCACGGTCATCCACATCGGGTCGTCGGCACGTTGCTCCATGGCGTCCATGGCCTTGAGCGCTTCGGTGAGCGGGAACCGATGGGTGATGAGCTCGTCGGCGGTGAGGGTGCCCCTGTCGAGCAGACGCAGGACATCCGTCGTGTCCTGGCGGGTGCACGCGCGAGTGGCGACGAAGCGCCAGCAATGCATCATCAGGGCGATGGGAGGCAGCGACAGTGGGGTGGAGTTGCCGCCCATGTGCACGAGTGTGCCGCCGGTGGCCATGCCGGCCATGGTCTGGCCGAGGGCGGGACCGTCCGGGATGAAGTCGATGACGGCATGGGCTCCCTCGGGTGCCAGCTCGCGGAGCCTGCGGGTGAGAGTGCCGTCGCTCGGCCAGTTCTCAGGGAGTTCGTCGAGTGCGACGACGCTGGCCGGTACGCCGCCGGCGAGCCCGGCGACGCGGTGGAGGCGCTCGGTGTCGCGGCCGACGAGGATCAGACGGGCGACTCCGAAGTGCTCCGCGAGTTTGACCGTCGCGGTTCCCATGGTGCCGGTCGCGGCGGTGACCACAAGAGTGGCCCGTTCCGGAAGGTCGGCGCACTTGAGTGCGCGCACGGCGTTGGCCAGATCCTGGACCTTGGCCGCGACATCGAAGCCGACGGAGTCCGGCAGGGAATCGATCAGCCAGTGCGGGACACGGACGTACTCCGCGAGTCCGCCGTCGTGGTACTGCTCATACAGGGGCATCCGGGCATCGCCGAAGGCTGCGTGGCCGAGCATGGCCTGCTGGGCGCACATCATGTCCCGGCCGGAACGGCAGTAGTCGCACTCACGGCAGTTCAGCAAGGGGTGGACCCGCACCCGGTCGCCGACCGCGTGACCCGTGACATCGCGGCCGACGGCGGAGACGACTCCTGCGGCCTCGTGGCCGAGGGTGGTGGGCAGATGCTTGAGCGCTCCCATCCGCAGCAGGCGCATGATCCCCGGGGCCAGGCCGGCGGAGGCGACCTTCACGACCACGTCGAGCGGACCTGGCTCGGGGACGGGCATCTCGTCCAGGACGAGTGCTTCGGCGCCCTGGTGTGCTCGCAGGGCAAGCATCGTGGCCATCAGCGGACCTCCACACTGAGGCTCGGAAGCCGTTCGGGGGTATAGGCGTCTGCCGTACGCGTGGTCTCGGCGACCTGGGGCAGTTCCTGGTGCGAGAGAAGACTGACGTAGTCACCGGGCTCGGACGCGACGCTGGTGTGGGAGATGCCGAGCGGGATGCGCACGAAGTCGCCCGGTTCGAGGTCGACGACGCCCCGCTGGGTGATCAGCGTGCGGTGACCATGAGCCTGGTACTGGATCTCGTCGGCGTCGAGAGTGCGCCGGTAGCGGCGCTGTCCACCAGGGGTGGTGGTGAACATGCCGAGGCGGATGCGATCGGTCGTGTACAGCCAGGTGACGTCCTGCCCGGGATCGGCCCGCAGCACCGCCATCCGCCGGTCCTCCTGGTGCACCTGCTCGAGCAGGAGCTGTTCGTCGACCCCGAAGACGGTGATGTCATGGCCGAGCGCGGCCATGCACTGAGTGATCGCCTCGTTGGCCTCGCCGGGCTGCCAGCCGGGGAACGGCGGGAGCATGGCCCCGGACTCCCGCTGGGCCGGTGCCAGCTCGGTGACCGGTGCGGGGATGTAGAACAGCAGGTGGCTGTCCTCACGGCCGTAGTTGTCGTGGGCGACGCCACGCGGGATACGGGAGAACTCACCGGGCTGGAACTCGATCACACCGAGCTCGGACATCAGCGTCCGCTCGCCGCCGATCTGGTACGAGATCTCGTCGACGTCGCAGTTGCGGTGGTAGAACGGCTGCCGGCCGTCCATTTTCTGCCACTCGACGCGGATCTCATCGTTCTCGTAGACGCCGCGCGGAGGGGCGAACGCCTCCGGCTCGTACTGCTGCGGGTAGTGCACCACGGTCAGCGGCGGGTGCTCCGCCCACAGCTTGACGGGCACCTTCGGGGGATGCGGCGGCGAGAGCAGCAGGTCCTCGTCGCGGACGACACTGCGCAGCGGATGGTCGGAGCCCAGGACCATGATGTCTTCAACGACACTCACGGGGACCTCCTTGTCCTTCAGTCAATGGGTGGATCAACCCGGGTGACGGGGAGGGAATGTGTGCCGCGGCCTGCTGGCCGAAGCCCGTGACTGTGGTCACCTCTTGCGGCCCCAGTACATCTCGATGCCCTTCCACTCCATCACCTGAGGGCTGTCGACCTTGTCCCCGAACGCCTCGCGGATCTGCTCTCCGGAGTAGTAGGGGATGTCGTCCACGGGGACGTGCGCGAAGAGTTTGTCGAACCACTGTCGAAGGTGGACGTCGGAGTTGATACGGGAGGTGAACGTCGTTCCCTTCAGGACCGCTTCGGCCAGCACGATGCGCCGGCCGGGCTTCATCACCCGTAGCAGGTCCGCGGCTGTCTCCTGCCAGTCGTCGGAGTGCTGTGTGGCCTGCAGCACGGCGACGCAGTCGTATGCCTCGTCGTCCACCGCGTCCGTGTACGACCAGCGCCAGCAGCCGATCTGCCCGTTCCGGCCGGGGACCTTGCCCAGGACGGCGTTTCGTCCGTCCTTGATGATCTCCACGGTGTCGATAACGCCGTCCGGCCCCACCAGGGCCTGCATGTCCTCGACCCATCCGGCGGGCGCGATGCCCTCACCGATGAGCAACACTCGGTCTCCGGCACGGAGTTCGAGCAGACCGTAGACGATCTCGGAGATCGGCCGGGCCAGTTCCTGCCAGATGTACGGCAGGCCACCGGCGATGGCCATGGCCATTTCCCACTTCACGCGCTGGTTGACGTCGTGGACCTCCGGGCCGAAACGCTCCTCGTCCCACGGCTGGATGTATTTCCAGGGGTCTCCGCCACCGAAGCTGTCCTTGGCTTCCGTACTCATGTCGTCATGTCCTCCGTTGTCTGCCGGAATCGTGTGGTGAGGGCGGCATTTCTCCGGCTGGAACGCCGCCGCCGAAGCGCCCGGTCCGTCAAGCGCAGATGTTGACAAGGGCGCCGATGCCCTCGATCTCGATGCGCACCTCGGTGCCGGACCGCAGGAAGAGTCCCTGCTTGTGGCCGACGCCGGCCCGTGGGGCGCAACGGCCTTGAGGTACGGCGCGTGATGCGCCACTGGACGCGGTCCAGGACGTAGGCACCATCGGGCTGCCGGATATTGGCAGTCACGTGGACGGTCTGCCGTCTGCTGACAGGTCGATCCCGGCAGCGGCCCGGCCTCCGTCGATGTCGTGGTGGTAGCCGGCAACCAGAGCCAGGCGGTAGCTCCTGGCATCGCTGTGATCAGCGGGAGTCACCATGACGCTCCCTATCTCTTGAACCCAAGACGAGCGTAGCACCGCACACGATCGGTCAAAAGTCTTGTGTTTTTCCAGGTCTTCCCTACGGAGACACACTCGTGTAACTCTGACCCCGGTTCAAGAGATAGGACCATGAACAGTCCGACCCTTGCTCAGGAAGGCAGATCTTCAATGTCTGACCAGCACGAGAGAGCCGCATCCCGGCGCGTCCTGGTCGTGGGAGCAGGGCCTGTGGGCCTCGCCCTCGCGATCGAGTTGGGGTGGCGTGGTGTACCGGTCACCGTGATCGATCAGGGCGACGGCCACGTGCCCTTTCCAGCAGGTGAGGCGATCTTTTCCCGCACCATGGAACATCTGCGCCGCTGGGGTTGCGCGGAAGAGGCACGCACGGAGTCGGCACCGCCCCCGGACTACCCACACCGCACGGTGTTCGCCACCTCCGCCACGGGGCGCGTCCTCACCGGCTTCAACTACGGGGTCACCAACCGGTCTTCGGGCGTATACAGCCCGCTGACGCCGGAGGGTCCCGCGTTCCTGTCCAAATTCTCCTTCGTCCCGTTGCTCGCACGCACGGCCAGTGGACTGCCGGGAGTCGAGATCAGGTACGGCACCCGCCTGGAGTCGATGGAGCAGAACTCCGAGGGTGTCCTGGCCATGGTGCGCGACGTGGCGAGCGGTGCCACCGAGACGCTGGCCGCCACGTACCTGGTGGCCTGCGACGGAGGCCGCAGCGGCATCCGTCGGGCACTCGGCATCGAGTTCGAGGGCATGTTCGCCCAGGGTCACAACTTCGCCGTGCACTTCCGTGCGCCCCAGCTACTGGACCTGCTGCGGGAGCGGCTGGGCGGCCCCGCGGTGCAGATCCACACCCTGTCGTCGGCACGCAGGCCCTACATCACGGTTGTCAACGGCGTGGACGAATGGCGGCTCTCGGTCTACCTGGACGAGGAGCCCGACCCCGATGACGCGGTCGCCTGGATACGCGAGGCCGCCGGTGCGCCGATCGACGTGGAGATCCTCGCAGCGCAGCCCTGGAGCGGACACTGCGTCGTGGCCCGCACCTACCGTGAGGGGCGGGTGTTCCTCGCGGGCGACGCGGCGCATCTGCTGTGGCCCAAGGGGGGCTTCGGAGCCAACACCGGGATCGGTGACGCCGTGGACCTCGGCTGGAAGCTCGCCGCGACACTCCAGGGATGGGGAGGCCCGGCGCTCCTGGACAGCTACGAGCAGGAGCGGCGGCCGATCGCCGTCCGCAACGTCACTGAAGCCTCCAGCAACTGGAAGGCCGACGCGCAGCTCGTCCCCGATCCGGCGCTCGACCGCATGGACGCGGAAGGCGAACGGCTGCGACGTGAGCTGGGCGAGGAGATCCGCCGGTCCCGGGCCAAGGAGTTCCGCTGCACGGGCGTCCAGCTCGGATACCGCTACAGCGGTTCCCCGATCTGTGTGCCGGACGGCAGTCCGGAGCCGCCCGACGAGCCGGACGACTACGTTCCATCGACATGGCCCGGCTGCCGCGCCCCGCACGTCTGGCTGCCCGACGGCAGTTCGGTGCTCGACCACTTCGGGCGCGGGTTCACGCTGGTGGTCTCGGGTTCCGCGGACCCGACGCCTCTGGAGAAGGCCGCCCGCCGGGGTGGTGTGCCGTTGACGGTGCTGCGCCTCGCCGACCCGGTCGCCGAGGAGCTGTACGAGCGGCCTCTGGTGCTCGTCCGCCCGGACGGTCACGTCGGCTGGCGGGGCAGGCAGGCTCCCGCGGATCCCGCCGCCGTGCTCGACATGCTGCGCGGGGCGTCGCTTCCGCCCCGGGACGAGGAAGCGGCCGGTGCGGGGCGGGCGGTGTCAGCGGGAGTCGGGCCTCACCTCGTCTGAGGTACCGCGCTCAGCGCTTCCGCCCCTTGGCCGCTGAACTCCTGGCCACGACGGACTCCAACAGAAACCGGATCATCTCGTGGGCCGGTCTGTTCCAGTCGTTGGGCACGTGCGCCCCTTCGAAGACGGCGACCGCGACATCGCGGACGAGCGCGGCATCGATGCCAGGGGCGTCGTCGAGGCCGCGCTCGGCCATGAACTCGTCGACCAGTCCGACGATCCAGTTCAGGAAGGTGTTGTGGGCCTCGCGAACTGCCTCCGAATGGGGAAGCCGGTCGTGCATGGCCTGGTGCAGCGGCCGGGAATAGCGCATGTCGGACAGCCCGCGCACCAGGCGGCTCAGTGGGTCGGCACCGGCCTGCTCCTCGTTCAGGATGCGGATCTCGCGACTGAGCATGCGGTTGATGACGGCGGCGAAGATGTGGTCCTTGGAGTCGAAGTACCAATAGACGTTGCCCCGGGCCACGCCGGCGGCGGAACTGATGTCCGCCATCGTGGTCTTGGCGTAGCCCTTCGCCAGGAAGAGCTCGGTGGCCGCGGCTAGCAGATCACCCGCGCGCTCCTCCCGGGGAATCTGCTGGCGGTTGCGCGGCATCCCGACTCCTCCCGTGAGTTCACCCGATCTCACGTGAGTGTAGACACCTGGCAGGCCGCCCCCCTGCTCAGGAGGAAGGTGTGCTGTGCCTACCGGGCCCGCCGAGGAGTCCCTGCGGTCGCCGGTGGCACAACAAAGGCACCTTCCAATCGGCGCTCAGTGCCCAGGCCGACGGCGTTCCTCCAGGCCGCCGCTCGTCCGTTCAGTCCGCGGTGGGCCGGGCGAGGCCGTGGTCGTAGGCGAAGATCACGGCCTGGATGCGGTCACGGGCCCCGATCTTGGCCAGGACACGGCCGACATGCGTCTTGACCGTGGACTCGGACAGAACGAACCGCGCGGCAATCTCCCCGTTGTTCCAGCCCTTGCCGATAGCCACGAGGATCTCGCGCTCACGGTCGGTCAGCGAGGTGAGCCTCGGATCCTCGGCGGGGTCGGTTCTGTGGGAGGGGACGTACTGGGCGAACTCCTCAAGGAGGCGGCGGGTGAGAGCGGGCGCGATGACCGCGTCACCGACGGCGACCGCGCGGATCCCGGCGAGGAGCTCCTCGGGACGCGCGTCCTTGAGGAGGAACCCGCTCGCGCCGGCCCGCAGGGCGGCATGGACGTACTCGTCGAGGTCGAACGTCGTGAGCACGAGGACGTGTGAACGGCCGCCGGCGGCGACGATGCGGCGGGTGGCCTCGATGCCGTCCATGCCGGGCATGCGGACGTCCATCAGGACGACGTCCGGGCGCAGTTCGGCCGTCTTGCGGACGGCCTCGGCGCCGTGTCCGGCCTCACCGACGACATCGGTCTCGGGGACGGCGTCCAGGAGCAGGTGGAAGCCGTAACGTTGCAGCGGCTGGTCGTCCACGATGAGCACGGTGGTCATCGGTCACCGCCGCTTCCCGGCGTGAGGTCGAGGACGGCCTCGACGCTCCATCCTCCGCCGTCCGTCGGTCCCGCGCTGACGGTTCCGCCGAACAAGACCGCTCTCTCCCGCATCCCCACCAGCCCGTGTCCTTCCTCGTTCGGCGGTCCGGACGGTGTGGCCGGACCGGTGTCCAGGGCCCGGATGGTCAGTCGGCTGTCCTCGACGAGGATCGCCAGGTGTACCCGGGTGCCGGAGTCGGCATGCTTCAGCGTGTTGGTGAGGGCTTCCTGGATGATGCGGTACACCGTCAGCTGGACCCCGCTGTCCAGGGTGTCCACGTCGCCGTAGGTCCGGTAGACGACCTCCAGTCCGGCGGTGCGCACCTTGGCGCACAACGCGTCGATGTCCGCGATGCCGGGCTGCGGGCTGAGCTCGGGCCCGTCCGGGGAACCGTCCACGGCCTCGCGCAGCACTCCGAGCACGCGCCGCAGCTCACCGAGGGCGTGTCGTCCGGTGTCGCCGATGAGCTGCAGGGCCTCCTTGCCGCGTTCGGGTTGAAGGTCCGCGGCGTAGGCGCCGGCGCCGGCGAGCGTGATGATGACGGACAGGTTGTGGCCGACGATGTCGTGCATCTCCCGCGCCACACGGGTGCGTTCGGTGGCCGTGGCCAGCCTGCTGCGCTGGTCGCGCTCGACCTCCAGCCGGGCGGCCCTCTCACGCAGTCCGGCGAGCTGGGCCCGGCGGATCCGGACCACCATGCCGACCGCGAGCGCCGCGGTCGCCGTGCTCAGCAGGAAGAACAGCGCGTCCCACACGGACACCACCGAGGACGCACGGACCGCGACCAGCACCATGGCGCCCGCCATGACCGCACAGGCCCACGGCAGCTGCCGCAGTCGCCCGTGCAGGGCCAGACTGTACAGAGCGACAAAGAGAGCGATGTCCGCGCGCATCGCGGCACCCAGGGACCATTGGAGGACGAACACCACGGCGATGACGCCGAAGGCTCCCGCGGGCGTGCGCCGCCGCCACAGCAGGGGCAGTACCAGCCCGGCCTGCAGGGCCAGCATTCCCGCGATGGGCAGGTGGGTGAAGGCGACCCGGACACGGGCCGGGCTGTCGGCGTCGTCCACACCGCCGTGGATCAGGTCGGGGAGGCAGAACATCAGGAAGACCAGGACGACGACCGCGGTGTCCAGCACCCACGGATGCGCCTGGTCGGCCTGCCGCAGCCGCTGGCCGCCCCGGGACAGTAGGGCGACCAGCGGTCCCATCCCGTTGATGTCATCAGTGGTCACGGATGTCACCCGTCCATGCTGCGGGCGTCAGACGTCACTACGTACGAGCCGGTACGCCGCGCCGCCCAGCGCCAGCACCGTCCAGCACAGGAACACCAGCAGGCCGGCACCCGGCGACAGGGACGTGGAGTCGTGAGTCAGGGCGAACATCGCCTCACCCGCGTTCGACGGCAGGTAGGGGCTGATGTCGTTCTGCCAGGAGCTCGGCAGCAGTGAGATCAGGCCGGGGATCAGCATCAGGGAAGCCACCAGGACCGAGATCCCGCCGGCCACCGAGCGCAGCAGCGCGCCCAGGGCTGCGCCGATCACCCCGACCAGGCCGAGGTAGAGGCCCGCGCCCAGCAGGCTCCGCAGGACACCTGCGTGGGAGAAGCTCATGTCCGCGGGCGTGCCCGAGACGATGCCGCTTCCGATCAGGAAGGTAACGAACGCGCCGATCGTTCCCACGGCCAGGGCGACCAATCCGAACACGGCCGCCTTGGACCACAGGACGGGCAGCCTGCGGGGTACCGCCGCGAGGGTCGAGCGGATCATGCCGGTCGAGTACTCACCCGCCGTGACCAGCACGCCGAGCACGCCGAGGGCCAGCTGGGCGAAGTTCGTGCCGAACAGGGACAGGCTGACGGTCGTCGAGTCGGCGAAGTCCGAGTCCATGTTGCCGGAGTCGATTCCCGACTTGTAGCGAGTCGCGGCGATGAGGCCGAAGGCGACCAGGAAGAGCAGGCCGAGGCCCAGGGTGATCCATGTCGAGCGCAGGGACCAGAGCTTGGCCCATTCGGAGCCGAGTACGCGCCGTCCGGTCACCCGGTAGACGGGTCGGGCCGGGGTGGTGCGGGATTCCTCGGCGGTTGCGGTGAGGGTGCTCATGCGGGCCTCCCGACGGCCTCGATGGTCTCGATGGTCTCGATCCCGGTCGTGGTGCCGTGGTACTCCACGGCATCCCTGGTCAGGTCCATGAACGCCTCCTCCAGTGATACGGTCCGCGCGCTCAACTCGAACAGCGCGATCCCGTGCTCGGCCGCCTTCAACCCGATCTCGCGGGCCGACAGCCCGGTCACCTGCAGTTCCTCGGAGCCGATCCGTCCGGTGACGTCGACACCCGGCCCGGCCAGCACGTCCCGCAGCCGCGCCGGGTCCTGGGCCGCGACGTTCACCGTGTCGCCGCCCGCCTCGCGGATCAGGTCCGCCACGGTCGTGTCGGCCAGCAGCCGGCCGCGTCCCACGATGATCAGGTGGTCCGCCACCAGGGCCATCTCACTCATCAGGTGCGAGGACACGAACACCGTCCGGCCCTCGTCGGCGAGCCCCTTGAGCAGGTTGCGGATCCAGAGCACCCCCTCCGGGTCCAGCCCGTTCACGGGCTCGTCCAGCATCACCGTCTGCGGATCACCCAGCAGCGCCGCTGCGATGCCCAGCCGCTGCCCCATCCCGAGGGAGAAGGCACCGGCCCGCTTCTTCGCCACACTGCCCAGTCCGGCGAGGTCGATGACCTCGTCGACCCGGCGGCCCGGAATGCCATGAGTCAGCGCGAGTGCCTTGAGGTGGTTGTACGCCGAGCGGCCCGGGTGGATCGACTTCGCCTCCAGGAGAGCACCGACCTCCTGCAGCGGCGCCTGGTGGCGGGCGTAGTGGTGGCCGTTCACGGTGACGGAGCCGCTCGACGGTGCGTCCAGGCCGACGATCATGCGCATGGTCGTGGACTTGCCCGCGCCGTTAGGCCCCAGGAAGCCAGTCACCGTGCCCGGCTTCACGACGAAGTCCAGCCCGTCGACGGCCGTCTTGTCGCCGTATTTCTTGGTCAACTGCCGTGCGTCGATCATGTGCGTTCTTTCTCTCGGGCTCCGGCGTCCGTCACTTCGACGCCATATCGGCAACGCTAGGTGCCGAATCACCCCGATCCGGTGGTACCGGGAGGCTGACCTGCGCCGTACTCGTGGTACCCCGGTACTACGCACCACCTGCGGTGCTTTCCGTGTTCGTGGGCTCCGCGGTGGTCGCAGCAGGCATCCGGCCACCGAGGAGTGCGACCCGCCGACGCCACACCCGGCGCCCCGCCACGCTCGGCGCACAGGGCCCATTCGTTCCGCGCTCGACCAGGCGTAGCTGACCCTCCGTCACACACGGCTGGGCGATGAGAAGACGATGACCACGGCCTGGCGCGGTTCGCTGTGCTCACGCCCGTCATCACGACGATGCTGGTGACGGTTGCGCCTGAGGCGTTTCGACAGCCCTCGGTGTCAGGCGAGGTCGGCGAGGTCTTCCTCGCTGAGGGTGATCCCGGCGACGGCCATGTTGTCCTCCAGGTGTGACAGAGAGCCTGTGCCAGGAATGGCCAGGGTCGCCGGCGAGGAGGCCAGCAGCCAGGCCAGGCCGATCTGTGACACGGCGGCGCCGTGCCGGGCCGCGACCTTGGCCAGCCGCTCGTCGTCGAGTTCCCGCCCGCCACCGAGCGGGAAGAAGGGCACGAACGCGATGTCGGCCTCCTCGCAGGCGGCCAACACCTGCACGTCGTCGCGCTTGGCGGCGTGGAACTGGTTCTGCACCGCCACGACCGGGGCGATCGCGCGGGCCTCCGTGAGATGGGCGGTGTCGACGTTGCTCAGGCCGAGGTGACGGATCAGTCCCTCCTCCCGCAGCGCAGCGAGCGCCTCGAAGCGCTCGGCGAGCGACTCGCCGTGCGGGGGTTCCATCCGACCGATGCGCAGGTAGACCAGATCGAGGCGGTCCACGCCCAGGCCATCGAGGTTGGCCTCCACCAAGCCGCGCATGTCGGCCGCGGTGGCGGCCCCGGCGGAAGCCATCGGGGCGGCGAATAGGGCCCACCTTGGTGGCGATGACCAGGTCGGACGCGTAGGGATGGAGAGCCTCGCGGATCAGGGTGTTCGCGCGCACCGCATCACCGGCACTGACGTAGAAGTCGGCGGTGTCGAGGTGGTTCACACCCAGCTCGACGGCGCGGCGCAGTACGGCACGACCGGTCTCGGGGTCGCGTGCCGGCCCACCGATACCGTCCTTGGACGGCAGGCGCATGGCACCGAAGCCGAGCCGGTTGACGACCAGGTCGCTTCCGAGGCGGAATTCATTGCTCATGGGCCCAGCCTGTCCGGCCCCGCAACGTGCTGACGAGGAGTGTTGTTGATCATGGACTTTCCCACTTTCTTACGGCTGCCTGCACCGTTCAGCGTCGGTCCTGGGCACGCGTGAGGCCGGAAAGAGCGAATGCACCGGTGACGGTGCTGGTCTTGGCCTTGGCCTTTCCGACCGCGCACCAGGAGTCCGAGGTGTCGAACCGCCCCCACTCACGCGTTGGGCGGGTTGGGAGGCCAAGTCCTGTCAGCCGGAGTCGATGCGGGGACGGCAGCAACCCGGGCGGGTTTTCTCCTGCCCAGGACGCAGCAGGTCCGCTCCCCGTTTCCGGTGACAGGCGGCAGGCGGCAGGCGGCAGGCGGCAGGCGGCAGGCGGCTGGACCAGCGGTTCAGCTTCTGCCGGCGCGGCGGCTGGCGGTCGGGAACAGGTCCCAGCCCCGATGGCCGAGTTGGTCGGCCTCACCTTCGACCAGCACGCGGGAGTCACGGAGCGCCCGGATATTGGCCGCCAACGTCTCGTCCGTATTGCACGGCGCGCCGCTGTCGGAGCCGTAGACCAGGTGTTCACGCGGGACCATGGCGAGCGCCGGCGCGAGACTGGCGTCGGCTCCCGCGTTGCCGGTGTCCAGGTACAGCCTGGCCAGATGCTCGCGAATCTCCTCCCGGGTGATGTTCTGCGAGTTGGGCATCCAGGGCTCCGCCCCCAACTGCCCCAGCCGTCCGGACATCGCGGGCAGCGCTCCACCGGCATGGGCGAGGACCACCGTCAGGTCCGGGTAACGACGGAACACTCCGGCGTAGAGCATGTCGACAACGCTCCGGGCGGTCTCGAACGCCACGTCCATCAAGACGGCGGGGAGGCCGAGTTGCGCCGGCGCGATCGTATTCGGGTGGGCGAAGACAACGGCACGGCGGCGGTTCAGCTCGGCCCACACCGGTTCCAACCGCTCGTCACCGAGAAACACCCCGTTGTACCGCGCGCTCACCGCGTATCCGTCAGCGTGCAGGTCCGATTGGGCCCGTTCTATCTCGGCCAGCGCCGCCTCAGGATCGTCGGTGGGAAGTGCTGCCAACAACCCGAACCTGGTCGGATGGTCTGCGACGATCTTCGCTCCGTAGTAGTTGGAATCACGCAATGCCTGCAGTGAGGGGGTGTGGATGTTGCTGAGCAACTGCATGGCGATACCGGTCCGGTCCATGTAGTCCAAGGCGGCCTCCGGACTCCAGTCATATGGCCTTGTCGCTAGGAACCGCATCGCGCGCAGGCCTTCCCACTGCTTGAGCCGCTGCTCTTCGGTAAGCGGCGGCAAGAAGTGCGCGTGAACATCCACCCACCCATTGACCAACGTCATGCTTCCTGTCCTTCTGTCAGCCAGCCGTCGACGACCGCGCTCCACTCCATGACTCTGGGCAGCCCCGCTTACCGGAGCGGAGCATTGCGATCCGAACGCGGCACTCGTTTACATCTGCTCTCTTCGCATCCCACGCTGAGGCCGTCGACCTGAAGCCGGCAGAGGTGCCGAAGTACCGCGTCCCACAGCGCCGACGGGTTGGCGGGCACCTGCCTGCGGCCGTCATGCATCTGGCTCCGTCATACACGCGTACGCCGCCGAGGAGGCCGGCCATCGGCAACACCTTCATTCTGGGGTGGGACGGCTCCACGCCCGGCCGTCCTTTCTGACTGTTCTGCCTGGCCAAACGGGCAGACTCCTCGACCACAACGCCCCGCAGGGCTGTTGCACAGTTAGTTGATCTTGCGTCTGGTCAGCGGGCCGTGCCCGGGATCTTCCCTGCCCCTCAGTGGGAAGAGTCGCGTGTCGAGCGCATGCTCCTAGGACATCCCTTGGAATCCGGACCAGTTCGAACCGAGCAGCCCGTTCACTGGGCTCGTCCGGTGACTTCGAGGGCCGGCGCCCAGCGCGGGAGCTCGCCCCTCCCGGAGAGCAGACGGATGTTCTTGCTGTAGCCGTACTCTTGCAGGGTTTGCGCCGAAGTCTCCCGGCCGTAGCCACTCGCACCGACACCGCCGAACGGCGTGCCCGTGAAATTCCGGTTGTAGTTGTTCACGAAGACGAACCCGGTGTGCAGGGCGCGGCTGACCCGCAGCGCACGTTCGGAGTCCCGCGTGAACACTGCGGCGACCAGGCCGAAGTCGGTGCCGTTGGCGATCCTGACGGCCTCGTCCTCATCACGGAACGGGATCATCGAGATGACCGGGCCGAAGATCTCCTCCTGCGCGATGCGCATGTCCGGGCGAACGCCGGTGAACAGCGTCGGCGCGACGTAGAAGCCGCCCGCTAGCTCCGGGTCGTCGGGGAGCGGCGCCTGCGCCGCGATCGTGGCACCTTCCTTGACGCCTATGTCGATGTAGTCGAGCACCCGCTTGCGCTGGGCGGCGGACACCATCGGTCCGATGTGCGTGCCGGGATCGACGCCGTTGCCGACGCGCAGCCGCTTCACCGCGTTGCCGTAGCGGCGCGCGACCTCGTCGTAGATGTCGGCGTGTACCAGAACGCGGGACGCCGAGGTGCAGGCCTCACCCTGGTTGTAGAGACCGCCCTCGATCGCCCATGGCAGCGCCAGGTCGAGGTCCGCGTCCTCGAAGATGATGAACGGGTCCTTGCCGCCGAGCTCCATCAGGGTCGGGGTCAGGTTGTCGGCCGCGGTCTTGATGACCGAGACGCCGGTGGTGGGCGACCCGGTGAACGAGATTTTGCCGACGAGCGGGTGCCCCGCGAGCCGGGACCCGATCGAGCCGGTGCCGGGGATGATGTGGACCACGTCGTCGGGCAGGACGGACTGGATGATCTCCACCATGCGCATGGATGAGAGCGGAGCCTGCTCCGGCGGCTTGATGACCACCGCGTTGCCGACGGCCAGTGCCGGGGCCAGCTTGCTGGCGGTGTGGATCGGCGGCCAGTTGAACGGCACGATCGAGGCGATGACGCCGTAGGGTTCGAGCACCGTGATGTCCAGGAGGCTTCCGCCGTCGTTGACCTGGCCGGGCATGGAGTCGCACAGACTCGCGAAGTACTCGAAGATCCCGATCGCCGCGTTCACGTCCCCGTTGCGCGCCTGGGTCAGTGGTTTGCCGTTGTCGCTGCACTCCAGGGCCGCGATCTCGTCGGCGTGCTCGCGCACTGCCTGAGCGATCTTCCGCAGCCAACTGCCGCGTTCTCGGGCGGTGCGGGCCTTCCAGGAGAAGTGCGCGTCGTAGGCCGCCTGTACGGCCTGGTCGACTTCCTTGTCGCCGGCACCGTGCACGACGGCCAGTGGCGCGCCGGTCGCGGGGTTATCGACGGTGAACTGATCGGCGGCGTCCTTGGAGGACCACCGGGTGTGGATCTCGGGTGGTGACGACGTGGCCATGGTCGTGCTCCGTTCAGGGATGTGCTTGGTTTAACGGCTCGCTCGCGTGACGGGGCGACCGCCGGTCCGACTGCCCCTCAGGGCCTGAGAACGATCTTGCCGTTCGTGTGTCGGCGCTCCAGCTCCCGGAAGGCCGCCCGGACTTCGTCGAGCCGGTAGACGCCTGCAATGGGGATTTCCAGTGCACCATCGGCGATCAGCGCGGCGAGCTCCCGCAGTACGTAGGCGCTCGATGCCGCCGCGCTGCCCTCCGCCTTGGTGCCGTGCCTCGCCGCGCCCGGGAAGTCGATGATCGTGTTGATCCGTCCACTGGGTACGCCGAGTTCCAGCGCCAGTTCGATGTAGGGAGCGCCGTAGGTGTCGATGAAGGCGTCAACCGTGCCGTACGCCGCGGTGCGGACGCGGTCGGCGACGCCGTCGCCGTAGGTCACCGGAATCGCTCCGTGCCCGGCAAGCCATGCGTGGTGGGGTTCGCTCGCCAGACCGATGACAGTGGCCCCGGCGTGTCGCGCCAGTTGTACGGCGAGTGAGCCCACCCCGCCGGCGGCCCCGGAGACGACGACGGTCTCGCCGCGCTTGACCGTGAGGGCGTGTACCGCCGCGTATGCCGTGGTACCGGCGACGTAGAGCGCGCCGGCCTGTTCCCACGGGACGCCCGCCGGTCGGGGGGTGAGGTGGTCCTCGTCCACGATCACGTACTCGGCGTGGCTGACCCGGTTGTGGGTGAAGCCGATCACTTCGTCACCGATGGCGAATCCCGTGGCTCCCGCGCCGAGTTCCTCGACGGTCCCGGCCAGGTCGCTGCCCTGCCCCGACGGAAACGCCGCCGGAAGCCTGTCGTGCAAGAACCCTCGCCGAATCACGGCCTCACCCGGGTTGATCCCGGCGGCCACCACCTTGACGAGCACCTGCCGTGCACCGGGCTCGGGCCGTTCGACGTCGACCACGTTCAGTACGTCTATGCCCCCGTACTCTGCAAATCGCACTGCTTTCGGCATCGTGGCTCCTCACAGCCCCAGAAGGCGGTCGGCGTTGCCGTGCGCGATGCTTGCGAGGTCGGCCGGCGCGTACGGTGCGGAACGCAGGAACTTCACTGCTTCGGCGCTGGACTCGAAGGGGTAGTCGATGGAGAACAGCACCCGGTCGACACCGACGGCATGGACGGCTCCCAGCAGCGCGGCATGGGACAT
>NZ_JBIWLX010000047.1:0-20284 GCF_044766405.1 Streptomyces sp. NPDC102270 | reverse complement strand
ACCGGCACGGTGACGGAGCTGGCCCGGTGGCGTGGTGCCGCCTCCACCCACACAGCCGGCGTGCGGTTACGCAGTGCCACCGCAGCTCCGCGAGGGTGTCGGCGTTCCGTGAACCGTGACCCCCCATCGGTCGATGAAAAGTGACCCCTTCCGTGATCAAGTGATCAGTCTGGCTCCATGGGAGTCAGGTGGAAGAGGTGATCGGTGTGGAGGACTGGGCTGGGACCGCGCCAGGCCACCCCCGCGGGAAGGGGAGAGCGGGGTGTCCGTTCCGGGGCTCGCCAGCCCTGGGGCGACGTGCTGAGCGGCACCGTCTACCGGGCGCGTCTCTTCACGGCCGGGGCTGCTGGCCCGGTCCGGCGACGCGGCTGGGCGCGTCGGGCTGATGCCGTGCGGGAGCGTCTCGTGCGGCTGGAGATGCTGGGTCTCGTACGTCTCTACGCCGAGGGGCCGGAGATCTTCTGGGTCGTCGGCAACGAGCCGATGGCTGAACAGCAATGGCCGGCCCAAGGGCTCATCCTGCTGTCATCCGCGCGAGCTCCGCAGCCGCGGCAACGGGGTGGCCCGCCTTCGCCAGTTCCTCCAGGTGCCCGGACAGCGCTGCCAGCGGGCGGCACAGGTCGTCGTGGGCCGCTTCGCTGCCCCGTGCAAGGGCCAGATGCAGGGCGGTGATCCCGGTCTGCGTCCACCCCTCGCCGTGCTCCCGCAGCCAGTTTCGCGGATCCCCGAAGAGGTGCCGGAAGGCGGTGTCGTACAACAGGTGGCTTTCCAGCGCGAGCCGCCAGGCGACATCCGGGTCACCCTCCGACTGCCGCAGTTCCACTGCCAGTTGGCCCAGGCGTCGGGCATATGGCGGGGCTGCCTCCGGATGCGGCAATCGGCCCGTCACCGAGGCGGACTCGCCGGAGGCGAGAGCACGGTGCAGGGCCTCGACGGGCTCGCCCAAGGCCGCTCCCGCCCGCAGAATC
This sequence comes from Streptomyces sp. NPDC102270, assembly GCF_044766405.1. Lineage (NCBI taxonomy): Bacteria > Bacillati > Actinomycetota > Actinomycetes > Kitasatosporales > Streptomycetaceae > Streptomyces > Streptomyces sp. NPDC102270. The sequence continues at coordinate 19,316 of NZ_JBIWLX010000047.1, read as the reverse complement.
GCCTCGCCGAGAGTGACCGGTACCCCGTCGGCCAGGATGCGTTCCTGGGCCGGTACGGCGGCCGGATCGAGGGAGGCCGCCCGGGCGAGCAGTGGCGCTGCCTCGGCCGGGCGGCCCGCGGCGCGCAGGTGCACGCCGGTGCGGGCCAGCGCACCCGCGAGGTCGCCCCAGCCCTGCTCGGCGGTGCTCAGCGTGAAGCCGTCCACGGCCAGGGCGTAGTCCCAGTTGGCATGGGCGGCTTCGATTCGGGAGGCGACCTCCGCGGCCATGTCGGTGGCGTAGCCGAGGTGCGCACCGGGGTCGGTGACCACGGTGTCGATCGCGTCCTGGTACCGGCTCAGGGCCTGTCCGGCACAGTGCAGGGCCTGGTCCGGGTCACCGTGCTGTGCCTGAACGACCGCGACCATGCTGAGCAGGCGGGCGAAGTCAAGCGAGAAGGGAGGCCCCGCGGCCTGCAACCCAGCTCCTGCGTACGCCTCCACGGCCAGGTCGGCGTCGATGAGTGCGGAAGCCGCGTGTCCGGCGAAGGAGTGGGCCGTGGCACGGCGCGCACGGACATCGCCGATCCGTGCCGCCAGCTCCGGTGACGTGGGTCCGGATCGCTTGTAGCAGCTCTCGCATTCATCGAGTGACGACAAGGCCTCTTCGATCAGGTCGACGGCGATCTGCGAGGACCCCATGGAGTACAGCAGCGACGCGAGCTGTTCGTTCAGCCGCGGTTCGTCCGGGCGGGTGGCCAGCTCCGCGCGCAGGATCCCTGCCGCCTGGCTGTGCTGGTCCAGCGACCGCAGAACGAGCTGACGGCGCTCTGCGCCTTCGGCTCGCTGGGCCTGCGCGCGGGCCTCCACGCCTTGCCGGTAAAGCTCGTACACCCGCGCCTGCCAGCCGTCGGCCGACGAAGTCATCAGTCCCCCTTGCCGCCTCTGGAGGCGCCCACCCTACTCGAACGCCCGAGCGGCCAGGGGGTCTTCTGGGGCCCGCTCACGGATCTCGATGGAGTCCTGGTGCCCTGGTGCGGCCGCGACGGAACCGGCGTGCCGGAAAATGCGGGAGCCGTGGGGTCCGGCGGGCTACCGTGAATGCCACGGTCGGTGGCGCTGTACGTGAGCTACTGCCGGATGCGGGCTGTTCGGCAACGGCCACCACAGGGAACCGGTCTGCAGGGCCGGCCTGGACACGGAAAGGCGGACATCCCTTGAGCTGGTCGATGTTCAGGTTCCGCGAGCACTGGGCACACGCGCACGACGTCCAGCAAGAGACGTTCATGGCGCTGGCGGCGATGTACGTCGAGGCCAACCCCACCTATCGCGCGGTGCCGTGGCTGCGCGAATGGCAGGCTTTTTGGCTGCGGTCGATCGGGCGGCAGCCCAACGGCCTCACGGACGTGTGCGCCGACGACTATCTGACCGACGACGGGCGGGTCGCGCAGTTCCGGGGATTCCTGCGCGATTACCAGTCGTGGCTGATCGCCTCGGAGGGTCCGTTGCGCACGGCCGCCGGGCTGGGCGCCGAAAAACTCGTCGAGTTCGCCCAGACCGTCGATGCCGTGCTCGCCGGCGACAACGCACACCCCAATGTTCAGCTCGTCCAGCAGTAGGGGCCAGCCGCCGCGGTCGTGTCCCCCGTTGTGGTGTAGCCGATCACGGTCCGTCGGCTCCGCTTCGGAGCTTCCGGGTACGTGCCGCTGTGCGGCCGTTGTGCGATCACAGCTGGTCCCGGCTCGGCGAGCCTCAACAGGGCCTCTGGCGAGGGCGGTTCGGGCCGCGACCTGCGGATTCCGCCAGGAGGGAGCTACGCGCAGGTGTCCAGGTGACGATTCCGGGCCGTTTCCGGAGCGAACTCGATGTCGCCGAGTTCGGCAACAGCAGCCCACAGTGGCACGGTGTAGACCGGATGCTCGCCGGCCTGCGGAATCGGAGACGACCTGCCACCACACGCACATCCTGAGCCACGCGGCGACCGTCCCGACCGCGGCACGGCTGGAGTACTGGTCTGCCCCCGCTGGACATACCGGCCCGGCATGACGGGTGCAGCCGTGACGACGGTGACGCGGCGGGAGGGCCGCGTCACCGGCGGGTCGGGGCGGCCGTACAACGAGCCGCCTGGCTGTTACGAAGGGATGACCTTGTCCTGCCGTGCGTTGCGTGCCAGCCGCTCGCGGACCAGCGCGAAGGCCACCACGGCCCCGGCCACCAGGGTCGACAGGACGACCTGGTCGCGGCCGCCGCCGTCGGCGGTGTCGGTCAGCATGTAGACCAGGACGAACGTGATCATCGCGATGGTGGCCCAGGTCAGGTACGGGTAGAGCCACATCCTGACGACCAGCCTGTCCGGCGACTCCCGCTGGATGATCTTGCGCATCCGCAGCTGGGAGAAGCAGATCACCAGCCAGACGAAGAGGGCTATCGCGCCGGAGGAGTTCAGCAGGAACTGGAAGACCGTGTCCGGCCAGAGGTAGTTGAAGGCGACGGCGACGAAGCCGAAGACCACCGAGGCCAGGATGGCCACCTGCGGGACTCCGCGTCCGGTGGTGCGGGCGAAGGCGGCCGGGGCGTCGCTGCGACGGCCGAGCGAGAACGCCATCCGGGACGCGGTGTAGAGGCCGGAGTTGAGACAGGACAGCACGGAGGTGAGCACGATGGCGTTCATGATCTCGCCGGCGTGCGGGATGCCGACGGAGTTCAGCGCGGCGACGTACGAGCCGTCCTTCAGGATCGCCGGGTCGTCCCAGCGCAGCAGCGACACCACGACCAGGATCGAGCCCAGATAGAACACCGCGATCCGCCAGATCACGCTGTTTGTGGCCTTGGTGACCGCGGCCTGCGGGTTCTCGGTCTCGCCGGCGGCCAGGGTGACGATCTCGCTGCCCATGAAGGAGAAGACCACCATCAGGATGCCGGTGAGGATCGCCCCCGGCCCGTTGGGCAGGAACCCGCCGTGCTCGGTCAGGTTGGAGAAGCCGGATGCCGGGTGGTCCGAGCCGGGCAGCAGGCCGAAGATCGCGAGTCCGCCGATCACGATGAACGCGCCGATGGCGACGACCTTGATGCCGGCGAACCAGAACTCGAACTCGCCGTAGGAGCTGACGGAGACGAGGTTGGTGGCGGTGAGGACGACCATGACGAGCAGGGCCCAGCCCCACTGGGGGACCGCAGGGATCCACCCGGCCAGGATCTTGGCGCCGGCGGTCGCCTCGACGGCGAGCACCACGACCCAGAAGAACCAGTACAGCCAGCCGATGGTGAAGCCGGCCCAGCGGCCCAGCGCACGGTCCGCGTAGGCGGAGAACGAGCCGGAGGTGGGGTTGGCCGCGGCCATCTCGCCGAGCATCCGCATGACGAGGACGACGAGGGTGCCGACAAGCAGGTAGGAGATCAGGATGCCGGGACCGGCGGCGGCGATGCCGGATCCGGAACCGACGAACAGGCCGGCACCGATGACACCACCGATCGCGATCATCGACAGGTGACGGTTCTTCAGCCCGGCTTGCAGGCCGGATCCTTCTGAGGCGCTCTCGGTGATGGTCACCGGATCAGGGGTGGGACGAGGGGCTTGTGTTGTCATCTCGACATCCAGGAAGCAGGTGGGGACGAGGGAAGGTTCCGGCGGGATCGGGCGGGGTGGCCGCATGGATGCCGCCGGGCGGGGTGTGCGGGGGTGCCGGGTAACGGTGCGGGTGGCGATCACGGTCGGTGGGAGGGCATGGTGGACCGTGGCCTCCGGGTCCGGTGCCTGCTGGACCGGTCGAACCGGCGACGTTCAGGAAAATAGTTCAGGACGATCGAATAAAACAAGGGTCCAGTCGTTTCACCCCATGGGGTCAGCGCGCCGTCTCCCCGGGGCACGCATGCCTCACTCCCGCCCCCTCGCACCCCGTCGGCGGACACGTGCGACGCGCCCGCCGGGGTGTAAATCCCCTGGTCGGGGCTATGACGAGCCGACCGCCGCCCCTGCCCCCTCCCCTCTGATTGCGGGCCGGTCGCGGCAGGCTCTTGTTTAACTGTTCACCTTGCTCTAATTTTTCTGCATCGCGACCCGCTCCTCCCGTCGCGACGCCCGTACCGCGCCGCGCCATGTCGTGCCCCGGCTGTTCCGGGCTGATTCGGAACCTCCTCGGGAGTGCCCATGCATCACACAGTGGCGTCGTCGCGGGAACCACCGGCGGCCCTTCCCCCTCACCGAACGCGAACTCGCCCTCGGCGCCGACCCGACGCACCGCACGACGGCCGTCGTGGGCCGCGACCGCGATCAGCAGGCCGTTAGGGTGGCGTCGTGGCGAATGCAGCGGGCAAGTTCGGGCCTTACAACCAGCCAGGCCCGGCCCGGACGTCGGTCACCGGTGTGGGACACGCCCGCGCCCTGCCCGGCGGGGGTCAGAGCGGATCCGATCTCGTCCGGTCACGTATCGCACTGCGGGTACGCCTGCGATCCGTGCAGCCTGGAGACCGGCTGCCGGACGCCGGGGTTCTCGCCGAGGAGCTGGGAATCGGCGAGATCACCGTGCGGCGCGCGCTGGAGGGCATGTGCCAGGACGGCCTGCTCGACCGCCGGCGCGGACGGGCGGGCGGAACCTTCGTCGCGCAGGACTGGGACACCGTCGTAGCCCTGACCCACGACCCCGAGGAGGCGGCTTCGCTGGACGCCTTCCAGCTCCTGCTCGAATGCGGCCTCGTGGCGCACAGTTCGGGAGAGGTCCCGGCCGAACGGCTGGACGGGCTTCGGGCGCTGGTCGAGGAGATGGAACAGACCGACGACCCGGCACGCCTGGCCGAGCTGGAGACCCGATTCCACCTGGACCTCGCGGTGGCGCTCGGCGGCGCCGGAATCCGCGAGTTCGCCGCCGATCTGCTCGGCCGGCTGTGCCTGCTGCTGCCCGCACCGGAACCCGCGGTCGTACGGGCGCAGAACCGCTGCCACGCCGAACTGCTCGCCGAACTCGGGCGGGGTGCGACCGATCCGGCCGTGCGGGCGGTGAAGGCACACCACCATTCCCGGCACCGCTGACGCCCGGTCCGTGCCGGCCCGGCCATTGAGAACCCGCGCATTCATCACGCCGCCACCCCGCACGAGGAGTTGCCGCCATGCCCAACCCCGGAGCCGGCCCGCTGTCCCCGCCGGGTCCCGTCGGCGGCGCGCCGCAGCGGCTGCGCGGCGGCGTCCTCGGCATGGCGGACATCGCCGCCGCCACGATGGCCAACGTCGGCCCGGCCATGAGCTTCTTCTTCGGTTTCGCCTTCCTGGCCACCACCGCGGGCGTGGCGTCACCGCTGACCGTCCTGGCGGCGGGCATCGCGGTGGCGCTCCTCGGCAACACGCTGGCGGAGTTCTCCCGGGCGCACCCCTCGGCGGGCAGCTTCATCACCTTCGTCGGCAAGACCTTCGGGCCGGTCAGCGCGGTGACCACGGCGCTGCTGGCGACGCTTGGCTACATCATCGCGATGGCCGGCGTCATCTCGATCTCCGGCGGGTTCGTCCAGATCACCCTGCACCACTACACCGGCGTGGACCTGCCGTGGATCATCTGGACGCTGCTGCTCACCGGGCTGGCCGTGACGCTGATGCTGCGCGGGGTGGTGGTCTCCACCAAGTGGGCCGGCTACTTCTTCGGCGCGGAGATGCTGGTGCTGGTCGTGGTCTCGGTCGCCGCGCTGGTGGAACACCGCGGCGAGCTGTCCTTCGACCCGTTCCTGCCCAGCCACATCAGCGACGGCTTCAAGGGGCTGGCGGCCGGCTTCCCGCTGGCGGTGTACCTGTTCATCGGCTGGGAGAACTCGGCGGCCCTCGCCGAGGAGACGGAGAATCCGCGGCACAACGTCGGCCGCGCGGTGTTCTCCTCCATCGCGATCATGACGGTGAGTTACATCCTCTTCGCCTACGCCACGGTGACCGGCTTCGGCTACGACGTGACCAGACTCGGCGCCTCCCGGATCCCGTTCATCGAGGTGGCCCACCACACCCTCGGCGTGCTGGCGTTCCTCGCCTACCTCGGCGGTCTGACCTCCACCCTCGGCGTACTGATCGCGGGCATCAACTCCCAGGCCCGCCTGGTGTTCAACGCCGGACGCGAGGGGCTGCTCCCCTCCTTCTTCGGTTATGTGCACCCCATCCGCCGCACACCGAACAAGGCGATCATCACCTTCACCGCCACCGCGCTGCTGATCATCGGCGGTTGGGCCCTGGGCCACCTGCTGGGGTCCTCAGGCGACTCGATGAACCCGGTGGTCTTCTTCACCGAGTCATCGACCCTCGGCGCCATCCTGATCCTGCTGGTCTACCTCGCGTCCAACATCGCCCTGCCGCTGTACTACCGCAGGTACCGGCCACAGGAGTTCCGGGTGGTCCGGCATCTGGTACTGCCCGCGCTCGGCACGGTGGCCATCCTGGTCCCGCTCTACTACCTCGCCAAGCCGGGCCAGCCCGCGCCTTACAACTGGTTCCCCTACATGGCGGTCGCCGCCCTGCTCGCCGCCGTCGGCTACGCGGCCCTCCTGGTCCGACGCGACCCGACCTTGGCCGAACGCGTCGGCTCCATCGTGGCCGACGCGGACTGAGCCCTCGCGACCGGCAAGATCGCAGACTCGACGAGGATGGACTGATCGGCGCGGCGGCCCCGCTGCTTCTCCGGCCGCGCGGCTGGGTGGAGCCAGTCGTGGCGTCACCTGAGCCCCGGCACGTCATCCCCCAATGCGCCAGTGACTTGGGTTCGATCAACGACAGGCCGACAACGTGGACCGGCCCCAGGGGATCAGGCTCGTACGTCCCGCTGCTGAACTTCCTTGAGCACTCCGGCCACCGTCGCGAAGTCGTTGTCCACGTGGAGAACCGTGTGCCCGTGGTGAACTGCGGTCGCACAGACCAAGCATCACCATCCACTCCGCACCGGTGCGCGCGGCACCCGACCGGATACGTCGCGGACGACGGCCCACAGCCGACGAATGAGAAGTACCCCGACCCTGGATCCCACACGCTCGACGCATGATGGGCGCCGTCCCGGCCCCTGTCCGGTCCCTGGATCTTGGTATCGAGCCCAAGGGCAGCCGCCCGGACTGCAAGCGACAACCTCGATCACCTGCTCCGCCGCAGGTCAGAGGGCTGGAGCTCCCCGAGCACCGCCGGACTCCAAAGTCGCGAGCAGCGGATTCAGTCCGTTCAGCCGCGGCGTGCAGGTTGCAGACACAGATCGGAAGATCCGAAAAGGACTCATAATCCGTCGGCCGTGGGTTCGAGTCCCACCCGCCCCACCTGCTCTTGCCTTGATCTTCCCATAATTGCAGGTCAGCGACCCAGGGCGGCTTCGCCGCCCGCCGTGGGGCAGGTAAATGGGCGCGCTGAACACCCCGTGGCCCTTGATCAACACTGCATCGCGGGGGCGGCAACGCAGGAGGCGGAGGTCAGCTGGTCAGCTACCTGCGGTTTTGCCCATGCCGGTTGGTATTTACGCGTCAGAGGCCCTGTGCAGTTCTGGCTCCGCGCCGGCCTTCCTGATCCTTCCAGGTCCTTCCGTCCCCTGCGTGTCCCCTGGCGGTCCGCAGAGCCCTCCCGTGAGGGGAACGGGGGGCGTCGGGCAGCATCAACCCAGGTCGAGTAACTGGGTATCCCTCTTTCACCACCTCCGGCAGCGGAAATGCCTTCCCTGTCGTTCTCCCATCGCCGATGACTTCTCTGCCGGTGCCCTTTCACAGCCCCTGCCGGTCGAGGATGCTCATCAGCTTGCGTCGGCGTTTGAGTTCCGCCCGCAGGCTGGCGAGATACCCGGTGAACGCGTCCTCGGTCCCCAGCGCGCGATGGCAGTCACGGGCCGCCAGGAGCAACCCGGCCAGGTGCTCGTAGGCACGGTCCCCGGTCGGCTCCTTCGACCGCTCGACCAGCCGCAGGTACACGCCGAGCGCCTCTGCCGGACGCGTCTGACGCGACAGGTCGGCGAGTTGCTCCCACTGCCGGTCGTCGGCCCGGCCGGCCGCCTCCCGCCAGGCGGCGTCCACATCGCCGTCGTCGAGCAGCACGTCGATCAGCACCGGCCCGCCGTACCAGCCTCCGCGCTCCCGGCGGGCGTCCTCCCTCAAGGTGGTCAGCGACGCCGCGCGCTCAACCTCCCAGCAGTCCGCCGCCCGAGCAGCAGAGCGCAGCTGCCGGTAGGCGGCCAGGGACCGCTCGACACGGAACCGGTCCCGACGCACCGCGACCGCGTCGGCCGCCCGCCCCGCCGTCACATACCGGACGCACACATAGTCGACCAGACGGCTGTCGATGTGCGTCTCGGCGACACAGTCCCGCAGTCCCCGCTCGGCCCAGGCGAGTGCCTCTTCCGTGCGGCCCGCCGTTTCCAGTTCCTCGGCGATGAGCAGATGGGTGGCACCGGACGGATCGAGGTCCTGCGCATGCAGGGCGATCAATGCGTCGACGTTGCCCTCCGCCTTGATCAGGCGCTCCATCAGGTAACGCTCCGCCCAGCCGGACGGCCTGCGCCTGAGTGCCTCAGCCGCCAGCTGCCGCATGCGGGCCAGTCCGCTCGGCCCCAGCACGTCGGCATAGTCAAGCGGATCCAGGTCCGGCACATCGCTGTCGTCGGCGAGCAGACGTTCTACCAGCCACTCCGCCAGCCGCTCCGGATCGGGGCGTGTGACCCCGCAGGCCTCCAGATGGGCCTCCGCCACTGCGGCGGCGGCCTCCCCGACCACGCCGTCCGAGTCGTCGATCTCCCGGTACGTCTCTCCCAGCACCCGGAGCGCCTCCTCGGCCAGAACGACCGCCTGCGCGGCCTCCCCGTCGGCGGTCAAGGCGCGCAGGGCACTCGCCGCCTCGGCGACCTGTCGTCCATACCCGGAGGCGTCCGGGTACTCGATGTACCCGTACCGGGCGAACGGCCGTGGATCGATCAGCGCGGTGATCCGATCCCGGACCGTACCGAGGTCAGAACGAGCTGCGGCGGCCCGCAGCTCCAAGCGTCGGCGCAGTTCCCGGTCCTCGGCGATCTGCTCCCGCACCAGCGCCAGGAGTTGCTCGCGTGACAGCCCCGAAAGCCACGCTTCCAAGCCGGAAGACCGTGCCCGCGCCGCGGCCCGCTGCTGCGGAATCGCCTTCGCCCGCCGCAGCACGGCCAACCCGACCGCTACACAGTGCTTGCAGAAGTTGCCCTCCTGCCCGTACGGGCAATCGCACCATCCCGAGATCCCGTCACTCCCGCCGAGGGTGAGCTCCACCTCGTAGACATCCGTACCGTGCACCACGGCGACGACCGAGCCCTCTCCCACATCCAGACCACTCACCGCGTCCAGATACCCCAGCCCCCGCTCGAAGGACCGAGCCCCGGCCAGCACCCTCAGATCGTCCTCGCCGAATCCCACCACTTTCCGTGCCACACCGGCATTCAACCGCGGATCGGCAGCTCTTGGAGACCCGAGGAACCCCGGCAGTCCACATGTGTGGCCGCATGCGACGACTGAGCACCCCATCGAGCAGCGGGACTTACGGCGCATCAGCGATGATGGGCGGCCCGAGCGAGGGGATGGTGAACGCCGGGTGGTCGCCGTCCTCAGAGCCAAGTACGTCGGGAGCTTGCGCCGGATCTCAACCACCAGCTGCTAGCAGCGTGCATTCACGCTGTCTCACTTCACGGGTGATGCGGACGGAGGCCGAAGCGGCGGGCCAGGTCGTGCGCGACCGCATCCACCCAAAGCAACTGGCATGACCGTCCGCACATCAGGGCCGCATGGACACGACCTGGATGTGACTCCCCGGCAGCGGACGCTGCCCGGTGAACGTCGTCGGCTACCCGATCGACCCGTCGGACGATGAGGTCGCTCAGCGTCGCACCGGCCGAGGCCGCCGATGCCGGAGAGGAGCTCTGGGTGATGGCGGAGGGAGTCACCCTTCCAGCGTGGGCTCCCACACCATTGGGCTGCCACCGATGTTCCGCCAGGCACTACGGCTACCCCGCCAACCTCTCACCCATGGGAGCTGCGAGAGGACCGAGCCGACGAGCGATAGCCCCCCGGTGTCTGACCGACCAGCTCGGTGAAGGCGTCGATGAAGCTGCTGGGGTTCGACCAGCCCAGCCGGATCGCCGTGTCGGTGACCGAGGCGCCGTCGCCGAGCTCGATCAGCGCCCGTTGAATGCGCAGCAGGGTGCGCCACTGACGGAAGCTCATCGACAGCTCGCTGCCGAACAGTCGGCTCAGGGTGCGTTCGCCGGCGCCCGTGCGGTGGCCCAGCTCGGCCAGGGTCGCCGGGCTTGCTGGGTCCATGTGAAGCAGGTCGGTGACCGCCTTGAGACGCCGGTCGATCGGCTCCGGGAGGCGCAGCGGCTCCTGTGCGGCGCGGGCGAGCTCGGCGAGTACGACGTCGATCAGCAGCCGCGCACGGGGGCTCTCCAGCGGCTCGCCCTCGCTCGTCAGCGCCAGATAGGCCTCGCGCAGCAACGCGCTCGCCACGAAGACCGACGGCTCGGCCGGCAGCTGTCCGGTCAGCGTCACGGGCAGCGACAGCACCCGGATGTCCGTCTCGCCGTACGCCTTGCTGCTGTGCACCGCGAAGGGGGGCACCCACATGATCCGACTGGCCGGCGCCACCCAGGTGCCCACCTGGGTGGCTGTGACCAGGGCCCCACGCGCGGCGTAGCGGAGCTGGCCGTAGTCGTGGAAGTGCGCGGCCACGTCGGCGCCATGGGCCAGCGGCGCCGACAACGGCGCATCGTCGGTGCAGAAGCTCGGCTCGCCGCTGGGGTCGGACACGCGATCGAGGCTACCCGACACTGGCGGGTTATCGGGAGAACCTGGCGCGATACCGGTGGTGAGCCTGGCGCCGCAGACGCATCGTGGACACATGTCACAACAGATCAAGCTCGAGGACGCCGCGCCCGCGTCGTCCTCCCCCCACCGCCGAGGTCAACACCGGACTCGTGCTCACCTCGCTCACGCCCTGAGTGAAGGGTGGCAGCGATGAGCACACAGACGACCGGCACGATCGCAGTCTTCGGCGCGACGGGGCAACAGGGCGGGGCGGTGGTCGACGCGCTGCTGGACCACAAGGCCACGGTGCGGGCCCTGGTCCGCAACCCGCAATCCGACCGGGCTCAGGCGCTGGCCGCCCGCGGCGTCGAGCTGGCGGCCATCCGGACCGACGACCCGGCGTCGCTGGCCGCCGCGCTGACGGCGGTCGAGGCGTTCTGCTTCATGACCCCGGAAGCGAACAACCTCGAAGAGGTCGAGACGGAGATCCGCATCGGCACCGCGCTCGTCGACGCGGCGGTCGCGGCACGCGTCCCGCACGTCGTGTTCAACTCGGTCTTCGGCGCGGACCGGGAGCGGGGTGTGCCGCACCATGACTCGAAGCACTCGATCGAGGAGCACCTGAGGAAGTCCGGCCTCAGGGCCGCGATGGTTCGCCCGACCCCCTTCATGGAGGAGATGGCACCGAGCCTGGAGCACGGAGAGATCGTGCTGAGGCTGCCGCTGCCGGAGGACGTCGCCCTGAAGATGATCTCGGTCAGGGACGTCGGCCGGGTCGCCGCCGCGCTCCTGCTCGACACCGCGGAGGCACCCGGCGGAGCTGTCGAGCTCGTCGGCGACGAGCTGACGGGCCCTCAGATCGCCGCGGCGTTCGGCGCGCGCGCCGGGCTCCCGGCACGTTACGAGGCCCTCCCGTTGAGCGTGCTTCCCAGCGACCTCGACAGGGCGATGTTCCGCCAGTTCGCGAAGGCGGCGGAATACCCGTCGGATCTTGCGGTGGTGCGGGCGATCGAGCCGGCCACCCTCGACCTGGCCGAGTGGATCCGATCCACCGGCTGGACCGCGCCCACAAACGTGGCTGGTTCCTGAGCCTCCGAGCCGGAACTGGTCGAAGTGCCGGTGCGGCCGCCACCGGTCCCGGCCAAGTTGATCTTTCACCTAGAGCGACGAGCACTGGAGCAGGACATGAAGGCGATCACCTACACCGAGTTCGGCGGCCCGGAAGTCCTCCGCCTCGAAGAGGTCGACGAGCCGCACGCCGGACCCGGGCAGGTGCGGCTGAAGGTCGTGGCGGCAGGGGTCAACCCGCTCGACTCCAAGATCCGCAACGGGTTGAGGCTGCAAATCGCCCCGCCGTTCCCGGTGATCCCCGGCGTGGAGGCGGCCGGCGTCGTCGACGAGGTCGGCGAAGGCGTGACCGGCGTCGCGGTGGGTGACGAGGTCCTGGGCTGGACCGTCACCGGCGCATACGCCGAGCACGCGCTGGCCGTCGACTTCGGCCCGAAGCCCGCGGACCTCGACTGGGACCTCGCCGCGGCACTGCCCGTCGCCGTCGAGACCTCGGTCCGCGTGCTCGACGCCCTCGGCGTCGGGGAAGGCGACACGCTCCTGCTGCACGGAGCCGCGGGTGTGGCCGGCGCCGTCGGTGTTCAGCTCGCGGTCACCCGCGGCGCCACGGTCATTGGCACCGCCTCCCCCGGCAACCACGACTACCTGCGCTCGCTGGGCGCGATCCCGGTCGCCTACGGCGCCGGCCTGGCCGACCGGGTCCGCGAGGCCGCACCGCAGGGCATCGACGCCGTGTACGACGCCGCGGGGGCAGGCGACCTGGAGGTGTCGATCGACCTGCGCGGCGGCACCGACCGGATCATCACCATCGCCGACCTGAAGGCCGCCGAGCTGGGCGTCACCTTCTCCGGCCCCGGCGCCCCGTTCGGTTCCCGCCTCGGCGAGTACGCCCGCCTCGCAGCCGACGGCAAGCTCACGGTGCGCATCGCGCAGAGCCTTCTGCTGGAGGACGCCGCGAAGGCGCAGGAGCTGAGCGCGGGCGGTCACGCCGCCGGGAAGCTCGTCCTGCGGCCGTAGCTCAGCGCCCGGCCGGCTGCGGAGGCACGACGGCAGCGCACCGGCCAGTCGCCACGGTCCTGGCGAACCCGGCCGGCTCGTCCGCCTCCACCGGTCCTGCCTGCCGCACGGCCTCGAATAGGACACGCCGCCCGCTGCAGTGCTCCTCCACCTGCGCGACCAACGCCGGTAGCAACGGCCGGCGTTGCCTGACCCGGTCGGCGGTGCGTTCGTTGATCCGGCGCGGCCCAGCGCGCCCACCGCTGGGGTTCCTCCAATGCCCAGCTCTGGATGTCCATGTAGAACGCGCGGACCGGCAGCAGCATGCCGGTACCGCCGTCGACCCGTGGTTTGCCGTCCTTGCGCAGCCGGATGGCCTCGCGCCACTGGTCGTAGACTTCCTGCGGCAGGTTCAGGTCCTGCTGGCCGCGGATTACGAGTGGGCGGTTCGTGATTCTTTGAGGGGTTCTGGCGTCGCCTGACGGTGTGAGTTACCAGGGCAATGAGGGGCCGACGAGGACGGCGCCGGGGCCGCGTTCGAGGTCGTGATGATCGGCCTGCGCCACCAGCAGACGTCTTCCATGGCATGGCACCGCTCGCCGGCCTTCAACCTCCGGTTCGTCGCGTCTGCGGCGTCCGCCAAACAGCCGATGATCACGGCCTCCCCCGGGCCCGGCGCCAACATCCGCACCACGGCGCTGAGCGACGGCGGCATGACAGCCGCATGGCTCGCGATCGAGCTCCCCAGAGTTGAGTCCGAACCCGGTCAGCACGGAGCTCCTCGGGCGGCCGGCCAGAGCCCACGGGGACTGGTCAGCAGACCTCACCGAAACCCTGCGTCCCCAACACGTCCACAAATCACGAAAACGAAGCCGCGGAGACGCTGCCAGCTCGTGACGTTGCTCAGCCACAAGTCCTGATCATCAGCATTGCCGCAGGTCAGCGCGATGTCTGCTCAGCGAGGGAGCGAGAGCCTCGCCCCGTTCCGAAGCCGCGAGCAGCGGATTCAGTCCGTGCAGGCAAAGTTGACGCCCCGACACCCAAGAAAGAACGTTTCCGCAGGTCAAGAGCCTGCACAGGTGGGGCGGGTGGGACTCGAACCCACGGCCGACGGATTATGAGTCCTTTGAGGATCTTGGCGACCCTTGTCGATCAAGGCCAATCTTGGCCGTTTCCCCAGCTCAGACGCTGTTTGGCGCCTCAGTGCTTCTCGGCCCTTGTCAGTCTTTTCCGATCCTTGTGTCCAAGCTGCGTCCAGAACGCGTCCCGGATGGGCACGCTCACCCGGTTCACGGACCCTCTTCCCAACCGAGGAGAGGCTCTCGAAACCATGCGCAGCGGATTTCCTTTCCAACGCGCAGCGACTCAAGGGCAGGTGGATCGCCCCCAAGTGCAAGGACCAACGTCCGGTAGCCCGACGCCTCCGTGATCACGTGGGTGCTTCCCTGCGGACGCACGGCCAGGGCGGAGCTTAATCCGGCCGGGAACGAAGACCAGCGCCCCAGCTCGGGAGGCGATCTCGACCCCGCCCGCAGCGGACTCCCTTTCCAACCGCGCGGAGGCTCTCCCCGGGTGCTGAGGCAGAGCCTCTACGCCATTCGGGGAGCGGGGCAGTACGGCGACCAGGCCCGCCGCAAAAACGACAGCTGGGCACCAGAGGCTGAAGCCTGTGCCGTACGCGACCTGCAGATCTGCGGACGACACCGCACGCAAGGCGGCGAGCCAGATCCACGACACTGATCCGGGGCCCTGAAGGCACACGTCCAGGAGTACGTCATGCCGGACAACAAGCCCCTCGTCGACGTCGCCTGCGGCGCGGCCACGGTGCTCGGCCTAGGCAGGCTGGGCACGCAGCCTGGCCTCCGGCACCACCCACCCCTCGCTCAACCCGTCCGACTGGCTTAAAGGCGGTCGCCGGAACAGTTCCCACCCGTAGCGGCAAGCACACTGACGGCACCGCCGTCGACATCCGGATCACCATGCCCAAAGTGACGACCTCCCGCCTCACCTGGAAGTTCGAACGCTGAAAGGAGCCCCCCGGGAAGTCCCTGGCGCACACCCCTCTCCTGACTCGCTCGCCGCAAGGCCACAGATCCGGGAAACAGACCACCCAGGGTCACGCGAGTCGATATACAATCGATCATGTATATTGATATACACCGCAGTGTGCATGAGGAGGCCATCTTGAGCCGCACCGTGATCGACCTCGACGACGAGGCACTGGAAGAAGCCGCCAAGGAACTCGGCACCACCACCAAGCGCGACACCATCAACACCGCCCTGCGTGAGGTCACCGCCCGCTACCGGCGCCTGCGCGCGCTCGAAGACGCCCGGCAACTGGTGACCGACGGAGCCCTGGACATCGACATTCTCCTGAACAAGAACCAGTACCGGCCGTGACCGTCGCCGACTACCTCATCGACACCTCCGCCCTCGCCCGCGTCCTGCTCCGCCAGACCACAACTGAGTGGGACGACAGGATCGGCGCCGGCCTCGTCGCGATCTGCGACATCACGGAACTCGAGGTCCTCTACTCCGCCCGCTCAACCGCGGACCGCGCGCGACTGAAGGCTGCACTCGACGCCCACTACGTGTGGTGCCCCATGCCTGACGGCATCTACCGCCGCTCCCGCATCGTCCAGGAACAACTGACCACCAAAGGGGAACACCGCAGTGCGGGCCCCGTTGATCTCCTGGTGGCCGCCGCCGCGGAAGAAGCAGGCCTCACCCTGCTCCACTTCGACCGCGACTTCGAAACCATTGCTCGCACGACGGGGCAGCCGGTCCGCATGATCGATCTCAGGCAGTAGAGTCCGCGCGGCTGCACGAACGGGCGTCAAGCCTCTCGCCGACCGCCCACCCGGGGCGCTATCACGGCGATTCCCCCACTGCCGGACGGCACTCTTTCCGCGCCCTCGCACCCGCCCCGCGCACTGAGTCGCCTCGCCTACACCCAGTCCGGGGCATGGCACGCGCGGGTGAACTGCCGTACTCACCCGCCGTACTTCGTCGATCACTTGTCGGTGGTCGCGCCACCGAGCGCAACGCCGGGGTCGCACGTCAGGAGTACCGGCAGGCCACGGTCCTGGCTCAGCTGTCGACCGCTGTTGGTTACTGGTAGGACCGGTCGCGCTCGCCGCCATTCGTTGTCGATCGAGTCACCCATACGTGCACCTGTGCCGGAGGGCGACGTATCGGGGTCCTTGCCACATGAGCTGGTGGTCCAGGGTTCAGGATCCGGTGCGATAGCGGCTGATCATGAGGGCGACGGCTTCGTCCACGATCGCGGCGTCGGCGGGGTTGGGCGGGACGAAGTCGGTCCGTACGAGTTGGGGCCACAGGAACTGGCTGCAGATCATGCCGAGGAACTGTTCGGCGACTTCGGATGCCGACTGTGGCTGTCCGTCGGCCGAGCGGAAGTCGAGTGTTCCGGCCTGTGCTTCGGAGTCCAGGTAGTCGCGGAGCCGGTCGAAGAAGGGGCCGCGGTCGATGGCGAAGCCGGTACCGACGATGTCGGCGAGTTCCGGCATCTGGGGGAGTTCGGTGATGATGAGGCGGCACAGCGCCGCCGTGCCGGGCCGCGCGACCAGGCAGGCGTAGTCGCGGCCGATGTGGTCCAGGCCGTACCGGGGATCACCGGGCGGGGGCGGTTCCGCGTACTCCACGTCCAGCTGCCACTGTTCGGAGGTGACGGCCGCGAACAGCGCGGCCTTGGTGGGGTACCGCTTGAAGAGGGTGCCGGTGGAGACGCGGGCCTCCTTGGCGATCTGGGCCAGGGAGGTCTTGTCGTATCCCCGGGCGAGGAAGAGGTCGCGGGCGGCGCGGATGATGCGCGCGCGGTTCTCTTCTTTGATCTGCGCGTGATAGCCGGGCCGGCACACGTCGCCACCGGTTTGTGCAGGGGCCTCTTCCGACAGAGTCGGAAAACAGCACCCATCGCCTCCTCGGAAAGGACGTCGCGGGCGTCGGCCGGTCAGCCGCGTTGCCGTCGGGCGCGCAGGGCGTTCCAGTGGCGTAGCCGTTCGCTGACCTGGGCTTCGTAGCCGTTGCGGGTGGGCTGGTAGTACGTCTCGCGGTCCATGTCGTCGGGGAAGTAGTCGTCACCGGAGAAGCCGTCGGCTGTGTCCGGGTCGTACTGGTAGTCCTTGCCGTAGCCGAGGTCTTTCATCAGCCGGGTCGGGGCGTTGAGGATGTGGGCGGGTGGCATGAGTGAGCCGGTGTGCCGGGCTGATCGGTGTGCGGCGTTGAAGCCGCGGTAGACGGCGATGGACTTGGGGGCGGTGGCGAGGTGGACGACGGCCTGGGCAATCGCCAACTCGCCCTCGGGGGAGCCGAGTCGCTCGTACACGTCCCAGGCGGCGAGGGCCTGCTGGACGGCGTGCGGGTCGGCCATGCCGATGTCCTCGTTCGCGAAGCGGACCAGGCGGCGGGCGACGAACAGCGGGTCCTCGCCGCCGTCGAGCATGCGGGCGAGCCAGTACAGGGCCGCGTCCGGGTCGGAGCCGCGCATCGACTTGTGCAGCGCGGAGATCAGGTTGTAGTGGCTCTCCTGCGCCTTGTCGTACAGCGGGGCCCGCTGCTGGATGTGATGGGCGAGCCCGGCGGTGTCCAGGGTGGTTTCGGTGTCCGGGAGGGCTTGGAGCTGTTCGGCCATGTTGAGGAGGTAGCGGCCGTCGCCGTCCGCCATGGCGATCAGGGCGCGGCGGGCGTCGTCGTCCAGGGGCAGATGGTGGCCGGTGAGCTGCTCGGCGCGGTGGAGCAGCGTGGACAGCGCGGCTTCGTCGAGGCGTTTGAGGACGAGGACCTGGGCGCGGGAGAGGAGGGCGCCGTTGAGTTCGAAGCTCGGGTTCTCCGTGGTGGCGCCGATCAGGGTGACGGTGCCGTCCTCGACGTAGGGCAGGAAGCTGTCCTGCTGGGCACGGTTGAAGCGGTGGATCTCGTCGACGAACAGCAGGGTGCCCCGGCCGATGCCGCGTCGGCTTCGTGCGGCGGCGAAGACCTTGCGCAGATCGGCGACGCCGGAGAAGGTGGCCGACACCGGCTCGAAGGCCAGGTTGCCGGCGTCCGCGAGGAGCCGGGCGATGGTCGTCTTCCCGACGCCGGGCGGGCCCCACAGGATGGCGGAGCCGAGGCGCTGCTGGGCGACCATGAGGCCCAGCGGGGCGTCCGGGGCCAGGAGATGGTCCTGCCCGACGACATCTTCCAGCCGGGTGGGGCGCAGGCGGTCGGCGAGGGGCCGGGCGGGCTCCTCGCCGAAGAGCGGCAGGGTCGGTTCCATCGGTCTCTCGGGTCGGAAGCGGACGTATGCGGACGTGGCGAGCCGTGCACGGGGGCACTGACAGGCGTCGGCTCAGCCGCTCGTGGGGAATCTCGCGGCGCTCATCGGGCACCGGGGCGGTCGCGTCGCGGCAGCCGCTCGGCGACCAGGTCGTAGGAATCCTCGACCGCGTCGGTGACCAGCCGCTCAGTGACACCGGGACCCGGCCCCAGCGAGATCCAGTGCCTCTTGTCGAGATAGCGGCCCGTAGTGATCGAGGCGTGGCCGCGCTCCAGTGCCCGCGCGTGCTCGGGCTCGCACTTGACCGTGATGATCTGTTCGTCCGGGTCGTCGGTGACGATCAGGAACACCTTGCCCGCGACCTTGTACACGTCGAGCCCTGGGGTGAAGGGGTAGCCGTGGCTGACGTCGGGGAGGGCCAGGGCCACCTGTCGGGCGGTGTCCTGGAGCCGGTCGCCGGCCGCGCTCACCGGGCCGCCCGCGTGCCGGTGCCGTAGGTGTGCGGGTCGACAGGCCGCTCGGCCTTGGGCAAGTGAGCGACGACGAGCCGATAGGAGTCGGTGACGAGCTCCCTGACGAGCTCCTCGTCGACGCCTTCTCCGCTCTCCAGCGTGATCCAGTGCCTCTTGTTCATGTGGTAGCCGGGGGTGATGTGGCTGTACTGCTCCCGCAGAGCGTGGGCCTCACCGGGGTCCGCCTTGAGGATCACCACGGGCCGCCCGGGGACGTCGGTCATCAGCATGAACACCTTGCCGCGCACCTTGAAGACCTCCCAATCAGGACCGAACGGGTGTTCCAGCTGAGCTCCGGGGAGTTCCTCCGCGCAGTCGGCGGCGATCGTGTGCAGGGCCGATCCGTTCATGGGCGTTCCCTTCCTCAGGCGGTGACGGACTGCGGCATCGAAAGACGTGGGGGGCGCGCCGCGCGGGCGCGGCGGCACGTCCCATCCTTCCGTCGAAGCCGACTGGAAGGGCGGTAGGCTGCGGACACGTGATGGTCGACAAGCGACACCCTGACCCGAGCGGAAGCACGGCCGGACCGGCTGCGGTTCCGCTCTACGGTTTCCAGCCCCCGGTCGGTACTCCCTACGGCCTTGAGGTGAGCACCGTCGAGGACTTCTTCGCCCAGCACGACGACTGGCCGTGGAACCCGCCCCGTCCGGGCCGTGCCACCTTCCACTACCTCATCGCCGTCACCGAGGGCGAGCTGCTGCACGACGTCGACCACGTCACGCGGACCGTCACCCC
>NZ_JBIWLX010000046.1:0-21851 GCF_044766405.1 Streptomyces sp. NPDC102270 | reverse complement strand
TTCCCCGTCAGGTCAACGATGAGGAAGGAGACCTGCCTGGCCCCGAAACGCCGCCGCAGATCCTCCGCGATCACGTCGACGGCCTCCACCGGCGCCGCCGTCTCCGCCGCCGTCAGCAGCCGGGGAAGTTCACTCTGCCCACCACTCACGACTACGGCCCCTTCGAACGGCCCCCTACCAGCTTGAGAACCTCCACGGTAAGCGTCAACCTAAGGGCGATCACGGTAAGTGACAACGGGAGGTGAGAAGCTGACCGAGGAGCTTTCTGGCCGTATCCCCCGCCCCTGGACAGCCAGAGGCGAGACACCCACGGCCCGGTCGTTTCGACGGACCCATGTCTCATGAGACACGACAAAGTCTTTGGGTGCAGTTCCTTTGAAGGGAAGGGAAGGGAAGGGTTGGGGCGGGCCAGGGTCACCAGCCCTTGATCATCGAGTTTCCCTCTCGCGTTGCTCAAGCCACTCGAGGTACCAGCTGCGGAAGGTGTGACGGTTTCCGTTTACATCGACGTACGGCTCGAAGGGCGGGTTGACCGCGCAGTCTCGGTCGCGGAGTTCCCCGCGGTGCGGGCCGACGACGATGAGCCAGCCGGTCATCCCGCATCCGTTGTCGCTGATGGGGATCGCACCCCGCCCGCGTTCCAGGAACCAGACATCGTCGCCAGCGTCGCCGAAGACGTTGCGGTAGTCGTCCAGATAGTCGTCGTCTTCGTCACGTGTGGTGGGTTCGTACCCGGCGGCACGAAGGGTCGCTACCTGCTGGTCGGCCCAGTCTTCCGTCTCGACGAACTGCCCACTGGGGTCCAGCAGCCAGGGATGGTCCTCGTCGTTCTCCCAGACCCATCCCCACTTCCCGTCGACTTTGCGCAACGACGTGAGCTCGAATGCCGGTCCGGGGCCACCTGCTCCTACCTCCGCCAGAAACGTGCGGTACTCGTCGGGGAGCACGACACCGAACTGCGCTTCGACCTCGGCGATCTCGGCGGGACTCAGGACGGGTTCGAACGTCTGGTATCGAGACGGCCCACGGGCTCGGCGCTCGGCCTCCTCCACTGCGATGACGCGTTCCCGAACTCCCGACCAGTGCACGTGCGTGTTCACGGCTCTCCCATCGACGGTGAGCACGGACATTAGTCCCTGCCACCGACATCCGACCTCCGTCTGGGCTGCGTTCGCGGCCGCCCGTCTCTACCGTGGTGGTGGAGGAGGGGTGGCAGATGGGCTCGCTGTTCGAGGAGTTGGAAGCCCGCGAGGCAGCGGCTCGCGGTGACCGACCGCTGACCCGGTCGACAGGCGGGTCCGGGGAACGGCCCGGCTCTGCGCACAAGAGCGGTGTCATGGCGGCGTGCGGAGGTGGCGATCAGGCCGAACGCCGGCTTCGAACCCGGCTCGCTCAGCCCGTGGACCCTCAGCGGCAGCAGATCCTCCGTGGTCACCTCGAACGCCCGCACCGGCACTCACTCGTTCTACAACCGGACTCTGACCAGCTCTGAGGTCCAGACCCTCGCCGCCGGCTGAGCCGACACCGAGCCAGACGGTGCCCGGCCCGGTTCCTGGCGGCTCTCGGATCGGGCGCCATCCACCGTTCCACCGCCGAAAGGGTCATGATGACAACGTCGCAGCCGAGTAGCACACGGAGAGTAAGGACCGCGATGTACGTGAAGGGCTACCGCGTTGAGCCCGACGCGCTGGTCGTCCAGACCAGTCAGGGAATGTGCGGCCCTAGTGAGCGGCGCCACCCCCGACACATTGAGCGTTTTCAGCGTTGCTTCTCCAGGGTGAGGACGGCCTTGGTGATGACGCTCATGCGATTGGGGCTGATGCGGGATCTGCGGAAGATCTGCCAGGACTTCAGCCGTGCCATGCCTCGTTCGACAGGTGCCCGGGCCGCGGACAGGGCCCGGTTCTCGGTCCGCTCGGTGAGGGTGAGTTCGCCGCCCGGCGGGCGGCGCTTGGCGGTGGTGACCCAGTCGCCCGCACCGATGTAGGCCATGTCGGCGAGGATCGGGACGCCCTGGCGCGCACAGATCCGGAGGATCTTGTGGGTGCGGGCGGCCGTCAGATCGTGGGTCCGGCCCGGCAATGCCGGCGACAGCCACAGAATCTCACCGGCCGGGTCCGTGACGACCTGCACGTTCACACCGTGGCGCTTGTGTTTCGAGGAGTAGTCGGCGCGGCCGTCGCCGACGCGGTCGCACTCGGCGAGCGTGCCGTCCAGGAGGACGAAGTCCGGGTCGTGCATGCGCAGCGTCTTCAGCAGGCCGGGCGCCTGCTCGGCGAGCAGAGCGGTGACCGCGGTGACATAGGCGTGGGCGGTCCCGACGGATATCCCGAAGGCTCTGGCGATACGGGCGAGGGTGTCATGGCGACGCAGGTACACGAGTGCGACCAGCGCACGGCGGTGCGGCGGGAGTTTGCACCGCCGGTCACCCTCACGGGTGACGATGAGCATCGTGACCCACTCGACCAGGGCGTGGGGCAGGTCGAGTGCGGCAGGATACGGAACCAACAGGGCTCCTGTGCTGCTGAGTTGAGACGTCGAACACCTCCCTCAACGGCACGGGAGCCCTGTCCGTTGCGCACCCCGACCTCATACCGCCCTGTCACCCGATCCCTACGTTGTCCTGTGGGAGGCGGTGAGCCCTTCGTATGGTTCACCCACCCAGGGATACCGGGTGGGGCTGTCACCCGATAGCCGATGATGTGGCTTCCACTGATTGGCCGCCCGGTACCCCACGACGACTCGGCTGCCAATTAGGAATTGCGAATGATCGCTCTGTAGGGACACGACAGCGAAGTCGTCCGTCGGGAGGCACCAGCACCACACCGCACGGAGGCACCACGTGACCATGACCACGATCTGGGCCGGCATCGACGCAGGCAAGACCCACCACCACTGCGTCGCAATCAACGAGAGCGGCCACCGGCTCCTGTCTCGACGTATCGCCAACGACGAACCTGAACTGCTCCAGCTCCTCACCGACGTCCTGGCACTGGGCGAGAGGGTGACCTGGGGCATCGACCTGGCCGACGGCGGAGCCGCCCTGGCCATCGCGCTCCTGCTTGATCACGAACAGTCGGTGCACTACATCTCCGGCCGGGCCATCCACCGCGCCTCGGAGAGCTACCGCGGCGAGGGAAAGACCGATGCCAAGGACGCTGCCATCATCGCCGACCAGGTCCGCGTCCGACGCGACCTGCACCCCTTACGCGTCACCCACGACACCGTCGCCGACCTCAAGATCCTCACCGGTCGACGCCTGGACCTCGTCGCCGACCGCACCCGCACGATCAACCGACTGCGAGCCCAG
Source organism: Streptomyces sp. NPDC102270 (assembly GCF_044766405.1). Classification (NCBI taxonomy): domain Bacteria; kingdom Bacillati; phylum Actinomycetota; class Actinomycetes; order Kitasatosporales; family Streptomycetaceae; genus Streptomyces; species Streptomyces sp. NPDC102270. Next base: position 18,541 of record NZ_JBIWLX010000046.1, on the reverse strand, counting down.
CTCACCGGCATCTTTCCCGGCCTGGAACGTGCATTGGATCTCACCAACACCGGACCTCTTGTCCTGCTGACCGGCTACCAGACACCTGCCGCTCTCCGCCGGACAGGCAAGACACGGCTCAAGACGTGGCTGCGCAACCGCAGAGTCCTGCGGGCCGACCAGCTCGCCGCGACAGCTCTCGAGGCAGCCGAACGCCAACACACCAGCCTGCCTGGGGAGAAACTGACCGCGCAGATGGTGCACACCCTCGCTGCGGAGGTGATGGCTCTCAACCAGCAGATCGCCGAGATCGACAAGACGATCGGGGCTCGTTTTCGCGAGCACGGGGCCTATGAAGTGATCACTAGCATGCCGGGCCTGGGCGTCATCCTCGGTGCCGAGTTCCTGGCCGCCACCAGTGGCGACATGGACCTCTTCGGAACCGCTGACCGCCTCGCCGGCTTCGGTGGGGTCGCCCCCGTTCCCCGCGACTCCGGCAAGATCAGCGGAAACCTCCGCCGTCCCCGACGCTACAACCGCAGACTCCAACGCGTCTTCTATATCTCCGCGTTGTTCAGCATCCGCTACTGCGAAGACTCTCGCCGTTTTACGAACGCAAGCGAGCCGAGGGCAAGCGCCACGTCCAAGCGGTCCTGGCCCTGGCCCGCCGTCTCGTGTCAACGTCCTCTGGGCACTCCTACGCGACGGGCGCTGCTACGAGCTCACCCCGCCGAGGCCCGTCGCGGCTTGACAGACCGCATTAGGAATCAGTGGCCACACTGAAAACGCTCATTGGTCGTTCGGGCCCACCCGGTGCCGACAGGAGTGGGCTATCGGAGCGCCGCCGCCACCAGCCCGCGGATCTCCCGGTCCGATACGCTTCCACCCCCCACCAGGCGGTCGAAAACCAATCCGTCCACACAGGTCAGCAGCGTGACAGTCCGGTCCTCGGCGTCTGCGACGCCTTGCCCGGCCAGGAAGTCGCGCGCGGCTTGTCGTGCTGCGTTCTGGCGCGGCACGAGGATCTCGCGCAGTTCGGGGTGGTGCACACTCTCGATGGCGCACGCGTAGCGCGCGAGGGAGCGTCGTCGTCCCTCCCCCGTGAGCCGTTGCTCTACGAAGGCAGCGATCCCGGCCACCAGTTCCTCAGCACTCCGCGGCACCGGCGCCTGTTCCCCAATCACTTGGAGTTCTGCCTGGTCAAGGGCGACCAGACGCCGGACCAGCGCGGTGAGCAGTGCCTGGCGGGTGCGGTAGTAGGCGGACGTGGTGCCGGGTGGCAGGTCTGCTGCCCGGTCCACCGCGCGATGGGTCAGTCCCCGGATTCCAGCCTCGGCGAGCACGCCGATGGCCGCATCGGCGAGGACAGTACGTCGGTCTGTGGGCATCCCCCTTTTCTACACCTGTAGAGAAGCGGGATACTCTCCTTCTACACCTGTAGAAGGATCATGGCAGGGCGGACGAGGGAGGGCCGGTATGGGCGGCAGCGCGGTGGTGGTGGGCGGAGGCATCGGTGGGCTGGCTGCCGCGATCGGTCTGCGCCTGATTGGCTGGGAGGTGACTGTTGCCGAACGCGCCCCCGTCCTCGCCGACTTGGGGGCGGGCATCTCCCTGCACGCCAACGGCATCCGTGCCCTGGACGTCCTCGGCGTCGGCGAGGCGGTGCGCGCGGCTGCGCGGCCGCTGTACACCGGTGGCACCCGTGTCCCTGGTGGCGCCTGGCTGGCCCGGATGGACGGGACCGCTCTTGAGCGCGAACTGGGCACGCCGATCGTCGGTATCTCCCGGGCTGTTCTGCACCAACTGCTGCGCGCGGCGCTGCCGTCCGAGTGCCTGGTGGTCGGGGCCGAGGTGACGTCCGTCGACCGCTCTGACCCGAGTCGGGTGCGGATACCGCTCGGGGAGGCCGTCCTGGAGGCGGATCTGGTCGTGGCCGCCGACGGAGTGGGCAGCCGGCTGCGGGCTCAGCTGTTCCCTCAGCACCCCGGCCCGGCCTACAGCGGGTCGACCGTGTTGCGCGCCATCACCGAGCGTCCGGTTGAGTTGGACACCGACTTCGAGCTGACGTGGGGGAAGGGCGCCGAGTTCGGCCACATCGCGTTCGCCGACGGCCGGGCCGAGTGGCACGCGGTGCTCGACTCGCCGCCTGGGGTGCGGCATGCGGACGCCCTTGAAGCAATGCGCTGCCGCTTCGGCGAATGGCATGATCCGATCCCCGAGCTGCTGGGCGCGACCCGGTCCGACGCCGTCCTGCACCACGACATCCACGAACTGGTGACCCCCTTGCCCACCTTCACCGCAGGCCGGATCGTGCTGCTCGGTGACGCGGCCCACGCCATGACACCGAACCTCGGCCAGGGCGCCTGCCAGGCACTGGAGGACGCCGCCGTGCTGGCCGCCGCACTTGTCGCCGAACCCACCGTCGAATCAGCGCTGGCCCGTTACGACACCGAGCGCCGCGCGCGCAGCCAGTCCGTCGCACGCGCCGCCCGCCAGGCCGGCCGGATGGGCCAGCAACTGACGCACCCCCTGGCCGTCGCCCTGCGCAACACCGCTCTCCGACTGGCCCCCTCCCGCGCGATGGTCCGCACCACCCTGCGGCATGCCGACTGGACACCGCCGGGCCTGGGCTGACAGCACCGGACCCGCTCCACGGCCGGTCAAGGGCGCTCTTCGAGCGTCGCTTCGCAATGGCCTGCCGCCCCCGTGGCAGTCCGTGACGCTCCCAAATCTGGCTGGCTGTCAGGCGAGCCAGCCCCCTGGATGAGCCCGCAACCATTTTCAAGGAGCCTTGTTTGTGACAGGTTTTGTTGGCCCCACTCCGGCACTCTGATCTGGCCCAGTTGATCGACATTCGATTTGGCCCCACCTATGCCGCTCTGAGGCGACATGCCCTCGTACGAGTGAATGGCCTGCGCTGTCTACTCGGTCCCGACAGGGTGTGTCCGTCGTTCACGGTCATGTCGGAGGCCGTGTCCTTGGTCATGGCCGTGTCGGGAGGCCGGGTTGCGTGTTTCGCGTGTCGAGCTGTTCGAAAACATCCGTCGGGACGTCCGTCTCGATCCATCGATCTCGCAGAGGGCCCTGGCGGCGAAGTACGGCGTCCACCGCCGAACCGTCCGGCAGGCCATGGCCTCCGCGATCCCGCCGCCGCGCAAGTCCGGTCAACGGCAGTTCCGCATCCTGGACCCAGCCACCGGGTGGATCGACGCGATGTTGCGGGCCGACTTGAAGGCCCCGCGGAAGCAGAACACACCGTCGAACGGATCCAGAAGCGCCTGGTCGAGGAACATGACTTCGACCTGGCGTCGTATTCGACTCTGCGTAACTACGTCCGCAAACAGCGGCCGGAGATCGTCGCGGAGGACCGTGAGGGCCGCCAGCATCTGGAGGGAATGGTGCCCCAAGAACACCTGCCCGGCGAGGAAGCCGAGGTCGACTTCGCGGACGTGTGGGTGCGGGTGGCCGGCGAGGTGGTCAAGTGCCACCTGTTCACGTTGCGGCTGTCGCATTCAGGCAAGGCCGTCCACAGGGTGTTCGCCTCGCAGGCCCAGGAGTCGTTTCTGGAGGGACACGCGGAGGCATTCCGGGTGCTGGGCGGTGTCCCGACCAAGCACATCCGTTACGCCAACCTCAAGCCCGCGGTCCGGCAGGTCTGCACCGGCCGCAACCGGGTGGAATCGGAGCGGTGGACCACCTTCCGCGCGCGCAAGGAGGCGGAGCTGGTCGCGACGGTCGGCGAGCTGGCGGCCGACGGCTGCCGGACGGCCTGGGTGAGCGCCGACCTGAGCACTCGCGACGGCATGCGCGCAGCGGCCGAGGCTGCGGCAGAGGCATTCGGGGAGCCCGACATCCTCGTCAACTCCGCCGGGGTCAACCTGCGGCCCCCGATGGGCGAGTTGGGCGAGGAGGTGTGGGACACCACGATGGCGGTGAACCTGGAGGCGCCCTACCTGCTAGGACAGCGGTTCGGACCCCGCATGGCTGAACGAGGCTTCGGGCGGATCATCCACATCACCTCCCAGCAGGCACACAGGGCGTTCGTCCAGAGCGGCGCCTACGGCGTCTCAAAAGGGGCGTTGGAGTCACTGGCCCGTTCGCAGGCCGAGACCTGGTCGCCCTACGGCGTCACCTGCAACACCCTTGTGCCAGGGTTCGTCATGACCCCGCTCAACGCACGGCTGTCGTCCGATCCTGACAGGGTACCGGCACTGGCTGCTCGCACGATGGTCGGGCGCAACGGTCTGGCCGAGGACTTCGCGGGCGCAGCGGTGTTCCTGGCGAGCCGCGCCTCCGCCTATGTCACAGGGCAGGCAATCTTCGTCGACGGCGGGTTCTCCGTTCACTGAGCCAACACCGGAGCGGTTCACACCCTCGTTCCCCATCTTGAGCCACTGACGAATGCTGCGCGTGACGAAAGAGTGGTCGTGATGGCCGTTCAACGCCCGAGCATCGCCCCACCATTGCTGTTCAGGAATTCGCCCGTGATGTAGCGCGCTTCCGGCGAGGCCAGGAAGGCGACAGCGGCAGCGATGTCGTCCGGCCCCCCGACCCCGCCGACCAGGGTCTGAGCTCGCCGCCTGGCGAGCTCCTCCTCGCCTGCGGGCACGCCGAAGAACTCGGTGCCTGCGACGAAGCCGGGCACCACGACATTGGCTGTGGCTCCGTGCGGCCCCAACTGCTGGGCCAACGTGTGGTTCCAAGCCAGCAGGGCCGCCTTCGCTGCGCCGTAGGCGCCGTTTCCCCGCAGGGCAGCGAGGGAGCTGAGAGTGACCACCCTGCCGCCGGGGCGGGTCAGGCGTGGCAGGAGCGCCTCGGTGAGCAGGACCGCCGGCAGAACGTTGTTGTCGAAGTCCCGCCGCCACCGCTCGGCGACCTCCTTCAGGCCGCCCTCCCGCACGGGTGTGCCGCGCCTGCCCGCATTGTTCACCAAGACATCGACACGCTCGGGGAGTTCACCCAGCTTCTGTTCGACCTCTTCCGGCACAGAAAGATCGACTGCGACGGCCTCCACCGGATGGGCCCCTTCAATCTCCTGGGCCGCCGCGCGCAGGACATCCGGTCGCCTCCCCAGAATGGTCACCCTGTCGCCCTGCCCCGCGAACCTCGCGGCGATGGCCCGACCGATCCCGGTGCCACCGCCGCTGATCACTACCGAACGTTCCGTGCCGCCCATCAGACCCCCCGAGCCCTCGCCGCTCATGCCGCCCCCAACCCTGCCACGAGCGCCCGTCATCCCGACGACCGCCTCCACAGCGAGCGCGGCTACCCACCCCTTCGTTCACTGCACAACCAAGTGTGAAACATGAGCAACCTGGGGATTGCCGAAGATCCTGAACAACCCGACCTGACCCGCTCACGAACCGAGGCCAGCGCCCCATGCGGGGCGCTGGCCTCGGCCGGTTGGGCCCGCACCGTTCTCCGTCGGTCGCGCCAATGCCCGTCCTCGTCGTCCACCGCGGATCGGAGAATCCAGCGGTCCCGGATCGAACACGGGTCGAGATCCGCAGTGTTGTCGACGTGCCTGTCGGGGGCCCATCGTCCAGTCGGATCCGATGCGGCTCACGCTACCGCTCCGCCCCCGCCCCCGCCCCACGGCCAGGGAACCCACTCGTTCGGGGTGGAGCCAAAACAACTTGTCGGAGCCAGGTTGACGACCCTCACACACCCCCACTCCACCCAAGGTGGGGCCAACTTCAATACCCGAGTGAGGCCAATTGAAGTTGCCGCAAACAGCGCCTCAACACCGCACGGCACCCCCCACAGCGTTGCTACCTCTCATCGACATTTTCGGGCCCGGTGATCGCTAAGTGCTGCCCAAAGCCGTCGACAAACGTTCCCCGCTCCCACTTACAGAACCAGACGGCTGAAGGAGAAGGCGTGCGCAGCGCTCTGCCGCCTGTCGGTGGCGGCAGACCGCTGCGCCGTCCATGTCCCGGATGAAGCCGTGCGACGGTCCGGCTGGACGGACAGCCGCGGGCCGGTGGGCCGATGGGCCGATCTGCCTGTCATTGCACCCGGCGGGTCCGGCCGACGCCCCGATCCTTTACTCGGTCACCTGGCCGGGGAGCTTGGCGGCGAGCAGGTTCACCGGCGTGATCGTGGGAAAGGCGCTGAACAGCTCGTCGGCGCGGGCTTCGATCTGCTCTCGCACCTTGCCCTGCAGGTGCGCCTCGCGGTCCTCCTCGGTCTGGAAGGCGTCGAAGATCCGGAAGGAGCTGGGGCCGAGCCGGAAGGAGAACCAGGCCAGGGTGCCTGGTTCCGCGTCGACCAGTGTCTTGGCGTCGACGAGGAACTGGGCCACGTCGTCCTCCTTGCCCGGCTTGGCTTCGAACTGCACGAAGAATCCGTATGAGGGCATGTTCACTTCTCCTGTCGGTTGAGGAAGTCCAGCACCACACCGCCGAACTCGTCGGGGTACTGGAAGAGGAAGGCATGGCCGGCGCCGCTGTAGAACACCGTCCTGGCGGTCGGCAGCTTCTGGGCCATGGCGAAGGAGTTGCCTGAGTCGACCATGACGTCATGCGAGCCGTTGGCCACCAGGACCGGCAGCTTCAGCTCCTCGAGCCGGGACCAGGCCGAGCCCGTACCGCTGCTCCAGCGCTGGATGGCCTGGAGCTGATGGGTCCACCGCTCGGGCGGGACGTCCGCCTTGGAGTGCTGAAGACGGGTTTCGAGCCGGGCGAGCGACTCCTTGCCGAGCCGCACGCCCTCGTCGGTGAGCCCGAAGAAGAGGTACAGGAACGCCTCCTGGGAGGGCACCGGTGAGGTCATGTACTCCACGACGCGCTGCTCCAGCTCCGGCGTGCCGGGCACGCCGCCCGGACCACTGCCGGCCACGATCAGCTTCCGGACCAGCTCGGGGTGGTCGAGCGCCACAAGCTGCGCCACGAAGCCGCCGACCGACCAGCCGAGCAGGTCGACCTCGTCGAGACCCAGGGCCGCCAGGAAGTCGAACGCCGACTCCGCCATGCCCTCCATGGTCGTCGGCACCTCGCCGGTGCTCTCGCTGACGCCGGCGTTGTCGAAGATGATGACCCGCCGGTCCTGGGCGAGGACTTCGAGGAAGGCCGGGTCCCAGTGGTCGAGGGTGCCGCGGAAGCGCTGCAGCAGGACCAGCGGGGGTACCGGCGCGTCCTTGCCGAAGTCCCGGTAGGCATACCGGGCCAGACGGCCCTCGACGTGGAGGGTGTCCGCGGTGTCGGAGATGTAGGCCATGAAGGCCCTCCTAGTGAGTTTCGTTTTGCTATCCACGCCAGTTAAGACGTGCTGTGCCCTTTCGTCAAGCCGGTGACCTGCTGAGTAGCATTTGACAACCCATATGGCTGTGGCTACCCTCGTCGCGTGAGAAGAGCCAGGACACCAGACCCCCGTGTGTGCTCCATCGACGCCGCGATGCGCGTCCTGGGCGAGAAGTGGGCCCTGCTGGCCTTGCGCGAGATCGCCTTCGGCGTCCGCCGTTTCGACGACATCGTCTTCAACACCGGTGCCGCCCGGAACATCCTTGCCAGTCGGCTCAAGTCCCTTGAGGCCGCCGGCGTCATCACCAGACAGCAGTACGAGACCAGCCCCGCCCGCTACGAGTACAGCCTGTCCGAGGCGGGCGATCAGCTGATCATGATCCTGCACACCATCCGCGACTGGGGTGACCGGTATGCCCGGACGGACCCGGAGAACATCGTCGCCTTCCGCCACAGCTGCGGTGCCGTACTGCACCCGGAGACCCACTGCGGCGCGTGTGGCGAGGTTCTGGGACCCTCGTCCGTCATCACCGCGGACCGCGATGTGCACCAGTCGGATCTCGCCGCGGCGGGCGGGGCCCAGGCCTGACAGCCGCCCCGCCGGACGATCGGCCCCGCGGCGGCGGGCAACGGTGGCACCTGCTGTCCGCCGCCCGGCCATCCGCCGCTTCATCCTCCCGGTGGCCGAGGTCAGCGCCCGCTGAAGTCCAGCACCGGGCGCGGCTGGCCGGCCCTGAGGGCGTTCACGGCCGATGCCAGACCGGCCTGGGCGTCCTCGGTCTCGAACAGGGGCAGGGCGATGTCGAACATCGCCTCGTCGGCTGCCGCGGTTCCGCCCACGCGCCAGGCCCGCAGCAGTGCCTTGTGCGCGGCGTAGGCCCGGGTGGGGCCGCTGGTGAGCCGGCGTGCGAACGCCGTCGCCTCCTTTTGCAGAGCGGAGTCGTCAAGGACCCGGTTCACCACGCCCGCCTCGGCCATCGACGTGGCCGGGATCTGCTCCGATGTCAGGGCCCACTCGGAGGCGCGGGCCCGCCCGGCCCGCTCGGCGGCCCGGTAGATGCCGCCGAGCAGGGTGACGAGACCGAGCGACTGCTCGGGGTGACCGAACCGCGCGCTCTGGGCGGCGAAGATGACGTCGGCACGCAGCGCGAGTTCGAATCCGCCGCCGGCGCACAGACCCTGCACGGCGGCGACGACCGGGATGGGCAGCCGTTCGAACTCGTTGAAGACGTTCATGTACCGCTCGAACAGGGTGCGCAGCTCGCGTACGTTCATGTCGGGCCAGTCCATGATGTCGCCGCCGAAGCTGAAGTCCGGCCCGTCGGCGCGCAGGAGGACGGCTCGGGCGTCACTGGACGCTATGGCCGCCAGCGCTTCGGCGAGTTCCTCCACAAGGGGCTTGTCCAGGCGGTTCTGGGGCGGGTTTTGCAGCACCACGGTCGCCAGGCGGTCGTCGATCGTGTAGGTGAGACGGGGCATGAGGTCCTTCTCGGGGAATGGGCCGGCTGTCGGCGGCCGGGCGTGCGGAGGGGATGCGGAAGCGGAACCAGCCGGCGGGTCAGCCCAGGTGGAGGGTGAACCAGTCGCGGGCGGCGGCGCTCGTCGTGGGGAATGCGGAGAGGTAGGACGCGAAGTGACCGCCGTCGACGAGCTGCAGTCGCTTGGGTTCGAGGGCGCGCTCGTAAGCGGAGAGCATCAGGTCCGTGAGAGTGATCGGGTCGTTCTTCGCGACGATCAGCAGCAGGGGCGTCGGCGAGATCCGGGAGATCCACGCGCCGGGTTCGTACATGCGGGCCGCCGCGTTGGACCGGAGAGTGATCTTGTTCTCCCAGCCGTCGGGGGCCGTGCTCAGGTAGAAGTCGACGGCGTCGGGAGCCCGGTAGGAGGCCGGCACCGACGGGTCGGAGCTGACGATCGCCTGGGTGCGGGGCTCTTCGCCACAAAACTGCGCGCGTTCGTCGGCGGCGAAGACCTCGTTCAGCTGGGCGACGGCGTCCGGAGCCACCCGGCGCAGCCCCTGCTCGTATCCGCTGATGGTGGGCACCTGCGCGACCACGCAGCGCAGGCGCCGGTCGGTGGCGCCCAGGACCAGTGCGTGGCCGCCGGAGTAACTGGTCCCCCACACGCCGATGCGCTGCGCGTCGACCTCCGGGCGGCTCTCCAGATAGGAGACAGCCCGACGCCAGTCCTTGATCTGCTGCCAGGGGTCGATGTCGTGGCGCGGTGTGCCGTCGCTGGCGCCGAAGTTGCGGTGGTCGTGGACCAGGACGGCGAACCCGGCCTGCGCGAACACCTCGGCGAACTGCGCCAGCCGCTGTTCTTTGACCCCGGCGAAGCCGTGCGCCATCGTGATCGCCGGATGGGGGCCCGGTTTGTCGGGCAGGTAGAACCATCCGCGCAGGGTCAGTCCCGGCTCGGCCTCGAACTCCACGTCTTCGCGTGTGGCCATGGGTATTTTCCGTTCCGAGGGTTGTCAGTGGGCGTTGTAGAAGTGGCCGGGGTCGACGCTTCCGGCGAGGCGTTCGCCCAGCTCGGCGGAGAATCTCAAACCCGCTTCCAGGGGCCGGTGATGGATGGCCACGTGGCTGATGTGGTCCTCGTCGTCCTTGGTGAGGACTGTGACGCCGAAGATTTCGTGGCCGCCGAAGGCGGTCGCCTCCCACTCCAGGTAGGTGCGCGGCCCGGCCTCGGTCTCCCGGACGAACTGAAGGGACTCGTAGATCCGGCTCGCCGCGCTCATCGTGGCCTTGACCTGGTCGCGTCCTTGGACGGGGAGGGCCAGCACGCTCGCCTCCAGGACGATGTCCTCGGCGAACGCGGCGGCGAAGGCGCTGTCGGTCTTGCTGGCGAAGGCGTCCCGCCAGCCCCGGCCGGGCGCCTGCGGCGTGCTGCCGGCCGCCGTGAGAAGGCCGGTGACGAATGTCTCGATCCGGGCGGCGACCTCCGCGGGCGCCTCCACGTGGGCCCAGTGGCCCGCGCCCTGGACGGTGAAGGACCCCGGTGCCCGGAAGCGGGGCATCACGTGGGCCTTCACCAGTTCGTCGGTGACGAAGCCGTCGGCGGCGCCGCGGCCCACCAGGACGGGTCCCTGGTATTCGCTCGGCGTCTGCCCGCGCGGGTCTCCGTCGTTCCAGCAGTCGACCAGATCACGGACGACGGGGTCCGGGATCCGGGTGCCAGTCACGACCAGCCGGTCGAGTTCCGCCTCCGGCAGAGCGACGGACAGCTGCCGGCGTACCGTGCGCTGGCCGTCGGCGTCGCCGCCCAGCGAGCGGAACATCTCGGCCGCCTCTGCGGGGAGGCCGACACCGGCCAGTGGCACGGGCGAGAGCAGTACCAGGCCGAGCGCGGGGACGGAGTGGCCCGCTGCCATCAGTTCGGCGACGAGGGTCCCCATGCTCTGGCCCACGAGGACGAACGGCTTGTCCAGCGCCTCCACGACCGCTCCGACGTCCTGCGAGAAGCGGGTCAGGTCGAACGGCCCGCCGGAGGCGGTGCGGTCCCCGCTTCCGGCGAGATCGAGTTGGACGTACTCGAAGCCGGGTGCGGCCAGCGCGTCGATCACCCCGTCCCAGACGTACTGGTCGTCCAGGAAGCCGTGAACGAACACGAGGGCTGTGTCACCGGTGCCCCGGCGCCTGAAGCGAATGTCGGTGTCCGCCACCCGCTCCGTTCTCGTCAAACCCGCTGTCTGGGTCATGCCTTGGGCCCTTCGGTGATGGTGGAGCCGGACGCAGACCACGCGTCGGTGTCGATGGGCGAGAAGTCGGAGGCGTGTTCGTCGAGACGGTGCATGCGTGTCTGCGCATGCCTGGCGACGAGGTCGTCGTCCAGTGGCGTGGTGAAGACGGTGTTGACCAGCGTGTACTCCGCCGCCAGGCGGCCGACGGACGGAATGGCGGCCGTGTCGATGCGCCCGCCCGGCAGATAGAGGTCGTCCCGGACGTAGAAGCGCACCACTTCGCCCCACACCACGTGGTCGAGGCTGCCCTCGACGGGCAGGATGCGCCGCAGCCGGCATTCGAAGGCGATGGGCGTGTCCTTCACCCGGCGCGGACGTACCTCCTGCGAGGCCTCGGTCTCCAGCTCCAACGCGCTGAACTCGTCGACGTCGCTCTCGAACTCGAAGGCCGAACGGTGCAGGTGGCCGGCGAGGGGAAGCGTCGCCGTGTTGACCACGAACTCACCCGTGTCGCGGATGTTGATGAACGTGTCCTTGAGCGTGACGCCGTCCGCCCGGGGCTGCAGGGAGATCGACAGCATGGGCGGCTTACGGCCCACGGCCGTGAAGAAGGACACCGGTGCGAGGTTTCCCACGCCGTCGGCGGACTCGGTACTCACCCAGGCGATCGCGCGAGGAATGATCCCCCCGATGAGGAGTTTGTAGGCCGACTTGGCGTCCAGATCTGCGGCATCGACGAACATCTGTGCACCTTTCAGACTGATTTCCGCACGATCCTGACTGCCGCGCGGAATCTCCGGGGTGCACGTGGTCCGCGTGCTCAGCCTGCGCGGTACGGCGGCCGTACCGTCTGCCGACCGCCGCCACAGGGGGCCGACGGGGAACTGCGCCGCCACCCACAGAGTGAAATAACTGTATTGGCTATGACTATTTCACGCAAGGCTGGGCGCGGGTGCGCCGGCCGTAGGATCGGAGGCCGACGTGACAGGAAGGGGCTGCACCATGGGCCGGGCATCACGCGCACAGGCGGCCGAGCACCGCGAGCAGATCGTCGCCGCCGCTTCGAGGATGTTCCGGGAACAGGGCTTCCAGGTCGGCCTCGCGGAGCTGACCGGCGCGGCAGGGCTGACGACCGGCGGTTTCTACCGGCACTTCCGCTCCAAGGACGCCCTCCAGGGCGAGGCCACGGAGCGCGCCTTCGAGGAACTGCGGGCACTCCTGGCCGGGTTCGAGGCGGCGGGCAACGGCGATCGCGCCGCGGCCCGTGAGGCGCTGATCGACTACTACCTCTCGCCCGAGCACCGCGACAGCGCGGCGACCGGGTGCCCCGCCTCCGCCCTCGGCGCGGACGTCGCCCGGCAGCCACCGGGCTCGCCGGCCAAGGAGCGCTACGTCCACGGAGTCCGCGAGCTGGCCGGCTGGCTCGCAGAGGGGGCGCCGGACACGCCGGACGCGGCGGCGCCCCCACGCAAGGCCGAGGCCGACGGCTCGGCGGTGCCCGACGAGGCCCTCGCGATGCTCTGCACCATGGTCGGAGCGCTGGTACTGGCCCGGGCGACGGCCGGATCCCCCCTGTCGGAGCAGCTTTTGGACACGGCCCGCACCGCGGTCGCATCGTCGGACCAATGACACTTCCCGTCGGCCGCACCGCAGATCGATCTCCCGACCCCCCGACGCGGCCAAAATAGATGAAGTGTGTAATCTATTTTTCCCGGCCGCCGGGACGTGCCAGCGCCACGCGTCCCGGCGGCCCACCCGTCGTCATGTGAAGGAGAAACGCCATGAAGGCCGTCATCGTCAGGCATCCCGGTGAAAAGGACGTCCTGGAGGTCACCGACCTCCCGGATCCGGGCCAGCCCGGACCAGGTGAGGTGCGGGTACGCGTCCACGCGGGCGCCCTGAACTATCACGACACCATCGTCATGGGCAGCACGGACACCCCGGTCGGTCACGTACCCCTGGCAGACGGTGCGGGAGTGGTCGAGGCCGTGGGCGAGTCAGTCACCGAACTGGCCGTCGGCGACGCGGTCTTCGCGCGCTTCTTCCCCGGATGGCGGGCCGGCAGAGCGGTGATCGACCACTTCGGCACCACTCCCGGCATAGGTGTACCGGGCTACGCACGTGAGGTCGTCGTCGCGCCCGCGGCCCAGTTCGAGCGGGCCCCGCGCGGCTACTCCCACGCCGAAGCCGCCACCCTGACCGTGGCCGGGCTCACGGCATGGGCGGCCCTGCACGAGAACGGCGGCATCAGGCCCGGTGACACGATCGTGCTGCAGGGCACCGGCGGCGTCTCCGTCTTCGCCCTGCAGCTCGCGAAACTCTCCGGCGCCACCGCCATCGTCACCTCCTCCTCCGACGAGAAGCTCGAACGCGCAACGGCGCTCGGAGCGGACCATGTCGTCAACTACCGGTCCCAGCCCCAGTGGGGGGAGCGGGTCCGCGAACTGACGGACGGCCACGGTGCGGATCTCATCCTGGACGTGGGCGGTCCGTCCACCCTGCCGCAGTCCATCCAGGCCGTCCGCGTCGGTGGACGCGTCTCTGTGATCGGCGTCCTGACCGGGCTGTCCGGGGACATCCCGACCGGCGCCATCAACATGAAGCAGATCCGCCTGAACGGCGTCCTCGTCGGCAACCACGAGCAGCAGCGCGACCTGGTCCGCGCGGTCGAGGACTCCGGACTGCGGCCCGTGATCGACCGGGCTTTCCCCTTGGCGGAACTGAGCGAAGCGCTGCGCTACTTCGCCTCCGGCGCACACCTGGGCAAGGTCGCCATCGAGATGTGAGCCCCGGTGCGGCGGGGAGCGGCCCCATGCCGGCCCGAGCAGCGGCGAAGTGTGGCGTCCGTCTCCCCGCCCGCATATTGCACCGATCGGTCTCATTACCTACTGTTCTTATCAGGAGGGCCCTCATGGCACGAACCAAGAGCTTCGAACCGGCTTACGCGCTGCGGAAGGCGCTGTTCGAGTTCTGGCAGAACGGTTACGAGCGCACCTCCACCGATGCCCTCGCGGCCGCCATGGGTATCGGCAAGCGCAGCCTGTACGACACTTTCGGCAGCAAGCACGACCTCTACCTGCGCACGCTCACGACCTACATCGAGCACGCGGAGGAGTCCCACGCACAAGCGGTCGAGTCCGCACCGGGCAAAGGACTCGCCGGCGCACGCGCGCTGCTTCGGTCACGCGTGAGCCTGCCCGGCTGCCCGGCGGGGTGCTTCGCCGTGAACGCGGCGACGGAGCGCCCGGACGACCCCGCCGTGCACAGCGCCGTCTGCGGATACTTCGCTCGCTCCACCGAGCGGATCGCCTGGCTCCTGGGCCAGGAGGAGCGGTGGGCTGCCGCCCGGCCCCAGCAACTCGACCGCGCCGCGCAGGCGGTCCACAACGGCTGGCTCGGTCTGCGCGTGCAGGCGCGCCTGGGGTCGACGGACCCGGAGCTCGACGCGGCCGCGGACGATCTGCTGTCGTCTCTACGCTGACCCACCGCCTTCAACCGGCCCTCTCCCCCGTTCCTGTCCTCCGCGTCTTTCGCACACCCTAATTCCGCACCGATCGGTCTCAAAAGATCGTTTCCCCGAGAAAGGCAACTGTCATGTCCTCACCGCCCTCCGCCTCGCACGCCCGTCCGCGCCCCAGGCATCCGCTGGTACCGGTGGTGGCCATCGCCCTGGGCTCCTTCGCCGTGGTCGTCTCGGAGTTCGTGCCGGTCGGCGCGCTGCCTCAGATCAGCGACGGTCTGGGCGTCACCGAAGGCACCGCCGGCCTGCTCGTGACCCTGCCCGCCCTCTCCGGCGCGATCGCCGCACCCGCCGCGACCGTCCTCATGCGACGCCTGGACCGGCGCCTGGCCATCATCGGACTCACGGCACTGATCGCCGTCTCGTGCATCCTGTCCGCCGCGACGACCGGTTTCGCGATGATGCTGGTCTCCCGGCTGATCCTCGGCATCAGCATCGGCGGCGTCTGGGCCACTTCCGTCTCCGCCGCGGCGCGGCTCGTCCCCGCACGGATCGTGCACACCGCGTCGTCGGTCGTCTTCGGCGCCATCGCGGTGGGATCCGTGGTCAGTGTGCCCAGCAGCAGCCTCATCGCCACCCACACCAGCTGGCGGGCGACATTCGTCGCGGCCGCCGCGGTCGCGGTCATCGCCTCCCTCATCCAGGCGCTGGCGATCCCGAAGATACCCGCCGCGGACCGCGTGACGATGGCGCACTTCCGTCCGCTCCTGCGCTCGGTGCCCGCGAACGTCGTCCTCGCCGTCGTCTTCCTTGTCGTGTTCGCCCAGTTCAGCGCCTACACCTTCGTCGTGCCCTACCTGCACGACGTCACCGGCCTCAGCGCCGGACCGGCCAGCGGTCTGCTGCTGGGGTACGGCGCGCTGACCATCGTCGGCAACTTCGGCGGCGGCGCGCTCCTGGGACGCAGCATCCGCGGCACCGTGATCGCCACCCTCGTCTTCGGTGCCATCGGGCTCCTGGCGCTGAGCGCGGGCGGCACGGTGACGGTGTCCGTCTGCGTGGGGCTCGCCCTGTGGGGGCTGGCGTGGGGCAACGCGCCGGTGGCTCTGCAGCACTGGCTCTACACCGACGGACAGGACAGGTTCTCCACCGAGGCCGTCAACGCGACCTTCACGGCCGTGGTGCAGGTGGCCGTCGCGAGCGGCTCACTGCTGAGCGGCATCGCGGTCAACGCCGCCGGTGTCCGCAGTTCCGCGGCGCTGGGTACCGTCGCGAGCGCGATCGCCTGCGTCCTCGCTCTCGGATTCATGGCCCTGTCCGCGCGTCGCGCGACGGCGCAGGAAGCGGTCGTCGCGGTCAGCCCCGAAGAGGTCCGGGCCGCCGCCCTGGACTGACGGGTACCGCCGGCCGGCGGCGCTCTCTGCCCCGGCCGGCATCCGGCACCACCCCGGCTGGCAGTCCCGGTACCACGACGCGGCCGGAACACCGCCCGGCGGTTCGCTCCGGCTTCGCCGTGGCACGCGACCCTCACGGCATCGCCTGCCGCGGCCCCGGCCGCTCGTGCCTCGCCGCGGTGCGGCGCTTGTACCTACCGGTGTGCACGTCGCGGACATGGTGAAGGCCCGGCCCGCGGTGGGCCGGGCCTTCAGGCCCCGTTCAGCACTGCCGGAGGAGTTCTGGGCGCTCAGTGCTCCTCACGCACCCGCCGGTCACCCGAGAGCGAACCGCGCCGACCCCCACAACGCCCCGCGGTTGATCCGGTCGGGGTGGATCTTGAGCATCGCTTCGTAGAGGTCCAGGACGGACTCCGCCTCCTGCTCCAGGCGTGCGAAGTCGTGGATGTAGTCCCGCGTTTGCTCGATGGCGCCCGCCGTGTCCGGCGCCTGGGGGTCCTTGTGGCCGGCCACGACCAGCCGCGGGTCGAGGGCTTCGATACGGTCGAGCGCCGCGAGCCATTCCTGCCTGCCCTCCTGGGCAGACTCGGCGAGGTAGAGGTGGACGTTGTTGTACACAGCGTCCCCCGCCACCACCAGCCGCAGGGAGGGTACGTGCAGACACGTGGTGTCGTCAGTGTCCGTGTGCCCGAGCGGGACGGCTTCGAGCCGGTGTCCCTCGAGCTCGATGAACGGCTCGTCCATGGGCTGGGCCGGCACAAGGTTCTCAGGGATCTGGCCGGGGAAGCGGGCGTTCCAGAAGGACTTCACGAAGTCCGGGTTCGCTTGCGCCCGCATGCGTTCGACCACATGCGGCAGTGCCAGTGCACGGGCCTGCGGGAAGTCCTGGAGGATCTTCGCGAGTCCGAACCAGTGGTCGCCGTGTGCGTGAGTGATGTACACCGCCGTGAGCCGCTTGCCCCGGGCCGCCACCCACTCGCTCAGCGCGTCGGCCTGGGCGATCGTCATGAGCGGGTCGACGAGCACGGCGTCCCGTTCTCCCTGGATGAGGGTCGAGGAGATCGGCGACCACATCCGACGGTCCAGGTCGGGCGGCAGATCCGTGACCGTCGTGGGGATCCCCGGGGCGACGAAGACCTCGTACGTCAGTTGGCCGTGCGGCATGAGAGCTCCCTTGTTCGGTCGGAGGCTGGGAAGCGAAGAGCGCCAGGTGATCAAGCAAGAGCGTTATACGCAAACGACTTTTGCCTATTACTTTGTACTGGTGCGCACGTCTTCACGCAAGGCCGGCCAGCACCCCGGCGGCCACACTCCGCCCCGAACGCCGCGCAGCCCCCCAGCCTCCGAAGGGCAGGACAATGAGGTAATATGCGATGGAGCTACGCCTATTTCCGCCTCACGTTCAGTCGCTGCTGGAGTCGTATTCCTCATGACATGGCCCGCCACCGACCGATACGACATCGAGTCCGCCCCCGACGGGCTGGCCCTGGTCCAGGACCTGCTCAACACCTTGTCGGCCGGCAAACCCCGGGAGACAGATCTCCTGCTGGACCGCGACGACGCCCAGGCCTGGCTGAACACGGGCTGGCGCGACCGTAACCCGGCGCAGGACCAGTCGATCCGGCTCGACGGCGACGATGTGCAGCGCCTGCGTGCCTTCCGTGACGGGCTGCGCGACTGGCTCACCAGGGCCGGGGAAGAGCCGGCCGGCGAGCACAGCCCCCCGCTCCCGCAGGTTCCGTTCGACGCAGCCCTGCGGCTCGACCCGGACGGCACCGTCCAGGTGGAGCCGGCCGGCAGCGGCTGGCGGGCGGTGGTCTCACTGATCCTGATCGAGATGCTCCATGCCCAGCGGGCCGACACCTGGCGGCGGCTGAAGGTCTGCCGCAGCGAGCGGTGCCGGGTAACGTTCTTCGACCGGTCACGGAACAACAGCGGTGTCTGGCACGACGTGCGCAAGTGCGGTCACCCCGCCAACCTTCGCGCCTACCGCGCCCGCCAGCGCACCCCTGAGCAGTCGGGCCTCCGGCACTGAGGCAGCCCCGCCGCTGTCGCAGAAGTCTCGATTGCACACGGGCCGCCGAGGGGGCCGCGCAGCGGGACCGACGGCCCGGCTCGCGACGGCTCAGAGCGGAGCGTTGTCCTGGCCGGGCTGGAGCAAACTGCCGAAGACCACGCGGAAGAACGTGCTGAACGCCTCGTCCGAGCGACCGCACCGCGCGGCGACGAGAGCGCCCTCCCAGGCGCACAGGATGAAGAGAGCGGCCGCTTCGGGATCGAGCCCCGCACGCACCGCTCCGCTGCGCACCGCTTCGGCAAGGACCTCGGTCAGCGCCGCCCGCCATCGCCCCAGGCAATGTTCAACGCCGCCGCGCAGCACCTCACTGTGGTCTGCCATCTCGCTCCCGAAGTTGCCGAAGAGACAGCCACGGGTGAAGTGATGCTCCACCTGTTCGTCACGCAGGAACTCGAAGTACCGATGCAGCCGCTCCAGGGGCGCCACGGCCGGATCGCTCAGCTCCTCCAGCCGACGCGTCTGGCCGTACTGCTGCAGCACGATGGCCGCCAGCTCCTCCTTGCTCGCGAAGTGGTTGTAGAAAGAGCCTCTGGGGACACCGGCGGCGACAGCGATGTCATTGACGCTGGTCCCGTGGTAGCCCTTGGCGTGGAACCAGTCCACCGCGGCGGTCACTGAGGGGCCTCGCGTTTTCCGGACAGGCTTCTGACCGTTAATTTTACGCGGCGATTCGCAACTTCTCATACTCGGCATGGACTTCACGCGGAG
>NZ_JBIWLX010000045.1:0-23159 GCF_044766405.1 Streptomyces sp. NPDC102270 | reverse complement strand
TGGCCGCCCACCTCGGCTTCACCGACCCCGCGAACTTCGGCCGCTTCTTCCGCGACCGCACCGGCCTCACCCCGGCCGCCTACGCGGCCCGCGAATCCCCGATTCTCCCCCCTCGCTCCCTTGGTTGACGAGATCTCGGTGGTTTCCGGCTGGGTCTCAGTCGATGGCCTCGATGGCGACGTCGACCGCGCCGTCGTACTTCTTGAGGGCATCGGCCCCCAAGTGGTCGATTTTCCCGAGGATCACGATGCCGGGGTCGGGGATGGACTCGCCGTCGTGGTCATAGAAGACGGCGATGTCGGGACCAGGTGACCAGTAGGCGATGTCGCCGATCTCGTAGCTGAACCGCGGCTCGCCCCCCACGGCGAGAGACCGGGACAGGTGACCGTACTTCTCGCGCTTGAACAGGTCATCCATCCGCAGAGTCAGCGGAAGCAGCGAGGCGAAGTCGCGTGCCGTCGCGTTGTCGTCGAGGGTTGCGTTGAGGACGGTCGCTCCGGCGGTCAGTCGGATTCTCATAGGGGTTCCGCTCTTCGGGGGGTAGTCGCAGTAATCGTCAGGCCGACTCGGACGCCGCGTTCATCGGGTACGAGCTTCACTTCGGCACAGACCGTGTGAAGGCAACCTCGACGTCACCGCGATGGCAAGTCGGTTGAATTACCGTTCTCGGCCGCCGGGCCGGTTCACGATGATGACCCGCACGTCACCTGTGCGGCGTCACCGGCTGCTGTCGACTGGCCCGTGCGGGCCGCGTGGAGGGGCGGTTCAGTCGGTGGTGAAGCTGGACAGCATCGCGGCCGGGAGGCGGCTGCCTGCCGAGCCGTGGGGAAGGATCTCGGCGATGCGGGCCAGATCGGTGGCGGAGAGCTGGACGTCGGTGGCGCCGGCGTTCTCCTCAAGGCGCTTGGTGCTGCGGGTGCCGGGAATGGGCGCGACGTCCTCGCCCTGGGCGAGCAGCCAGGCCAGCGCGAGCTGGGCGACGGTGATACCCGCGGTGTCGGCCAGGTCCTTGAGCTGCTCGGTGGCGTGCAGGTTGTACGTGTAGTTCTCGCCCTGCCAACGCTCGTCCCAGCTGCGCATGTCGTCCGCGGGGTATTCGCCGGCGGGCTTGACCTGGCCGGTGAGGAAGCCGCGACCGAGCGGGGAGTAGGGCACCAGGCCGACGCCGAGTTCCCGCAGAACGGGAAGGATCTTCTCCTCGACCTCCCGCTCGAAGAGCGAGTACTCGTACTGGAGCACGGAGACCGGGGTGACGGCGTGGGCGCGGCGGATGTACTGGGGGCCGACGTTGCTCAGGCCGAAGTACTTCACCTTGCCTTCGGCGATCAGTTCGCCGACCACGCCGGCGACCTCCTCGACCGGAACGTCCGGGTCGGAGATGTGCTGGTAGAAGAGGTCGATGCGGTCGCTCTGCAGGTAGCGCAGGCTGTTCTCGGCGACCTTGCGGATGTTTTCCGGGCGGCTGTTGAAGCCGGGGCTGAGCGCCGGGGCGGTCATGTCGAAGCCGAACTTGGTCGCGAGGACCACCTCGTCGCGGAAGTCTTTGACCGCCTTGCCCAGGAGGATCTCGTTGCTGCCGGTACCGGCGCCGTACAGCTCGGCGGTGTCGAAGAAGTCGATCCCGAGTTCG
Source organism: Streptomyces sp. NPDC102270 (assembly GCF_044766405.1). Classification (NCBI taxonomy): domain Bacteria; kingdom Bacillati; phylum Actinomycetota; class Actinomycetes; order Kitasatosporales; family Streptomycetaceae; genus Streptomyces; species Streptomyces sp. NPDC102270. The sequence goes on along the minus strand of NZ_JBIWLX010000045.1, from coordinate 21,529 downwards.
TGGGCGCGGCGAATGGTCGCGAGGCCCTCGTCGTCGTTCGAGGCGCCGTAGGCCATGGACATGCCCATGATCCCCAGGCCGAGCGCCGAGACGCGCAGGCCCTGAGAGCCCAGATTGCGGTGCTGCATGAGTTCACTCCCTCAGTGGTTCGCCGGCTTCACCCGCAGAGGCCAAACCGAACTGTTCCGTTTGACCCTACGCGCCGATCATCCGGATGCCAAACCAAACGGTTCGGTGCTCTATCCTGGGCCCATGTCCCAGTCCCGCGACTCCGGCCAGACCGCAGCTCCCGCCGCCGCCGGCGACACCACGCGCGAGCGCATCCTTGCCGCTGCCATGGAGGAGTTCGCCCGCCACGGCATCGCCGGCGCCCGCGTGGACCGCATCGCCAAGCTCGCCAAGACCAGCAAAGAACGCGTCTACGCCTACTTCCGCAGCAAAGACGCGCTCTATGCCGACGTCGCCGCACGGGAGTACGTCGTCATCGCCGCGGCCACCCAGATAGACCCGACCGACCTCCCTGGCTACGCGGGCCGCCTGTTCGACTACTTCGTCGCCCGTCCAGACCACCACCGCCTGATCACCTGGGGCCGCCTCGAACTACCGGGCACCGCTACCGGTGCCGCCGATCCCACCCAGGCAGCGATCTCCCGCAAAATCGACCTGCTCCGCCAGGTGCAGCAGGCCGGACAGCTCGACCCCGCCTGGGACCCGGCCGACGTCCTCGCCCTGGTCAACCAGATCGCCACGACCTGGGCGTCACAACCCGAGCTCAGCGAGGCCGCCGCCGCACACGCCGTGGACCCCACCACCGCCGCCCGCCGCGCCGCGGTGGTGACCGCTGTCGAGCGGCTTTTCCCTCGAGCACGCTGAGGTCGCCCGGACCGGCGGCAGCCTGCTCGAACATGCCAGGGGAACAGGTGCCTGGTGGGGGCAGGCACGGGCGCCCCTTGCGCCTCACGCGGTGTCAGGATTTCGTGCTCACCGGCGCTTACGTTGTCGGCCCTCGCGCATCGGGAGTGGTTGGTTGTCGTTTCTCGGTCGCCCAGGTCTCAGTCGCCCAGGACGACGACGTGCTTGCCCGGCGTGGTGCCGGACTCGACGTCGGCCTGGGCGTCACGGACCTGTTCCAGGCCGTGGTAGACCTTCGCGACCGGGACGTTGAGGCGTCCTGCAGCGATGGCCTGGAGCTGGTGGGCGAAGACGTCGGCCGGGAGGTCGGCTGCCTGACCGCCATAGGACGTCAGCCGCACCCCGCCCGGAATCATGAACGGGCTGAAATCGGGGATCGTCCACTGGCCCGCCAGGGCTCCGGTGAAGCAGGCAGTGCCGTGCCGGCGAACGGTGCGGAGGGTGTCGGCGAGGACCGAGCAGCCCACCAGCTCCAGTACGGCGTCGACACCCTCCGGCATCAGCTCGCGCACCTGGTCGGCGATCGTGCCGCTGTCGACGAGGGGATGGTCGACGCCTGCGGCCCGCAATTCCCCGGCCCGACCGGGGCTGCGGGTGGTGGACAGGACGGTGGCTCCGAGGTCCTTCGCGATCGTGGCCGCGCTCAGCCCGACCGTGGAGGTGCCGCCGCGGATCAGCAGCGTCTGCCCGGCCTTGAGGTCCAGGCCGGTGGTCAGCGATCCGTAGGCGGTCTGGAACATCTCCGGCAGCGCACCGACGACCTCCCACGGCAGACCGGACTCGAACGGGATGACCTGCCCGGCTGGGACGCTCACGTACTGGGCGTACGTGCCGTCGTAGGAGCGGCCCATGCCGCCCATCATCGTGGCCACCTGCTGTCCCGGCCGCAGCCCGCTGTCCTCATCGGCCTCATCGACCACGCCGACGCCCTCGATGCCGGGCACACGCGGGTAGCTGACCTCCGCATCCGACTCGCCCTTGCGGGTGGTGACCTCGGACTCGTTGACGCCGAACGCCTTCACCCTGATCCGCACCCAGCCGGGCTTGTGTGCGGGCACCGGCACATCCTGGATCTCCAGTGCGTCGAGGCCGCCGGGCCGGGTGACGACGACGGCCCGCATCGTGGCTGGTGCGGCCTCGCCGACTGCTGTCGGTTGGCTCATGTCGGATTCCTCACTCTGTTCGCCCCCGTGGTGCGTGGTTGGGTATCGCCCGATGCCCGTCAGGGGCGGTCGATGCCCTCCCACAGGTCGAGGGCCTGCTGATAGTGGGTGGTGGCCTCGAAGGGAGGGTTGCCGACGCTTTCCGAGGTAGGCCGGTTCGTGACGGCGGGCCACAGCCGGGGCTGCTCGCCGGTAGCGAAGTCGAGCACAATGTCGCGGATACGCTTGTCACGCTCGGCCTGTTCCGCGCTGCGGCCCGGCCGCTCCTGGCCGACCAGCGCGTACATCTCGGTGCCGTGCACGGCGGGCGCGCCCTCGGCGGGCCCGATCAGAAGGAGATGGGCGTTGCCGCCCGCCGCAGTGTGCGCCAGGGCGCCGCGGGCTGCGGGGAGCCCGAAGATGTAGTCCGACAGGACTGCCGCGCGGACTTCGGCAGGGGTGCGGCCGCCCTGGTCGTAGGCGTCGACGATCTTCTTGGCGCGGGAGCGGGGAATGCGCCACCCGGCGACCTCGTCGACGATGCGGTCGACAGTGTGCGGGTCGAACCGGTCGAGGTCGTTCGCCACCCACCAGCCCATGTCGTCACTGGCCATGCTCAGCAGCACGTCGACATCACGGTGTGCGCCCGAGGCGAGTTCGTCCATGGGGTGGGCGTGCAGCACCGCGCCGGGCTGTCCGGCGTCCAGGACGACGCCGAGGCTCTTGCTGTCCATCCCGCCACGGACTCCGAGGTCCGTCGGGGTGACCTTGTGCAGGGCGGCCACCAGGGAGGCCGCATCAAGGTCGAGCAGCTTCTCCGGGTTGTCCGCGACGCCGAGCTCGGTGACGAACCGGTGGGCGAGTTCCTCCGCCCACCAGGCCGGCTGGAGACGCGAGGGCCCGGCGGAGAAGCCGGCCAATCGCCGGTACAGGCCGCCTGCGGAGGCGGCGCCGAGCAGCCCGAAGGTGGCATAGGCGCCGCCGCTGTGGCCGTAGACGGTGACGTTGTCGGGGTCGCCACCGAAGTGGGCGATGTTCCGCTTGATCCAGGTCAGTGCGGCGATGACATCCTGTAGGCAGAGGTTACTGGCCTCGGCGAGCCGCCCGCCGTACTGCGACAGCGAGAGCGCACCCAGCGCGCCGAGCCGGTAGTTGACCGACACACCCACCACGCGCCCCGACGCGGCGAGGCCGGAGGCGTTCGAGGTGATCTGCGTGTTCGCGCCGTACTCGAATCCGCCGCCGTGGATGTACACGGCCACCGGGAGCGCCGTCCCGGCCGGCTGCTCAGGAGCCCATACGTTCAGGTTCAGACAGTCCTCACCCATCCCGCTGTCCGCTTCGAGCCAGTCGCCGCTGTCGGGCTGGACAGAGACGACGCCCTTGCGGTCATAGGGTCGGTCTGGATCGAAGTCCGCGACCACGGGGCGGCGATACCGCTCGGCGGTGGCGTATGGGATCCCCCACCAGGACCGCACCCCTGGTGCAGTCGGAGCCTTGGGAGCGGTAGCGGTCATTGCATGTCCTTCCAGCGCGGTTCGGGTGTTCGCGCGGTGCTTCGGCGGCTGGCTGCTCGCGGTGACGTCTCTCATCGTTTCCCGGGATCCGGCAAAACGCCCGGCGGGTGGCGGTCACCCGGTGGTCATCAGGTGACACTTGGCAACAAGATCTCGGTGCAGGCCATGAGCTTCTCCTACATGGCCGACGGCCGGATCGTTGGCCAACGGGCCGGCCTGACCTCCCGCAAGAGGTCGGTCTCTTCTTCTTGATCCGGCGTCTTCGCGCGAACAGCGCCCGCTGCGGTGAGAGCTGTACTACCTGTCACCGAGACCCGTAGGGGTGCGGTGTTGCGGCTGCTGAGGCGGTCGAGGGAGATGCGCAGGAGCAGGCGGCGCTCCTGGCCCGGATAGCTGTCACCGGTCGTCAGGGCGGCCTGGCTCCGGGAGCTGCTGAACAGAACCAGATCTCGGCGGTGAGATCGGGGCACAGCAGGCCGTCGTTCGTCACGAGCCTCGCCCGGCTCGCGATCGCGGTCGGCCGACGTCCTCCTGTCCAAATCCCGCGGTCTCCAGACCCTGGCAGAGACGGCCGCCGAGCTCGGCCAGCGAGCCCGCGCCGCGACACCCGAGGAGGCGGCCCGCGCCGGTGACCGGGTCGTGGTGAGTATCCCGCCGACTCCCTACCGGGAGCTTTCCCGCCGCCGCGCTGTCGGGCAAGGTCGTGCTCGACATCGGAGCGTCCGTGACGCGCCGTGCGACGAACCCGAGGACGGCTGCGTCGGCCTCGTCGAGCCACGCCACGTCGTCGGCGATCAGCAGCAGCACGCGCTCGGCGGCCCTGGGCAGCGGACCACGTCCCGCCTGAGCGATAGCCGTCGCTGCCCCGGGAGGAACGGGATGAGCAGGAAGACCGGCGGCTGTATGTGCGGGAGCCGCCCAGCCCGGCCGCTCCCGCCCCGGCTGTCGGTCCTCTCTGGGCCGTTTCCAGTACGGGCTGTTTTCGCGTCCCAACTCGGACCGCACGCCATTCGGACCGCGTCCGTGCCCCGCCGACCCGGCAGGCCCGCCGAGTCGAAGGTCCCTGGGCAGCACTTCCGGATCCTCGTGTCCAGCCAGCGTCCAGAATCCGACATACAGACGCTCGCACAGCCCACCCACGACGCCATCCTCCAGCCATGGGCCGATACGTCTGCGCAGGTCAGAGGGACCTCAACTAACGCTGATGGCCGGAGTCGAACTCACGAGCAGCGGATTCAGCCCCGTGCACCAACACCCTGAATCCGCACCTCAGATGAGACGTTTCCGCAGGTCAGAGACGTGCACAGTGGGGCGGGTGGGACTCGAACCCACGGCCGACGGATTATGAGTCCTTCGAGGATCTTGGCGGTCCTTGCCGATTCGCGTCGATTCACGGCGTTCTTACAGGTCAGGCCCATGCATCTCTGTCGGTCCTACACGATCCTTGTCGGTTGGTTCCGGCCCTTGCGGTCCCTCCGTGGTCCCTGAGCGTCTTTGCGAGGCGCCGAGAACGGAGGGGCACACCCGGGACAACTCCGACGCCGGAGTTGTCCCGGGTGTGCCCCTCCGAGAACTCGCTCAACCGGAGCTTGCGCTGTTCGGGAACTTCACGTCCTGGGTGTTACCGGTTGTCGGAGGCGGGCTTTGGACGGCGATTCGGTGGTGTTCGTGATCAGCCAATTCGGACAGGGCGTGGGCCCCGCAGGCAATGGACAGGGCCTTCACCTGTTCCAACTGGGCGAGTGCTTCCGCCTGGCGGCCGGAGGCGGACAGTGCGGCACCGGCGGTCAGCCGGGCCATGGCCTCGTTGAGAGGCATTCGGGCTGCGCGAAACTCGGCAGCGGCCCGGCACGCGGTGGCACCCGCTGCCGGGTTCTCCCTGGCGTGTTGTACCTCGGCGCGGGCCAGCAACGCGAACCCTCGCCGACCGGGCGGCCCGTCAGGGGCTACGGCAGCGGCTGCGCGGTCGGCCCAGCTTTCGGCGGCTGCCACGTCGCCCAGGGCCAATTTCGCGACAGCCAGCAGCCGGAACCACATCGGGCGGACCGGGGCTTCGAACCCGAGCAGGTCCGGGCCGCCGCCCGCTTCGAGCACCTTGCTGACACAGCCCTCCGGATCGCCGTTGAGCAGCAGCGTCTGGCCGAGCATCCCGACCATCGCAGACCGGCGCGCGCCCGGTGCAGGGCCGGCCAGAGAGAGTGACTCCTCACAGACCTTCAGTGCTCCGGCGAAGTCTCCCCGCCACATCAAGACCACCGCGCTCACCACGTCGGCCAACGAGCGCGGCTCGCTGCTGCTGACGAGTGATGCCGCCTCCAGGGCGTCCTCGGCATACGTCGCCGCCTCGTCCAGGCGTCCGAGCCACAGGTAGGCGTAGGCGGAGGCGGCGAACAGATCGGCGAGCACGAGGCTCTGGCCGGTGCGACGGGACAGTTCCAGGCCTCGACCGAGATGGCGCAGCGCGGGGTCGTAGCGTCCGTGGAGCATCTCCGTCCAGCCCATCATGACGAGGGTGTCCATCTGCCCGGCCAGTTGCTCATCGTCGGTGTCGTCGAGTGCTTCCACCACCAGGTCGAGGTAGTCGGTCGACCGAGCGTCGCCAGCGAAGGTATGCGCCTCGATCGCACCGTCGAGGACCGTCAACTCCGATGTCCGCCCGATCAGATGGCTCCGCGTCCAGGGCCGTCGCGATGTCCGCGGACCAGGCAGGGCGCCGCTGTCCCGCCCAGTGGGCAGCGGTGGGGACATGAGTGACGAGCGTGGTGCGAGGACGGGTGCGGATCCCGGGGGCCTGGCCGCGGGGCCGGCGGCTGGGACGTTCAGTGCGGGATCGGCGGGCGAGGATCTGTTGGTGCAGTCGCTGCAGCGGGAGGCTGGGGTCACAGCCGAGTTCTTCGGCCAACAGGAGCCGGGTGCGCTCGTAGTGGCTGAGGGCCTCGGCCGGGCGACCACTGCGGTACAGGGCGAGGATGAGTTGGCCAACCAGCCGTTCGTCCAGAGGGTCCGTCTCCACTCGGGCGGATAACTCGGGTAGCAGTCCAGTGTGGTGACAGCGACGGAGCCGAACGTCGGTGTGGTCCAGTTCGGCCGCGATCCGTTCCTTGTCCACGGTGTCGCGGAGGGCGTTGACCCACGGGGTGTCCAGACCCGCGAAGGCGTCTCCTCGCCAAAGGCGGAGTGCCTGACCGAACAGGACCGCGGCCTGCTCGTCCTGTTCGTTCCGCGCGGCCGCGCGGGCTCCTGCGGCAAGGTCATGGAAACGGTGCAGATCCACCGCGGTCGCCTCGACGTTGAGGACATAACCACCGGATCGCCGGACGACCTCCGCCCCGTCGGCGACGGCCAAGGCCTGCCGCAGACGGGAGACATAGCCGTAAAGCGTGTTCCGGGCCCGCTGCGGAAGCCGGTCGGCCCAAACGCGCTCGACAAGCTGGTCCACCGAGACCACGCGGTTGGCCTCGACCAGCAGTACGGCGAGCACACACCACTGCCGGGCGTGACCCAGATCGACGACGCGACCGTCCACACGTGCCTCGACGCTGCCGAGCAACTCGAACTCAACCGTCACCACGCCCCCCCGAGTGTCAGGTACCCCACCTTCGCACAGCGCCTTCGACCAGTGGATTCAACGTTTACCCAAGGTTCGCCGACGGTGGGCCGCGCACCGTGGTCCAGGACAGGAAAGAGCGCGACACACAACCCGGAGGCCCAGCTCGGCGGGCGTCGGGCCGCACAGCGAACGGACGGCCACGACGAGGGGGCAGCCGTCAACCCGGGGTGGAAGGGCACCTGCCGCAGGAGTTGGCCCCGGGTAGGCACAGGAATGCCTCCGCCATGCCTCGAACCGACTCAATCTTAGGAGCAAAGCAGAATGCAGAGAATCCTTGCCAGGGCAGGCATCACGCTCGGCGGACTCGCGCTGGCAGTAGGAAGCGCCACCGTCATAGCACCGACCGCCCAGGCGGCCGGGACGCCGACCCTCGCGCGCTTCGAGGGCAAGACGATCGACCTGTCCAAGGACTGGGGCGCTGCCAAGGCCTGCAACGTCCAGCGCGGTGTCATCGACTGCTTCCGCACCGCCAAGGAGAGCGACACGAAGGCCGCTCAACAGGCCAAGACCGCAAGCCCCCGCACTGCCCAGGGTTACTGCTCCACCCCGCTGCGCCTGTACGAGAACGCCAACTTCAACTCCGACCCCTTCCCCAAGGGCCGGATCCTGTCGTTCTACGACAGCGGTTACTGGCAGAACCTGGGCGACTACGGCTTCAACGACCAGACCTGCTCCTACCAGACCGGCAGCTGCGCCACCTCCTTCGCCAAGGACAACGACGGCAGGGGAAGCAACCCCTCCAATGTCTTCGTCGGAGCGTGGCAGTCCGACGGGTACATGGGAGGCGGCAGGTGGAATGACCTGCTGAGCTCGGTCTACCTCTACTGATCCAGGGGGCGCGTACGCGGTACGTGAACCTCACGAGGGGAGTGCCGCGGCTCGCCGGCCACGACCACCGGACCTGCCGCTGACGCCACACGCTGAGCGCACCCTGCCCGTCCTCCCCAGGGAGGACGGGCACACGAGGAAGGCGACGAGTGTCGGCACCGAGGACCGCCGGCCGGTCCTCGTGGACGCCGCTGCATGCCGACCCGACCCCGCGCGAAATATGACGGCCCGGCCATTTCCGCAAGGAGCTTCGTATGGCAGATCATCACAGGCGACCCGTGCTGGTCATCGGAGCCACCGGCCAGCAGGGCGGCGCGACGGCACAGCAACTGCTCGAGCGCGGCCGGCCGGTCAGAGCCCTGGTCCGCGACTCTGATTCACCCCGCGCCAGAACACTGCGTACGGCAGGAGCCGGCCTTGCCGTCGGCGACCTGGACGATCCGACGTCGCTCCGGAAGGCGATGAAGGGCGTACATGGCGTGTTCCTCGTGCTGACCATGATGGTCGGCCCCCGGATCAGCCCCGAAGGCGTTGCGGCCGAGGAACGGCGGGGAAAGGCAGTGGCGGACCTTGCCCGGGAGTTGGGCATCGAGCACCTGGTCTACAGCTCGCTCAACGGCGCGGACGCTCACTCCGGAATCCCGTACTACGAAAGCAAGCAGCGGATCGAGGAGCACCTCCGCTCGCTCGGACTCCCGGCGACGATCCTGCGTCCCGTTTCCTTCATGGACAACTTCGCCACCTACAACCGCCCGGTCCTGGACAACGGGGAACTGGTGCTCGGCCTCGCCGTACGACCGCAGATTCCGATGCCACTGATCGCGGTACGCGACATCGGCGCATTCGGCGCGATCGCGTTCGACCGGCCCGAGCACTTCCTCGGCCGGACCGTGGAGATCGCCGGGGACGTCCTCACGCCTCCGCAGATCGCCGAGACATTCGGCCGCCACTGCGGCCTGCCGGCACGTCTGCGTCAGGTGCCCGTCGAGGAGATACGAGCCTTCGACCAGCAGCTCGCCAAGATGTTCGAGTTCTTCAACGGGCACCCCGCCGAACCGCCCGACATCTCAGCTCTGCGGGAGGTCCACCCGGGCCTGATGACGCTGGGAACCTGGCTGCGCAGTACCGGATGGAAGGCGAACCCAGGAAACGAGGAGACATGACCGATGGCCTGCTGCTACCGCCAGGTGGCGGTCGCCGGATCCAGACCATGACCCTGAAAGCGGGTGCTGAACGGTCGCCGACCTGGTCGACGTTCGAGGCCGAGGTCGCGCCGGGATTCGATGTCGGAGCGCACCTGCACCACCAGGCCGAGGAGGTGTTCTACCTCCTCGCAGGCGAACTCGACCTCCTCGCCTTCCACCCCACTCCCCAGGCTGCCGGCGACTGGCGTTCCTGGGAGTCCGAGACCGGCGCGAAGGTGATGCGGGGCGGTCCCGGGAGCTTCATGTTCGTACCCGCCGGATGCCCTCACGCATTCTCCAACCCCGGCGCCGAACCCGCCCGGATGCTCTTCCTCGTGTCCCCTGCCGGGCACGAGACCTACCTCCAGGAACTCACCGACCTTCTGAGCGCCTCGGGGCCACCGGACCAAGCCGAGATCGCGGCTCTACGGCTGCGCCACGACATCCACCAACTCACCCCGCTCACCTCCCCAGCCGCAGACTGAGGCTACACAGCTCACCGAACATCAGCGCAGGTGAACCGGTCGGGGGCCGCGGGTTTCTCCCATGGGGCAGCGTGGCGGTACCGGGGAATTCGCCCAGCCGCGGCGACTTGAGCAGCCCGGTGCCGCCCAGCCAGACGTCGTCGCCAGATGGGCCTCGGCCTGACGATCATTCCAGCAGGCGCCGCGTCATCGATCCCGGTTCGCGGCCGGCGGCGAGCCACGCGGCGGCTGCCGCGGCCACGGGGAGACCGAGGAGGGTGAGCGCGAGCGGGATGTACGGAACGTGGGTGAGGGGGCTGCGGTCGTCGGCGTACGCCGCGAGCAGGATCGCGTACGCCCCGGCGGTGCCCAGCAGGACTCCGGCCAGGGCGAGGAATCCGGCGGTGGCGGCCGTGAGGCTGCGGCGGATCGTGGTGGTCGCGCCGGTCGCGGTGAGGGTGCGCAGTTCGTCCGCGGCCTCGCCGCGGATCGTGCCGACCGTCATCGCCAGGACGCCGAGGGCGAGGACTGCGCCACCGGCCACGGACGCCCAGCGCAGCGTGGCGAGGCCGTCCTGCCGGTCGCGGGCCTGGGTGACGAGGCCGTTGGCGGCCGCCAGGTCGCGGGCGGCGGTGAGCTGCGCCGCGGTGAGGTCGTGCGGGGCCTGTACGAACCAGCCGACGGTGATGGTGTGCCAGCCGAGCCGGTGCAGTGCGGCGGAGGTCAGGAACGCGTCGGGCACGGAGGTGTAGGCCGAGCCCTGGACATGGCGGGTGCGGGCGACGAGGTCGCGCCGCGAGGTGCCCAGGAGCTCCAGTCGGGCCCGGAGCGGGGTGAGGACATCGGTGTCCGGGGCCGCCGTCGCCAGATCGAAGCCGAAGCGGCGCGCGGTCTCGGAGGTGGCGACATACAGCGCGGAGCTGCGCCAAGTGTGCGGGCCGGTCTTGCGGCCGACCTCGACGACCGGCTGGCCTGCGCCGGTGTCCACATCGCCGCCCCTCGACTGCGGTGCATCGGTGGCGTAGGCCATCGCGAGCGGGGTCGCGGTGGTGCCCAGGGCGTCCGCGTACTGGTCGACGGCGTCCCGCACCCGTACCAGTTCGGCGTCGCTGAGCCGCGGGATGACGGGCTCCTGCGAGCCGATGCGGATGAGCAGTTGGCTTGCCGCCAGGTTTCCCCGTTCGGCCGTCACCTCGCTGGCGGCGGCCAGCACCGATACCGCCACGGGGATGCCGATCGCGAGGGTGATCGCCGCGAGCGCGGCGCCGGAGCGAGCCTGATAGCGGCCCAGGCCCCGCATCGCGAGCCGGGCGGTGAAGGGCATCCGGACGGCCGTCGCGGCCATGGCCCGTACGAACAGCGGGCTGAGCAGCAGCAGACCGAGGACGAAGGCGACGATGCCCAGGGAGATCAGTAGTCCGTTGACGCGGTGCGCCGCCACCAGGCAGCCGACACCCGCGGCGAGCAGGACGAGCGCCGCCCATGCGGACTGCCGGGCCGGCACCGGGCGGGGCGGACGCGCAGACAGCGCCCGGGCGGCGGGAATACGGGCCACCACACGAGCGGGCCACCACGCGGCAGCGGTGGGTGCCAGCACGGCGGCGAGCGCCATGAGGACGAGCAGGGCCCAGGGCAGGGCCAGCCGGTCGATGCGGTGACTGGCGGCGTCTTCCATGTGCGGAGCCAGCGGCAGCCACGCCAGTACGCCGGCGAGCGTGCCGACCGCCGCAGCGCACACGCCGGTCAGGGCGCCGTGCGCGAGCAGAAGGAGCCGCAAATGCCGGGTGGTCGCACCGATCGAGGCCAGGACCCCGAGCTGCCGCAGTCGGCGCTGCGCGAGGACCGCGAAGCCGGCGGCGGCGACCAGCGAGACGAGCAGCAGCACCACGGTGGCCAGCGCGAACACGGCGGTGGTGATCGGCGCCTGGTCGAAGTCCTGGCGCTCCTGGATGAACTTGGGGCTGTCATCGGCCTGCCGGTAGGCGGAGAAGGCACCGGGCGAGACGTCCGCGAGGACCACGGCCGAGGTCGCCGGACGGGCCGCGACCTGCGAACCTGGGGCGGCCAACGCGAAGACGTCATTCAGCTTCTGCGGATTCTCCACCAGGCCGACAACGCTCAGCAGCTGGCCGCCAAGGACGACCTGCGCCCCCGGCCGGGTGCGGAAGAGGTCCGCGGCGGACCGAGTCAGCGCGATCTCTCTGCCGGCGCCGGGATAGCGCCCGCTGACCAGGCGCAGCATCGGCGATCCGTAACGGCCGTGCGGGTCCTGGGCGCGGACGTCCATCGACCGTACCGAGCCGGGGATGGGTACGGCCCGGTGGCCGATGACCTCGACCCGGCCCAACTTGGTTCGTGCGGCCGCCACCTGGGCCCGTATCTGCTGCGGGTTGACACCGTCGAGGCGCACGCGCTGCTGCGCGGAGCCGAAGGTGCCGGCTGCGGAGGCCGGATAGGCGTGGGCGGCGGCGAGACCGCACACGGCTGCGGCCACCGTGAACGCGACGAGGCAGACCAGCAGCAGCTGCTGGCGCCATTCGCGCAGCAGCAGCCGCCACGCCCAGCGAACCACGGCGCTGCGTGCGGGCAGACCGCCGTCCGGCCGCCGGTTCTGGGCCGGGGTCAGGGTCGTGGCGTTCACCGACTCGGCTCCCCGCTGGAGGACAGGAGGCTCTCCGGGCCGTCGGAGGCGGTGCTCGTGTCGACGACCAGGCCGTCCCGTACGAACACCACCCGGTCGGCCCAGGAGGCGAGTTGGGCCTCGTGGGTGACCAGCACCGCGGCCGCGCCCTCGCGGCAGGCGGACCTGATGAGGCGCATGACCCCCTCGCCGGTGTCGGAGTCGAGGGCGCCGGTGGGCTCATCGGCCAGCAGCAGTCGCCGCTCGCCGACCAGAGCACGGGCGATGGCGACGCGTTGGCGCATGCCGCCGGAGAGTTCGTCGGGGAAGCTGCCTGCGCGTTCGGCGAGCCCGAGCTCCTGGAGCGCGCGCATGCCCTCCGTGCGGGCCTGTTTCGCTTTCACGCCGTCGAGTTCGAGCGGCATGGTGATGTTCTCGACCGCGGTGAGCCCGGCCAGCAGGTTGAAGTCCTGGAAGACATAGCCGATATGACGGCGGCGCAGCCGGGCCCGGTCGTTGGGGCTCAGGCCGGACAGCGGCCTGCCTTCGAAGAGCACTTCGCCCCCGGTGGGTTCCTCCAGGCTCCCGGCGATGGTGAGCAGGGTCGACTTGCCGGAGCCACTGGGGCCCATGACGGCGACCAGTTCACCCGCGTTCACGCGCAGATCGACGTCGTTCAGGGCGCGCACGGCAGCGGTCCCTGTGCCGTAGGTCATCGACACGTTGCGGAGTTCGAGCAGTGCGGTCATCGCGGGACTCCTGGGGGTTGGGCCGAGGGAACGGGAGCGTCGTCGGCGCCGTGTCCGGCGCGCAGCGTGTCGACGCCGTGGTGCTTCAGCCGCCCGTCCGCGGAGTCGAGCCAGCGGACCAGGGACTCCAGCCGAAACAGCTGGGCATCAGCGACCAGGAGGAGCGGCAGGTCGTCCGGCGCATCCTCTTTCAGCCGCGTGTACTGCCGCATCTGCGTGACCGTGTGCCTGCGGTGCGCCTGGAGGATCTCCCGTACGTCGACGCCGGGCAGCCGGAGCGCCACCAACACCTTGATCACCAACTCGTCACGAGGCGGCGTGTCAAGACCCGGAGGTGTGCGCAGCCACACGGCCAGCTCGTCCTTGCCGGACGCGGTGATCTGGTACCTCTTCTGAGGCCCGTCCGAGGCACCGCCGGGGTCCGACTCCACGAGCCCGTCGCGCTCGAGCCGCTGCATCGTCGTATACACCTGCCCGGTGTTGAGCGGCCAGACATCCCCGGTCCGGTCCTCGAATTCCTGCCGCAACTGCAACCCGTATTTGGGGCCTTCGCTGAGTAGGGCCAGTAGGGCGTGACGCACGCTCATGAAACCTCCAGGCCGACTATCTACTCAGTAGAATACTCGGTATACAGCCAGGAGGCCACGGTCGCGGAGACATTCGGTCGGATGGCGGCGGAGTATGGCGGCTCAGCTGCCGTGATACCGCAGGGACACACGACGGTGACCACTGACGCCGGGGACCGGAGCACCGATCCGGCGGACCGCGCCGAGATGACCAAGCCCCCACCCGTCGGCCGGGCGGGCGACCCGGCGGACCACACCGCTACGGTCAAACGTCCGCCCGACGGCCGGGGCAGCGACTACCGCGCTGTCCCGCGAGGTGAGGCAGAGCGGGCTGCTGAAGCGACGACCGGGCTACTCAGCCTCACGCTGTTTCACTTGCCGAGGCCGGCCTGCGATCCGGGCCGCAGTCTGGCCGTACATCGCCCGCTGGCGGGCATGGCCCACGCCATGGCCCGCGGCCACCGCATGATCTTCAGGAGCGCGCACCTACCCCTCGACGATCACACGGTGGCCGTACTCGTTCCCCGTCGGCTCCGCCGCAGGACCGCCGAGTCCGACCAGGCTGCAAGGCGATCGTCAGGGGCATGGTGTCGTCGTCCAGAAGCCGAGGTCCGACCAACGCGGAACATGGACGCCGTCTTGGTCCCTGCCTGGTCCCTCGATCTTGCCAGTCGAGCCCAGAGGAGCTGTCCCCGAAGGTCGACACAGATCCTCGATGACACCTACGCCGCAGGTCAGAGTGGTCAACTCTCTACCGAACGGCCCGGGACGCATCCGCCTGCCCAAAGTCGTGAGCAGCGGATTTGGTCTGTTGAGCCGGAGTTGACGCGCCACCAGCCCATACGGAACGTTTCCGCAGGTCAAAGACCCGCACAGGTGGGGCGGGTGGGACTCGAACCCACGGCCGACGGATTATGAGTCCATTGGGGATCTTGGCGGCCCTTGTCGATCAGTGCCGATTCACGCCGTTCTTGCAGGTCAGACGTGCTGATCCGTGTCAGCCTTGTGCAGCGTTTGTCGATGCGTTCCTGTCCTTGCGGCCCCTCAATGGCCCCTGGGGGTCGATGAGTTGGACACTTGCCAGAGCAGCAGCTGCGTCCGCCCTGTTCAGCCGAGGGGCTAGAACCCTTCGCGCAGCGGAGTCCCTTACCGACGTGATGATGCTCCATCCCAGGCCACCTGACGTCACGAAGCGATCCCGCCCACTGGACTGTGCATCGACCTGGGTAGCGGCGCGTCGATCAGGTCAGCCGAGTACGTAGCTCTCATCACCGAAGTCAGCGACGATCTTCAACTTGCCGCCGAGCGCCTTGACGTAGGCAGCGAGGGTGTCGACCTCGCTGCGCTCCAACTGACCCTTCTCGATGCGCGAGACGCGGGCCTGGGTGACGCCCATGGCTTCGGCGACCTGGACCTGTGTGGTGTGCTGCCGCTTCCGCAACTCTGCGAGGCGGTGCACACGAGAGGCCAGGACCATCGCCTGCGCCCCCTTCTGGATCTGGTCCTTTTCGGCATCGGTGAAGGCGAAATCCTCGGCCAGGTCTCCCCAGGAGACGGCCTGCGGGTCCTTGAGGTGATCAGTCATCGTGCCCCGTCCTCTCCATCGATTCGCTTCAGATGCTCCGCGTACGCCTGCTCCGCCTGGGGCACCGCGACGCGGTACCAGCCCGACCAGTTGCCCGCCTTGTCACCGCCGACCAGGATCACGGCCTGACGGTCCGGGTCGAACACGAACAGCAACCGCACTTCTGTGGCCCCCGCCGAGCCCGGGCGGAGTTCCTTGAGGTTCGGTAGCACCGACCCCTTGATCGTGTCCACCAGAGGCCGGCCCAGCGCGGGACCTTCCTCCTGAAGAGCAGTGACAGCCTGACTGACCTGAATCAGGGTGTCGCGGTCAGTACGGCGCAGGCCATGAAGCCACGAAAGAGCCGGCTCGACCACGACAATCTTCCAAGCCATGCACACGACCCCCATCTGCAATTATTACACTGATAGCATACACCGCTGGCGTCATATCGGGAAGGACTACGGTTCTCGCAGTCACCTGCCGCCTCGACGGCGGGCATGTCGCTACTCGCAGGGTCGAGAACGCCCGCTTCAGGGCCTTCCGGGTTTTGACGGAAAGGGGCGAAGGCTTCCAAGAGGTTCAGCGGGGCTGGAGACCGTGCAGCAGCAGACGCACCAGGTCCTCAATGCCGCCGAGTTCCGCCTGCGGGTCGGCCGCGTCCTGGGTCGCGAACGCGGCGGTGCCGTGCAGGGGGGCGCCCACGGCGAGCGCGAGACGGGCGGGGTCCCCTCGATGATCTCGCCGCGCCCCTGGGCGTCCACCATGACCCGCTCGAAGGGCTGCGATGCCCGATGGGCGAGGCCGACAACCTCCTCGGGGGCGTCAGGGCTGTGCCTGCGGGCGAAACATGGGCTCCACCACGGCTTGTCGGTGGCGAAGGTGACGTAGGTCCGCGCAAGGACAGTGAGGCGAGGCTGGACCGGGAGGGTGGGATCGCCTGCGCCTTCGAGGGTCCGCGTCAGCCGCTCGTGGCGGCCGAGCACCAAGGCATCGAGCAGCGCCTGCTTGTCCATGAAGTGGCGCCCCGGCGCCGCGTGACTGACACCGATGTCCCGGGCCAGCTCACGCAGCGACAGTGACCCCACCCCTTTCTCGCGCAAGGTGTGCTTGTCGCGGTACGGGACCCGGAACGCGGCCGGGCGGCGGCGGATTCCGTGCGCGGCAGCACCGAGGTGCGCCGCCTGGACCTGGCGGACCTCGGTGCTGCCGTACGTCACGGACCGGGTGGTCACGCTCGCGTCCTCGCAACCCACACAGCGAATCCGTTCGCCCGCGCCATTGTGCCGATCACGGACAGGTTCTTCGCCCAGGACGACAAGGACTGCGCACTGCCGACCTGTGCACGGCCGCTGACCGTGGAACTGCGGGCCGCTACCGCCGCCCACCTCCACAACGAACTCGAAAGCGGGATACTCGTCCCGTATAGTTAATCGGGATAGTTATCCCGCTTACGGGTGGCCGCCCATCCCCACAGGAGGTTTACGTCATGAGCAAGGTCTGGTTCATCACCGGTTCATCGCGCGGCTTCGGCCGCGAGTTCGCCCTCGCTGCCTTGAAGCGCGGCGACCAGGTCGCGGCCACCGCCCGCGACACCGACTCCCTGAAAGATCTGGTCGCCGCCCACGGCGAGGCGATCCTTGCGCTGCCCCTGGACGTGACGGACAAGGCCGCCGCCACCGAGGCCGTCCAGCGGGCGCACGCGCACTTCGGCAGCCTGGACATCGTCGTCAACAACGCCGGCTACGGCCTGTTCGGCGCCGTCGAGGAACTGACCGAGCGGCAGGTCCGCGACCAGATGGAGACCAACTTCTTCGGCGCCCTGTGGGTGACCCAGGCCGCGCTGCCCCTGCTGCGCGAGCAGGGCAGCGGCCACATCGTGCAGATCTCCACCATCGGCGGCGTGACCACCTACCCCAGCCTCGGTGGCTACCACGCCTCCAAGTGGGCCCTGGAAGGGCTGACCGAGTCCCTGGCCAAGGAGGTCGCCGCCTTCGGGATCAAGGTCACCCTGGTCGAGCCCGGCGGCTTCGCCACCGACTGGGCAGGCGCCTCCGCCAGCTTCGCCGCGCAGCTGCCCGCCTACGACGGGTTGCGCGCGGCCCTGGCCGAGGGCTGGCGCGACGCGAAGCTCGGCGACCCCACCGCGGCCGGACCGGCGCTTCTGAAGATCGTCGACGCCGACATCCCACCCCTGCGCGTCTTCTTCGGCACCGACGGATTGGACATGATCCCCTACGTCTACGCCGAGCGCCTCAAGACCTGGCAGGACTGGGCCCACGTCTCCACCCTGGCCCAGGGCAACCCGGCCTGAACCGAGCGGCGGTACGCGTCTGACCGTGGACCCTTACCGGTAAGGCACACCAGTCACAGCAGGGTCAGTGGCGCGCGTCGCCAGGCGCGAGCAGGCTGGTCAGCTCCAAGATCGCCTCGGTGACGGCTTGAAGTAGCGGCGGACGTTCTCCGGCTTCTTGTGCCGTGACTTCGCCATCAGCATCAGCAGCGAGGCTCCCTGCTCGTCGAGGTGGGTCAGGGCGGAATGGCGGTACTCGTGCAGGTCCCAGCCGGTGCCCGGCCCGCGTACGGCGGTGCGTTCGTCCAGCAGGCGCGGGCCTGGCCCTAGGAGAGGCGGGCCAGGCCGGTGTCCGGGCACACGTCGCGCGGGCTGACCACCTCCCTGGGCCAGGGCGGCGGTGGGTGATGAACACCGGGCCTTGGGGTCGGCCGCGCAGCAGGTGGGGCAGGAGCCGGGCGGTGTCGGCGTCCCGGTAGGCAGTCTCCAGCACGAAGTCCTCCCGCGCTTGGCCGCGGCGGCGGGCCTTGCTCCGGGCACCTTTGACCTTCACGGGACAGCGGCGCCCGGCGAAGTCCAGGTTCGGTGCGGGAGTGGATCTTGATCATCCTCTGCACCGAGTCAAGTCACGCGATCCCTGCAGGCAGGGGCCGAGCAAACGAGGGCGCCCGTGCCATTGTGCCGAGCCCGAGCAATCTCCTCACTCAGGACGACAAGGACGGCGCACTGCCGACCCTGTACGCGGCGACGCAGGACCTCCCGAGCGCGAGCCACGCCGGCCCCGACGGTCGAGGCGAGCCGAAGGGTGCCCCGACCCCCATATGCCGCACGGCCGCGGCCGTGCGGCCCGGTGGCCGCCCGTCGCCTGTGGACGGCGCCGGCAGTGAAGGGCCACTGACCGTGGAGCTGCGGGCCGCTACCGCCGCCCATCTCCACAACGAACTCGAAAGCGGGATACTCGTCCCGTACAGTTAAGCGGGATGACCATCCCGCTTATGGGTGGCCGCTCATCCCCACAGGGGGTTTACGCCATGAGCAAGGTCTGGTTCATCACCGGTTCATCGCGCGGCTTCGGCCGCGAGTTCGCCCTCGTCGCCCTGGAGCGCGGCCACCGGGTCGCGGCCACCGCCCGCAACACCGGAACGCTGACCGATCTGGTCGAGCGGTTCGGTGACGCGGTGCTGCCGCTGCGTCTGGAAGTCACCGACCGTGCGCAGGTGTTCGAGGCGGTCGCGGTGGCCAAGGAGCGGTTCGGCCGGCTGGACGTGGTGCGCGCCAGTTCTTGAGGTGCGCGAAGCCGTGCTCGACCGGGGCCCTCACGGCCGCCAGCGCCTTGTCGGACAGCCTCTGACCACGCGTCAGGGGCCTGTTCTGTGCCGCCTTGTAGCCGCTGATCACCGCCGGGCCGGTGTCCGGGCGGTATCGTCCCGTCCGACGAATCCCGGGTCGGCGACGGCTCCGGGTCTGGCCGTTCGCAGCTTCTACGTGAGCTGGCCGTGCCACGCACGTGGCCGAGCCCAGAGTGTCGGCCTCATCGGCGGGATGCCGGGTGAGCGGCGGCAAGGGCGGTATCGATCAGGAGCTCCGCGATGGATCGGGCACAAGCCGCGGTCTGACCGCTGTTGAGCGCGGTGGCGCGGGCGGCCCCGCCGTCGTAGAGCAGGGCGAGCTGCTCGCCGAGGGTTTCCGGGGCAGCGATCCCGGCCTGTCGTGCGATGACCGCAAGGCGGCGGGCGAATTCCCTCTTGTGCGCCGCGGCCAGCTGGTGCACGGGGTGGTCGGGGTCGGGCACCTCGATGCTGGCGTTCAGGAACGGGCAGCCTCGCAGCGGAGCGGTCGGCTCCGGCGGCTCCCAGTCGAAGACGGCGAGGAGCTGCGCTCGCGGGTCCAGCGCCGGCCCGTCGGGAGGCCCAAGGGGCGGGAGGTCGCTGTCCTCCAGTGCCTGCAGGTATGCCTGGACGAGCTCGTCCTTGCTGGGGAAGTGCGTGTACAGGGTGCGCTTGGAGACGTTGGCGACGGTCGACAGCTGGTCCATTCCGGTCGCGTTGATCCCCTGGGCGGTGAACAGCTCGGTCGCCGCTTTGAGGATCCGCTCGCGGGCGCCGCGACCGCGGCGCCGCCGTACGGGGATGGGTTTGGTCATGACTTAAGGATACCGATCGTTTTACATAGCCCGACACGCGTGCTACGGTTCCCTTAAGTAAACCGAGCGTCTTACTTAGTCGGTGGGCCGAGGATGCGCCATCGTCGCCGCGCACCTCCACCGGCAAGTGCGCCAAACAGGAAAGAGAACCAGGTCATGAGCACGTTTCTGGCAGACAAGGCCGACGATCTGACCGTGGAGAGCTCCTCCGCGACGTTCACCTACCGGCGACTGGGCCCACAGGGGGGCACCCCGCTGGTCCTGCTGAACCGCTTCCGCGGCACCCTCGACTGGTGGGACCCGGAGTTCCTGGACCTGCTGGCCGCCGACCACGACGTGATCCTGTTCGACAACGTCGGCACCGGCTACACCGACGGCACCCCGAGTGACTCCATCGAGGGATTCGCTGATGGTGCCATCGAGTTCATCGAGGCCCTCGGCCTCGCCCACGCCGACCTGCTGGGCTGGTCCCTGGGCGGCATCGTCGCCCAGCACGTCGTCCTCAAGCGTCCCGACCTGGTGCGCAAGCTCATCGTCGCGAGCAGCACCCCCGGCGGCCAGGTGCCCGGCGTGCCGGAGCTGACCGAGAAGGTCCTCGGCATCGCGACCAAGCCGAAGGCTGACGCGGACGACATGATCTACCTGCTCTACCCGGAGACCGAGGCGGCTACCGCCGCCGGCCGGCGGCACATCGCCCACGTCTCCCCCCGGTTCCCCAACGGGCGCCCCTATGTATCCGATGAGGCGGCCGCGGGCCAGCTCACCGCCCTGGCCAAGAGCGGGTCGACCCCGTGGGAGCAGGTGCAGGCCGGCCTGGAAGCCATCACGCAGCCCGTGCTGTACGCCAACGGAGTGAACGACGTGATGATCCCCGCCCTGGCCTCCTATGTCGCAGTCCAGCACCTGCAGAACGCCACCCTCGTCCTCTACGCCGGCGCAGGCCACGGCTTCCTCTTCCAGCACGCCAAGGAGTTCGTCACCCAGGTGACCAACTTCCTCGCCGGGTGAGACCCGTGCATCGTGAAGTTGCAGGTCACGGGTCTGGGATGAGGGGCGGTCGGGATACTCGCATCGTCTGACCTGTCGGTCGAAGCCGATGTCGGGTTCTGCTGCGCCGACCGCCTGGCCGCTCCCACGAGGCCCAGGCCGAGCGGGAGGAACTGGTGATCGCCGAGCGGGTCCTGAACCGGCTGGTCGAGCAGGACCGGGTCGCGGCCGTAGCCCCGCCCCGGGTGGCGGGGCGGGGCTGTGCTGCTGATCCCGCACCGCGGCGAGAATCCTGACGAGGCCGCGCCGCCCGCCGCAGGCCGCTGCCAGCAGGACGTAACCAGCGGGCCCTCGGCGGCAGTTGAGTTTGGTGTGAAAAGCCAACAGTACCGTTGAGGGCCCTGACGGCCTTGTCTACACCGCCCGCCTTTCCCTGTCGAGCGCCACTTTGAACTATCTCGCCGACCTGATACGCGGCCCCTTGAAGAAGATCGGCTCCCAGTGGCGGACCCTGCCCGCCGGGAAGATCGCGGGCATCGTGCTCGCAGTGCTGCGCTGTGACCAGCGACCCGGCGACCGGCCTGCGCACCTGGGTCCTGGGCCGCGCCCCCGGACGACGACACACTGATGGCACCCTGCAACTGAAGCAAGCGTCCGCCGCTTCCCCGATCCTCGACGCGGTCGGCAGACGCCGCTACCTCTGGGCGCGCAGCCCCGCGCACGCCAGGTCGATCATGCGCTTGCGCGCCTCCGGGTCGGTGCCCTGCTGCTCCCGGGCCAGACAGCCGACCATGAGCGCCTTGACGTCGGCAGCCACGACGTCCGGCCGCACGGCACCGGCCTTCTGCGCACCGACGAGCAGCTCCTCTTCCACGGCCAGCAGATTGTGCTCGGGGGCCAAGGCCACCGAGTGGACGTCGAAGCCTGTCCCGCTCATCGCCTGCGCAAGA
>NZ_JBIWLX010000044.1:0-23166 GCF_044766405.1 Streptomyces sp. NPDC102270 | reverse complement strand
CCCATAAAAAAACCGTTGTTAAAACACTCGACCCACACCCCCGCTCCGGCCTATCTACGGCCGGCCCCCCCCCCCCCCCCCCCCGCGGGGGGGCGGGGGGGGGGCCCCCCCCCCGCCCCCCCGGCGCTGTCACAGGACCGACCACGAACCCCGAGGAGATCGTCGCCCACTGGCCGATCAGCCAGGGGAACGATCTGTCCCCCTCACAAGATGCGGCGTTTGTGCGAGGCTGAAGGTCATGAACCGCAACCCGCATCTCAACGAGCTGGGTGAATTCCTCAAAGCCCGCCGTGCTGAACTCACCCCCTCCGATGTCGGCCTCCGCGGCGGACCCCGGCGGCGGGTGAAGGGTCTGCGCCGTGAGGAAGTGGCACTCCTCGCCGCGATCAGCACTGAGTACTACACACGGATCGAGCAGGGCCGGCTCCAGGCATCGGCTCCCCTCCTCGACGAGATCGCCCAGGCTCTGCGGCTCAACGACGACCAGCGCACCTACCTCTTCGACCTCGCGGCCAAAGAGCGGGTTCGCCGGTCCGCGTACCGCGAGCGCCAGCAGGTGGACGCGCAGCTGCAGCGCATGCTGGACGATCTCACCGCCTCCCCGGCCTTCGTCATCGGCCGGTGCACCGACATCCTCGGCTGGAACCAGCTCGCCGCCGCCCTGTGGACCGATTTCGGGCGCTACCCCGAGCCGGAGCGGGTGTTCGTCCGGCTGCTGTTCACCGAACCCTGGATGCGCGAGCTGTACGTCGACTGGGAAGAGGTCACCCGACTGGCCATCGCCCAACTGCGCATGGAGAGCGCGCGCTACCCCGACGACCAGCCTCTCACCGCACTGGTCGAGCAACTCTCCGCCCGTGACGCGCAGTTCCGGCAGTGGTGGACCGAACACGACGTCGCGATGCGGGGCAAGGGCGTCAAGAAGCTGCGCCACCCGGTGGTGGGCGAGCTGACGCTCGACTGGAACACCCTCACTTGTGGCACGGATCCCGACCAGCACATCATCGTGTGGAACGCCGAACCCGGCACCCCCTCCCACGACAAGCTGCGCCTCCTCGCGTCCTGGGCCGCCGACCAGAAGCCGACGGCGTCCGACGCGGCGACCTGAGCCCCCTCTGCACGCGCGTCCACAAGGGCTGACCAGCGGTGCGGTGACGCGCATGGGGGGAGGAATGCGTCCCCCCTATGACCGTATCCCCGCCAAGATGTTTCCCCTTTTCCGGGCGTACGCAAGACGGAAAAGTCGAACACCTCAACGACCGCATGTCAGACAACGAGGTGCTTCGCATGAAGGCTGTAGGTTTCACGGAATTCGGCGGGCCGGAAGTGCTTCACGTCCTGGAGCTGCCTGTCCCGGATGCCGGCCCGGGAGAGGTGCGCATCCGGGTACGCGCCGCGACCGTCAACGCTGTCGACGCCCTCCAGCGCAGCGGCCCCGCCCGGTCCCCGGATGCCCGGCCTCCGTTCGTTCCCGGCATGGAGGCCGGCGGCGTCGTGGACCAGATCGGCGCGGGTACCGACACGGACCTGAGCGTCGGTGACCACGTGATGGCGATCGTGCTCGCCGACGGCTCCCACGGCGCCTACGCCGAGCAGGTCGTCGTACCTGCCGAGTCGGTGGTCCGCGCACCCCACGGCGCGAGCGACGAGCAGGCCGCGTCGCTGCCGATGAACGCTCTGACCGCGCGCCTGGCCCTGGACACGCTCGGCCTGGAGGCCGGGCAGACCGTCGCCGTCACAGGAGCGGCCGGCGCGGTCGGCGGCTACGCCGTCCAACTGGCCAAAGCGGACGGGCTGCGGGTGGTGGCCGACGCCTCGGAGCAGGACGAGACCCTGGTCAAGGAACTCGGTGCCGACATCGTCCTCCCTCGCGGCGCCGCGTACCCGGACCGGGTACGCGAAGAGGTCCCGGAGGGCGTCGACGGACTCCTCGACGGCGCCTCGCTCGGCGCTCTCACCGCCCGGGCGGTACGAGACGGTGGCCGGGTGGTCACACTGCGCGGCTACGACGGTCCCGGCGAACGCGGCATCGTCTACGAGCCCATCGTCGTGTTCCGCTACGCCCGTGAGCGCGCCAAGCTCGACCGACTGCGGCAGCAGGTGGAGGACGGCCAGATCACCCTCCGGGTGGCCAGGACGTTTCCGGCGGAGCAGGCCGCCGAGGCACACCGGCTCCTCGCCGCTGGCGGTGTGCGGGGCCGACTGGTGCTGACGTTCTGATGTGCGACACGTAAGGGCGCCGAGGGGGCACCCCTCGACGCCACCGCACGGGTGTGGCCGGACGCCGGACGACGTCCGGCCACACGTGCTACGCGGCGAACGCGTTCACGTCGGCCAGCTCCGCCGACAGCTCCCACAGGCGCGCCGCCTGCTCCGGGTCGGTCGCCCAGTCCTTGACACCGCGCATCTCGCCGTCGGCGGGAGCGGGCTCGGCGACGTCGCAGTCCTCGAGGTAGAGGCCGCCCAGGTCGGCCAGCTGGGGTGAGGTCGCCGCCCACACCTGTGTGGCCGCGCCCCGCTGCGGGGTCTTGAAGAAGTCGGGGTCGCGCAGGTTGCCGTCCTCGTCGAACCAGCCGAATTCCACCTTCTCCTCCTCGGGCACGTGCCGCAGGAGCGGTGTGATGATGACGCCGGGGTGCACGGCGAAGGCGCGGACGCCGAAGTCCTTGCCAAGCCTGTCCAGGTGCACGGCGAAGAGCGCGTTTGCGGTCTTCGCCTGCCCGTACGCCTGCCACTTGTCGTAGCTCTGCTGCCAGTGGATGTCGTCCCAGCGGATGCCGGACATGTGGTGGCCTCCGGAGGAGACGGAGACGACCCGTGCGCCACCGGTTTCGAGGGCCGGCCACAGACGGTTGACGAGGGCGAAGTGGCCGAGGTGATTGATCGCGAACTGGGCCTCCCAGCCGGGTCCGACCCGCGTTTCGGGGCATGCCATGATCCCGGCGCTGTCGATGAAGAAGTCGACACTCCTGCCTGAGGCGAGGAACCTCTCCGCGAAGCCGCGCACGCTCTCCAGGTCGCCGAGGTCCAGCTCGTCCACCTCGACGCCGGAGACCCCCTGCAACGCACCCCGTGCGTCTGCGGGCCGGCGCGCGGGGACGACGACACGGGCGCCGGCCCGTGTGAGCGCACGGGTGGTCTCCAGGCCGATGCCCGAGTAGCCGCCGGTGACGATCGCGAGCTTCCCGCCCAGGTCGATGCCCTGGAGGACGTCGTCGGCGGTGCTCCTGGCGTCGAACCCGGAGCCGATCTTGTGTTGTGCGGTGGTCATGGTCAAACACTCCAAACTAGAGCAGCGGAGAATTCCCGACGTTCGGGAAGGGCGTTCAGTTACGTCTCTCGGGGAGGAGCGGCCCGCGGCGGCCAGGGGTCACGCGAGGAGTGCGACGCAGCCGAGCGCGGCGCCGGGTCAGCGAGACGGCAGTCCGTGCGGCCGAACAGGCCGATCAGCATCACTGAGCGGGACCCGCAGCAGTGCTCCGGCCGCGGCTCATCCTGTTCCCGTCGGGGGTGTCCAGGTGAGTGCAGGCCGGCGTGCGCCACGCCGGGTGATGCAGGCCGGTTTCAACGGCATGGTGAAGACGCTCGGTCCGCCGTCCACTTCCGCGTTGGACAGTGAATTCTCCCTTGCCGAGGGAGAAGTGAAGAGGGTCCTTTTCCCTCCCCGGTACCGGTCTTCCGGGGGATGGAGTCCTCCCCCACCCGGCGCCCTGCATATGAAGCGGGCTCCGTACGCCGGGCCGGGTTCTGGCGAGGTTGGCCATCCGCTCCTGAGGGGGTGAGCCTGGCGCCGGATGATCTGGAGTTCGATCATCGGACAACAGGAACGGCCGCCGCGTCACGATGCGTTCCGGGGCCGCCTCCTGCACGCAGGCCGTTGCGTGGTCTACCAGGCGTATGCCTCGGGTGCCTCGCCACCGGGGCCGGGCCAGATCTCATCAAGCTTGCGCAGGGTGTCGTCCGACAGCTGCACGTCGAGAGCCCGCAGGCCGGCCGCGAGCTGCTCGGGCGTGCGGGGACCCGCCATCACGGCCGTGAGGACGGGGTTGTGCAGCAGCCAGGCCAGCGCGACGTCGGCGGGCGGTGCGCCGAGCTCGGCGCACAGAGCCTCGTACGCCTCCAGCTGGGGCCGGTATCGCTCGATGGTCTGCCGCATCTGGGCGGAAGCGCGGCGGCCGTTCTCGATCTTCTGCAGGACTCCACCGAGGAGGCCGCCGCCCAGAGGGCTCCAGGGGATGAGCCCGATCCCGTAATGGCGCAGGGCGGGAATCACTTCCAGCTCGATGGTGCGTGCGGTGAGGTTGTACAGGCTCTGCTCGGACACCAGGCCCATGAAGTGGCGATCGGCTGCCGCGTTCTGGGCGGTGGCGATCTGCCACCCGGCGAAATTGCTGCTGCCGACGTAGGTGATCTTGCCCTCGCGGACCAGCTGTTCCATGGCCTGCCAGATCTCCTCCCACGGCGTCGACCGGTCGATGTGGTGCATCTGGTACAGGTCGATGTGGTCGGTCTGCAGGCGCAGAAGGCTGGCCTCGACCGCCCGGCGGATCTTGTACGCGGACAGGTACTTGTCGTTCGGGCCCGGGCCCATCGGCTGGTACAGCTTGGTGGCCAGCACGATCTGGTCCCGACGTCCGCCGCCTTGGGCGAGCCAGCGCCCGATGATCTCTTCCGACAGGCCGTAGCCCTGCTTCATGTCGGGTGACTGCGGGCCGCCGTACACGTCGGCGGTGTCGAACAGGTTGATGCCCGCGTCCACCGCCGCATCCATGATCTTGAAGCTGGTGGCCTCGTCAGTGGCGTCGCCGAAGTTCATGGTGCCCAGTGCGAGGCGGCTGACCTTCAGGCCGCTGCGGCCGAGGTGTGCGTAGTGCATGGGGTGTCCTTTCTTGGCGGCGCGGGATGGATGCGTACCCGTCCCGCGCACGGCGGGAGGGTCAGGAGGCGGACGTCACCTGGTCGACGGGTCGTCCGGGGGCGACGGTGTGCTCCGCCGCCCTGGTGCGGGGGTGCACGGCGAGGGCGTGGACGATCACGGCGAGGAGGCCGCAGGTGACGGTCACGAGTCCGAGAGGAAGGGCGGTGCCGGAACCACCGAGGCCGACGAGCGGGGCGGCCATCCCACCGAAGGCGAAACGCGCCATGCCGAGCAGTGAGGACGCGGTGCCGGCGATCTCGGGGTAGTGCGCGAGGGCGAGCGAGGTGCAGGGCGGGGTGGTAGTGGCGACGCCACTGACCATGGTCAGCAGGGACAGCACGATGGCGGCCAGCGGCAGTCGCAGCGCGCCGGTGGCGAGCAGGCCTGCCGCGCCGGTCAGGGTCATGGCCAGGCCCAGGACGAGGGTGCCCTTTTCCGACCACCGTTCGGAGAGCCGTCCGGCGACGAAGCCGAACACCATGAAGCCGGCGGAGTTCAGGCCGAACGCGAACGAATAACCCTGTGGGGAGAGCCCGTAGATGCCCTGCAGGACGTAGGTGGCGCCGCTGAGGTAGGCGAACAGGGCGGCGTTGACGAACCCGGTGATCAGGACCGCGCCGAGGAAGAGACGGTCGGCCAGCAGTCGGCGGAAGTCGCGTCCGCTCTGGGCCAGTCCGCCGCCCGTGCGCCCGGCCGCGGGAAGGGTCTCACGGAAGACGGTGAGGCAGGCGGTGAGGATCACGGCGCCGAGCAGGGCGAGGAATCCGAAGACGCCGCGCCAGTCGGTGAATGCGGCGAGCTGGCCGCCCAGGACGGGTCCGACGATGGCTGCCAGTCCGCCGATCACGGTGAGGCGGCCGTAGTAGCGCACGAGCTTGCCGCCGGAGTACAGGTCGCGTCCGGCGGCCTGGGCGATCACGATGCCGACGGCCCCGGCGAGGCCCTGTACGAAGCGGGCGGCGACCAGTGACTCGACGCTGGGGCTGAACGCGCACAGCAGTGAGGTGGCGATGTAGGCGACGGCACCGGCCAGCATCGGGCGGCGGCGGCCGAACCGGTCCGACAAGGGGCCCGCGACCAGCTGGCCGAACGCCAGACCGAGCAGACAGGCGGTGACCGTGAGCTGCGCGGCCGACGTCGACGCGTGCAGTTCGTTCGTGAGCGCCGGCAGCACCGGCAGGTAGAGGTCCATCGAGATCGGCCCGAACACGGTCAGCAGGGCCAGCACGACGGCCAGGGCACGGCCGGGCGTCCGCTCGCGCGGCGCGCTCGGGATCACTGGGGTACTCACACTGCTCCCATCAGAAGGTCTGCGGTCGAGCGGCCGACGACCCGGCGCGCTCAGATCAGGCGATGGTGGCGGCGCCGATGACTGAGCGGTGACGGACGTCATGGCCGGCACGCGCTCATAAGCCTCATTGACCTGGTAGGCGGAGATCACTTCGGTGTCGTCGACTTCTCCGGTGCCATAGTTCGGTTACTCCATTGCGCTCGGTTGCCTACGGGTCACACGAAAGACAGCCGAGGGATTTCCGAATCCCGCATGGGGTTCCCCGGCTTGAGAAAAAACCCGCGAACAGCCGCGTTCCCGCCTGAGCGTCACCTATCCAGGTACAAATCCTTACCCCCCTCAGCGCGGGCATTCGGTGCAATTCTGCAAGGGCACAACCTGCGACGCCCTCTCCAAGGAGCAGCGCCATATGTCCTCAGAAAAGGAGTGGATGACGATGAAGTTCCGCACCCGACGTACCCGCGAGGTCACGTTGGCATTGCTGGTGTCCGGGGCGCTCGCCGCGTCCGGCACGGCGGCGGCCGACGCGACAGGGCAGCCATGGGTCGGTGGGTGGGAAGCGGGCATGACGGCCGGCGGGCCCAGTTTCTCCGATCAGACGGTGCGGATGGTGGTGCACACCACCATCGCGGGGCAGAAGGTGCGGCTGCGATTGAGTAACAAGTACGGCAGCGCACCGCTGGTGATCGGTGCCGTCAACGCCGCCGTACGCACCTCGGGCGGGAGTGTCGCCGCCCACACCCGGCACAAGGTCACCTTCCACGGCGCCCACGGAGCAGTGATCCCGGCAGGGGGCGAACTCCACAGTGACGCCGTCGACTTCACCGTCACCGCCGATGAGGACCTGCTGGTGAGCGTCTATCTTCCGAAGAGGACCGGCCCCGCCACCTTCCACTCCGTCGCCCGGGACACCAGCTACGTCTCCACGAGGGGCGACCACACCGGGGACACCGGCACCGCGAACTACCCCGGCACCACCAGCTCCTGGTACTTCCTGGACGGCCTGGACGTCCTCAACTTCCGCGCACGCAGCACCCTTGTCGCCTTCGGCGACTCCATCACCGACGGATTCGCCTCTTCACCGGGCACCAACACCCGCTGGCCGGACGACCTCGCCCGCCGCCTCGCCGCGCAGCCGGGTGGCAGCCGCCTGGGCGTTGTGAACGCGGGTATCAGCGGCAACCGGCTCTTGACCGACGCACCGGCCGCCGAGCCCGAACTCGGCGTCAGCGGATCGGATCGCTTCGCCCACGACGCCCTCGGCGCCTCCCGGGTCCACAGCGTGATCCTGCTCGAAGGCATCAACGACATAGGCAACAACGCCGGCCCCGACGGCAAACCACTCACCGTCCAGGACCTGATCGACGGCTACCGCGCCCTGATCGCCAAGGCGCACACCGCCCACGTCCGCATCTACGGCGGCACCCTCCTCCCCTACAAGGACGCCACCTACACCAACACCAAGGGCGGCCCCTACTACACCGCCGCCGGCGACGCGATCCGCCAGAAGGTCAACCACTGGATCCTCACCAGTCACGCCTTCGACGGCACCATCGACTTCGCCAAGACCGTCGCCGACCCGTCCGACCCACTGAAGCTCCGCGCCTCCTACGACAGCGGAGACCACCTGCACCCGAACTCCGCGGGCGACCAGGCGATGGCGAACGCCATCGACCTCGCGCGGCTGCACTGACCCGCGCGGTCCGATGCGCCGAGCGGCACGACGTTGCAGGTGAACGAGATTCGCCGGCGCCATGGTTGAAGGCGCCGGCGAGTAGCGGCGGAAAGCAGAGACAGTCCCTGAGCGAGGCAGGTGCGCACGTGACTTGCTCGCCCCGGCGGCCTCGCTTGGCGGCGGCCACGGTGGTCCCGAGCCCTGTGACTGTCGGCGAACCGTTTGGCCCCGGAGACTTCAGGCTGCCTCATTCTGTGCGGGCTGGTCCGGTTCCGCGGTCCACGACGCCAGGAACAGAAGCCCGTCGTGGGACGGGCTACCGGGATCGGCGGTCGCGATCACCAGCTTCTGTGTGGGGTCGGCGGTGGGGGTCAGACTGTCCCAGTCGAGGGTGAGGTCGCCGACGATCGGATGGCGCAGCCTCTTGGTGCCCATCCGCAGGCCGTTCATCTGGCGGCCCGCCCACCACTGCCGGAAGTCGGCGTCGGCGACGGACAACTCGCCGACGAGCGCGGTCAGTCCGGGGTCGCCGGGGTGCCGGGCGGCCTCCAGGCGCAGATGGGCGACGCAGGTGCGGGCGTTCGTCCTCCAGTCGAGGCAGAGCTCCCGGAAGCCGGGGTCGGTGAACATCAGCCGCGCGTAGTTGCGCTTCTTGGCGGGCACGTTGTCGAAGTCGGTGAGCAGAGCGGCCGCGAGGGGATTCCAGGCGAGGATGTCGAGGCGCCGTCCGAGGACGAGTGCGGGGGTCGTGGTCAGCTCGTCCAGGATACGTCTGAGCTGCGGGTGAACCTTCTGCACCGGTCGGCGGCGTGGTTCGCACTCGCCCCCCGCAGCCAGCTCGAAGAGGTGGTCGCGCTGGGCGTCGTCGAGGTGCAGGACGCGGGCGAGCGTGGCGAGCACCGACCTCGACACAGGGGCGCGCCCCTGTTCCAGCCGGGCGTAGGCGTGGGTGCTGATCCCCACGAGTTGGGCGACCTCCTCACGGCGCAGCCCTGGCACTCGCCGGGCCGTCCCGGACTCGGGCAGACCGACGGCCGGCGGGCTGACTTGGGCCCGGCACACCTTGAGGAATTCTCCCAGTTCAGACAATTGCACCTTGGTGTACATAGCATCGAGTGTCACAGTGTTCAGCCGAAATGTAAGGGGGAGGTTTTTCTCCCAGGTCTGTCGTCTGTCCTTCGCGGATCGGCGGGGCCGGTCAGGCCGTCGTATCAGCCGGCCGTCCCGGCCGTGAGCCCGCCGGGCGGACCGGTGGCCCGCGAGGCGAGGGCGCGCAGTCCGTCGTACGACGGCGTGCCCGGCTCTGCTGTCCAGACGACGAGTTCCTGATCGGGATCGCCGCCGCAGACGAGGGTGTCCCAGTCCAAGGCGAGTTCGCCCACGAGGGGATGGTGGAACCTCTTGACGCCCGCCCTGCGCGACGGCGCGGGACGACTTCCCCACCATTGGCCGAATTCGCTGTCCTCCACGGAGAGTTCCCCGACCAGGCTGATCAACTGCGGATCCTCGGGGTGTTTGGCGGCCTCCCTGCGCAGATGGGAAACGCAGTCACGGGCGACGGCCCGCCAGTCTGCGTAAAGCGTCCGCATGGAGGGATCGGTGAAGAGGATGCGGACGCAGTTCCGCCTGCCTTCCGGCACCTTCGCGAAATCGGTGAACAGGGCGACGGCGAGCGGATTCCACGCCAGGATGTCCATACGGCGGCCGATCACCACGCCAGGACTCGAGGTGAGATCGTCGAGCAGGCGGCGCAACTGCGGATGCGCCTTCTGTGCGGCCGGACGGCGATGTCGTGCCCGTTGTCGGCCGCCCAGTTCGAACAAGTGGGCACGCTGGTGATCGGACAGGTGCAGCACATGGGCGAGAGCAGCCAGCACTGACGCGGACGCCTGGATGCGGCCCTGCTCCAACCGTGTGTAGTAGTCGGCGCTGATGGAGGCTAGCAGGGCGACCTCCTCCCTGCGCAGGCCGGGCACGCGTCGGCCACCGGTGTCGGGCAGACCGACGGCGCCCGGGGTCAGCTCGGCCCTGCGCGCCTTGAGGAATTCTCCCAGCTCATTCACATGCGCGTCGCCGGTCATGACGCCAGTGTGGCATCGCTCGGCCATCGGGAGGGGGGTAAGGATTTCTCCCCTGGATAAGAGATTCCTCGGATGGAATTCTCCCCTTTGCAGGGGCACCTGACGGTGACAGGCTCGGTGGCGCGTTCGGTGACCGGGATCGGTCTGCGGAACGTGCACCCCCCATGAGCGGAACGACCGACCTGCGGAAAGAATGATTTCCCGGACGTCACCGATATCCAGTATTTCTGTGGCAGGCGGAGGAGGCGAGGGCAGCCGGTGCGGACGGATGCCTCCTTCTTCGGCCGCGGCACGGCGCTCACCGGTGACCCGCACACCCCCGACACCCGTGCCGGCTGCCTCGAAACCCACGTGTATCTCATCTCGCCCTCGCCTCGATGCTCGGTGAGCCCACCCAGCCCCCCCGACAGAGACCGGGCAGCGTGAAGTCCCCCCACCCGAAACCACGCCAGGAGCACCACCTCATGTCTGAACGGAAGAAGTTCGCGCCGCCGGCCATCCAGGAGTTCGCCCCCAAGCTCGCGGAGGTGACCGACACAGTCCTGTTCGGGGACATCTGGGAGCGGCCGGGCCTGTCCCCTCGGGACCGCAGCCTCGTCACCGTCACCGCTCTGGCCTCTCTGTACCGGATCGACCAGCTCGGCTTCCACCTCGGCAAGGCGCTGGAGAACGGTGTCACCAAAGACGAACTGATCGAGGCCATCACCCATCTGGCCTTCTACGCCGGATGGCCCAACGCCATGTCGGCGATGACCCAGCTCAAGGAGATCGTGGAGAAGTCCGACCAGTCCGGCTGATGCTCCTCCGCCCGCACATATCCCAACCCACATCTCGGGCTCTCCCCCCACACACCGCCGCCGCGCGGTCCGGCGGCAGCACCACACCAGAGGAACGACACACCATGGAACTGCTGAAGCGGCCTCCCACCACGAAGCTCCCTGCCGAGTGGTTCACCGGTGACGCCTACGCCGACGTGATCCACCGCGGTGAGGACCCCTCGCGGATGCGGGCCAACCTGGTCCGGTTCACTCCCGGAGCCCGCACCGCCTGGCACTCCCACGCCCTTGGCCAGACCCTCTACATCGTCGAAGGCATCGCCCTGGTGCAGTCCCGTGGCGGCGACATCATCGAGGCCCATCCCGGCGACGTCATCCACACGCCCCCGGGTGAGGAGCACTGGCACGGTGCCGCTCCCGACCAGTTCATGGTCCATCTCGCGCTGTGGGAGACGGACGACACCACCTGGCTCGAACACGTCCCGGACGACGACTACAACGGCCCGCGCGTCAGCACCCGTACCCGCCCCTGACGCCACGACAGACCGAGAGGAACTGGGAGGCCATTATGCGAGCAACCATCATTCACGCGCCCGGGGACATCCGGGTGGAGAACGCCCCCGAGCCGAAGATCGTGGCGCCCACGGACGCGGTCATCCGCACCGTCGCCACCTGTGTGTGCGGATCCGACCTGTGGAGCTACCGGGGCATCAACCCGGTCACCGAACCGCAGCCGATCGGCCACGAGTACGTCGGCATCGTCGAAGAGGTCGGCAGCGACGTCTCGAACGTCCAGCCCGGCCAGTTCGTCATCGGCTCCTTCATCGCCTCCGACAACACCTGCCCGAACTGCCAGGCCGGCTACCAGACCAACTGCATACACCGGGACTTCCCCAACGGCTGCCAGGCCGAGTACGTCCGCGTCCCCCTCGCCGACGGCACCCTGGTCGCCACCCCGGAGCAGCCGACCGAGGAGCTGATCCCCAGCCTGCTGACGCTCTCCGACGTCATGGGCACCGGCTGGTACGCCGCCACGGCGGCCGAGGTCAGGCCCGGTTCGACGGCCGTGGTCGTCGGTGACGGAGCGGTGGGCCTGTGCGGCGTCATCGCCGCCAAGGAACTGGGCGCCGAGCGCATCATCGCCATGAGTCGGCACGAGTCCCGGCAGAAGCTGGCCCTGGAATTCGGCGCGACCGACATCGTTGCCGAACGCGGCGAGGAAGGCGTCGCCCGCGTCAAGGAACTGACGAAGGGCATCGGCGCCGAGTCCGTCCTCGAATGCGTCGGTACCCAGCAGTCCATGCACCAGGCCCTGCAGTCCGCCCGTCCCGGCGGCAACGTCGGCTTCGTCGGCATGCCGCACGACGTGGAGATCGACGGCCAGGAGCTCTTCTTCTCCCACGTCGGTCTGCGCGGTGGTCCCGCCCCCGTGCGCGCCTACCTTCCCGACCTGATCGAGCGCGTCGTCGGCGGCCGTATCAACCCGGGCAAGGTCTTCGACCTCACCCTGCCCCTGGACGAGGTCGCAGAAGGTTACAAGGCCATGGACGAGCGCCGCGCCATCAAGGCATTGCTGCGCCCGTGATCTGAAGTCCGGGCGGTGGTGGGCGCCGGTCGACGGCTCCCACGACCGCCGGCCCCGACTGGCGGCGGCTCGGCCGCCAGCCCGTCGCAGCCACCGAACAGAACGGACCGACAGCCATGACCAGCGAGGCGATCGCCACCGTCGAGGCGTACTTCGAGTCCTTCGGCACGCGTGACTTGGAGCGCGTCCTCTCCCACTTCACGCCCGAGGCGACCTGGACGATTCCGGGCGATCCGGCGCTGACCCCATGGGCTGGGAGCCGCACCGGTCCGGGGGAGATCCGGCAGTCCCTCACCGCGTTCTTCGCCGCCGTCGAGCCGCTGTCATTCGAGCTGGGCACCATGGTGGAGGCCGACGGACGGGTCCTGGCACCGGGCCGGTACTCCTCCCGGTTCCACCCATCGGGGCAGGTACTCGAAAGCGAGATGATCCTGCGTTTCACCGTCACCGACGGGCTGATCAACGACTATCGCGTCTTCGAGGACTCACTCGGCATCACCCGTACCCACCTCGGCGAGCCGCTCACCACCACTCCCGCCTGAACACGACGAGTGTTCCGGCACCCTCCACCACAGCGGCGCCGCCTTACGCGTTGCCCGGCCTCGGGAGTTCCCGCATGTCCGCCCCGCTCGCCGCCTTCTCGACCGGAGAACACCGATGACGAAATGGACGAACGACGAACTCGATCGCATCGCCGCGGCCGACGAGTTGGAGATGGTACCGCGCCGAGGTGACGGCACACTGCGGGGTCCGGTGCCGATCTGGGTCGTCCGCGACGGCGACGACCTCTACGTCCGCTCCTTCCGCGGTACGGACGGCGGCTGGTGGCGCACAGCCCGCGCCGGCCACGAGGGGCACATCCGCTCCGGAGGCGTCGACAAGGACGTCACCTTCGTCCAGGTGGCGGACTCCGAGGTCGACGACCGCGTCGACACCGCGTACCGCACCAAGTACGGCCGCTTCGGCGACGCGTACGTCAACCCCTTGGTCGCGGCGCGAACCACGACACTGCGACTCGTGCCCCGATGACCGAGACGATCCCGGTGGAAGCCGCTGAGCCACCACCGACAGCCATTCCCGCACAGGAGTAAGCACCATGCTCGGTCTCGAACTCGTTGTCGTCCT
This sequence comes from Streptomyces sp. NPDC102270, assembly GCF_044766405.1. Taxonomy (NCBI): domain Bacteria; kingdom Bacillati; phylum Actinomycetota; class Actinomycetes; order Kitasatosporales; family Streptomycetaceae; genus Streptomyces; species Streptomyces sp. NPDC102270. The sequence goes on along the minus strand of NZ_JBIWLX010000044.1, from coordinate 9,715 downwards.
GGGTGCGGCCGTGCTGGTGGGCAACGTTCTGGGGCAGCGCTTCCACGTCGCGCCGCCCGTCGTGCTGCTCGTCGTGGGCGCGCTCATCGGCCTCGTCCCGGCCGTCCGCCAGACCCAACTCCCGCCCGAAGTAGTGTTGTTGCTCTTCCTTCCCGTGTTGCTGTACTGGGAGAGTCTGACCACGTCGATGCGGGAGATTCGTACGAACCTGCGCGGCATCGTCCTGCTGAGCACGGTCCTGGTGATCCTCACCGCAGGGGCTGTGGCGGTCGCCGGGCACGCGCTGGGACTGCCGTGGGGACCGGCGTGGGCCCTGGGCGCGGCCGTCGCCCCCACCGACGCCACAGCGGTCGGCGCACTGGCCGGCTCCCTCCCTCGGCGTCAGATCACCGTGCTGCGCGCGGAAAGCCTCGTCAACGACGGCACCGCACTGGTCATCTACGGCCTGGCGGTCGGCATCACCGTCGGCGAGGAGCACCTCACACTGCCGCACGTCGGAGCGCTGTTCCTGCTGGCCTACGGCGGAGGGGCCGCGGTCGGCGTTGCGGTCGCCTGGATCAACATGAACCTGCGACGCAGGCTGGACGATCCCCTGCTGGGCAACCTCGTCATGATCCTGGCGCCGTTCACGGCGTATCTGCTCGCCGAACAGATTCACGCCTCCGGCGTCCTCGCGGTCGTTGTGAGCGGCCTGATCATGGCCCAGGTGGCTCCGAGCCTCATCCGCGCCGATCACCGCCGTCAGGCACTGGCCTTCTGGCCGCTGGCCACCTTCATCATCAACGGCACGCTGTTCGTCCTGGTCGGAGTGGAACTGCAGTACGCACTGCGCCACCTGAGCCGATCCGACCTCAGGGACGCACTGATCGCGGTCGGAGCGATCAGCGTGGTCCTGGTCGCGGTCCGGTTCGCTTTTCTGTTCTCCTCCGCCTACCTGATCCGCGTAATCGACCGGCGTCCCGAGCAGCGGCTGCGGAGAATGAGTGACCGGGCCCGCGTCGTCAGCGGGTTGGCGGGCTTCCGGGGCGCGGTGTCGCTGGCCGTGGCGCTCTCCGTACCGGAGACCCTCGACTCGGGTGAGCCGTTCCCCGGTCGAGCGTTCATCGTCTTCGTCACCTCGGGCGTCATCGTGGTGACCCTCGTGGTGCAGGGGCTGCTGCTACCGGGCGTGGTGCGCTGGGCCCGGCTGCCGCGCGACACCTCCGTCGACGAGGAACAGGTCCTCGCCGAGACGACGGCGACCGAGGAGGCCATCAAGGCGCTGCCCCAGCTCGCCCTTGACCTGGGCACCACCCCGAAGGTCATGGAGTGGCTGCGCCAGGAGTACGAGGCCAACCTGGCGACCGCACGAGCGAGGGGCGCGGGCACCCACGACGATCCAGCCCTGCTCCACAACCGCCACTACACCGACCTCCGCCTCGCCCTCATCGCCACAAAGCGTGCGACCGTCGTCCGCCTGCGCGACGAGTCGCAGATCGACGACACCGTGCTCCGCCGGCTCCAGGCGGCCCTGGACAACGAAGAGGTCCGGTTGGCCGGAGGCGAGCAGGTGGAGTAGGCGGATTGCGGTATTTGCCTTGACGACGCGAGCCCCACGAGAAGGAATCCCGCTGCCATGTCCTCCAGCCTCATCGATGTCCACGCCCACCTGCTTCCCGACTTCTACGTCCAGCAGGCGACGGCAGCCGGCCACACGCACCCCGACGGCATGGGCGGCTGGCCGTCATGGTCCGTGCAAGCCCATCTCGATCTGATGGACCGCAACGGCATCGAGACCGCGATGCTCTCCATGTCCTCCCCCGGTGTGCACTTCGGCGACGACAAGGGGGCCCGCCTCCTCGCCCGGCGCGTCAACGAGTACACCGCCGAACTGACCCGGGACCACCCGGGCCGTTTCGGCAACTTCGTGTCGCTTCCGCTGCCGGACGTCGAGGGTGCGTTGGAGGAGATCGCCTTCTCCTTCGACGAACTCGGCGCCGACGGCGTGGCGTTGATGACTCACACCCACGGGGTGTACCTGGGCGACCAGCGCCTCGACCCGGTCTTCGCGGACCTCGACCGGCGGCGGGCGGTGGTCTTCCTGCACCCCACCTCACCCGCGTGCTGGGAACAGTCGGCGCTCGGCAGACCCCGTCCGATGGTCGAGTACATCTTCGACACGGCCCGAACCGTCACGGACCTGGTGATGGCGGGCGTCCTGACGCGTCACCCGAACATGCGGGTGATCGTCCCGCACTGCGGCGGCGCGATTCCCGTCCTGGCCGACCGCATCAACGAGTTCATGAGCCTGTTCCTGCATGCGCGCCAGCCGCCCAGCCCCGACGCGGTGCAGCAACTCCGCGGCCTGTACTACGACATGGCGGGCACAGCCTTCCCGCGCCAGGTCCCCGCACTGCTGAAGCTCGTCGACCCTGACCGCGTGCTCTTCGGCAGCGACTACTGCTGGACGCCCGCGCCGTTGGCCGACGCCCACATCGCGGCGATCGACGCGGCCGAACCACCGGCGCAGGACACGACATGGCGATCGCTCACGACGGCGAACGCCAAGCGCCTGTTTCCGCGGACAACGCGGTGAACCGCAGTACACCGGCCCTCAGCGCGATCACGCTCCCGACGTGGCCGGCACGATGGCCACCACCAGAGCTGCGGCCGAGCCGTCACGACGAACTCCGCGGTCAGGGTGAGGTCGTCGAGCAGGTACCCCATCTGCGGCTGGAACTCCTGGCCGTCGTGGGCGCGGCGATCGACCCGTCAGGGTCAGGAGGTACTCGCGCTGGTCGCCGTCGAGGCGGAGAACTCACGTGAGTACGTCGAGGCGGCCTCCGACGCGCTGTCGCGCATGACACGTCGGCATGGTCGTCCCGCCCTGTACGTAAGTCGACGGGCTCGACGCACGAAGGAAAAGCAATTCGCGACGACACCGGATGCGGCGGCGGCCTGCCCATGGCCTGGAGCCCACCCACCGGTATTGCCAGCAACGAGGAGGAAGAATGCACACCCGAACGCTCGGACGTGACCTGCGTGTCTCCGCCATCGGTCTCGGGGTCATGGGAATGTCCCAGAGCTACGGCCCCAACCCCGGCGATCGCACCGACATGATCGCCGTACTGCGTAGTGCCGTCGACCGCGGAGTCACGTTCTTCGACACCGCGGAGGTGTACGGCCCCTACGTCAACGAAGAGCTCCTCGGAGAAGCCCTCGCTCCGGTACGGGACCAGGCAGTGATCGCCACAAAGTTCGGATTCCGCATCGAGAACGGCTCCCCCGCCGGACTCAACAGCCGGCCCGAGCAGATCCGCGCCGTCGCTACCGCTTCCCTCAAACGGCTCAGGGTCGAAAGGCTCGACCTTTTCTATCAGCACCGCGTTGATCCTGAGGTGCCGATCGAAGACGTCGCCGGCACCGTGGGGGAGCTCGTACAGGAAGGTAAGGTGCGCTGTTTCGGGCTTTCCGAGGCCAGTGCGCAAACCATCCGCCGCGCACACTCGGTGCACCCGGTGACGGCAGTGCAGAGCGAGTACTCGCTCTGGACCCGGGACCCCGAGAATGAGGTTCTGCCGACCTGCTGGGAACTCGGCATCGGATTCGTACCCTTCAGCCCGCTCGGCAAGGGGTTCCTGACCGGGACGGTGGACGCGACGACGCCATTCACCGCCGACGACGTCCGCACGAACATTCCACGGTTCACAGCCGAGAACCGGGCGACGAACCAAGCCCTCGTCGACCACGTCACACGGCTTGCGCAGGCCAAGGACGCTACACCTGGCCAGGTCGCGCTCGCCTGGCTGCTCGCGCAGCATCCGTCGATCGTTCCGATCCCCGGAACCCGGCGCACCGCACGCATCGAGGAGAACATCGGCGCCACCCGACTGCCCCTCTCCGCCGACGAACTGGCCGACCTCAACGAACTCGCCGACCGCGTCGGAGTACAGGGAAACCGCTACAACGAGCACCACATGTCCCTGGTCGACAAGTAGCCTGGCCTGTCCATTTCGCCCAGCCGCTTTCCTACACCGCTCCTTCTCCGGGCCCACCCAGTGCCCAGGTTCTCGGCGAACAGTTCTCCAGGTCGGCCGAAAAGCTGTCGCGGCACACCACCCGTACGCCTCCGCGCCGGGCGTGTTCCAGTTCGCCGGAAGCCTTCGTAGCGTTCAGTGAATTGCGAACCCATGGGGCCCAGCCCGGTGCTCAAGGTCAACGCCGGAATTGATCGGAGACGTGGAGGCACTGACCGCGACAGGGGCAGTCCGACGTACCTGCACCAGCGAATCCGGGATCCGCCCCGCCCCTTTCCTTCCCCCTTCCCCCTCCCTCGACGATTGAAGAACCCCTTCATGCGCATCGACACGCACGCTCACGTCTACCCCAGCGACTACCTGGACTTCCTGGCCGACTCGGGCGTCACGACCACCGGCGGCCAGCGCGGGCTCGGGGCCGACGACACCGACAAGGAACTCGAGGCCCGCTTCTCCCTGATGGAACGGGCCGGTGTGGACCGGCAGGTGATCTCGGCCTCACCGGTGACGGGCGCACTGCCGGATCCGGATCAGGCCGCCGCAGCCGCACGCATGATCAACGACCGGTACGTCGACCTGGTGGATCGCCACCCCGACCGCTTCCTGGCCTTCGTCGTGCTTCCTCTGCCGCACGTCGACGCGGCCTTGGCCGAACTCGACCGCGTCCTCGACGCTCCGGGAGTGGTGGGCGTGGCCCTCACCACATCGGCCGCGGGCCGGGCGCTGACCGACCCGGCCTTCGCACCGGTATGGCAGGAACTCGACCGCCGCGGCACCGTGATGTACCTCCACCCCGCCGGAGACGGCGTCGCCTCCCCGCAGATCATCGACCACCACCTCACCTGGATGGTCGGCGCGCCCGTGGAGGACACCGTCGTAGCGGCCCAGCTCATCACCCGTGGGTTCGTGACGCGCTACCCCCATGTACGCATCCTCAACTCCCACTTCGGCGGCGCGTTGCCCATGCTGCTGGAGCGGTGGGACAACCTTGCCCACTTCGAGGCACCGGATGCCCCCCTCCCTCCGAGCCAGGCGGCGCGCCTGATGTGGTACGACACCGTCGCCCACAGTTCCCAGGCGGCACTGCGAGCCGCGGTCCAGGCGGTCGGCGCGGACCGACTCGTCCTCGGCAGCGACTTCCCGTACCAGGGCGGCGAGCACTACCTCGACACCGTCGCCTACATCGAACGGGCAGGTCTCGACGCAGCGGACACCCAGGGCATCCTGGCCGGCAACGCAGAAGCACTTCTGCGACTGGCCTGATCCTCGGGGGCTTTGGAGACCATCCGGGGCCGGCAGGACAGCCGTGGCCGGATGTCAGGACGGGATGGTGGTGGGGGGGGGGGGGGGGGGGGGGGGGCCCCCCCCCCCCCCCCACCACCATCCCGTGCAACAGGAACCAACAGGCAGGCAGCATCCGGTCGGTGATCCGCTGCTGAACCCGGCAGCAGAGCCCGGTGGCCGGTTCACACCTGCAGACAACGGCCGCCCTTGGCCGGCCGGTCCTGGGCGCGGCGCCGACGCGAACAAGCGCACGGGGTTGTACCGCGGTACCACCTGATGGTGCGGGGTTCCTCCCGCGGTACCACGACCTGCTCGACTGTCGCACCTAGCGTCCTTGCAGGGCACCGAACGGCGGTAGCCCGGTTCGAAGGATGAGCAGATGATCAAGGCACGGCAACTCGCGAAACGCTTCGGGGACAAGACAGCCGTCGGCCGGCTGGACTTCTCGGTGACGCCTGGGATGGTGGCCTGGTTCCTGGGGCCGAGCGGTGCGGGCAGCTCGGTTCCCGGGGGTTCCACCTCCGCTCTCCCCGGAGAGCCCTCATGACCGATACCAGCCAGGCACGCCGCACCGGATTCCCCTACGCCAAGGTTCCCGCCCTCACAGCGATCTTCTGGGTCGTCAAGTTGCTCACGACCGGTCTGGGGGAGTCGGCCTCGGACTTCATGTTTCTGGGCGGCCACTGGATCACGCTGATCGTCACCACTGTCGTTCTCGTCGGCGCTTTCGTGTGGCAGTTCCGGACGTCCCGATACCAGGCAATCCCGTATTGGACCGCGGTCCTCGGCGTCGCCGTCTTCGGCACGGCCGAAGCCGACATCGTGGCCTTCGTCGTCGGCGTACCTCTGCCGCTGGTGGCCGGCGGATACGCCGCTGCCACCGCTGCCGTACTCGCACTCTGGTACCGGTCGGAAGGGACGCTCTCGGTTCACAGCATCACCACGCGGCGCCGCGAGACCTTCTACTGGCTGACCGTCATGTGCAGCTTCGCCCTGGGCACCGCGGCAGGTGACCTGACAGCCAGCACCCTGGGACTCGGCTTTGTGGGGTCCATTGCGTTGTTCGGCGTCGCCATCGTTGTTCCGTGGACCCTCTACCGCCGCGGGGCCCTCCATCCGGTCACGGCTTTCTGGGCGGCATACGTCCTCACCCGGCCGCTGGGCGCCTCGGTGGCCGACTGGCTTCTCAAGCCTGTCCACGATGCCGGTGAAGGGGGTGGTGGTCTTGGCCTCGGGTCAGGCGCGGTCACCTTCGGGGGGCTCGTGCTGTTCGTGATCGTGGTCGTCTATCTCGCGATCAAGCGCCCTGACGTGCAGGATCCGATCGAGAGTATCGACACCCACCGCGCCGCCTCTCCTGCCGGAACGCCGAACTCCTAAGCAGAGGGAGTTCGGGACGGGCTGGCGACGCTGGTGGTCATGGCCCCCATCGCCGATGCGATCCGGGCGTCGCCGGCCAGGGTCCTTCGGGATGCAGGCCGTGTCGCGCGCCACGGCAGCCGCACGGTCTCCGGAGTCGGCGACGCACACTGAGCACACGGCTCGGCGTCTTCGCGACCGCGACCTGCTCATCACCGCCGCTCCGGGACGGGCCGATGGAGTCAGCGGGAGACCGGAGGCAGGCCGGCCCCGGGGACGTGTTCCTGCGGTAGGCGCAAGGTGAACGTTGTTCCCTTGCCCAGTCCAGCGGATTCCACGGTGATGTCTCCGCCGTGGGCCCGGGCGATGCCCCGCGCGATGGTCAGGCCGATGCCGCTGCCACCGGCAGCAGCGGGCCGACCGGGATGCTCGAGGCGTTCGAAGCGGTGGAAGATGCGTTCGAGGTCGGGTGCGGCGATGCCGATGCCGTCGTCCATGACGCGGACGATCACGTGGCGCACGGGAGCAGGTTCGGTGTGCACGGACAGCACCACATGCCCGTGCGGATCGCATGCGGCCAGTGCGTTGCCCAGCAGGTTCACCAGGATCTGAGTGATCCGGTCCGGGTCGCAGAACGTGCCGACGGGTGTGCCTGCGTCCACGGCCAGGGCCACCGTCTGGTCGTCGTACTGGGGGCGCAGACGCTCGGCCGTGGCCCGGGCCAGCGTGGCCACGTCCGTGGGCTTGCGGTGAAGGTCGAAGGCCGCCTCCTCAGACCGGGACAGGCTGGAGAGGTCGCCCGCCAATCGCTGCAGCCGGTGAAGGTCGTCGGCGAGGGAGGCGAACATTGCCTCATCGGGGACGAAGATGCCGTCGGCCATACCCTCGATCTGGCCGCGGAGGATGGTGATGGGGGTGCGCATCTCGTGGGCGACCTCGGAGATGAGCCGGGCGCGGCGGCGTTGGGTGTCAGCGAGGGCTGCCGCCAGCGTGTTGACGTCTTGGACCAGCGCTGCCAGACCCGGCTCGCTGGGGAGTTCGAGGATGTCGTCGTAGTGTCCCTCGGCGAGTCGGCGCGTGGCGGCGCGCACCCTGTCGAGGGGACGCAGCAGAAACCGGGTCAGGGCGAGGGACGCCGGGAAAGCCGCGGCCCCTCCGGACAAGAGGCCGATCTGCAGGACTACGTCGCCTTCGATGTCGTCAAAACCGAGCCACACCTCGATCAGCGCGCTGATCGCCGCCATGGCCGCCAGAGCCAGGAGGAGGACCATGAGGTGCGAGAGCACGAGCCGGTTACGCAGCGGCATCCGCTGCTGGATTCGGCGCAGCCGCGCACGAAATCGGCGGTAGGCCGGGAGGCCGGAGAGCGGCATGGATAGGTGTCCTTCCTGGCCGCTGGCTAGGCGGGGCGCCCGACGAACCGGTAGCCGATGGTGCGGACGGTGCCTACGAACCGAGGTGCGCTCGCCTCGTCGCCCAGCGCGCGCCGCAGAGTACGGATGTGCACGTCCACGACGCGCTCGTCGCCGAAGAAGTCATCGCCCCACACCTGGGCCAGCAGGCCACGCCGGGTGAAGACCCGCCCGGGGACACGGGCCATCGCGAACAACAGATCGAAGTCGAGAGCGGACAGCTCCACGGTCCGGTCGGCATCGACCAGCACGGTCCGCGTCTCGGGATCGACAGTCAGTCCGTCGAAGCACAGCACGCCGTCCTCGTGGTCCGCCTCGGACCGGCTGTCGGTGCGCCGCAGGATGGCCCGCACCCGTAGTGCCAGTTCGCGGGGCTGAACGGCTTGGCGACGTAGTCGTCGCTGCCGGTGGTGAAGCCGATCAGCCGGTCGACCTCTTCGTCGCGGGCGGTGAGCATGATCACCGGGATCTGGCTCGCCTCCCGGATGCGGCGCAGGACCTGGAAACCGTCCAGGCCCGGAAGCATCACGTCGAGGACCACAAGGTCCGGCCGGTCACGGGTGAGCGCCTGCAGGGCGGACGGTCCGTCCGCGGCTTCGACGACGTGGAACCCGTCCGCCTCCAGGTAGCCGCGCACGGTCATGCGGATCTTGGGCTCGTCATCGACGACCAGAACGCGCTGCGTACTCATCGTGCTCGCTTTCCATCGCCGAGGTAGTAAGAGGGAGGGGGAAGGCCGTAATGGCCGCGGGGCACCGGCGGCATGGAGGCAGAGGGCCTCGAGTGCAGCCAGCGTACGGTGCCTGTCGTGGCCGGCGACGCTCTGTGGGCCGGCCTCGCCCGACGAGCGCCGCGCTGCCGAGCAGTTCGATGGGGGTCAGTAAGGGCGCCCACGGCACCGGGCGGAAGCGGTAGCCGTTGGGGCCGGAGTGGACGAGGTGTGGCAACGCCGTCGCGTCGGCTGCGGCGAAGGACTTGCCCGCGGCCACGGCCTCCAAGGTGACCAGGGCTCTGGGGCTCCGCAGAGCCTGGCATGCAGACGATGTCGCCCAGCACATCCAGGGGGCTGGGGCAGGACCGCCACTGCGTGCTGCAGTTCGTGGGCGCTCTTCTCCTCGTCGAGTCGGCCCGCCAAATCAGGACGCAGGCGCGCGTCTTGTCATGGTTCCTAGCCGTCTTCGAGAAGAGGTCCAGGTCAGTCCGTAGGAGGATGGCGTGGCTGGGGAAGCCAGGCCGGTGTGCAGCAGTTGGACCGCCCTTGAGGGTGGACGCGGTGACCCCGCGGGCGCGGCAGCCGGTGGACCGTGAGCCCTTCCTCCACGCTCGTCCCGGCACCAGCCTCCGCCGGGCAGATCGCGCACCAGCTTCCCTTCCCCGTCCTCCGTGCCGCGTTCGCCCGGCCAGGCGACATCGATCTCCGTCGATGGCCTCCCCCGTCCCGCCGACGCCGGCCTTTGCACAGAGCCCGTCCGCGCCCCTTGGCGGGGCACCGGGCGGCAGGCCGGGCCGACGTACGGTCGCGGTTCAGCGAGAGCCTGAGCGGCGTATACGCGCCTTCAGCTTCGGGAACTGTTCGAGGGCGTTGGTTCGTTCGAGAGCGATCCGCCGGCGACGGCTGTAGATCTCGTCGACGGTCGGTTCGGG
>NZ_JBIWLX010000043.1:0-26566 GCF_044766405.1 Streptomyces sp. NPDC102270 | reverse complement strand
GCACCGTGCCCGGGGCGTGGGGCGGCCCCCCCGCCCCGCCCGGCTCACCCCCCGCCCCCCGGGGGGGGGGGGGGGGGGGGGGGGGGGGGGGGGTGGGGGGGGCCCGGGGGGGCGCGGGGGGCCCCCCCCGGGGCCTGGCCTGTGTTCAGGGTCAGCGGGGTAGGAGCCGTCGCCTCTCCTGACAAGGTTCCAGCTCCCGCTCACACAACCGTGCCCAGCCCGAGGAGTACCGCCGTGTCGGTGCGCGGCAAGCGGACGGTGAGCGTTCCCTCGGTCGCGTCCCACTCCGCCGTGGCGTCGGCCGTCGTGGGCTGGAGCACCTCCGGGCGCAGAGCGACACCCCGCAGGTGGGGAAGGGGGAGCGTACGGCTCGACGGGGCGTCGGCCCCCTCCCGTCGCCACACCGCGAGGTACGTCGCGTCGCGCCCCCGCAGACCGTGGGCGATCCAGGCGTCCTCCCAGCCCGGCAGGCCCAGCGGCCAGAAGGGGCGGGCGTCGGCGATCTGCGGCCGGATGTCCTTGTACACGCGGATCGCCGACCGTACGAGGTCGAACTGCTCCTCGTTCATGCGGTCGAGGAAGCCGGAGAGATGCACACGGCCCAGCAGCGCGCCGGTGAGGGTGAAGGCGATCCGGTCGCTGGTGTGGTCGGGCTGGGGGTAGGCCCACACCGCGGCCTGCTCGGGGGCCACGGCGGTGGCGGCGGACGCGGCGATGGGCGGGTAGCGCAGGGGGTCCTGCTGGTCGCTGGTGGACTGGAGCTGGGCGACGGCGAGTTGGGCGTAGTCCATGCGCAGACCGCCGGAGCCGCAGCTCTCCAGGACCAGGCCGGGATACCGGTCGAGCAGGCCGGACATCCAGTCGAGGTGGGCGCGGTGATGGCCGAGCAGACCGGCGCCGGGGCTCTCCGGGCCGTGCTCCGTGCCGGGGCCGATGTTGATGTTGTAGTCGAGCTTGAGGTACCCGACGCCCCACTCGCCGACCAGCCGGTCCACGACCGCGTCGAGGTGGGCCCGGGCGGCCGGGTGACGCAGGTCCAGGTGGTGGCGGCCGTGTTCCGTCACGCGCATGCCACCGCGCCGGAAGAACGCCTCGGGAGGGAGGGTTGCGGCCAACGGGCTGCGCACGCCCACGACTTCGGGCTCCAGCCACAGTCCCGGGACCATTCCGTGGTGCCGGATCGCGTCCAGCACCTCCTGGATGCCGCCGGGAAAACGCCCCGGGGCGGGCTCCCACGCGCCGACGGCGTCCCACCAGCCCTGCGCGTCGTCGTCGTACCACCCCGCGTCGATGACGAAGATCTCGGCGCCGGCCCTCGCCGCCGCGTCGACCAGCGGCAGCAGCTTCTCGGTGGTCGGGTCGCCCATGAGGGTGTTCATGTAGTCGTTGTAGATCACCGGCAGAGCACGGTGGTCGGGGTGGTCGCGGCGGATCAGCCTGCGGTAGTCGGTGAGTTCGCCGAAGGCAGCGTCGAGGCCGCCCGTCGCGCCGCGGACGAGGACGGCGGGAACGGTGTGGAAGTCCTCGCCGGGCGCGAGGGTGTGCTGCCACTGGTGGTGGGCGTCGTCGGGGCCGAACAGGGCGACATAGGCGGCGCCCTCACGTTCGCCGGTCTCGAAGCGCCAGCCCGCGCTGGACTCGATCTGCCACAGCCAGGTCCGCCCGGCACGATCGGTGAGCGCCCCGATCGGCAGATGGCGGCCGGTGGACCAGCTCCCCTGCGAGAAGCGCTCGAAGCAGCCGCGTCCCTCGTGGCCGTGCGCGAACCGGCTCAGTTGGACGACTTGGTCACGGAAGGGGGCCTCACGCCAACGGCACTCGGCGAGCCAGTCGTTGTCCGCCCAGTGCAGGGTCAGTCCGTCGAGGCCGCCGCCCGCGTCGGTGATGCCGCCGACGGTCAGGGTGCTCACACTCTCCAGCCGCAGCGGTGTGCTGCCCTCGTTGACCAGACGCACCCGCGAGCGCAGGAAACCGGCGCCCGGAGCCGTCTCCAGGACCACCTCGGCGGCCAGGCCGGTCTCGGGGTCCGCGAGCCTGATCGTCGTACGCTCCCCGCCCGCCTCCCGGACCGTCTCGTGGTCGCGGTAGGTCAGGCGCTCGCCGATCGCGGTCTCGATGAAGCGCTCCCCCGACCACAGACGTCCGTGCCCGGTGGCGGTGACCTCGACGAGCGGCACCAGAGCGGCCGGGTCCTGACCGGGCGCCCCCAGCCGGACCGATCCCGTGGCGTCCAGGACGGCGTGCAGCCCGAGTTCCGGGTGCGACCAGAGACGGGATCTCTCGAGTGTTCCGACGACTGCGGTCAACGCATTTTCCCCTTCCGGGATGGTTCGGTAATGCCACGGTCTCACCGGGCTGAGCTGGGAAGTCGCGCTCGGCGGGAGAGAGTTGGCCGCGTCGGCGGTTGTGTTTGAAAGGTAAATCCCCAGTTACGGTCTCTTGACGCCCGCGATGTGACCGCTCACAATCCTCGCATGCATGTGACCGGTCACACAAGCTTCGGCGGCCAGACCGCCCCCTCCCCGGGGCAGCGCAGGCCCGCCAGCATCCGCGATGTCGCGCAGGCGGCAGGCGTCTCCTACCAGACCGTTTCGAGGGTCATCAACGGCCGCCCGAACGTGAAGGAGGAGACCCGCGGACGTGTCGAAGCGGCCGTGCGAGCCCTGGGGTTCAGGCGCAACGCCACCGCGTTCGCCCTGGCCAGCGGGGTGACCCGAGCGGTCACGGTCCTCACCTCGAACACCGTCCTCCACGGCTACGCGGCCACGCTGCAGGGTCTGGAGGAGGCGTCCCGCGCCGCCGGGTACGCACTCGGCGTGCGGGTGGTGACACCGGAGAACGACCTGGACCGTACGGTCGCCGCGGCCGCCGACACCGGTGGCGGCCTGGTGGTCATCGGCTACGACCGTCTCGGCGCCGCCGTCCTGGACCGCGTACCGGCGCATGTGCCGTGCGCGGCCCTGGTCGAGGCGCCGCCGCCCGGCCGGACCCCCGGCAGGCCCGCCGTGTGGGCCGACGACCGGGAGGCGGCCCGGACCGCCACCGCACACCTCCTCGCGCTCGGGCACGCAACCGTGCACTACGTGGCGCTTCCCGCCTCGACCGGAGCCCGGGGCACGGCATCACCGCGCGCCGAGGGCTGGCGGCGGGCCCTCAGGGCGGCCGGTGTGGCCCCTCCCCCGCCGTCAGGGCGGGGCTGGGACGCGCAGGCCGGATACGAGGCGGGCCGGAAGCTCGCCCGGGACCCGGCCGTCACCGCGATCCTGTGCGGCAACGACGACCTGGCCCTGGGTGTCCTGCGGGCCCTGCACCACGTCGGCCGGCGGGTCCCGGAGGACGTCAGCGTCATCGGCTTCGACGACGCCCCGCACTCCGCCTTCCTCACTCCGTCCCTCAGCACGGTCCGCATGGACTTCCACGGCCTGGGCCGCGCCGCCTTCGGTCTGCTGCGGGCCCAACTCGACACCGGCCGACAGGAGCCCGCGCACGTGCCGGCCGAACCCACCCTCGTGCACCGCGAGAGCGCCGGCCCGCCCGGTTCCTGAACCGGACCGGCATCCGGCCTCCCTCCCGTCCCGTCCCCGACAGCCCCCGCTCTCCGCCTTACCCCCGCGGCTGCTGAACCCGACCGACACCCGACCACCCACCCTCCGCCGCACCGCACGCCTCCCAACTCCGACCGGCACCCGGCCTCACGCCCCCGACAGTCACCCGCACCGACCGGCACCCGGCCTCACGCCCCGACGGTCACCCACCCTCCGCCCTACCCCGCAGCTGCCGAACCCGACCGACACCCGACCACCCACCCCCCGCCGCACCGCACGCCTCCCAACTCCGACCGGCACCCGACCTCACGCCCCCGACAGTCACCCGCACCGACCGGCACCCGGCCTCACGCCCCGACGGTCACCCACCCTCCGCCCTACCCCCGCAGCTGCCGAACCCGACCGACACCCGACCACCCACCCTCCGCCGTACCGCATCGCACACCCACCGCAGCACCGCACCGCGATCTCCGCCGCACCGCCTCTCACCCTCCGTACGACCAAGGATCCCGCCATGAGAAGAGCCGTCTCCGTCCTCGCCACCGCCTGTGTGATCGGGCTGACCGCCACCGCGTGCAGCGACAGCACCGCCGGCGGCAGCGGCGCCGCACCCACCGGGTCGGTCGACGCCACCGCCTCCCTGAAGGGCGTCAAGCTCACGATGTGGGTCGCCCAGAACAGCGTCTCCGAGCCCAAGCAGGCCATCGAGGCGTTCGAGAAGGCCACCGGGGCCACGATCTCCACCGAGGTGATCCCCGACCCCTACGAGTCCAACGTGCCGACCAAGCTCGCCTCGGGCACCAAGCCGGACCTGATGTTCTGGCAGCCCACCGGCAGCACACTGCCCTTCATCCAGCCGGCCCAGAACCTGCTCCAGCTCGACAAGGAGGACTGGGTCTCCAAGCTCGGCAAGACCGAGCAGAGCCTCGGCCAGGTCGACGGCCACCGCTACGCCGCCATCGTCACCAGCCCCGCGGTGCTCGGCGTCTACTACAACAAGGCGGTCTTCAAGAAGGCCGGCATCACGAAGATGCCCACCGGCTACGACGAGATGCTCGCCGACGCGGCGACCATCAAGGCGAAGACGGGCGTGGCCCCCTTCTTCGAGGTCGGCGGCGACAAGTGGCCGCTGCAGTGGCAGGTGCAGCTCCAGATGACGGACCTGCCGCAGACGTTCTGGGACAGCCTCAACAAGAACAAGGACTCCTGGACGAACAAGACCATCGTCGACGCCATCACCAAGTACAAGACGAAGGTCCTCGACGGCGGGCTCGCGCAGAAGAACTACAAGACCGCGACCTTCGTGGACCAGGGCAAGGCGATCATGGACGGCAGTGCCGCGATGGCCGTGAACGTCACCTCGCTCCAGTCCGAGATCCAGGCGACCTCCAGCACAGCGGAGATGGACGAGAAGCTGGGCTGGTTCCCCTTGTCCAACAGCGCCGCCAAGGCCGAGTACTCGCCCGACCAGACCAACGGCGTGGTCGCGTTCAACACCGGTGACGACAAGCGCCAGAACGCCGCCCGGCAGTTCCTGTCCTTCTGGCTCGGCAAGGACTACCCGGCCTACATCAAGGCCAACAAGCTCGTCTCGGTGCAGCCGTCCGTGCCCAACCCCGCCGGACTGCCGCAGACCGCCGTCGCCCAGGCCGAGGCGCTCTCCACCGCCACCGGGGTCTTCCAGGTCAAGGCGCTGACCGCCCCCGACATGCACCTCGCCCTCGCCGACATGATCTACGGCAAGAAGAGCCCGAAGCAGGTCGCCCAGGCCGCCGAGGACCAGTTCGACCAGGTCCTCAAGGCCCGCGGGGCCTCCGGCTTCTGACCGGCGCCACGCCCTGGCGGGTGCCTTGCGGGTCGCACCGGCGGCAGGGCCCGGCAGGAGCTTCAACCGCTCGGGCCGACCGTGCTCCTCAGCCGCGTGGTCGCCGGTCGTCCCGGAGCGGAAGGTGTCCGGGCATCCTCCGCTCCGCGTCCGGGCGCACCGCACCCCGCCCGGCCCGGCCCCGTCGCAGCGCCGTTCGCAGCAGTCCCGATCCCAGGACACCTCAGCCAGCCCCATTCCCGGGCCGCCCGTCGGTGGCGGTCCGGGGCCCCGTACCGGAGGTTGAAACGTGGCGGACACAGCCACCCTCGGCGTCGGTGACGCCACGCGCAGGCAGGAAACGGACCGGGCCCCTCGTCCCGGCCGGCCCGGGCGGTCCCGTCGCGGGGCCAACCAGCCGTGGTGGTTCGC
Organism: Streptomyces sp. NPDC102270; assembly: GCF_044766405.1. Lineage (NCBI taxonomy): Bacteria > Bacillati > Actinomycetota > Actinomycetes > Kitasatosporales > Streptomycetaceae > Streptomyces > Streptomyces sp. NPDC102270. Next base: position 20,785 of record NZ_JBIWLX010000043.1, on the reverse strand, counting down.
GGTGCCCGCGCTCGCCGTGTTCGGGGTGTTCTTCCTGCTGCCGAACCTGCTGAACTTCGTCTACCCGTTCACCGACTGGTCGGCGTTCCACCCGCAGATCGGCTTCGTGGGCTTCTCGAACTTCTCCACGATCCTGCACGACGGGTCGATGGTCCGCGACATCCGCATCACCCTGGAGTACGCGGTCCTCGTGGCCGTCTTCCAGAACGGCTTCGGTCTCGGGCTCGCGCTGCTCCTGGAGCGCGACACCCGCTTCAACCGCTTCTTCCGCGCGGTGTTCTTCCTTCCCGTGCTGATCTCCGCCCTGGCGGTGGGCTACATCTTCCGGGCGCTGCTCGCCCAGGACGGGGCGCTCAACAGCGTGCTGTCGTCACTCGCGGGTCACCCCGTCGACACGCCCTGGCTCGGCTCGACCACCTGGACGCTGGTCGTCGTCACGCTCATCCACGGCTGGAAGTGGATGGGCCTGGCCATGCTGATCTATCTGGCGGGGCTGAAGAGCATGCCCGGTGATGTGCTGGAGGCGGCCCGGATCGACGGGGCCGGTGGCTGGCGGACCTTCTGGTCGATCAGGTTCCCGCTGCTGGCACCGGCGGTGACGTTCAACGTGACCACCGCGCTGATCGGCTCCATGAACACCTTCGACATCGTCCAGGCCACCACGGGGGGCGGACCGGGCAGCGAGACCGAGGTGTTCAACATCTACATGTTCCGCATCTTCGGGCAGGGGCTCTACGCGCAGGCCTCCGCGATGAGCCTGGTGCTGTTCCTCATCGTCGTCGTCCTCGCCGTGCCCGTCATCGTCGGTCTGCGCCGCAGGGAGAACAACCAGTGACCACCGTCGGCGCGTTCGCGCCCGTCCACCGGCGCCCGTGGCGCTGGGTGCAGCCCGTCTTGGTGCTGCTGATCGCCGCCGTGACCATCGGCATCCCGCTGTGGCTGGTCGCGGTCACCTCGGTCAAGCCGCAGGCCGAGGCCATCAAGCCCAACCTCTCCCTGCCCCACCACGCCCAGGCCGCCGCGAACTACCAGCAGACCTTCGACGAGGGCAAGATCGTTCAGGGCTTCGTCAACAGCCTTCTGGTGGTGGCCCCTTCGGTCGTCCTGGTCCTGCTCCTCGGGGCCGGTGCCGCCTGGGTGTTCGCCCGCCGCAAGGGGCGCCTGGTCAACGCCCTGTACGCGCTGAGCATCAGCGGACTGCTGCTGCCCCCCGCGGTGATCACCATCGTGATGGAGCTGCGCCAGCTCGGCCTGGCCGGTACCCGGCCCGGCATGATCGGCGTCTACGCCGGGATGTACCTGTCCACCTCGATCTTCTTCATGACCGGGTTCATCCGCGCGCTCCCCGAGGAGTTGGAGGAGGCGGCGCGCATGGACGGGGCCGGTCCGGTACGAGTCTTCTGGCGCATCATCCTGCCGCTGCTGCGGCCGGTCATCGCCACCGCGACGATCATGGTGATGCTGTTCGCCTGGAGCGACATCTTCTACGCCTTCTTCGTTCTCGGCGGAGGGGACAGGGCAACCCTGCCGCTCAACCTCTACCAGGTCGCCAGCGCCCAGCTGTACCTCAACAACTGGCATCTGATCTTCGCCTACGTCGTGATGATGAGCCTTCCCATGGTGCTCGTCTTCGTCATCGCCCAGCGCCGCATCGTCTCCGGCATCACCAGCGGCGCCGTCAAGTAACCCCACCCCCGAAGCCGTCCGAGCCTCCCGCAACGGTGCGGGAGGAGGAGGTCCGTCATGCCTCATACGTCAGCCATACCCCCTACATCCGCCCTGCCCGGCAACCCCCGCAGAACCCGGCGCCTCGTCGGCCTCGTCGGCGCGGCCGCCGTGTCCGCACTCGTCGGCTCCTTCCTCGCCTCACCCGCCGCCGAGGCCGCAGCCCCCCAGCTCAAGGTCGACCTGGGCACCACCACCGGCGCGGTCATGCACGGCGCCAACGGCGCCCTGTACGGCCTCAGCGACGACGGTGTGCCCGGCGACAGCGTGGTCGCACCCCTGCATCCGAAGACGATCGCCCAGAAGGCGCCGGACGGGGCCCAGCACCCCAACGGCGACGCGCTGGTCGTCCAGTCCCAGTTCGCCCGCACGGGCGGCGGCGACAACCTGATCTACATGCAGGACGTGTACGCCAACTGGCCTTACGAGAACAACGGGTTGAGCGACTACCTGGCCAAGGTCGACACCATGGTCCGCAAGGTGGCGGCCCGTCCGGACGCCTCCACGTTCGTGTGGGTGCCGTTCAACGAGCCGGACGGCAACTGGTACACCGGGCTGGGCAGTTCGGACGCCACGACCTACGCGAAGGCGCTGAGCAGCTTCGAGAGCGACTGGGCGACCGTCTACGACAAGATCAGGTCGATCATCCCGAACGCCCGGATCGCCGGCCCCAACGAGACCCACTACGACTCCCGGCTCATGGGCGACTTCTACCCGTGGGCCAAGGCGCACCACGTCCTGCCGGACATCACCACCTGGCACGAACTGGACCCCGGCTCCCTGGCGCACTTCGAGTCCACCCTCGCCGCCTACCGGACCCTCGAGACCAAGACGGGCATCAGCCCCCGGCCGGTCAACATCAACGAGTACGCCGACCGCCGCGACCTGTCCGTGCCGGGGCAGATGGTCCAGTGGATGTCGATGTTCGAGCGGAACAAGGTCGACGCCGACCTCGCGTACTGGGACATCGCCGGGAACCTGGACGACAACGTCGCCCAGACCAACATCCCGAACGGCAACTGGTGGCTGATGCGCTGGTACGCGGGCCTGAGCGGCAAGACCGCCAAGGTGACCCCGCCGCAGGCCAACACCACCGACACGCTCCAGGGCATCGCCTCCCTGGACACCGGCCGCAAGCAGGCCCAGGTGCTCCTCGGCGGCGGTACCGCCGGCGCGGCCGACACCGTCATCCAGCACATCCCGCCCTCCTTCGGCCGCAAGGTCAACGTCTCGGTCGAGCGCACCGCCTGGAGCGGTTACGAGGGCGGGGCGCCCGCGCCCAGGGTCCTGGCGCGCAGCACCTACAAGGTCGCCGCCGACGGCAGCATCACCGTGCCGCTGACCGGCCTCGACCCGATGTCGGCCTACCGCGTCACCGTCAACCCGGCCGGCAAGGACGCGCCCGCCCCGGCCTCCGTCCCCTGGTCGGCGTCGTACGAGGCCGAGAACGCCGCCATCACCGGCGGCACGGTCTACACCCAGGGCTCGGTGTCCAACGCCTACGGCTACGCCACCTCGGGCACCAAGGACGTCGGCAGCCTCAACCAGCCGACCAGCAAGGTCGCCTTCACGGTCGACGTCCCCACCACAGGCACCTATGACCTCGACGTCTTCTACGGCAACCAGTCCGGCGCCCCGGCGACCCAGACCCTCACCGTGGACGGCGGCGCCGCCCAGACCGTCACCTACGGTCCGACCCTGAACTGGACCTACCGCGCCACCGCCCGCGCCTCGCTGTCACTGACCGCGGGCAGCCACACGATCGCCCTGGCCAAGGGCACGAACGAGGTCACCCTCGACAAGGTCGACCTCACCGCCGCCTCCACCGCGGACACCCTCTACCCCGCCGCCTACACCGACGTCACCGGCACGCCCGGCTACGGCTACTCCGCGTCCGGCATCACCGGCGCCGGCTCCCTGGCCCTGGACCGCGCGGACTCGGCGACCTTCGACGTGTACGCCCCGACCGACGGCTACTACACGGTCCGCACCGACTACTCCGCCGACGGCGCCGGCACCCTCTCCCTGGACGGCGCCACCGCCGTGAAGCTGGCCTCCACGGGCGGCAAGGCCACCACCAGGACCGCACGGCTGTACCTGTCGGCGGGCAACAACCGCGTCACCGCCGCCGCGTCGGGCTCCGCCACGCTGACCCTGCGCGACCTCCGTGTCGCCGCGAGCGCCGACACCACGGGCGTGGCCTCTTACCAGGCGGAGGACGCCACCCTCGCCGGGACCGCCGTCGTCACCTCGGACACCTGGGCCTCCGGCGGAAAGTACGTGGGCTACATCGGCAACGGCGCGGACAACACGCTCACCTTCAAGGTCGACGCGGCGAGCGCCGGGCGCTACGTCATGAACGTCCGCTACGCCAACAACCAGGTCGCCGGCTCGGGGAACTACAACACCAACGTGGTCTCCCGCGCGGCCCGGATCAGCGTCGACGGAACCGACCGGACGGTGATGTTCCGCAACAACTACAGCTGGAACAACTACTGGGACCTGCCGGTGCCGGTGACCCTCGCCGCGGGCACCAACACCGTCACTCTGTCCAACGCCACGGCGTACGCGCCCAACGTCGACCGGATCACGGTGGCACCGCTCAGCCGCTGAGGCTGCTCGCCGTGCGGGGCCCGGTGCCGGACACCGGGCCTTGCACGGCTGACCTGTTCGCATATGGTTCCGCCATGAGCAACAACGGCACCGAGTCCGGGGGCGCGTCCGGCGGCGGGGTGCAGTCCGTCGACCGGGCTGTCACCGTGCTGGAGATCCTCGCCCAGCGCGGCGAGGCAGGCGTCAGTGAGGTCGCCGAGGCGATCGACGTCCACAAGTCCACCGCGTTCCGTCTGCTCGGCGCGCTGGAGGCGCACGGGATGGTGGAGCAAGAGGGCGAGCGCGGGAAGTACCGCCTCGGCTTCGGCATCGTGCGGCTGGCCGGCGCGGTCACCGGGCGCATCGACGTCACCAAGCACGGCCGCGGGATCTGCGAACGCCTCGCCGACAAACTGGGCGAGACGATGAACATCGCGGTCCTGGAGTCCCACCATGTGATCAACCTCGACCAGGTGCGCGGCCGGTCCGCCATCACCGCGCAGAACTGGGTCGGCCGGCTGACGCCGATGCACTGCACGTCGAGCGGCAAGGTCCTGCTCGCCCATCTCACGGACGAGCGCCGGGGCGAGCTCGTCGCCACAGCCGGGTTGGAACGGATGACGGCCCACACCCTGACCTCCCGGCAGCAGCTGGAGGCGGAGCTGGTCCGGGTCCGTGAGCAGGGTTACGCCATGACGGTGGAGGAGTACGAGGAGGGCCTCAACGCCATGGCGGCGCCGGTGCGTTCGGGCGACGGCAAGGTCGTCGCCGCCCTCACCGCCTCGGGTCCCGCCTTCCGCCTCACCGAGGAGCGGATGCACGAGCTGGCACCCGTGCTGGTGGCGGGCGCCGACGAACTCAGCCGCCGCCTCGGCCACCTGGGCTGACGCCCGCTCATCCCCGGAGCCGGGACATCGCCGGGTCGAACAGCGGCTCCTCGGCCACGACCGCCTCCACGCGCCGGTCGAAGTAGCCGATGTGCAGCGCCCGCCCGGTCACCGCGAGCTCCGCCGGCAGCCAGGCGTAGGCGATGCCCTTGCCGATGGTGTGGCCGAAGGCCGCGCTGGTGACGTAGCCGACCGCGCGCTGCCCGTCGTACACCGGCTCCTTGCCCATGACGACGGATCGCGGGTCCTCGATGGTCAGGCAGGCCAGCTTCCGCCGTACGTCGCCCCTGCGGCGTTCCAGTGCCGCCTTGCCGACGAAGTCCTCCTTGTCGGCCTTGACGGCGAAGCCGACCCCGGCCTCGTAGGGGTCGTGCTCGTAGGTCATGTCGGTGCCGAAGGAGCGGTACCCCTTCTCCAGGCGAAGAGTGTTGAAGGCGCCGCGGCCGGCGGCGATCCCGCCCAGCGGCCGGGCCGCCCGCCACAGTGTGTCCCACAGTTTCTGGCCGAGGTCGGCGGTGGTGTACAGCTCCCAGCCGAGCTCGCCGACGTACGACAGGCGCATGGCCGTCACGGGCACGGAGCCGATGTGGGCGCGCTTGGCGCGGAAGTACTTGAGGCCGGTCGCCGAGAAGTCCTCGTCCGTAAGTGGCTGGAGGACGTCCCGGGCGAGCGGTCCCCACAGTCCGATGCAGCAGGTGCCGGGGGTGATGTCGCGGACCTGGACGGTGCCGTCGGCGGGCAGGTGGCGGGTGAACCAGTCGAGGTCGAGGTTGCCGTTGGCGCCGACCTGGAAGAGGTCGGGGGCCAGCCGCGCCACGGTGATGTCGCTGCGGATGCCTCCGTCGTGGTCCAGCAGCAAGGTGTACGTCACCGAGCCGACGGACTTGGCGACCTTGCCGGTGCACAGCCGCTCCAGGAAGTCGGCCGCTCCCCGCCCGCTCACCTCCAGGCGCTTGAGGGCCGTCATGTCGTACATGGCGACGGTCTCGCGGGTGGTCTGGGCCTCGGCGCCGACGACGGGCGACCAGTACCGCGCGGCCCAGTCGTCGGGGGTGACGATCGAACGGCCTTCCACCAGGTGCGCGTTGGCCTCGTACCAGTGCGGCCGCTCCCAGCCGTTCGCCTCCAGGAAGAAGGCGCCCAGCTCCTGCTGGCGGGCGTGGAAGGGGCTGGTGCGGATCGGGCGCGGATCACCGGAGGGCTGGAGCGGGTGGAGGATGTCGTAGACCTCGACGAAGTTCTGGCAGTCGCGGGCCAGGACGTACTCCGGGGCGAGCTGGTGCGGCTCGAAGCGGTTGACGTCGCACTCGTGGAGGTCGAAGGAGGAGCAGTGACCGTCGACCAGCCACTCGGCGACGGCCCGGCCGACGCCGGCGGAGTGGGTGACCCAGACGGCCTCGGCGACCCAGAAGCCCTTGACGTCCGGGGACTCGCCGAGGAGGGGCAGCCCGTCCGTGGTGAAGGAGAACAGGCCGTTGACGGCCTCCTCGATCTTGGCCTCTCGGGTGGCGGGCAGCAGTGACTGCGTCTCGGTCCAGGCCTCCGCGAAGTCGTCCTCGGTGAACTTCAGGACCGACGGCATTCCGTCGGCCTCGTCGACGGAGAGGATCTCGTCGGCGGTGATGGGCATGGGGCGGTGACCGTAGTAGCCGATGCCGAGGGTGTCGTGGCGGTCGCGGTAGTAGAGGTCGGCGTCCTGGTGGCGCAGGATCGGGCGCACCGCCTCCTCCGTCTGGCCGGCGAGTGCCGGGACCGGGCCGGTCCAGGCGAGCTGGTGGGCGAGCGGGGTGAGCGGGAGGTTCATGCCGGCCATGCGGGCGATCTTCGGGCCCCAGATGCCGGCGCAGCACACGACGATGTCGGCCTGTAGATCGCCCTGGTCGGTCCGGACACCCGTCACCTCGCCGTCGGCCTGGAGGACGTCGAGGACCTCGTGGCGGGCCAGGAAGGTCACTCCGCGCTCGGTGGCGCGGCGGATCTGCGCCGCGACGGCGAGGACGGCCTTGGCGAGGCCGTCGGTCGGGATGTGGAGGCCGGCCAGGACCCGGTCGCGGTTGACCAGGGGGTGCAGGTCGACGCACTCGTCGGCGGTCACGATCCGCGAGTCCACGCCCCAGGAGGTGAGCCAGCCCTGCCGACGGTGGAGTTCGGTGACGCGTTCCGGGGTGGTCGCCACCTCCAGGCCGCCGACCTGGAGGAAACAGGGCTGTCCATCCACGTCGAGGGAGCTGAACTTCTCGACGGTGTAGCGGGCCAGTTCGGTCATGGTCTTGGAGGAGTTGGCCTGGAAGACCAGGCCAGGGGCGTGCGAGGACGATCCCCCGGTGGCCGGGAGCGGGCCCTGGTCGACGACGGTCACCTCGGTCCAGCCGCGCGCGGAGATCTCGTCGGCGAGTGCCGCGCCGACGACGCCCGCTCCGATGATGACCACTCGGGGTCCCGCCATCGCCGCACCTCCGGTTAAGTTGCTTTGTACGCAACACGATTCAGGCTGCGCAACTCAATGTGCCTGCCGTTCAGGTGGGTGTCAAGAGGGTTGTGACCTCGTGGAAAGACCCCGAAAACGGCAATGCCCGGTGGGCGGCGCGCACTGTGCGCACCGCCCACCAGGCACCGTGAGCGTCCTACTTGATCCAGGCGTCGACCTTGGCCCGGTTGGCGTCGACCCACTTCTTGGCCGCCGCGTCCGGCGTCATCTTGTCCACCGCGATGTACTTGGCCACGGTGTTCTGGTCGTCGTTGGTCCAGTTGAACTTCTTCACCAGGTCGTAGGCGGGGCTCGCCGACTTGGCGAACTTCGCGCTGACGATCTTGTCGAGGTCGTAGACCGGGTAGTCGCAGGCGACCTTGGCCGCATCGGTGTCGCAGCCCGTCTTGTACGCGGGCAGGTCGACCTTGACCAGCGGCACCTCGGACAGGAACCACTGCGGCTCGTAGAAGTAGCCGATCACCCACTGCTTCTTCTTCTCGGCGTTGCGGTACGCCTGGATCAGCGCGGTCTCGCTGCCCGCGTACACCACCTTGAAGTCCAGCTTCAGGTTCTTCACCAGCGCCTCGTCGTTGGTGACGTACGACGGGTCGCCGTCCAGGAGCTGGCCCTTGCCGCCGGACTCCGAGGTCTTGAACTCGGCGGCGTACTTGTTGAGGTTCTTCCAGTTCTTGATGTCCGGGTGGGCCTTGGCCAGCCACGGCGGCACGTACCAGCCGATGATGCCCTTGTTGCCGGTCGAGCCGGCCGCCACGGCGGTCTTCTGCTGGGTGATGTACTTCTTCTTCAGGTCGTCGTGGCCCCAGTTCTCGAGGACGGCGTCGACCTCGCCGGTCCCGAAGCCCTGCCAGGCGATCTCCTCCTTGAGGTCCTTCTTGGTGACCTTGCACTTCAGGTCGTGCTCGGCGACGTACGCGACGACCGCCGCGTCCGCCTCGTAGCCGACCCACGGGTTGACCGCGAGGTTGAAGGTGCCGCACGTGCCGGGGCTGCCCGAACCGCCGGCGTCCGAGGAGTCACCGACCTTCGCGCCGCCGCAGGCCGTGAGGGTGAGGCCGAGGACGGCCAGGCCGACCGTGCCGACTCGCCAGTGTCTTGCCATCGTGTGGTGCTCCTTATTCATGCGCTGGTGCGGCGAGCCGCTGCCTGAGTGATCCGGTCGAACATGACGCCGAGCAGGACGATGGCGAGTCCGGCCGCCAGGCCCTTGCCGTACAGCTGTCCCCGCGAGAAGCCGGCCACCACGTCGTAGCCGAGGGCGCCCGCGCCCACCAGGCCGCCGACGACGACCATCGACAGCACGTAGATCAGGCCCTGGTTGGTCGCCAGCGTCAGGGCGCTGCGGGCCATCGGCAGCTGGACCTTGGTGATGATCTGCCAGGTGTTGCACCCGGTGGAGGTGGCCGCCTCGACGGTGGCCGCGGGCACGGTCCGCACCCCGTCGGCGATGATCTTGATGGCGACCGGTGCCGCGTAGACGATCGCGGCGACGATGGCCGTGAACCGGGTCGCCCCGAACAGGGCGAGGAACGGCACGAGGTAGACGAACGGCGGCATGACCTGGGCCGCGTCGAGGGTGGGCCGTACCAGCCGGTCCACCAGCGCACTGCGGCCCATCCACACCCCGACGACCATGCCGAGCAGCATGACCAGCACGGTGGCCACGACGGTCGACGCCAGGGTCGTCATGCCGTCCGACCACACGCCGGTGGCGACCAGGAGTCCCACACACACGGCGGTGGTGACGCCGGCGCGCCAGCCGCCGAGCACTACGGCGACCCCGACGAGGGCGGCGCCTACGAGCCACCACGGGGAGTCGGTCAGCAGCGTCTGGAACGGGTTGAGCAGGCCGTTGGTGATGACGTCGCGGAAGCCGTTGGTGAGCCCCGAGAGGTTGTCCTGCGCCCAGGTGGTCACGTCGTCGGCCGCTTTGGCGATATTGCTGCCGGTGGTGCCGTCGCCGGGGAACTCGGCCGCCCACAGGTACGTGTGCGACAGATACACGAGTACGGCCGCCACCACTCCCCCGGCGGCGAGCAGGTGCCGCCGCCACTTGAGCAGCGGGTTGCCGGAGCGCCGGGCCGCCTCCGCGCGTCCGCTCGCCGCGGTGGTGACCCGGTCCAGGACGATCGCCATGACGACGATGGCGAGGCCCGCGTTGAAGGCCGTACCGACGTCCAGGGACTGCAGGGCTTGCACGACGGTCTTGCCGAGGCCGGGGGCGTCGATCAGGGCCGCGATGGTCACCATGGCCAGGGCGGCCATGATGGTCTGGTTGACGCCCATCACCACGGTCCGTTTGGACATCGGCAGCAGGAGCTTCAGCAACGACTGTCTGCGGGTGGCCCCCATGGAGGCGGCCGCCTCGACCGTCGTGGCCGGCACGGAACGGATGGCGTGCGCGGTGATGCGGATGGCCGGGGGTGCCGCGTAGATGACGGTGGCGATGGTCGCGGAGGCCCCGCCGATGAGGAAGATCAGGGTCAGCGGCGCCAGGTAGACGAAGGTCGGCATCGTCTGCATGAAGTCCAGGAAGGGGGTGACGATCCGGTTGACCCGCTCGGACAGGCCCGCCCACACGCCCAGCGGGATGGCGAACAGCAGCGCCACCAGGACCGCGGAGAGGGTCAGGGCCAGGGTGTCCATGCTCTCCTGCCACAGGCCCTGGAGCCCGAGGAAGGTGAAGCCGGCCACGGCCAGCAGGGCGACCCGCCAGTTGGCCACCGCCCAGGAGACATAGCCGGTGAGGCCGACAACGCCGAGCCAGCCGATCTGCGGGAGCGGGCGGTCGCCGGACGGCTGGGAGATCAGGTCCTGCACGAAGGTCACCAGGTTGTCGATGACCAGCCGGATCTCGTTGAAGCCGTACAGGAAGAGCGGGTTGGAGTTGCGGTTGGCGCCGATGGAGTCGTTGACGTCGTTGAGCCAGCGGTGCAGATCGGTGAGGTCGGCCGCGGCCAGCGACAGGGTCTGCTTTCCGCGCAGTACGGCGAACAGGACGAGCCAGACGACCAGGATCGCGCCGACCACCATGGACCGGCTGACCCGGCGTACGGGGGCGGCGGGCGGAGGCGGTTCGGCCTGCTTCGTCTGCCCCGGTTTCCCGGGCTTCTCCATGACGACGGTCATCACGCGTCGCCTTCCTGCCCGGCGACCACCGCGAGTATCTCCTCGTCGCCGACGATGCCGATCAGCTTGCCGTTCTCGACGACCTTGACTGGCCTGTCGGCCGCGAGGACGGCCCGGGTGGCCTCCTTCACCACGACGTCCGGGCCCAACTCGGGTCCGTCCAGGGGGTCTTCGGGAGTGGCCGGACGCATGATCCAGCGCAGGGTCAGTACATCGCCGCGCGGCACGTCCTTGACGAAGTCGCGTACGTAGTCGTCGGCGGGGGCGCCCACGAGTTCGTCGCCGGTGCCGCACTGGACCGTCCTGCCGTCCCGCATGATGAGGATGCGGTCGCCGAGCTTCAGCGCCTCGGAGAGGTCGTGGGTGATGAACACCATCGTCTTGCCGACCTCGTGGTGCAGGCGGATGACCTCGTTCTGCATGTCCCGGCGGATCAGCGGGTCGAGCGCCGAGAACGGCTCGTCGAAGAGGAGGACGTCCGGGTCTCCCGCCAACGCCCTTGCCAGACCCACGCGTTGTTGCATACCGCCGGAGAGCTGGTCGGGGTAGGAGTTCTCGTACCCCGACAGGCCCACGAGTTCGACGACCTCCAGCGCCCGCCTGGTGCGCTCGGCCCGGCCCATGCCGCGGATCTCCAGGCCGAACGCCACGTTGTCGACGACACGGCGGTGGGGCAGCAGACCGAAGTGCTGGAAGACCATGGAGAACTTGCTGCGCCGCAGTTCGCGCAGCCGCCGCTCGTCGGCGTCCCGGATGTCCTCGCCCTCGAAGACGATCTCACCGGAGGTGGGCTCGATCAGCCGGGTCAGACAGCGCACCAGGGTGGACTTGCCGGAGCCGGACAGCCCCATGACGACGAAGACCTCGCCGGGCGCGACGTCGAAGCTCACGTCCCGCACGGCGGCGGTACAGCCGGTGCGGTCCATGAGTTCGCGGCGGGTGAGCCCGCGCAGCTCCTCGGAGTCCGGTACCTGGTCCGCCTTCGGCCCGAACACCTTCCACAGCCCGCGTACGGATATGACGGGCGTGGGAGCCGCGTCCTCGGGGGTGCCGCGGCGCGGCGGCACCTCGGTCTGGGTTGGGGTCATGGTCGACCTCTTCTCGGCGTTCAGCCGCGGAACCAGTGCTGCGGCCGGGGTTGGATGTTCTGCCAGATGTGCTTGGGCTCGCGGTACTCGTCAAGGCCGGTCGGTCCCAGTTCCCGGCCCACACCGGAGTGCCCGAAGCCACCCCACTCGGCCTGTGGCACATAGGGGTGGTAGTCGTTGATCCACACGGTGCCGTGCCGCAGCCGGCGGGCCACCCGCTGGGCCTTCCCGGCGTCCTGCGTCCAGACGGCACCGGCGAGTCCGTACTCCGTGTCGTTGGCGATGCGTACGGCGTCGTCCTCACCGGAGAAGCGCTCCACGGTCAGGACCGGCCCGAAGGACTCCTCGTGCACCACCCGCATGTCCTGCCGGCACTCGTCGAGCACGGTGGGCGGGTAGTAGTGGCCGTTCGCGAGGGCGGGGTCGGCGGGCCGTTCGCCGCCGCAGCGCAGTACGGCGCCCTCGGCGACGCCCGTGGCGACGTACGCCTCGACCTTCTCCAGGTGCTGCGCCGAGATCAGCGCCCCGGTCTCGGCCTCGGGGTCGAAGGGCCCGCCGAGGCGGATCTGCCGGGCCCGGCGGACCACCTCGTCGACGAACCGGTCGTGCAGCGAGTCCTCGACGATCAGCCGGGCACCGGCCGAGCAGACCTGCCCCGAATGCAGGAAGACGGCCGTGAGCGCGAAGTCCACGGCCGTCTCGAAGTCGGCGTCGGCGAAGACGACATTGGGATTCTTGCCGCCGAGTTCCAGCGCGACCTTCTTCACGCTCGCAGCGGCCGTCGCCATGATCCGTTTGCCGGTCTCCACGCCTCCGGTGAAGGAGACCATGTCGACCCGGGGATCCTCCGAGAGCGGCGCGCCCACCTCGGGCCCGGTGCCGAGGACGAGGTTGGCCGCACCGGCGGGGAGTCCGCCCTCCTCCAGGGCCCGCATCAGCAGGACCGCGGTGGAGGGCGTGAGCTCACTGGGCTTGAGGACGATGGTGTTGCCGGCGAGAAGGGCCGGGGCCACCTTCCAACTCGCTTGCAGAAGTGGGTAGTTCCACGGTGTGATCAGACCGCACACTCCGATCGGCTCGTAGACCACGCGGCTGACGGCGTCGTCCCGGCCGGTGTCGATCACGCGGCCGGCGTCGGTGCCGCCGAGCCCGCCGTAGTAGCGCAGACAGGAGACGACGTCGGCGATGTCGTACTCGCTCTCGACCAGCCGCTTGCCGGTGTCCAGCGACTCGGCGCGGGCGAATTCCTTGGTGTCGCGCTCGATCAGGTCGGCGGTGCGCAGCAGCAGGGCGCCCCGCTCTCGCTCGGGGGTGCGCGGCCAGGGCCCTTCGTCGAAGGCCCGGCGGGCGGCCGCGACGGCCCCCTCGGTGTCGGCGCGGGTGCCTTCCGACACGGTCGCGGAAAGCGTGCCGTCGGCGGGACAGCGGATCTCCCGACGGCCTCCGGCCACCGGCTCCCGCCACTTCCCGTCCACATACAGGTCTGCCACGTCGGGAGCCCTTCGAGCGAATCTCGTTGCGCATCGCGCACCGCATTGCTTGTGGTGGAACACTCTGGAGAATGCGTGAACCCACGTCAAGGGGTTCGAGGATGACGGTTTGGGCACGCGGACGCCTTGCGCGCACCCCGGACACAGCCGGTTTCCGGGACAAGCGGCTCCGCGAAAATACTGCGTTACCCCGCCTGGGTCCGGGAGTCCCGGTGCCGGTAGTAGACGGCGTCGGAAGGCGCGAGCGGTTCCTTGCCGAGGATGAGGTCGGCCGCCTTCTCCGCGATCATCATCACCGGCGCGTAGATGTTTCCGTTGGTGACATAGGGCATCACCGACGCGTCGACGACCCGCAGCCCCTCGACCCCGTGCACGCGCAGGCTGGCGGGGTCCACGACGGCCATCTCGTCGGTGCCCATCTTGCAGGTGCAGGAGGGGTGCAGAGCGGTCTCGCCGTCCTTGGCGACCCAGGCGAGGATCTGCTCGTCGGTCTCGACGGACGGTCCCGGTGAGATCTCCCCGCCGTTGTAGGGGGCGAGAGCGGGCTGGTTGAGCAGCCTGCGCGCGACGCGGATCGCCTCGACCCACTCGCGGCGGTCCTGCTCGGTGGAGAGGTAGTTGAAGCGCAGCGCCGGGTGCTCCTGAGGGTCCCTGCTCCTGATCTTCACGGAGCCGAGGGCGTCGGAGTACATGGGCCCCACGTGCACCTGGTAGCCGTGTCCGCCGGCGGGCACGGAGCCGTCGTAGCGGACCGCGATGGGCAGGAAGTGGAACATCAGGTTGGGGTAGTCCACGTCCTGGTTGCTGCGGGCGAACCCGCCGGCCTCGAAGTGGTTGGTCGCGGCGGGGCCCTTGCGGAAGAGCCACTGCAGGCCGATGAAGGGGGCGCGCCACTTCGCGAGGTACGGCTGCATGGAGACGGGTTGCTTGCAGGCGTACTGGATGTACACCTCCAGATGGTCCTGCATGTTCTCGCCGACGCCCGGCAGGTCGTGCACGACGTCGATGCCGAGGGCGCGCAGTTCCCCGGCGTTGCCGACGCCGGAGAGCTGGAGCAGCTGCGGGGAGTTGATCGCGCCGCCGCAGAGGATGACCTCCTTGGCGCGCACCTGCTGCGGCGCGCCCTTGCCGCGCCGGTACTCGACCCCGACGGCCCGCTTGCCCTCGAACAGGACGCGGGTGACGAGGGCGCGGGTGGTGACGGTGAGGTTGGGGCGCTTCCTGGCGGGCTTCAGATAGGCCTTGGAGGCCGACAGTCGGCGTCCGCGGTGGACGTTGCGGTCGAACTTGGCGAAGCCTTCCTGCCGGTAGCCGTTGACGTCGCCGGTCGGCGCGTACCCCGCCTCCTCGGTGGCCTTGAGGAAGGCGCCGAAGAGCGGGTTGGTTGCCGGGCCGCGCTCCAGGACAAGCGGGCCGTCGTGGCCGCGGAACTCGTCGTCCGGGTCGGCCGCGAGGCAGTTCTCCATGCGCTTGAAGTACGGCAGACAGTGCGCGTAGTCCCAGCTCTCCATGCCGGGATCGGCGGCCCAGCGCTCGTAGTCCATGGGGTTGCCGCGCTGGAAGATCATGCCGTTGATGCTGCTGGAGCCGCCCAGCACCTTGCCGCGGGCGTGGTAGACGCGCCGGCCGCCCATGTGGGGCTCGGGTTCCGACTCGTACTTCCAGTCGTAGAAGCGGCTGCCGATCGGGTAGGTCAGCGCCGCGGGCATGTGGATGAAGACGTCCCACGGGTAGTCGGGCCGGCCGGCCTCCAGGACCAGCACGCGGTTGCCGGGGTCGGCGGAAAGCCGGTTGGCCAGTGCGCTGCCGGCCGATCCACCACCGACGATGACGAAGTCGTACTGCTGAGGAGCCATGGTGCCTCGTCTCGCTCGCGCCGTCGATATGCGCGGCATGGTAGTACGGGTAGCGCGATACGCACCAGGTTGCGAAGCGCGCAACCTGCACGACATATGCACCAGCTCCGCGAAACAACTCCCACCCTTGTTTTTTACCCGCCGTATAGTTGCGTTGTGAGCAACTACAACCCGGATAACGAAACGACAGGGTCGTCGAGCGGCGGGGTGCAGTCCGTCGACCGGGCCATTCACGTGATGGAGATCCTGGCCCAGCGCGGCGAGGCCGGCGTGAGCGAGGTGGCCGCCGAGATCGATGTTCACAAGTCCACGGCGTTCCGGCTCCTCGGTGCCCTGGAAGCGCGTGGCTTGGTGGAACAGGCGGGTGAACGCGGCAAGTACCGCCTGGGTTTCGGCATCGTGCGCCTCGCCGGCGCGGTCACCGGACGCATCGACATCACCCAGCAGAGCCGCCCGGTCTGCGAGGACCTCGCCGAGGAGCTCGGCGAGACCGTGAACGTCGCCGTGATGCAGGAGCGTTACGCGGTCAACCTCTACCAGGTGCGCGGCCCGGGTGCCGTCACCGCGCAGAACTGGGTCGGCCAGCTGACCCCGTTGCACGCCACGTCGAGCGGCAAGATCCTGCTGGCCCACCTGCCCGCCGATCAGCGCGCCGCGCTCTTGACGGAGACCGGCCTGAAGAAGGTCACCCCGCGCACCATCACCGCGAAGACGAAGCTGGAGAAGAACCTCGCCGAGGCCCGTGAGCGGGGTTACGCCTGGGCCCTGGAGGAGCTGGAGCTCGGCCTGCACGCCATGGCCGCGCCGGTGCGCGACCGGGACGGCGAGGTCATCGCGGCACTCAGCGCCTCGGGACCGGCGTACCGGCTCTCCGAGGAGCGGCTCCACGAGCTCGCCCCGGTCCTGGTCAAGGGCGCCGAGGAGATCAGCCACCGCATGGGCTACCTGGGCTGAGCCCCCGTTACCCGGGCTGAACCCCGTTACCCGGGCCGACCCCCAACCGGGCCTGGACCCAGTCGTGGAACTCGCCGATGTGGTGCTCGCTGGGCACCAGCACACCGCCCTTGGCGTACAGCCGTGAGCGCATCCCGGGCTGGGTGCGCTCGCACGCGTCGAAGTCCTGCCGGTTGACCCGGTCGAAGAGCTCCACCGACCGGCTGACGTCCTTCCCGCTCGCCACGACCTGGGGCAGATACAGCCAGTCGCACTCCACGACCGTCCGGTCCACCGCCACCGGGTACATCCGGTGGAAGATCACATGGTCGGGCACGAGGTTGATGAACACCTGCGGCCGCACGGTGATCGCGTAGTAGCGGCGGTCCTGGTCCTCGGAGACTCCGGGAATCCGGTCCAGCCCCTCCGAGCCGTCGACGGTGAACCCCCTGACGTCCTCGCCGAACTCCGCACCGTGCCCCACGTAGTACTGGGCGGCGTATCCGTCGGCGAACTCCGGGAGCACCTCGGTGAGTTCGGGGTGGATCGTCGCGCAGTGGTAGCACTCCATGAAGTTCTCGACGATCAGCTTCCAGTTGGCCTTCACGTCATAGACGATCCGCCGGCCGACCTCCAGCCCCCCGATGTCGTAGTGCTCGATCGACTCGGTGTCGCCAAGCCGCGCGATCACGTCCTGGACGACCTCGTCGAAGGGCGGCGGGTCCTCCGCGAGGCACACCCACACATAACCCAGCCACTCGCGCACCGCCACACTCGCCAGGCCGTACTCGGTGCGGCCCACGTCCGGCATCTTGGTCAGGTTGGGCGCAGCGACGAGCTTGCCGGTCAGGTCGTACGTCCAGGCGTGGTACGGGCATTGGAAGGCCCGCTTGACCTCGCCGGACTCCTCGGTGCACAGCTTGGCCCCGCGGTGCCGGCAGACGTTGAAGTACGCGCGCACCGAGGCGTCCCGCGCGCGCGCGATCAGGATGCTCTCCCGGCCCACCTCCACGGTCTTGAAGGCGCCGGGGCGGGGCAGGTCGGAGGCGCGGACGGCGCAGAACCACATCGCTTCGAAGATGCGCTCCTGCTCCTGGGCGAAGATCCCGGGATCCGTGTAGGAGGCGCCGGGAAGGGTGGCGATCAGGCTGTCCGGCAGGCTGGTCGAGGTCACAGTGCACTCCTCGGGGAACGTCGTGGGCCGGTGATGCACGCCGGGAAGAGCGGACGGCGTGGTGAACGCGGCGACAGCAGCGGTGCTGTCAGGCCGCGGCGGCGAGCTGCTTGCGCCAGCGCGTGAACAGCCGCGGCTGGTTCATTCCGAGCACGGCGACCGGCTGCCCGGAACGCCGGTAGACAGCCAGGACGTTGCGGTCGTCCCGGGCGCCCTCCTCGATCGTCACGCTGTCGGCGGCGGCCGCGTGACCGGCGAACTGGATCTTCACGCCGTACTGGTCCGACCAGAAGTACGGCGGCCTCGGCGCGCTCGGTTCCACCGCGCCGCCCGCAAGCAGCGCGGTCACGGCCGCCTCGGGCCGCTCCCGGGCGCCGGTCCAGTGCTCGACGCGGCGGTGCAGGCCCGCGCGCGGGTCGTACCAGGAGGCGCAGTCCCCGACCGCGACCACACCGGCCAGGTTGGTGCGTCCGTCGGCGCCGCACATGACGCCGTCGGCGAGCTCGATGCCGGAGCCCGCGAGCCACTCGACGCACGGACGGGCGCCGACCCCCACGACCACGATGTCGGCGGGGACGCTGCGACCGTCCGCCAGCAGGACGGCCTCGACACGGCTCGCGCCGCGCAGTCCCTCGACGCCCACCCCGCACAACAGCCGTACGCCGTGGTCCGCGTGGAGGGCGGAGACGATCCCGCCCATGGTCTCGCCGAGCGGTCCCGCCAGCGGGGTCGGGGCCGCTTCCACGACGGTCACGTCGAGTCCGAGGGCGTACGCGGTGGAGGCGACCTCGGCGCCGATGAAGCCGCCGCCGATCACCACCAGCCTGCCCCCGAGGGACAGTTCGTCACGCAGGGCACGGGCGTCGTCCAGGGTGCGCAGGGTGTGCACCCCGGCCAGGGCGCCGGCGCCGGGCAGGGTCCGGGCGGCGGCGCCGGTCGCGATGACGACGCCGTCCGCCCGTACCTCGCTGCCGTCGGCGAGCCGTACGGCGCGCTGCGGGCCGTCGAGACCGACCGCGCGGACGCCGAGCAGCCACTCGGCCCGCAGGTCCTCGTCGTCCGGCTCCAGCGCGAGGTCCGCCTCGGCCAGGGAGCCGGCCAGGAACTCCTTGGACAACGGGGGCCGGTCGTACGGGCGGTGGGGTTCGTCGCCGATGAGGACGAGCCGCCCGTCGTAGCCCTGCTTGCGCAGCGAGCGCGCCGCCGAGAGACCGGCGAGCGAGGCGCCGACCACGGCGACCGTTCTCACGCGGGTCCGCCGGCGAGCCGGGCCGTGACGCAGGGCGGCAGGTTGGGCGCGTCCAGGGACAGCCGGACGTAGATCATGCCGTCCTCGACGTGGACCTCGTGGGTGCGGACCGGGCGCTTGGCCGGCGGGGCGTCGACGGCACCCGTCCGCAGGTCGAACTTCGAGGCGTGCAGCGGGCATTCCACCTCGCAGCCCTCCAGCCAGCCGTCGGCGAGCGAGGCGTCCTGATGGGTGCAGGTGTCGTCGATGGCGAAGACCTCGCCGTCGTCGGTGTGGAACACCGAGACCGGCGGATCGATGTCGAGCCGGTAGGCCTCGCCTCGGGGGAGATCCACGAGACGGCACGCGGGAATCATCATGACACCTCGGTGCGTATAGCGAAACGGATTGCGTTGAACGCAACGTCAGTTTGAGGGCGCCCGCAAACCCTTGTCAAGGAGCCCGGAGAAGGGACCCGGACGAGCACCTCTGTTGCTTCACATGCAACGTCGTGCACACTACACAACATCAAGAGGCCGTTCACAGCACCACCACGGAGCGCAGCACCTCGCCGCGGTGCATCTTCTCGAACGCCTTCTCCACGTCCCCGAGGCCGATGGTCTCGGAGACGAACGCGTCCAGGTCGAAGCGGCCGTCCAGGTAGAGGTCGATGAGGGCCGGGAAGTCGCGCGAGGGCAGACAGTCGCCGTACCAGCTGGACTTCAGGGCGCCACCGCGTCCGAAGACGTCGAGCAGCGGCAGTTCCAGCTTCATCTCCGGGGTCGGCACCCCGACCAGGACGACCGTGCCGGCGAGATCGCGGGCGTAGAAGGCCTGCCGGTAGGTCTCGGGGCGGCCGACCGCCTCCACGACGACGTCGGCGCCGAAGCCGCCGGTCAGTTCGCGGATCGCCGCCACCGGGTCGTCCGCACGCGAGTCGACGGTGTGGGTGGCGCCCATCGCCCTGGCCCGCTCCAGCTTGCGCGGGTCGACGTCGACGGCGATGACCTTGGTGGCGCCGGCGAGCCGTGCCCCCGCGACGGCGGCCGTGCCGACCCCGCCGCAGCCGATGACGGCGACGGAGTCTCCGCGGCCGACGGCGCCGGTGTTCACGGCCGCGCCGAAGCCCGCCATGACCCCGCAGCCGAGCAGTCCCGCGGCCGTCGCCGGGGCCGCCGGGTCCACCTTGGTGCACTGCCCGGCGGCGACCAGGGTCTTCTCCGCGAAGGCGCCGATGCCGAGGGCGGGCGAGAGGGGGGTGCCGTCGAGCAGGGTCATCGGCTGCACCGCGTTGTGGGTGTCGAAGCAGTACCAGGGCCTGCCCTTGGCGCACGCCCGGCACTTTCCGCAGACGGCACGCCAGTTGAGGATGACGAAGTCGCCCGGCTCGACACCGGTGACACCCTCCCCCACCGCTTCGACGCGACCGGCCGCCTCGTGCCCCAACAGGAAGGGGAAGTCGTCGTTGATCCCGCCCTCCCGGTAGTGGAGATCGGTGTGGCAGACCCCGCACGCCTCGACCTTCACCAGTGCCTCGCCGGGACCGGGGTCGGGGATCACGATCGTCTCGACGGAGACGGGGGCACCCTTCGCGCGGGCGACGACAGCACGAACCTCATGAGCCATGGGTCACTCCTCCGACCTACGTACGGGTTGCCCCATCCGGTACACGCATCACCATGCGCAACTGAGCATCGGGGAGGGCGGGCCATGGGTCAAGAGGCCGGATCCGGCCGGATCGCCGCGGCGGGGCCGCGACCGCCCTGCTGCCCTCCTTCAGCGGCGCGAGGGCCGAGGGACTGGGTCTCCGTGGACTTCGGACGGACCCGCACCTTCGACCGGCAGAGATCTCCTTCACCGTGAGCACGACCCACAACTTGCCCGCGGCGGTGGCGGCCGCGGTGTGGACGGAAGCGGTATGTGCCGCTCGAGGGCGCCTCCGTCGCCTGGGCCACCGCCTCCGGCGAACCGAGCGTGATCACCTTCGGCGCCGCCCGCGGCTCCCGGCCCGGCGCCGCGACGCCGGATCGGGGGGGGGGGGGGCCCCCCCCCGCGCCCCCCCCCCCCCCGCCGGGCGGGCCCCCCCCCCCCCCCCCCCCCCCCCCCCACCCCCCCCCCCCCCCGCCGCCCCCGCCCCCCCCCCCCCCCCCGCACGCGTGGTGGAGCAGGGCCGGCCCCCCCCCCCGGGGCGCGGC
>NZ_JBIWLX010000042.1:0-28650 GCF_044766405.1 Streptomyces sp. NPDC102270 | reverse complement strand
CGCGCAGTTCCCCGCGCCCCTGGGTGGGTACAGCTCGGCCGACTTCGAGTGCACCGACTCAGGGGCGCGAGGAACTGCGCGACCAGCCACAACGAACCCGCGGACGAAACTCCTACCGCCGCGACCCCAAATACCTTGCCGCGAAGTCCAGTTCCAGCTTCACCTGCTTGATCCGCTCGTCCACCACCAGCGAACCGTGCCCGGCGTCGTACCGGTACACCTCGTGCACCGCCCCCCTCGACTCCAGCCGCTTCACATAGTTGTCGACCTGACGGATCGGGCACCGCGGGTCGTTGACGCCCGCCGAGATGTACACCGGAGCCTTGACCTGGTCCACGTACGTCAAAGGGGACGACGCCTCGAAGCGCTCCGGCACCTCCTCCGGCGTGCCGCCCAGCAACGTACGGTCCATCGCCTTCAGCGCCTCCATCTCGTCGTGGAACGCCGTGACGTAGTCCGCGACCGGCACCGCCGCGATCCCGAGGGCCCACGCGTCCGGCTGGGTGCCCAGGCCCAGGAGCGTGAGATAGCCGCCCCAGGAACCGCCGGTGAGGATCAGCCGGTCGGGGTCGGCGAGGCCCGAGCCGATCGCCCACTCCCTGACCGCCGCGATGTCCTCCAGCTCGATCAGGCCGACCCGGTGCTTGAGCGCGTCGGTCCACTCCCGCCCGTACCCCGTGGAGCCGCGGTAGTTGACCCGGACGACCGCGTACCCGTGGTCCACCCATGCCGCCGGACCCGCCGCGAACGAGTCGCTGTCGTGCCAGGTAGGGCCGCCGTGGATGTCGAAGACCGTCGGTAGCGGCCCCGTGCTGCCGGCGGGCTTCTGGATTAGGGCGTGGATCCGGCCCCCCGGACCCTCCACCCACACGTCCTGAACCGGCACCGAACCGGGAGACTTCAGACCCGGCGGGTCCAGCACCACCTCACCCGTCGTCGAGCGCACCGCCGAGGGCTCGGCGGCCGAGGACCACAGGTACTCCACGCTGCCGTCGGGGCGGGCCGTCGCCCCGGAGACCGAGCCGGGCGGCGTCGGGACCTTCTCCAGCTTGCCGCTCTCCAGGTCGTACCGGAAGAGCTCGCTGCGGGCCTCGAAGCTGTGCGCGATGAGCAGGCCGGTGCCGTCCGGGTACCACTCGGCGCCCACGTCACCGGGCAGGTCCAGGGCGAGGTCGGTCTCCTCGCCCGTGGCCACGTCCCACACCAGCGGCTCCCAACGGCCCCGCCGCTGATGGCCGATGAGCAGCCGGGTGTCGCCGTCGACCGGGGCGAAGCCCAGGACCTCCAGGCCCAGCTCCCGGGTGCCGCCCTCGGTGTCGTCGAGCTCGGCGACCGCCCTGCCGTCGGGGCGCACCACGCGCAGCGCCGAGTGCATCGCGTCGCCGTGCTCGGTGTGCTCGATCGCGATCAGCGAGCCGTCGCGGGAGAGGTCGCCGACGCCCGCCGACTCACGGTGGCGGTAGATCTCCACCGGGTCCTCGCCGCTGCGCACGAGGTGGATGGAGGTGCCCTCGTCGTCGGTCGAGCGGCCCACGACCGCCGTACCGCCGTCCCGGCCCAGGGCCAGGCCCGCCGGGTAGGAGGCGTCCAGGCCCGGCGCGGCGAACTCGTCCGCGCCGCCCTCGAAGGGCTGGCGGCGCCAGACGCCGAACTCGTCGCCGTCCTTGTCGTCGAACCACCAGATCCACGCGCCGTCCGGGGAGAGCACGCCGTCCGTGGTGCCGTTGGGCCGGTCCGTGACCTGACGCTGGACGCCGGTGGCCCGGTCCCAGGCGTACAGCTCGTACGTCCCCGTGGCGTTGGACACGAACAGGGAGCGGTCGGGGGCGTCCTCCGCCCAGTCGGGCAGCGACACCCGCGGCGCCCGGAAGCGCTTCTCCCAGTCCGGCATCTCGTTGTTCCGCCCGGCCGCGGCGGACCCGTTGCTCTCAGTCATGACCCCATACTGCCTGCCTTCACAGACAATCCGTAGACGAGGTCCCCAGCCTGTGGACAACTTCTACCAGCCGCTTACCCGAACCACCCACGACCAGCTCGGAAAGCCCGTCGCGGACCCGTTGTCAGTGGCAGGGTGCAGACTCGTCCCCATGACCGGTCTGCGCAAGAGCGTCGAGAGTTTCCGGGCCTTCGCCGAGGCCCGCGACTGGACCGCGTTCGCGGACACCCTGACCGAGGACGTCGTCTACACCCTGCCGCAGTCCCGCGGGCGGATCAGCGGACGGGAGCGGTACGTCGAGTTCAACCGTGAGTACCCGGGCGACTGGCACCTGCGGATCGAGCGGATCGTCGCCGAGCCGGGCCAGGTCGTCACCTGGATCCACGCCACGGTGGGCCTGGAGGAGATGTACGCCGTCTCCTCCTTCACCGGCGACGACAGCGGCCGTATATCCACGATCACCGCCACGCGCCGGTAGGCGCATATCGGCACAGCTGGCCGGAGCCGTACGAACCCCCGGCCGGCCGGGACCACCTCACCGAGCGGTACTGACCCCGCGCCCCGGCAGCGCTCGGCGGCCCCGTACCGTGGGAGTGTGTACCGGTTTCTGCTGACGCCCCGCTGGTTCGGCATCACCATCTTCGTGCTGCTCGCCATCCCGTTCTGCCTCTTCATGGGGTCGTGGCAGCTGAGCCGGTTCGAGGACCGGATGACGGAGAGCCGGGACGCCCAGCAGTCGGTCGTCACCGACGAGCGGGAGGCCGCGCGGCCGCTGGCCGAGCTGCTGCCGGTGAACAAGGCGACCTCCGGCAAGCAGGCCACCGCGACCGGCCGGTACGACAAACAGCTGCTCGTCCCCGACCGGCAACTCGACGACCGCGAGGGCTACTACGTCCTGACACTGCTGCGCACCGACGGCGGCAAGGCCCTGCCCGTGGTCCGGGGCTGGCTGCCGGGCACCCCCGACCCGGCGAAGGTCCCCGCCGCCCCGAAGGGCGAGGTCACCGTCACCGGTGCGCTGCAGGCCTCGGAGACCCCGGGGGACAACGGCGTCAGCGCGCAGGGCGGCCTACCGGCCGGCCAGACCGCGGCGATCAGCGCGGCCTCCCTGATCAACCTCGTGCCCTACGACGTGTACGACGCGTGGGTCACCCTCAACACCGGCGACTCCGGGATGAAGGCCGTACCGGCGACCGCGCCCGGCGACAGCGGGCTCGACCTCAAGGCCTTCCAGAACCTCGGCTACACCGGCGAGTGGTTCGTCTTCGCCGGCTTCGTGCTCTTCATGTGGTTCCGTCTGATGCGCCGCGAGGTGG
Organism: Streptomyces sp. NPDC102270; assembly: GCF_044766405.1. NCBI lineage: Bacteria > Bacillati > Actinomycetota > Actinomycetes > Kitasatosporales > Streptomycetaceae > Streptomyces > Streptomyces sp. NPDC102270. The sequence goes on along the minus strand of NZ_JBIWLX010000042.1, from coordinate 25,398 downwards.
AGTTCATCCGGGACGCGGAGCTGGGGATCCTCCCGGACGAGGACGGGCAGCGGTCCCAGGAGCAGCCGCAGGAGAAGGCGAGCGCCTGAACCCGGGCGTCCCCCGACGCCCGTCGCCCCGTCGGGGCCCGTTCACGCCGTCACGACGAGGCGAGCACACCCGTCCAGTACACGACCCCCGCGCACGCGTTGGTCACCGTCGTGGACACCGACGGTCCGCCGCCCTCCGCCGTGTTCGTCACCAGGACGCTGCCGTCGGCCGTGCCGTCCGCCGTGAGGAGCTGGGTGGAGGTGCCGGTGTCGCCGCCGGTGGAGGAACCACCGGCGCCGCTGGAGCTGTCCGGGGACGTCGTCGGGTCGGGGGTGGGGTCCGTCGAGGGTTCCGTGGTGGGACAGGTCTCGGACGGCACCCAGGCGAACTTCACGTCGTAGGAGGAACCCGGCTGGAGCAGCAGCTGGGAGACCTCCAGGGACGGGTCGGGCAGCCCTGCCGAGGCCGCGTCGCCGGACACGTGCCGAGCCGGGCTGATCTTGCCGCTGTCGGCCGCGCCCTGCGCGCTCAGTGTCACGGTGCCGGGACCGTTGACCGTGCAGGCGGCGGTGGAGCCGTTGGTGATGTGGAACGTGCCGTAGACCGTGCCGGAGGCGTCGGGCACCGCGGTGCTCGCCGTGGGTGTGCCCAGCTGTGCGGCCGTACAGACCGGGGCGCTCTCGGTGGTCGTGGCGGACGGGCCGGTGCCGCTGCTCGCGCCGGTGCTCGCGCCCGCGTTCTTGCCCTTGTCCTCGCCCTTCGGCGTGCCCTTGCCCTTGTCCTCGGTCTTGGTCGAGGAGCCGCCGGAGGTGGACTCGCCGCCGTTCTCCTGCTTGCCCTGGCCCGCGCCGCCCTGCGCCTGGGAGGTGTGCCCGGCGTTGGAGGTGTTGGCACTGGTGCCGGTGGAGGAGACGTGCACGACGGCGGGGATCGCGGTGCCGCAGAAGAGGGCCGCGGCGGCCATGCCGACGAGGGCCTGCCTCTTGCGTGCCCGCCGGGCGGGCACCGCCTTGCGCAGATGGTCCAGGGTGCCGTCGCGCGGCTCCATCTCCCGGACCGCCTGGTGCAGCATCCGTCGCAGTGCCAGCTCGTCCGAGTCGAACTCCCCCGTGGAGCTCAGATCGTCGGGGCCCTGATTCACAGTTCCGTTCCCAGCGTGCGATTGCTTGTGCTCTTGCCGCGCCGTCCAGGTCGGCTCGTGCGTGCCTTCCCCGGTCGGCTCATGCCACGCGTAAGGCTCGTGGCGCCGTCCCTCTGCATCTCCTTCGCCGCTCACACCGGCTCCTCCATCGCGACCCGCAGTGCGGCGATCCCCCGGGAGCCGTACGCCTTCACGGAGCCCAGCGAGATGCCGAGCGTATCGGCGACCTGGGCCTCGGTCATGTCCGAGAAGTAGCGCAGCACGAGGACTTCGCGCTGACGGCGCTGCAGGCCCTTCATGGCCTTGATGAGCGAGTCGCGCTCCAGCAGGTCGTAGGCCCCCTCCTCGGCGCTCGCCATGTCGGGCATCGGCTTGGACAGCAGCTTGAGTCCGAGGATGCGCCGGCGCAGGGCCGAGCGGGAGAGGTTGACGACCGTCTGGCGCAGGTACGCGAGCGTCTTCTCCGGGTCGCGGACGCGTTTGCGCGCCGAGTGGACGCGGATGAAGGCCTCCTGGACGACGTCCTCGCAGGAGGCGGTGTCGTCGAGCAGGAGGGCGGCGAGACCCAGCAGGGAGCGGTAGTGCGCCCGGTAGGTCTCGGTGAGGTGGTCGACGGTGGTACCGGCTACCGCGGTGTCCTCGGCGTTCTCGGCTCCGTCACGCTGACTGGGTATGCGGGCGGGCCGCGCTGCGGGCATCGGGGCGATCACCGGCATGCCACCGGGAGCCCCGGGCCTGCGGGGCCTGAGGACAGCCGCGCCGCTCGGCGCGGCAGGGAAGTCGAGTACCTGAGCCACGACAGTTGGACACACTCACCCCGGTGAGGGTTGTACGCGGCCGTCCATCTTCTCTCAGGCAGCACAACTGACCGTGCGTCGAACGCGCTCATGCCCTACCCGCTCTTCCCCTGTGTCCCGAGTGCCGAGGCGTCCCCACGCCTCGCCTGCATCCCCGCGCCCCTGAAAGGGCGTTCGCAAAGACGCTCCCCGCCCTTCGCACGGTTGCGGAGAGCGGGGAGGGAAATCTTCGGACGTCCAGACGCCGGGATCAAGTGGTACGGACCATTAGTCGCACCACATGTCGCCCACAGATCCTACAAAGCGTTCCGGTCATGGCCAGGGCTTTTCCCGTAGGCACAACTGCGTACGGGAGATCCGCCACGGTACGCACGTCACACGAACTCGGCCGCCACGAGTTCCGCGATCTGCGCGGTGTTGAGCGCGGCACCCTTGCGCAGATTGTCTCCGCACACGAAGAGTTCGAGCGCGGTGGGGTCGTCGAGGGCCCGCCGGACCCGCCCGACCCAGGTGGGATCGGTGCCGACGACATCCGCGGGGGTGGGGAACTCCCCGGCCGCCGGATCGTCGAAGAGGACGACCCCGGGGGCGGTCGCGAGGATCTCGCGCGCCTTGCGGACGGTGACCTCGCCCTCGAAGCGGGCGTGGACGGTCAGGGAGTGCACGGTGACCACCGGGACCCGCACACAGGTCACGGCGACCGGCAGCTTGGGCAGGCCGAGGATCTTGCGGGACTCGTCCCGCACCTTCATCTCCTCCGAGGACCACCCGTCCTCGCGCAGCGACCCGGCCCACGGTACGACGTTCAGCGCGACCGGCTCCGGGAACGGCCCGGTGTTGTCGCCGACCGCCCGCCGTACGTCACCGGGGTGCGTGCCGAGCTCGGTGCCGGCGACCAGGGACAGCTGCTGCCGCAGCGTCTCGACGCCCGCCCGCCCTGCACCGCTGACCGCCTGGTACGAGGACACCACCAGCTCCCGCAGCCCGAACTCGGCGTGCAGCGCGCCCAGGGCCACGATCATGGACAGGGTCGTGCAGTTGGGGTTGGCGATGATCCCGCGCGGCCGCATCCGGGCCATGTGCCCGTTGACCTCGGGCACCACGAGGGGCACATCCGACTCCATCCGGAAGGCGCCGGAGTTGTCCACGACTACGGCACCGTGGGCGGCGGCGACCGGCGCCCACTGCGCGGCCACCTCGTCCGGTACGTCGAACATGGCGACGTCGACCCCGTCGAAGGCCTCCTCCGACAGGGCCACCACCTCGACCTGCTCCCCGCGCACGGCCAGCTTGCGGCCGGCCGAGCGGGGGGAGGCGATCAGTCGGATCTCGCCCCAGATGTCCGCGTGCTGGGACAGGATCTGGAGCATGACCGTGCCGACGGCTCCGGTCGCCCCCACGACCGCGAGCGTCGGTCGTACGGTCATCGCCCGGTGCCCCCGTAGACGACGGCCTCGTCGCTGTCGGAGTCGAGCCCGAAGGCGCTGTGCACAGCGCGGACGGCCTCCGTCACGTCGTCGGCACGCGTGACGACCGAGATGCGGATCTCGGAGGTCGAGATCAGCTCGATGTTCACGCCGGCGTCGGACAGGGCGGTGAAGAAGTCGGCCGTGACACCCGGGTTGGTCTTCATGCCCGCGCCCACGAGCGAGATCTTGCCGATCTGGTCGTCGTAGCGCAGCGAGTCGAAGCCGATGCCGGACTTGTTCTTCTCCAGGGCGTCGATGGCCTTGCGGCCCTCGGCCTTGGGGAGCGTGAAGGAGATGTCCGTCAGCCCGGTGGAGGCGGCGGAGACGTTCTGCACGATCATGTCGATGTTGATCTCGGCGTCCGCGATCGTACGGAAGATGACCGCGGCCTCACCCGGCTTGTCCGGCACGCCGACGACCGTGATCTTGGCCTCGGAGGTGTCGTGCGCGACACCGGAGATGATGGCCTGCTCCACCTTCTTGTCCCCTTGCTCGATCGGCTCACTGCTGACCCACGTGCCCTGCAGTCCGCTGAAGGACGACCGGACGTGGATCGGGATGTTGTAGCGACGGGCGTACTCCACACAGCGGTGGAGCAGCACCTTCGAACCGGAGGCGGCGAGCTCCAGCATGTCCTCGAAGGAGATCCAGTCGATCTTCTTCGCCTTCTTCACCACGCGCGGGTCGGCGGTGAACACGCCGTCGACGTCGGTGTAGATCTCGCAGACCTCGGCGTCGAGGGCGGCCGCGAGCGCCACGGCGGTGGTGTCGGAGCCACCGCGCCCGAGCGTGGTGATGTCCTTCTTGTCCTGGCTGACGCCCTGGAAGCCGGCGACGATGGCGATGTTGCCCTCGTCGAGGGCCGTACGGATACGGCCCGGCGTGACGTCGATGATCCGGGCTTTGTTGTGGACCGAGTCGGTGATGACGCCGGCCTGGCTGCCGGTGAAGGACTGGGCCTCGTGGCCCAGGTTTTTGATCGCCATGGCCAGCAGTGCCATGGAGATCCGCTCTCCGGCGGTCAGCAGCATGTCGAACTCACGCCCGGCAGGCATCGGCGATACCTGCTCGGCGAGATCGATCAGCTCGTCCGTCGTGTCGCCCATCGCGGAAACGACGACGACCACCTGGTGGCCGTTCTTCTTCGCTTCGACGATTCGCTTGGCGACGCGCTTGATGCCCTCGGCATCGGCTACGGAGGAGCCTCCGTACTTCTGCACGACAAGGCCCACGTGCGCTCCTCGCTCAGTCCGTGTGTGTCGGCTCAGTTTAACGAGTGCCCGAATTTCACCTTCGCGGTATCGCATCGTGAGATTCGCACGCCCAGGTCAGCGCATGCCCAAACGCGGCCCCGGGGAAAAGTGCACCGCGTCACACGGACTGGTGGGACCCGTGTGGCGACTGTGAATTAAGTTTCAAGGATTAGGGTGCGGCTGTGCGCGTACTCCTGGTGGAAGACGATGAGCCGGTAGCCCAGTCCCTGAGGCGAGGCCTGACCCGGTACGGGTTCGAGGTCGAGTGGGTCTCCACCGGCGCGGCCGCCCTCGGCCACCAGGGTCCCTACGACGTCGTCCTGCTCGATCTCGGGCTGCCCGACACCGACGGCCTCGATGTGTGCAGGGCGCTGCGCGAGCGCGGTGACGTACCGATCATCGTGATCAGCGCGCGCAGCGACGAGACGGACCGGGTGGTCGGCCTGGAGCTCGGCGCCGACGACTACGTGACCAAGCCGTTCGGGGTCCGGGAGGTCATCGCGCGGATACGGGCCGTGATGCGGCGCGCGCAGCCCCGTACCGAAGCCGCGGCGGGCCCCGACACCTACGGCTCCCGCCTCACCGTCGACCGCAAGGCCGCCCGGGTCCGTCTCGACGGCGAGGAGGTGCCCCTCGCGCCCAAGGAGTACGACCTGCTGGCCTTCCTCACCGAGGAGCCGGGCGCGCTGATGTCACGCGAGCAGATCATGGAGGCGGTCTGGGACGCGAACTGGTTCGGCCCGACCAAGACGCTGGACGTGCACGTGGCGGCGCTGCGGCGCAAGCTCGCGGGGGCGGTCGTCATCGAGGCGGTCCGCGGCGTGGGCTTCCGGCTGGAGATCGCCCAGGACGACGGGGTCTCATGAACCGGCAGCTCATCCGGAGCTACATCCTGCTGGTCGCGGTGGCCATCTTCCTGTTCACCGTCCCGGTCGCCTTCACGCTGACCAAGCAGTTGCGGGACGACACCAGGCAGTCGGTCCTGCGCGAGGCGAACACCATGGCGCTGCTGCTGAGCAACGGCAGCAGCACCTCGTGCGAGGCCCTGACCGAGGTGGCCCGGGCGTACGGCGACGTCGAGGCGACCCCCACCGCGCGCTGCGACCCGAAGCTGCCGGTCCCCGCCGCGGACGCGGCGCTGAAGCGGGCCGTGGAGAAGGACGAGTCGACCACCGACTGGGGTTCCGACTTCGTCTGGGGCAGACATCTGACGGTCACCGTCCCCGCGAAGGGCGACGCGGCCGTACGGATCGTCTACTCGACCTCGGACATGACCAGACGCCTCTGGCAGATCTGGGGCTTCCGGGCCGCACTCGCCGCGCTGGTCCTCGCGGCGGCCGCCGCGATCGGCGCCTATGCCGCCCGCCGGATCACCGCACCCCTGCGCGAACTCAACTCCATGGCCAGCAAGTTCAGCGACGGCGACCTGACCGCGCGCTCCCCGGTGACGGGCCCGCCGGAGACGCAGACGCTCGCCCGGACCCTGAACCAGGGCGCCGAACGTCTGGACACCCTGGTGGCCTCGCAGCGCATCTTCGTGGCCGACGCCTCGCACCAGCTCCGCACCCCGCTCACCGCGTTGCGCCTGTCGCTGGACAACATCGCGGACGCGGTGGACGACGAGTTCGTCCGGGAGGACGTGGAGCAGGCGACGGCGGAGGTGGTCCGGATGAGCCGCCTGGTCAACGGCCTGCTGGTGCTGGCGCGGGCGGAGGCGAAGGTGGCCGCCGCGGAGCCGTTGCCGCTCAGGGACATCGTGGACGAGCGACTGACGGTGTGGAGGCCGGCCGCCGACGAGCGCGGAGTCACCATCGCGCTCAGGGGGAGTGTTGTCGACGACCGGCCGTCTGTGTTGGCCGGCCCCGGCCATCTCGACCAGGTGCTGGACAACGTGCTCTCGAACGCCCTGGAGGTCTCGCCGGACGGCGGCCGGATCACCGTCGAGGTCGAGTCCCGGGCGGACAGGGTGGTGCTGTCGGTCCTTGACGAGGGACCCGGCATGTCCGACACCGACAAGTCCCGTGCCTTCGACCGCTTCTGGCGCGGTCAGGGCCTGACCGGACGCTCCGGCTCGGGCCTCGGCCTCGCCGTCGTCAAACAGCTGGTGACCGACGACGGCGGGACGGTGACGCTGGCGGACGCGCCGGGGGGCGGGCTGAAGGTGGAGATCAGCCTTCGGGCATCGCCGAGGAGTGGTGGTTGACGATCTTCCAGACGCCGTTCCGCTTCTCGTACTCGTACGTGTAGCGGGCCTCGACGACGCGCTTGGCGCCGCTCTTCGGGTCGGTGAGCGTGAACTCGTAGACGCCGGTGTCGATCGCGGAGTTGGCGTCGAGGACCTTGACGATCGTCTGGACCTTCTTGCCGACCGGCTTGTTCGGGAGGAAGTGCTCGAAGTAGTCGACGATCTGCGCGTGGTTGGTTCTGACCTTGTTGGAGACGGTGGGCAGCAGGACCGCGTCCTTGGCGTACAGGTTCGCCACCTTGTCGGCGTCACCGGTCTTCAGGGCCGCGTTCCAGGTGGTGAACAGGCCCGCGATCTCCTTCTTGGTGGGCTGCTTCGCGGCGTCCGGCCCGGCGGTGGCGACGACGGTGCCGACGGTTCCCACAGCGACGATCGCGGTCGCGGTGACGATGGCTGCGCGCTTGGTTATGGACCGACGGTTCATCGCTGTCTCCAGTGCGGTGAGAGGCTGTGCTGTGAAGTGACTCCAGCCTCTCTTCACGCTGGTTAGGGCCCGTGCAGCCCAGGTACAGGGCGGAGACAGTAAACGTCCAACTCACGCACGGTGCCCGCCCGGTCGCTGTCCGCGCAGCAGCCCGACCCCGGCGCCGAGCGACACCACGCCCATCCCGACGGCGGTCATGACGCCCTGGACCCCGTCCACGAGGAACGGCGCGACCGCGGCGACGGCGAGGTTGAACAGGAAGAGGAACCACAGGACGGGGGTGGAGGAGAGCAGGGCCTTCATGGCGGTTTTCCTTCGCTACGGGGTGGTTGACCTGGCGAGATCAACGATCCCGTTCCGCGGGGTCCGTCACGAGGGGCTGCGCTCCCGGACCGGGGTGTAGTGGGGTACACCATGCCCGTGACGGGCGACGTGCTGCTGACGGCCATACTGCTGCTGGGTTCCTGCGTGCAGTGGCTCACCGGGATGGACTTCGCGCTGGTCTCCGTACGGCGCTGGTCCCTGCCTGGTCGGCCTGGTCGGCCTGGCCTGCGGATGGCGGCTGGTACGCCCCCGCGCGATGCTCCCCTTCTGCCTGGCAGCGGCCTGCACGGTCCCGGCGGGCACCTGGCTGACCCACCAACTCCCCCAGCGTTGGCCGCTGTTGGTAATGGGCGGCCTGGTGACGGTGGCGGTACTGCTCGTCATGCGGGGCGGGCGCGGCGGGTGGCTTCATGGACTCCGCGGCGGGAGTGGGCGGCCCACCCTTCTCCCTCTACGCCGTCAACGCGGGCTGGACGGTACGGGAGTTCGTCCCGAACGCGATGTTCTACGGCGTCATTGTGAACGCCTTCTCGGTGGCGTCGAACGGGGTGCCGGGGCTGAACCGGGTGCAGTGGGCCCTGGTGATCGCGGCGACGGGGGCGGGCGGCCTGATCGGCAGGGGGCTCGCCTCCCGGATACCGGAGAAGCGAGCCCGCGTGCTGGTGCTCTCACTGGCCCTGGCGGTCGGGATCACGGCCGTGGGGAAGGGCCTGTGGGGCCTGTGGGGCCTGTGATCACTCCGAACTCCTTGAGGGGCTAGGTGTCCAGGGTGATGTTCACCCGGCCTTCGACGAACTCCAGCCACACCGTCTCCGGCGCCCGGCGAGCGAGCTCCTCGAAGTCCTCAAGAGGCATCTGCGGACGACGGCTGCTCGTCATGGCCGCTCGACGCGGATGCGCTTGCGGTTGGCGCTCGCGGCGAGGGCCCCGATATCCTCCAGGTCGTCCGTGAGGATCAGGGCATCGTCGTGCATGAGAGAGGCAAGCACGACGGTGGCATCGATCACGTCCGCCGTGCCGTTCTCCTGACACAGAAGCGCCGCCGCTTTCGCGATGGTCTCGGTCAGCGGCAGGACGAGGCAGGGACGCAGCACCCTGTGCAGGTTCGCAGCCCTGGGACGGGTGTCCCAGCACTGGCCCAGCACGCCCGTCGGAACGATCGGCCGAATGTCAGCGGCAAGGAACTCGTCGTGCTGCGCGAGGAAGTTCCGGTCGTTCTTGGCAGCGGCGAGCAGGGCACCCGCGTCGTACACGACATGGCTCACGCGGACCGCGCCCCGGTGGTACCGCTCTCGCCCCACCCCATGAGGTCGGCCACCCGGGCCCTTGCCCTGGCACGCTCTTCCTCGGTGAACATGCCGTACTGCTCCTGGTACTCGACCATGGCCTCCCGTCCGTCGCGCATCCGCTTCCGATGGCCCAGATAGGCCTCCAGCGCCCGGCTGACCACCGTGGAGATCTGCTCGTCCTCGGCCTCGGCATGCTGCCGCAGCGCCTCGCCGAGCTCAGCACCGAGACTCACGCTGAACTTCACCTTCTCCGCCATATTACGAATGTAATCCAGGGACATCGGCGTCACCAGTTCCAACGCCTCGGGGGCAGCCCGTTCGCGATGCGGTCGCGGTTGTCGCGGAAGTGGTAGAAGACGAGGTCCTCGATGGGCACGGGGCGGAACGTGTCGGGCACGGGGCCGCCCGTCTTCCGCTCCAGCTTCCGCTTGAGGTAGTAGGCCGACGTGATGCCCAGGTGGGCGATCTCCTCGAAGCCCTTCACGATGTCCTCGTCGCTCGTCGGGTTCTCCGCCTCCTCCTTGCGGCAGTCCTCGCAGATGCCCCGGTCGATCTTCACGGTGCGTTCGTCCTGGTCGCAGGTGGCGCAAGCCATGATCACGCGGGTGACACGACCACGGAGAGGGCGGGTCTCAGCCGGAGCGGTGTCGGTGTCGGTGTGCTGTGGGGGCATCTTGGCCTCCAGTCGTTTGCGGGCGAATCCGCCCGGGTTGCTGACAGTGGGTGGGAGCCCGTCGGTCAGGGCTCGGGTGATGCCGTTCGGCGTCGCGCCACGGGACAGCCACTCCTCGGCGAGGGGTTCCAGGGATCGGCAGTCGGCCTCGGACAGGGGCATACGGGGGTCGGCGGCACGGAGTCCCACGAGAGTGCGGTACGCGACGCTGGGCTCGTCAACAGCCCGCTCGTCCTGTGCGACGTCGGGAGTCGGCTGCGGCGCCGGGCCCTCGACACGGGCGAGGCCCGGCCGGTAGTCCTGCGTCACGTCCCTGCCGTGCCGCTCACGCGCGAACTCCGCCCACCACTCCGGCGACCTGCGCGTACGCGACCAGTACGTACGGGTCACCCACCGCATGGAGTTGTCCTCGACGGTGATGTGTTCCTTGATCCAGCGCAGGTGGCCGGCTTCGGTGAGGCGGTTCAACGACGACCGCATCGCCTGCTGGCCGTAGCGGGGGTGTTCCGCGGCCAGCACCTTGTGGCCCATCGCGTGGCCGTCGTCGAGGTGGTCGATGAAGACGGCGACGTCGGCGTCTCGCGGGCTCAGGTGTGCGAAGTCCGGGTCCGCGTGCGGGTCTTCGTCACCGGCGGAGCGTTTTCCGTAACCCGTTTTGGCCATGGGGTGGGACGGGGACGGCAGGGCGGCACTAGGCTGGGCGTAAGCCACGATCGAGTGTCCTTCGATCTGTAGGTCAGGCCCCGGAGCCGGTGTTGGCGCACCGACCGGGGCCGAACTATTTGCTTGGTTGCCGCGAACCTAGAGCGGTTTTACTTTCCGACGCAAGCCGATCACGGAACGTCACCCATTCGAGTTACGACGCCTCAACTCCCTTACAGGCTTGGTTGGTTGGGTTGGATTTTCAGCCAGACCAGAACCCGGAAAACCCCATGGAGGAGCTCGGAACCCGAGGCTCAAGCTCCGGGCTGAACTGCGGAGATGAACGCCTTCCATGCGGGGGCGGAGAGGGCCAGCTCGGGGCTCACGGGGAGCTTGGAGTCACGGATGTGGACGCGGGTAGCGAACGCAGCTTCGAGACAGGCGCCGCCCTCGGAGTCGCTGTAGCTCGACTTGAACCACTTCAACTGCTCACTCATGACTGGTCCACCATCCGCTCGATGAAACGGGCCGACTCTCCGGGACTGAGAGCCTGTGCGCGGATCATGCTAAGTCGCTCGTTTGCCCGGCTCACAGCCTCCGGGGCGGCGGACAGCTCACTCCCCAACTGCCCCTCCGCATAGACGAACCGCTCGTGGTCGCGGGTCTCCAGCAGCACCACAGGTCCCATGAGCGATGCTGCGACGGCTCGTTCGAAGGGGAGCACCTGCACCACGACGTTCCAGAGGCGAGACACCTCCAGCAGGCAGTGCAGTTGTTCCACGTCCGCCTGGGGAGCACGCAGCACTGCCTCGTAGAGGACGAAGCTCAGGGCCACCGGAGGCTTGCGCTCAGTGAGGATCGCCTGCCGCTCCATGCGTGCCGCGATACGTTCCTCAGCCGTCTCCCCGTCCAAGGGCGGGACGTGGTTCTCGATGAGAGCCTTCGCGTACCCCTTCGTCTGCAACAAGCCAGGAATGTACAGGGTCTCGTACCACCAGAGACTGATCGCTTCCTTCTCCCGCTCCATGAAGTCCTGCGCCCGCGCCGGAAACCTCTCCCGCTGCAAGTACTCCTTGGCCGCGCTCAGCAACCCCTCCGCCCGGCACAACTCGTCGGCCACGTCCAGCACGCGCGGCGTCGGCATCCGTACGCCCTGCTCCATGGACTTGATGGTGTCCGGGGAGTAGTTGGAGGCGGCAGCCAGTTCCTCGCGGCTCACGTTGGCTTTCATGCGCCACCGCTTCATCTGGTTGCCGCCGTAGCGCCAGTTCACCGGCGTCTGGGACACAGAGCGCACCTCCGACCGATACAGCCCGGCGTGTATCACCTCAGTCACTACCGAGCGTAGCGGACGAGCGTCACCGTGTGACCATGACGAACGCAATCGACCCCTTCGACTGGGTCCCCGCCTCGGGTCACCAACTCCGGCTCGCGGGCGTGCACTTCGACGCCGTGCGGATCGAGGGGGTACGCGGGGAGCTGGCCGCGGCTCAGCTCATCGAGGCCGCCGACGGAGACGCGGGGCCCATCGTGTGCGAGGTGACCGGGCACCGGTGGATGTACTTCCTGCTGGCGCCGGGCGAAGTGCGCAGGCACCGCTGGCCGCTCGGCGTACAGCGCTTCGGGGAGCGGGACTCACGTGCTGTCACGTACGTCGGGGTTCCCGCGCTGGACGGGAACACCTGGCCCCTGCGCTGGTACAGCGAGCCGACGCCGACTGCCCCGTTTGTCGACGCCGGGCTCCTGACCTGCGTGGTCACGAACGCTGCACCCGCGCGGCCCGCGTCCCCCTGATCCGGGCGCCCAGCGCACGGGCGTACTCACGCAGGGTCTGCAGGTCGTGGATCTCGCCGCCCTCCATCTGCGTGACCCACGCCGGGAAGAGGTCCGCCGCGACGGCCACCTGCCCCCGCGTGAGGCCCTGTTCCTCGCGGACCTTACGCAACTGGCGGCCGAGGGCGTACGCGTGCGGGGCGGACAGCGGGCCCCGGGCGCCGACGCCGATCACACCCGCCCCCCGAACAACGCCACCAGCCCGTGGTCCAGTTCCGCGCCCACCGTCTCCTCGTCCGGGGCGACGACCGTGTACGTGCGGGCCAGGAAGCGGGTCAGGTCCGCGGTGGGGAATCTGAGGACGGCAACGCCCTGCGGGGCGTGGAATTCCACGGAGGTGTGGGCCGGACCGGCCGGGCGGACACGGACGTTGCCGAGGCCGGCCGGACCTCGCAGCCCCTCCCCCAGCAGCGTCCTGGCGAACGTCCACGTCGTGGCCTCGCCGTCGACCGTGACGTGGGGCGGGAAGTCGATGTGCACGGCCGGTGGTTCGGCGGAGGTGTAGCGCAGGGTCGCGGGGACCGCGAGCTCCTGGTCCGCGGCCGTGATCAGACGGGCGCCTGTCGGCTGCTGGAGGGTCACGTGCATGAGGAGCTCCAAGTCGGCGGGGGCGCGGGCCTGGTGTGGCCGTTTGTGGTGAGACCACCCCAGTGCCCGCGTATCACGCCGTTCGTGAAGCCGGCTCGTATGACTCGTGTCACACAGGAGCTACGAGGAGCTGCGAGGAGCTACTTCGGGGACTGCAGCCCCAGCGGGCCCGCGATCTCCTCCACCATCACCTTGCCCGCCTCGAACTCCAGCGTCTCGTCGCCGATCGACTGGTCGGTGTCGAGGCCGTCCAGTTCCGCCAGGGGCTGGTTCAGGCGGACGTGGGCCACGATCGACTGGAGGGCGCGCAGGGTCGCGGACGCCGTGGAGCCCCAGTTGGAGAAGTACGAGAACTGCCACCACCACAGCGCCTCCGAGGTGCGGCCCGCGCGGTAGTGGGCCATGCCGTGGCGCAGGTCGGTGATGACGTCGGTCAGGTCGTCGGAGATCCGGGCCGGCACCGGCGCCTTGCGGGGCTCGTAGGGGTCGAAGACCTCGGAGTAGACGTCGATCGGCTCCAGCAGCCGGGCCAGGTTCTCGCGCAGGTCGTCCACATCGGCGTCCGGGCCCGTGTCGGGCTCGTAGCGCTCGTCGGGGACGATGTCCTCGTGGGCGCCCAGGCGGCCGCCGGCCAGCATGAGCTGGGAGACCTCCAGAAGGAGGAAGGGGACGGCCGAGTCGGGTTCGTCGCCCTTGGCCACCTCCATGACGGCCACCAGGAAGCTCTCGACCTGGTCGGCGATCTGGACCGCGAAGTCGTCGGGGTCCTGGGCAGCGTGCAGTGTGGCGTCAGACATCTAGGAGTCGTCTCCCCTCGAAGGCGCGGCCGAGGGTCACCTCGTCCGCGTATTCCAGGTCGCCACCCACCGGGAGGCCGCTGGCCAGGCGGGTGACCTTGAGGCCCATGGGCTTGATCATGCGGGCGAGGTACGTCGCTGTGGCCTCGCCCTCCAGGTTCGGGTCGGTGGCCAGGATGAGCTCCGTGACCGTCCCGTCGGCCAACCGCGCGAGAAGTTCTCGTATCCGCAGGTCGTCCGGACCGACACCCTCGATGGGGCTGATCGCGCCCCCCAGGACGTGGTACTTGCCGCGGAACTCCCGGGTGCGCTCGATCGCGACCACGTCCTTCGGCTCCTCCACCACGCAGATGACGGTGAGGTCGCGCCGGGGGTCGCGGCAGATGTTGCACAGCTCCTCCTGCGCGACATTGCCGCAGGTCGCGCAGAAGCGGACCTTCGCCTTGACCTCCATCAGGCACTGCGCGAGACGCCGTACGTCCGTCGGCTCCGCCTGGAGGATGTGGAAGGCGATCCGCTGCGCGCTCTTGGGACCGACGCCGGGCAGCCGCCCCAGTTCGTCGATGAGGTCCTGGACCACGCCTTCGTACAACGGACTGCCGTCCTTCCTGGGTTCCTTGCGATACGTACGCTAGTTGGCCGATGCCCGCCAAAGAAAGACGGGCACCGTGAAAGACGGGCCTCCGCCTAGAAAGGCAGCCCGGGGATACCGCTGCCGCCGCCGAGGCCCTGGGCGAGCGGGCCGAGCTTCTGCTGCTGGAGGGTCTGGGCGTTCTCGTTGGCCGCCTGGACCGCCGCCACGATCAGGTCGGCGAGGGTCTCGGTGTCTTCGGGGTCCACGGCCTTCGGGTCGATCTTCAGCGCGCGCAGCTCGCCGGCGCCGGTGACGGTGGCCTTCACCAGACCGCCGCCCGCCTGGCCGTCGACCTCGGTCCCGGCGAGTTCCTCCTGCGCGTTCGCCAGGTCCTGCTGCATCTTCTGGGCCTGCTGGAGCAGCTGCTGCATGTTGGGCTGGCCACCACCGGGGATCACGATCAGCTCCTGTGCTTTTCGCCTTGGTCTTCCGTCTGTGACGAGCCTACGTGTTCCACGTGGCCGTCGCCCCAGCACTCTTTCGAGTGAGTCGACCTGGAGTCCTATACCTGATCAAGGCCCTCTTCCGAGCGGAAAAGCAACCAAAGCACCCCCTTCGCCACCCATTGGGCGGTAGGAAGGATCCCCGCACATCAGCATCAGGCGTCACGCAGGGTGACCGATCAGTAGGGAGCGCCGGGTGGGTCAGCCGGAGATGCAGCCCGAGGGCCCGCCCCAGGACGGACGGGCCGATCTGGCCGGGCGGACGTTTCCGCTCGGCGACTGGGGCGAGCCGGCCGTACGGCTCGACGAGCTGTACCGGTGGGTGGAGCACGGGGCGCTGGAGACGACGTCCTGGTATCTCGCGGACCGGGTGGGGAAACGACGCTGTGCGCGGGCCCTGCGGGGCGGGGCCGCGGCGGGGGCGGTGACCGGGGCCGTGCTGCCGTTGGTGGGGCTGACCGGAGTGGTGGGCGCCGAACTCGCGCCCTGGGGCTATCTCGCCCTCCTCCTCGCGGTGGCCTGCGTGGCCGTCGACCGCTTCTTCGGTGTGACCTCCGGCTGGATAAGGGACGTGGCCACCGCTCAGGCCGTCCAGCGCCGCCTGCTTGCCCTCCAGTTCGACTGGGCCTCGGAGAGCGTCCGCGAGGTGCTCGGCCCCACGGAGGGCACGGCCGCCGAGGCCACCGAACGCTGCCTGGGCGTGCTGCGCCGCTTCTCGGAGGACGTGACGGAGCTGATCCGGGTGGAGACGGCCGACTGGATCGTGGAGTTCCGCAACGGCTCGACCCCGATGGGCATCCAGGGCGCGGTGACCTCCGGGGGCCGCCAGGACCAGGGGGGTCCTCAGGGGCGCGTCCCCCTCCCCCCAGGACCACCGACCCGCCCGAACATGCCCCGGCAACGGCCGCCGGAGCCTCGGTGAGGAGTGGTGAGGAGTGGGGACGGGGTCAGGGCGAGGCCGAAGGTGCCGTCGGTGTGACGGCGGGGCCCTCGTCGGCCAGGACGCCGTAGACCGCACCGCCGGCGCCCAGCGCCACCACGAGCGCCGTCGCGAGAAGCGCCGCCGTGACGGCACGACTGCGGTGATCGGCCTCCTGCTCCGGCGGATACGGCGTCAGGTAGGTGCCCGGCGTGGAGCGCTCCTGGGCGTGGGCCCGCCCCTCGCCGTCCGCTGGTCCAGCGGAGCCGTGTTCCTCCATCGCAGGCCCTCCCCCGAGACCTCGCACTGCACGACACGTCCCAGTGTCTACGTCCGTCCGCCGTCCGTCGAGAGCTGATCGAGTACCTTGGACAGCCGCTCCAGCACTCCCACGGCCTCGGCGAGTTCGGCTTCCCCGAAGGCCTCCGCGAACCGGTCGGCGAAGGCCGCGTGACCCGGGTCGATCCGCCGCATGGCGGCCAGCCCCTCCTCGGTCGGCGTGAGGAGCTTGGCGCGCCGGTGGGCGGGGTTGGGCCGGTACTCGGCCAGTCCCCGCTCCACCAGCAGATCGGCGATCCGCTGCACGCTCTGGCGCGTGATGCCCATCTCCCGGGCGATCCCGGAGACCGGCAGCGGCTGCCGGAGCACCGCGCCGAGCACCTGCCACCAGGCGGCGGTGAGCCCGGAGGGGCCCGCCAACTCCTCGGCCAGGGCGAGGAACTGGCCGTTGAGCCGGAACACTCCGAGGGCGCTGCGGCTGAGCAGGTCCTGGCGCTCCCGGCTCACCGCGCGGCCGCTTCCTGCAGCACGGCGTAGGCCTGCGGGTCGGAGTCGTGGAACAGCCGGTACCAGGCGTCCAGCACCTCGCCCTCGTAGACCCCGAGCAGCCGGAAGATCTCCCGGGCGAAAGCGACGGGCTCGGTGGGTCCGGCGGTGATCAGGGCGCCGTCGGTCACGGCGTCCGCGTCGACGTACCGCGCGCCGCCCCCGTACCCCGTGGCCGCCAGATAGAAGGACACGGCGCTGGTGTGCTCGCGGTCGTCGAGCAGCCCCTCGCGCGCGAGACCCGCGGTGGCCCCGCAGATCGCGGCGACGGCAACCCCGGCGTCGAGGAACTCGCGCGCCTTGCGGGCGAAGGGGGCGAGGTCGTCGGAGGTGTCCCAGAGATCGGCGCCCGGGAGGATCAGCAGGGAGCTGTCGGAGGGGCGTACGTCGTCCAGGGCGCACGCGGGCTGGACCCGCAGGCCGCCGATCGAGGTCACCGGCTCGCGGGTCGGGCCGACGGTCCGGATCTCCCGTCCGGCGCGGGCGAGGTAGGCGGTGGCGTGCCCCGTCTCCCAGTCGGCCCAGGTGTCGTAGACGGCGAGATGCACTGGCTTCGCATTCCCTACACCATTCATGACAACACGCTGTCATTTCGACAGCATGTTGTCAATCGCTCGGCCTGGACAACCTGTCGCGGAAAGCCCCCGTCCACAGACAGGACGCCGATACCGCTTCCGTATCGCGGACATTTACGCTCACTCGCATGACCCCTCAGCCACTCCCCGAGGCCGGCGCCGCCGTGAAGGCCGCGGACCGTGCTCATGTGTTCCACTCCTGGTCCGCGCAGGAGCTCATCGACCCGCTCGCCGTCGCCGGTGCGGAGGGCTCGTACTTCTGGGACTACGACGGGAACCGCTACCTCGACTTCACCAGCGGGCTCGTCTACACCAACATCGGGTACCAACACCCGAAGGTCGTCGCCGCGATACAGGAGCAGGCGGCGACGATGACCACCTTCGCGCCCGCCTTCGCGATCGAGGCCCGGTCGGAGGCGGCCCGGCTGATCGCCGAGCGGACGCCCGGGGACCTGGACAAGATCTTCTTCACCAACGGCGGCGCGGACGCGGTGGAGCACGCCGTGCGCATGGCCCGGCTGCACACCGGGCGGGCCAAGGTGCTCTCCGCCTACCGCTCGTACCACGGGGGTACGCAGCAGGCCGTCAACCTCACCGGGGACCCCCGGCGCTGGGCCTCCGACAGCGCCTCCGCCGGGGTCGTGCACTTCTGGGCGCCCTTCCTGTACCGGTCCCGCTTCTACGCCGAGACCGAGGAGCAGGAGACCGCGCGGGCGCTGGAGCACCTGGAGACGACCATCGCCTTCGAGGGGCCCGCCACCGTCGCCGCGATCATCCTGGAGACCATCCCCGGCACCGCCGGGATCATGGTCCCGCCGCCCGGCTACCTCGCCGGTGTCCGCGAGATCTGCGACAAGTACGGGATCGTCTTCGTCCTGGACGAGGTCATGGCCGGATTCGGGCGCACCGGTGAGTGGTTCGCCGCCGACCTGTTCGACGTCACGCCCGACCTCATGACCTTCGCCAAGGGCGTCAACAGCGGGTACGTGCCGCTCGGCGGTGTCGCCATCTCCGGCGCGATCGCGGAGACCTTCGGGAAGCGGCCGTACCCCGGCGGGCTCACCTACTCCGGCCACCCGCTCGCCTGTGCCGCCGCCGTCGCGACGATCAACGTCATGGCGGAGGAAGGGGTCGTCGACAACGCCAAGCATCTCGGTACGGCCGTCCTGGAGCCCGCGCTGCGGGAGCTCGCCGAGCGGCACCCGAGCGTCGGCGAGGTGCGGGGCGTGGGCATGTTCTGGGCGCTCGAGCTCGTGAGGAACAAGGAGACCCGCGAGCCGCTCGTGCCCTACAACGCGGCGGGCGAGGCCAACGCCCCGATGGCCGCGTTCGCGGCCGCCGCGAAGAAGCAGGGCATCTGGCCGTTCGTCAACATGAACCGGACGCACGTCGTGCCGCCGTGCAACGTCGGCGAGGCCGAACTGAAGGAAGGGCTCGCGGCGCTGGACACCGCGCTCTGCGTGGCGGACCAGTACACGGAGTAAAACTCGCGCTCCTTCGAACGCGTAAGGTGGCGTGCCCGTAGACATATGTACGAGCACGCCATCTGCACCTGCGCGAGGGAGGCGCCCCGACGATGCCCGGCAGCAGCGGTAACGGTGCCGTCACCCGCAGCACCCTGCGGCAGCAGATCGCGGACGCGCTGCGCGACGAGGTACTGGCGGGGCGGCTCCAGCCGGGGCAGGAGTTCACGGTGAAGGAGATCGCCGAGCAGTACGGCGTCTCCGCGACCCCGGTCCGCGAGGCCCTCGTGGACCTGTCGGCGCAGGGGCTCCTGGAGGCCGACCAGCACCGCGGCTTCCATGTGCACGAGTACTCCCTCGACGACTTCCGCGGCATGATCGAGGCCCGCAACCTGGTCACCGACGGCATGTTCCACGCGCTCGACTCCGGCCACCGCATCCTCGAGGAGCTGGACGAACCCCGTACCGCCGCGGCGGTGGCGGGCGTGCGGCGGCGCGGCGAGGAGGCCCAGCGGGCCGCCACCGCGGGCGACCTGACCGTGCTGATCGGCTACGACCTGCGCTTCTGGCGCGAGCTGAGCGTCCTGTTCGGCAACCCCTATCTGGCCGACTTCCTGCACCGGCTGCGCGTGCAGACCTGGGTGTGCACGGTCCAGCACCTGCGCCGGCTCACCGACCTGCGCGGCAGCCTGTGGTCCGCGCACCCAGAGGTCGCCGACGCCCTGTACCAGCGGGACACCGCGACCGCCCGCAAGCTCCTCACCGCCTACAACGGCCACTATCTGACCCTCATCGAGGGCCTCACCGCCGACTGACGGCCCCCCGCACGGGTAAGGGACCAGCACGACCCGCTTCCACGACCCGCACAAGGGGCCCCACCCGGGGACTCCAGCGACTACCCTTCCCTGACCACCGTGTGACGATATCCGCGCACCGCGAGTATCCGAGGAGCTGTCTTTTGGCCTGTGACCTGTGGCTGGTGCCGCTTGTCGACGTGTTGTGCCACACCCCGGACAACCCGTTCGCCGAGGAACTCGCGCAATACAACAAGGTGCTCGCCGAGGCCGGATTGCCGCCGGTGCCGGTGTACCAGTACATGCCGGGGCTGTCCGGCGAGGTCGCCCCGGTGGCCGGTTTCGACTACGACGCCCTGCACTTCCTGCGCCGCGCCTATCTGCTCCAGGTCTGCGGGCTCCCGGTCACCCCCGTGGACGAACTGGGCGGTGACTACGAGCAGTTGCTGGAGATGTTCGAGACGACGGCCCAGCAGTCCCATCTGGTCTGGCACTACGACCACGCGGGCGCGTACGTCCCCGTCGACTTCCCGCATCCCCTCGCCAACGACGAACTCCTCGCGGGCGGCGGCCCGTTGGGCTCCTCGCAGGCCATGCTGCGGGAGCTGGAGTTCGTGGCCCCCGTGATCGGCATCGATCCGGCCAATCCGCCGGCGCCCCCCGAGCCACCGCGCGCCCCCACGGAACTGGAGGAGCCGGCGGTCCCCGCGCCGTACGACCCCAGTCCCTTCGCCCGTGAGCGTCATGTCTGGCTGGGGCTGCACGCGGCGGCGACCCGGAGTCTCGCCCAGGGCTCGATGATCATCTTCAGCTGAGGGTCAGCGCCCCAGCTGGGAGAGTCCCTTCTGGACGTCCTCGTAGTTCATCACCGGGGTGTAGGTGATCTCGGCACCCAGGTTCTGGAAGAACGGCTCACTGATCACCGGCATCAGTGAGCTGTCCTGCATGTCGAAGACCATGTAGGCGGTGCGCCGGCCGTTCTCGGCGGTGAAGTAGGTCGCCTCGGGCTTGATCTGTTCCACCGACGCCTCGATGAGCTTCGACAGGGTGCCGTGACTGATGGCCTCGTTGGCCTTCTCCGTGTCCATGCACACCTTGAGCAGTACGCGCATCGCACTCACCTTCTCTTGATCGACAGGTTGGGATGCACGGTCCAAGAATATGCCTATATGCGGTATTTCTCCCTGCTACGGGCCATGTGGGAAGTGCGCTGGGATCGCGGCACGGCTTCCCTTCCGAGGTCGTCGACGCCATCATGCGGCGCACCCCTGGACGGCGAACGGGGCACACCAGGAGGAGTTCTGAGTTCTGAGTTCTGGGTACGCGCCCCGCGGAGGTTGAGTACCGCTACTCAGGCGGCGGGCGGCGGGCCCCGGCATCGTGGAGAGCACGGACGGAGCCCACCGCTCCACGAAGACTTCCAGGGGGATCCCGATGAACCGCTCGCGCCACTTCCTCAACCCGCTCGCTCTCGGCTACCTGCTCGTCGTGGCCGCCGTCCTCGGCTGGGTCGGCGTGGACGCCCTGTTCGTCGAGCACGCCGACGCGAGCCTCGCCGGGGTCTGGGCGTTCCTGGTCACGGCCCCGGCCTCGCTGCTGTTCGTGATGCTGCCGGGGGCGTGGGCCTGGGCCGGGATCGTCGCGGGGGCCGTGGTGAACGCGGCCGCGCTCGGGGCGGCGTACCGGAGCGTCTCCGGCCGCCGCCCGCGCCCCACCGCCTGAACCACGGCTTCGGTTGGCGAAACTTCACCGGCTTCAGGCGAAGACCGCCGTACCGCCCTGCGTCAGCTTCCAGTTGGTGACCGCGAAGTCCTTCGGGTCCAGCGCGCCCTTGGAGGTCACGTAGTCGATCATCAGCTGGCGGATCTCGTTGGTGGAGGAGTAGGCGATGTCGGCGGCGGCGATGTGCGGGTAGCCCGAGCCGCCGTTGGCCCGGTAGTTGTTGACGGCGACGACGAAGACCTGGTCGTCGGCGACCGGCGTCCCGTTGTAGGACAGGTTCTTGATGCGGGAGCCCTCGGCCGCCGCGATGTCGATGTCGTACGAGACGCCCGCGGCGGTGTCGTACATGTAGTCCCAGAAGCTGTTGGCGTTGGTCAGCGTCGCGGTGTCCACGGCCGTGCCCGCGGGCACCTGGTGGTAGTACTTCGCCGCGTACTCCAGGTAGTCCTTGAGCTGGGCGCCGGTGAGCTTCTTGCCGTAGAGGGTGTTGTCGTAGATGTAGAGCCCGGCGATGTCCTTGATGGTCACGCTGCCCGCGGGGATGTCCGCGGTGCGGGAGAAGGGTGCGGCGACCGAGATGAGGGGCAGGGCGGCGTCGGCCGTCGAGAGGCCGGCCTTCACGGTGTCCATCTGGACCTGGTGGATGAAGTCCATGATCGGGACGTCCTTCCAGCAGGACTCCGCCGCCGAGAGGTCCTCGGTGCAGGTGCCGACGGACGTGTTGACGTACTTCACGACCAGCTCGTGGTCGGCCTCCAGGAGCTTTTTGATCTCCGGGTCCTCGTCGACCGTGTTGGGGTTAAGGGTCTGGGCGGTCTTCTTGGTGACCTTCCACTGCCCGCGCACGAGTTCCAGCTCGAAGTCGAAGACACTGAGCCGGTAGCCCCAGCAGTACGGCTCGGACAGCAGGACGTCCTCGCCGGTCTCGTCGTTCTTGACGGTGTACGACGGCACCTCGACGTGGGTGTGGCCGACCAGGATCGCGTCGATGCCCGGGACCTGCTGGGCGACGAGGTTGGAGGCGTTCTCGACGTACGGGAGCTCGTCGCCGTACGAGGAACTGCCGTCCAGGCCCGAGTGGTCGGTGAGGAAGACGACGTCACAGCCGAGGGCGCGCAGCCGGGGCACGTACTTCTTCGCCTGCTCGACCAGGCCCGGGAAGACCATCTTCCCGCTGACGTTGTCCTTGTCCCAGATGGCGATGCCGGGGTTGGTGAGGCCGAGGATGCCGACCTTGATGTCGGGGGCGCCGGGGACGCAGATGCGCTTGACGGTGTACGGCTGGAAGGCGGGCTTGAGCGTCTTCGCGTCCAGGGCGTTGGCGCCGAGCAGCGGGAAGCGGCACTGGCTCTCGAACTTCCGGAGCACCTCGATGCCGTAGTTGAACTCGTGGTTGCCGAGGGCGGCGGCGTCGTAGCGCATGTGGTTCATGGCGACGGCCATCGGGTGCTTCGGGGCGCCCTTGCCGGTGATGGGCTGCACGCGCGCGAAGTAGTAGGCGAGGGAGGTGCCCTGGATGATGTCGCCGGCGTCGACGAGCAGGACGTGCTCCTCGCCCTTCGCCGCGCGCTGCTGCTTGATCAGCGTGGCGACCCGGGCGACACCGACGGAGTTGCCCTTGCTGTCGGAGTACGCCTTGTCGAGGTAGTAGTCCCAGTCGAAGACGTGGCTGTGCAGGTCGGTGGTGCCGAGGATCGAGAACGACCAGGTGCGGTTCTTCTTCGCCACCGGTCCGCGTTCTGCGGCCTCGGCGGCGGGCGCGCCCACCGACCCCGCGACGGCCACGGCCGCACCGGTGACGGCCGACTTCTTGACGAACGCGCGACGGTTCAGGGGACTGACGGGCATGGCTGGACTCCTGGAACGGGAGAGGGAGGGGAGACGGAACTACCCGCGTAGATAGTCCCGTCCCGCCGGTCGCGCGCGGAACCAGGAGCAAGCCATGGGCCGGTCAAGGAAATCCATGACCGGCCCAACAGCCTGCGAACAAAAGGGATTTACAGGAACGAGTTGATCTCGATCGTCTCGTCCCGGCCCGGGCCCACGCCGATCGCGGAGATCGGGGCGCCGGACATCTCCTCCAGCGCCTTCACGTAGTCCTGGGCGTTCTTCGGGAGGTCGGCGAAGGTCTTGGCCTTCGTGATGTCCTCGCTCCAGCCCGGCAGGTACTCGTAGACCGGCTTCGCGTGGTGGAAGTCGGTCTGGGAGTACGGGAGCTCCTCGACGCGCTCGCCGTCGATCTCGTACGCGACACAGACCGGGATCTGTTCCCAGCCGGTGAGCACGTCGAGCTTGGTGAGGAAGAAGTCGGTGAGGCCGTTGACGCGGGTCGCGTACCGGGCGATCACCGCGTCGAACCAGCCGCAGCGACGGTCACGGCCGGTGGTGACACCCCGCTCACCTCCGATGCGGCGCAGCGCGTCGCCGTCCGCGTCGAAGAGTTCCGTGGGGAAGGGGCCCGAGCCGACACGGGTCGTGTAGGCCTTGAGGATGCCGATGACCCGGCTGATCTTCGTGGGGCCGACGCCCGAGCCCGTGCACGCCCCGCCCGCGGTGGGGTTGCTGGAGGTGACGAAGGGGTACGTGCCGTGGTCGATGTCCAGGAGCGTGCCCTGGCCGCCCTCGAACAGGACGACCTTGTCCTGCTCCAGGGCCTGGTTGAGCACCAGGACAGTGTCGGCGACGTAGGGCTTGAGCCGGTCCGCGTAGCCCAGCAGTTCCTCGACGACCTGGCCGACCTCGATGGCCCGGCGGTTGAAGACCTTGGTGAGGAGCTGGTTCTTGCCGTCGAGGGCCGCCTCGACCTTCTGGGTCAGGATCGACTCGTCGTACAGGTCCTGGATGCGGATGCCCACGCGGTTGATCTTGTCGGCGTAGGTCGGTCCGATGCCGCGCCCCGTCGTACCGATCTTGCGCTTTCCGAGGAAGCGTTCCGTCACCTTGTCGACGGTGACGTTGTACGGCGTGATGACGTGGGCGTTACCGCTGATCAGGAGCTTGGAGGTGTCGACGCCTCGGTCGTTCAGTCCGTTCAGCTCGGAGAACAGGACCGACGGATCGACGACGACACCGTTACCGATGACCGGGGTGCACCCCGGAGACAGGATTCCGGAAGGGAGGAGGTGGAGGGCGTACTTCTGATCGCCCACGACTACCGTGTGGCCGGCGTTGTTGCCGCCCTGGTAGCGCACCACATAGTCCACCGAGCCACCGAGCAGGTCGGTCGCCTTTCCCTTGCCCTCGTCACCCCACTGAGCACCGAGCAGCACAAGTGCGGGCACGCGCGTACACCCCTTCCGGGCGGGGCATGTCCAAGGTCGGGGGCGTACGCGTACGGTTCCTCCGTCGCGTGCACCACGGCCGTCGTCGGCCGCTGCCCGTCGGACCCGGATGCCCCGGAATAGACGAAGCCCCTGGCGCAATAGCGCAAGGGGCTCTTGCACCAAGATGCTACCCGAGGAAGCGAGGCATGGCCGAGGTGGCGACTTCCGCGACGTCCGATCAGCTGCTGGTGGTCATCGACCCGATCGCCCGGCAGACGGACAGCGAGTCCGTACGGATCGTGAAAGACGTGCTCAGCGCGGGTGCGGCGACGAAGGTGAGTCTGCCGGACGGACCCGAGGAGTTCGCCCGGGCACTGGCCCGCCGGGGCTCGCGACGGCTGGTGGTGGTCGGTGACGACCGTGCCCTGATGCGGGCGGTGCTGCTGCTGCACCGGCAGCGGGAGCTGGCCGAATGCGTGCTGTCGGTGGTGCCGGTGGGACCGATGCTCTCGGTCGCCCACGCCCTCGGGGTGCCCACGGGGGCGGTGGCGGCCGCGCGGGCGGTCCTGGACGGGGCCGAGCGACGCCTGGACATGCTGGTGGACGACAGCGACGGGGTGGTCCTCGGCGCCCTGCGGATCCCCGCGCCGGCCGCGCGTCAGGAGCCACTGGAGGCCGCGCGGCCCTGGCTGCGGACCTGCCAGTCCCTCGTACGGACCCTGGTGCCGGCCCGTCCCGCCAGGGAGACCGCGCCCGCCGTCCCCGGGCCCTCGCGGCTGCGGGTGGAGGTCGACGGCGTGACCCTGGTGGACCTGGACCAGCCCCTGGAGGCGGTCTCGGTGACCCCGGGCTCCGGCGGCGGCCTGGCGTCGGTGGAGGTACGCCGGCTGTCGGTCGGGGCGGAGGCCTCCCCCCTGCTGACCACCGGCAGGACGGTGACCGTCACCGGGGCGGATTTCCGCTACCGGGCGGACGCGGGGGTGGGGGGACCGGTACGGCGGCGGACCTGGACGGTGCGGGAGGGGGCGTTGGGGTTGATGTTGCCGGGGCGGTGAGGGGCGGGGGGGGGGGGGCCCCCCCCCCCCCCCCCCCCCCCCCCCGGCCCCCCCCCCCCCCCCCCCCCCCCCCCCCCCCCCCCCCCCGCGCGGGGGGGGGGGGGGGGGCTCACCGAGCATCGAGGCGAGGGCGAGATGAGATACACGTGGGTTTCGAGGCAGCCGGCACGGGTGTCGGGGGTGTGCGGGTCACCGGTGAG
>NZ_JBIWLX010000041.1:0-32452 GCF_044766405.1 Streptomyces sp. NPDC102270 | reverse complement strand
CCCCCAGCAGCGGCGGTCGCAGCGATGAATCTTCGCCGGGTGGACTCGGCAGGAGGCTTGGTCCGGGGCTCGGCGGGCGGATTCACGGCATGGAAAGGATCTTCGTCGGGCATGTCCGCTCTCCGTCGATGGTGGTGTGGTGGTTGTCGGGACGTGCCAATCGATGTCGCGCTCCGCGAAGGTGCGGCGTTGTTCCCCCGTGAGGCATCGGCTGTTCTGGTCGGCTCGCGCTGTCGACGGGCCGGGTCGGGCGACCGGGTCCGAGGTGGGTGCCGCCCTCGCGGACCCGGTGCCGTCAGTCAGCAACCGGTGTGGTGGCGGGGGTGGATGCCGGACCGGGCTGTGCGCTTCTGGCCGCCGGTTGGTCAGGCGGTCTTCTTGTCGCTCTCGGCCAGGATCCTGTCGCGTACGCCGGCGAGGGCTCCCGCCATCGCGCCCGCGGGCCTGCCGAAGGTGGTCGCCGAGAACTGGGCGGGGCCGGTCTTGGCGGTGAAGGAGTGCGGGTAGGCGAACTCCCGGAGTCCTTCCTCGCCCTGCTTGCGCCCGTAGCCGCTGTCGCCGCGACCGCCGAAGGGCACGGCGGGGTTGATGGAGAACACCAGGGCGTCGTTGATGCTGGTCATTCCGACGCGGAGTTGACGGGCGATGGCTTCGCCGCGGTCGCGGCTGAAGACGGCGCTGCCCAGTCCGTAGCGGCTGGTGTTGATGTGCGCGATGGCTTCCTCGGTGTCGGTGACTTTGACGACGGCGAGCGTGGGTCCGAACGTCTCCTCGGTCACCGCCAGGGCGTCGGGGCTCACGCCGACGAGGATGGTGGGGGTGACATAGCGCTCCCCCACTGCCTCGATGCCACCGACCGTGGCTGTGGCGCCGCGATCGAGAGCGTCCTGGATGTGCTCCCGGATGATTGGGATCTGGGTGGGCAGGGGAACCGGCCCGATCTCCGCGTCCTCGTCGCTGCCGACGCGTACCTGCTTGGCGAGGTCGCTGATCTTCTCGACGAACTCGTCGTGAACCGACTCGACGACGTAGGCCACTTCGAGGCTGATGCAGCCGTGTCCGGTGTTCTGTATGGCGCCCCATACGACGTGCTTGGCGGCTTCGTCCAGGTCGGCGTCCTCGGCAACGACGACGCCGTCCTTTCCGCCGAGTTCCAGCAGGAGGGGGGTCAGGGTCTGCGCGCACTGGGCGGCCACCGTCTTGCCCGTGGCGACGCTGCCGGTGAACGCGAGCTTGTTCAGACCGGCCTCGATGAGCGCTCCGCCGGTGGCCCCGAACCCGTTGAGACACTGGAGGACGTCCGGAAGGTCGGGGACCGCCCGCTGCCAGGTCCGGACGAGCCACTCCCCGACGCCTGGCGTGATCTGGCTGGGCTTGAGGATGGCGGCGTTTCCGGCCGCGACCGCCCCGATCAGGATGGCCCCCGGCGTCAGGAGAGGGAAGTTCCACGGACCGATGACACCGACGACGCCGTAGGGCTGGTATTCGACCCACGCTCGCTGGTTGGGCACGGTGGGGCTGGCGGGGACCTCCCGGCGGCCCAGCACGCGCCCGGCGTTTTCGATGGCGTACTGCACGTGCTCCAGAATCCCGAGCACTTCAACGCGGGCGTCGTCGAGGGGCTTGCCGTTTTCGGCGTGGATGAGGGCGGCCCCCTCCTCGCCGCCTACGGCTATCTCCCGCCGCCATGCGCGCAGTCGCTCCGCGCGGCCCTCGAATCCTAGGTCCCACCAGGGCCCGGCGGACGAGCGTGCGGCAGCGACAGCCGCGGCGGCCTCTTCCTTGCCGGCCACGGGGTACCGGGCGAACTCTGCCCCGGTGGCCTGATCGACGGTGACCACCTCGCTCCCGTCCTGTCCGATGACTCCGTCACGCGTGATCGTTGGAGTGTTGTTGGTCACGGTCTCTCCCACTTTCTTACGACCGCCTTCACCCGAGCAGCACCCCGAGGGTGATGGGCAGTTGACGGACGCCGTGTTCGGCGCGATGAAGGGCCGCCATGTGACAGCAAGTGCGCGCCGATGTGAATGACTTCAGCGATGGCTCGAAGGCCTTGGCAAGTACCAGATTATCAACCTAGTGGGTTGATGTAAAGCGTTTGATAGCAGGCAGGTACTTGGGTATCAGTCGGTCAGATTGAGGGCAGCGCGGACGAACGACGCTGTCCGCATCGAGTCCGTGCTCGCGGCAAACGTCCGCCAGCGACCCTTCCTGCCCATCCGCGATGGCCCAGGGAGGAAACAGGCACTTGGTTGGCGCGGTACAGGCCTGTCGGACCAACCAAAAACCACCAGGCCAGAGAACAGGCCCAGCAGATCAACGACCGGCGGCTTGAACTGCTGCGCAAGGAACCGGCGACCGCTCCGCACGACGGCGGGGTCATCGTGATCGACGACTCCGGGGACCGCAAGGACGGCACCGCGACCGCGCCTGTGGCCACAGCGGCGACTGGCCGCTCTGGGAGCTCTACAGCCTGGACGGCCTGCTGGCCGCGGGTTGAGCACGATGGCGCCGACGACGGCGTACGGGGCCCTCTGCCGACGTGGA
Source organism: Streptomyces sp. NPDC102270 (assembly GCF_044766405.1). Lineage (NCBI taxonomy): Bacteria > Bacillati > Actinomycetota > Actinomycetes > Kitasatosporales > Streptomycetaceae > Streptomyces > Streptomyces sp. NPDC102270. Next base: position 29,905 of record NZ_JBIWLX010000041.1, on the reverse strand, counting down.
GCGGCCGGGGTCGGCCCGCAGGCCGACCCACAGGTCAGGCGGGCGGCATCTGACGGTCGCGTACGAGCCCGGAGTCCCAGGCCCAGGCGGCGATCTCGACGCGGTTGCGCACGCCGAGCTTGTCCTTGATGTTGGCCAGGTGCGACTTGACCGTGCCCAGGGACACGTACAGCTCGCCGCAGACCTCCTGGTTCGTGCGGCCCACGGCCACCAGGCGTGCGACCTCGACTTCCCGCTCGGAGAGCGGGTGCGGGAGCGCTGCCGTCGGCGGCTGCTGTCCGGCGAGGTGCTTGAGGAGCCGGACGGTGACGGCGGGGGAGACCAGGGCATCGCCGCGGGCGGCGCAGCGCACGGCCTCGATCAGCAGGGTGGAGCCGGCGTCTTTGAGGAGGAAGCCGCACGCGCCGTTGCGCAGGGCGGTGTAGGCGTAGTCGTCCTGATCGAAGGTGGTCACCACGACCACGCGCATCGGGTCGGTGACGCCCGGCCCGGCCAGGGCCCGGGTGACCTCCAGACCGTCCAGCTTGGGCATGCGGATGTCGACGAGACACACGTCGGGACGCATCCTGCGGGCGAGTTCGACGCACTCGGCGCCGTCGGCGGCCTCGCCGATCACTTCGAGGTCGGGCTGGGTGCCGAGGATCAGCCGGAAGCCGGTGCGGACCATCTCCTGGTCGTCGGCGATCAGTACCCGCGTCCGGGCATCGCTCCCACCATTGTCACCGCTCATGCCGATGATCCTTCCACAGCTGCCAGGACAGGGAAGGCGGCACTCACGCACCAGCCGCCGTCCGCTGTCCGGCCGCTGGTCAGCGACCCCTCAACGGCCTCCACGCGTTCCCGCAGGCCCACCAGGCCGAAGCCGCCCCGCCCGCCGATCGGCCCGGTGACGCGCGTCTGCGGCGCCGCGTTGCGCGCCTCCACCCGGAGGCGACCTTGAGAGTCCAGTTCGAGGCGGACGACGACGTCCGCACCATGGGCGTGGCGGCGCACGTTCGTCAGCGCCTCCTGCACCACGCGGTGGACGGACGTCTCCACCTCCGGAGCCAGCCGGATCTCGCGCACCTCGGGCGCGATGACCAGCGCCGCCACGGTCCCGTTCTCGGCGAACGCGGAGACCAAGCGGTTCAGCTCGGTCGGCAGCTCACCCGCGCGTGCGGCCCGGTGGTCGTCCTCGCGCAGCACCCGCACCAGCCGGCGCATGGAGTCCAGGGTCTCCCCGCCGGCCCGGGAGATGCCCTCCAACAGGGGCTTGATCTGCTCCGGCGAGGTCTCCTGGATCACCAGCGCGGCGTTGGCGTGCACGACGATGCCGGTGACGTGGTGGGCGACGAAGTCGTGCAGGTCCCGGGCGAGTTCCAGGCGCTCGTTGTGGCGTACGGAGGCCACGGCCTGAGCCCGGCGGGCGTCCAGGAGGCGCAGATAGCCACCAAGGCATGCGGCGCCGCCGACGGCGAACGTCAGCACGAAGGAGTACTTGAGGTAGTCGCTGTGCTCCGTGCCCCCGCGCAGGGGCATGGCGATCACCGCGGCGGCCAGCGCCGCCGACAGCGTCACGGCGGTGGCCGGGCGTTCCACCCTTCGCGCGGTCCGGGCGAACAGCACAAGCAGGGCGACCGTTTCCAGCATGCCCCACGTACCACTGGTGAGCGGCGCGTACACGCACAGGCCCACGGTCAGGGCCAAGGAGATCAGCGCGGCGATGCCGGCTCGCCATTCGGGGCCCGGCCGGCGGGCGGGAAAGAGCAGCGTGACGGCGGCGAGGGGGCCGCAGACCAGGGTCAGCCAGCTCGACCAGCGGCCCTGCGGGTCGTAGTAGGCCGCCAGGTCGTACAGCCACACCAGGGCCAGGCCCCCGCAGAGGGAGGCCATGATGGCGCGCCGGACGGCCGGGGAGAGCGGAGTATCGGGTTCCACGCCGCACAGAGTACGGATGTACGGCCGGGCAGCGGGTCGGCCCGCAGGCCGATGCCGGCCGCTCCGGACCGGTCCCGCGGCCGAGGACGGGCGGGGTGGTACGGCGGGATCGTCGACGGTATGCAGATCCTCGGCGTTCTCCAAGTGGCCCTGGCGGCGCTCGCCGGGCTCTGCCTCGTCCTGTGCGTCCTTGTCACCGTCGAGGCCGCCCGATGAACTCGTTCCCCACGACCGCCGCCTACCCCGTCCTGGTGGGCGTCTGAAGAAGTCCTACGGCTCGCCGGCGACCAGGGCCCGTCCGGGTCGGGCAAGTCCACCGACGCGGGGCCCCGGGTCGGGCCGAACGTCGGGTGCAGTGTCCGGCACCACCTCGCTGGTCTCGTGCAGATGCTCGGGCCGTCGTAGCGGACGGACGAGGAAGGCCACGATGGCGCCGACGGCGGCCGCGGTGGTGACGTCGCGGGCGGCCGGGCGGCCGGCCGTGGTGGGGAAGCCGTCGCTGCCGAGCAGGCGGAGCGTGACGTTGTCGAACAGCAGGGGACACAAGGGGATGTCGGTGCGGTCGGCGCGGTGGGGTGATCAAGCCCGTGTTCGTCATGGTCATGCCGCCCTGACAGTCACGGGTCGGGCCACAGCGGGCAGTCCTAATTCGCCAGCACCGCGTAGTCGTACGAGACGCTGTTCCCGTTGGCCTTGGTCACGGACACCATGATCTGCTGCCGCTTCCCGTTCTCGGCCGTCACAGTGCACTCGACCGAGTCGCGCTGCCGCGCCTTGAGACCTCCGGCGCAGCTCACGGATTTCGGCTTCTCCTCGAGCGGCAGGGAGTAGTTCTCGCGGACCTGCTTCTCGACCTCCGCACGGCTCACGGCCCCGGTGGAACCGACGGTGCTGGTCGACTCCGTGCTCAGCAGCCGTGGTACGGCCACGAAAGCGAACCCGCCCACGGCCACGACGGTGGCGGTCACCAGGGACACAGCGACGTATTTCATGTTTCTCTCCTGCGATGCGCTTGCTGCGGTGAGGCTGTCACCGGAAGAGTGGCCCGCCGGGCGGTGGCTGCGCTTCGGCCGGTCGGCCGACAGTGTGCGGCCGGGGTCGGCCCGCAGGCCGATTCACGGGTCAGGCGAGCGGCAGCCGGCGGTCGCGTACCGGAGTGCCGGTCCGGTAAGAGGCGGACGACGACGTCCGCACCAGGGGCGGGGCGCCGCACGTTCGGCAGCGCTTCCTGCAGCACGCGGTGGCCTGGCGCTCCACCCGCCGGGCGGTCCCGGGGAGCAGCAGCGGGTCGGCCCGCAGGCCGACGCCGGCCGTCCAGGACCGGTCCGCAACTTCCACGTCTTCCGCGCCGCCCTGACGGCCCGGCGCACCGGTGTGGACGGCCAGGTCATCGGCTCACCCACCGCCGCCTACTTCTGGCCCGGTGCGACCATCCGCGAGTTTGCCGCGGTCTTCCTCCACTACCGGGCGGTCAACCTCGGCTCGTGCGTGCTGCTCGCCCTGATGGGATTCCTTCTCCCCTCCTGAGACCGAGTTCCCGTCCTTGAGCCGCGCTGCACGGGCCCGAGTTCGGGCCCGCCTCGGCACGGCCTCGGAACCGTCTCCTCGGCCGGGCTCCCCGCGGAAGTAGATCGGCCGGGGGCCGAGGTCGATCGGCCGGACCAACAGAGGTGGCTCTCGGCGTCGCGAAACTCGGTCAATCGGCCGTGCTTGACTCCTGGGTGGCCGAGCTACCAGGCATACGCTTCCGGAGCCTCGCCGCCGGGACCCGGCCAGATCTCGTCGAGCTCGAGAAGGATCTTTGGGGACAGGGTCAGGTGCGGGGCCCGGAGTGTCTCGTGCAGCTGCTCGGGAGTTCGCGGCCCGACGATGGCGGTCGCGACCGCCGGGTTGTGCAACAGCCAGGCGAGGGCGACGTCCGCCGGCCGCTCGCGGAGGTCCGCGCACAGGGCTTCGTACCGTTCGAGCTGTGGCTTGTGCTGCTCGACAGCAGCCAGGAAGTCGGGGGACGGGCGTCGACCGCTGTCGGCTTTCTGCAGGGTGTGACTCCCCCGCCGCCCGGAGAACCTTCGCGCGCACACGAGCCGAATGTGACTGCCCGGTCGGCCGCTTCGCAAGGAAGGCCATTCATCCCTCGCGCATAGAATCCACTTCATGGCCAAGAACCGCACCGTGAAGCGGACCCGCAGCGCACCCGCCGGCGAGGACAGCCCCGGCGGGCAAGCCGAGTCGGCAAGGGGCAGCGAGGCTGCGGAACCGTTCCGGTGGCTGAACGAGGAAGAGCTCCACGCCTGGATGGCCCTGGTCGGCATGGTGACCAAGCTGCCCGCGGCAATGGATCGGCAGCTCCAGCGCGACGCCGGGCTCACACACTTCGAGTACCAGGTCCTCGTGGGCCTGTCCCGGGCCCCCGAGCGCACGCTGCGCATGAGCGAGCTGGCTGACTTCACCGCGGGTCAGTTGCCGCGCCTGTCCCAGGTCGCGACCCGTATGGAGCGGCGCGGCTGGCTCACCCGCCGCCCCGATCCCACCGACGGCCGTTACACCCTGGCCGGCCTGACCGACGCGGGGATGGCGAAGCTCGAGGCCAGCGCCCCGGATCACGTCACCGCGGTCCGCCACCTCGTCTTCGACAGCCTCTCGCCCGCACAGGTGCGTCAGATGACTCAGATTGCGCGGCGCATCGCCCAGGCAGCGGGCAGCGCCGATTTCCACTGAGCCTTGAGGCCGTGACGTCTCGGTTCAAGCACGAGACATGACTTCACGCGTGAAGTACATCACTCGAGACATCAGTTGCGCCATGAAGTGACGCGGATATAACTTCATGCATGAAGTGACCGGGAGGAGCGCGGTGGCCACGCCATCGCCCGCCGTCCGCACCAGGCATCCACGGTCACCGGCAACAACCTGCCCGTCGGCGCGGCAGGGCGCCCAAGAAAATCCCGAGATGCGCAAGAACGTTCCTCACAAAGACGCAGGAGCAAAGCCATGACAGAAGACTCCGGCAACACCCTGGCTACGAGACGCGGCATGCTCGGGATGGCGGGGGCGGTGGCGGGCGGAGTGGCGTTGAGCCAGATGCTTGCCGACAGCGCCTCGGCCACCACTGGCAGCATGGGATCGACCGCGACGCGGACGATCAGCCTGGCCCAGGCCCAGCGGCTCGCCGAAGCCGCCATCCGCTACGTGCGGGACCACACGACTCTTCCACCCATGTATGTGCTGGTCGTCGACTCCGCCGGCGAAACCAAGGCATCCCTTCGCATGGACAACAACAGCCCGGCGGCAGCCGCGTTGGTACCCCACAAAGCACACACCGCGCGCACCTACCGGGCCGCCACCGCCGACCTCGCCACCAACATCAAGGACCCGGCCCAGATCGCTTCCCATGTCGCCAGTGGCGCCAGCCTGCTCGCCGGCGGCCGACCGATCTTCGAGAGCGGCCAGTTCATCGGCGCCCTCGCGGTCGGCGGAGGCACCCCGGTCCAGGACGACGAGGTCGCCCGCGCCGCGCTGAGCGCACTCTGACCCTTCCCGCCCACCGCCGGACGGCGGCCGGGAAGACGGGGATCACGAGGGCCTTCCGGTTCGGTGCGGACGTCGCAATCCACACCGAACCGGAAGGCCCTCACCTGTTCAGCCCTTCAGTCGCCGTCGCTGCCAACTGTTGTGGACCGCGTGTCGGGAAGTGACTTTGACAGCCCATCAAGCTCATGGAGCAACCATGCTGCAGTTCGGCCACCTCGACGAGTCCACCCAGTTCCGCAACCAGCAGAAGGAGGAGACCGGTCCGGTCACCATCATCAACACCTTCGTCGCCCCGGAAGGCAAGGAGGCCGAGGTGGTGGCCGCCTGGACGGACGACGCGGAGTACATGAAGAAGTCGGGGCGCCTCCTCTCGGTGCAGCTGTACCGGGGCATCGGCGGCAGCCGGCTGTTCACCAACGTCGCGGTCTGGAAATCCACCGAGCACCTCCGTGCGGCGCTCAGCACGCCGGAGTTCGCCTCGCACCTTGCGGGCTACCCCGCCGGCACCGTCGCCTACCCGCACCTGTACCAGAAGTTCGCTGTCGAGGGCGTCTGCGAAGGGCAATGACGGCCGCTCCCCGGCTCCGGGCTGCCGTTCGCCACGACACGATGTGTGGTGCCGTGCAATCCCTGGCCGGCGGAGGATTCGCGCCGATGACGCCGAACAGTCCCCCTGTCCGACCGGCCGGTGCTCCAACTGCTCGGCCTGGTCCGTGAAGAATGCGCGGCGACAGGACGTACACGAGGACGCATGAGACTGTCACCTACATCGCCAGCCAGGCTGCCTGGCTGGCGATGTAGGTGATCCCATTGGACGGCCGGACAATGCAGGACGCAATCGCTGGCTGGAGCGCCGACGGGTCGGCAGTCCCAGGGCACGGCGGAACATCGACGTCCTTCTCAACTCCGCCTGCTGAAGGGCGGTTCGACGCGTGCGAGGGATGTGCTCAAGCGGACATGCCCGGTGCCGGACCGAGGTGTCCGTACGCCTGTGATCAGCTCACCGCCCGAACCGGCCGAGCAATGGGGCACGCCGGTGCACTGGATGAAACAGGCAGCGCAGAAGGGTAGGCAAACCGGGGACGAAGACAGCAACCCTCTGCCCCATGCGCCAAGAGCAACTGGACGGCCCGGAACTACTGGTCGCCGCTGCGACAGGCCGGTCACCTGCCGACGGCGCAGGCTATGCGGCGCCCCATTCGTGGGCGAGGGCGGCCGCCTCCCCGCGGGAGCTGACGCCCAGTTTGCCGAGGATCCTCGCCACGTGGAACTTCACCGTCGACTCGCTGATGTGCAGATCCTGCGCGATGTCCCGGTTGCGCCGGCCGCGGGCCAGCTGTCCCAGCACCTCCAGCTCCCGTGCGCCGAGCGCGGTCAGCGGATCCTGGCGGGGTGTGCTGGGCGAGGCGAGCGGGATCTCGAGGGTCACAGTCGTGCCCCAGCCGGGCACCGCGTCCAGGTCGACCCGCCCACCGAGCGGCGCCAGACGCTCGGTGACCCGGCGGGCGTCGAGGGCGCCGAGGGACAGGGTCCCGGGTCCGTTGTCTCGGACGGTGGCGCGCAGTTCGTCCGTACCGACCCTCCAGCCGACATGGACGCGGTGCTCTCCGTCACCTTCCGGACCGTGGCCCTGGTCGTCCACTGACGCGTGCACCGTGGCCCGGACCACGGCAAGCGCCGTGTCGGTGACATCGGCGGGCAGCAAGCGGTCCGCGCCTTCCTCCACACCGGGCGGGCCCAGCTCCAGCCGTACGTTGCGTGCGCGCAGGATTCGGCGCAGCGACCCTGCGAGCCGCTCGAAGGCGTCCCCGGCCCGCTCCTCCGCCAGCGACTGGTCGAGTTCAGCCCGTGAGCGCAGGTCAGCGAGGGCCGAAACGGCGACGTCGACGGCGCGTGTACGGGCGTTCGTGTCGTCCAGGGCGCGGTCGCGCAGGACGCCGAGCAGGGCGGTCAGCACGCCCCCGTGCGCGTCGCGGAGTTCGGCGATGGCGGCGGCCCGTGCCGCCGCCGCGGCTCGCGACGCGGCCAGCGACCCCGGGAGCGCCTCGGTCCGCAGACCGTCCCGGTGCGCGGCCACCAGGTCCCACAACAACTGGGCGGGCGTCAGATGCTCCTCCGGTACCGGGGTGTCCTCGGTCCGTACCACGACCAGCAGTGCGCTCTGCCCGGTGATGTCGCTGGTCAGGGCCAGCACGGGCACGTCGACACCCGCCATCCGCGCCCGCCCCTGCCAGTTTCCCCTCGCCGGCAGCAGCGGCCGCAGCGCGGCCAGGTCGGCGGCGGTGACGAGGGAGCCGGGCCGGCCGGGGGACTCACCGTGGGTCAGGAACGGCGAGTACGCGCAGTTGCCGGACAGTTGGGCGATCGTCCGGTGCGGAACAGCCTCGGCCAGGACGGCGGACAGGCGCATCAGGGTCTCGGACAGCGGCGCCTGGATCAGCTCGACTGCGGCCATCAGGTTCATGTCCGCCAGCGTAAGCAGTCGGCCCTCCCGTCGGATCGTCCTTTCGGCTGGTTGGAACCGTCCGAAAGGACAGCGGCAGCCCAGCCGCCCAGCCGGAGGCTGGAGGCGTAGTCCACGACCGGCCGCCGCCACAGTGGCCTGATGCAAACATTTGACGGGAAGTGACAGGCATGAAGGCGATCTCGTACGAGGAGTACGGCGGTCCGGAGGTTCTGCGGCTGGCGGAGGTGACGGAACCGCACGCCGGCCCCGGGCAGGTGCGGATGAGGGTCGTGGCCGCCGCTGTCAACCCCATCGACTTCAAGATTCGCCACGGCTGGGTCCAGGAGATGATGGGCCCCGTGTCCTTCCCCGCCGTCCCCGGCATGGAAGCGGCCGGCATCATCGACGAGGTGGGAGAGGGCGTCACCGGTGTCTCGGTCGGAGACGAGGTGATGGCCTGGACCGAGACCGGCTCCTACGCCGAGTACGCCCTGGCCTCGGACTTCGCGCCCAAGCCGGCCGGCCTCGACTGGGAGACGGCCGCCGCGCTGCCCGTGGCCGTCGAGACCTCCGACCGTGCGCTGGGTGAGCTCGCAGTGGGCCAGGGCGACACGCTGCTGATCCACGGAGCCGCAAGCGTGGTCGGCTCGGTCGGCGTCCAGCTCGCCGTGGCCCGCGGCGCCACCGTGATCGGTACGGCGTCCGAGGCCAACCACGACTACCTGCGCTCTCTCGGCGCGATCCCCGTGGTGTACGGCGACGGCCTCGCCGACCGGGTCCGCGCCGCCGCCCCGCAGGGCGTCGACGCCGTCTACGACGTCGCCGGCATCGACGCGCTGGATGTCTCCATGGAGCTGCGCGGCGGCACCACCAACCGCATCGTCACCATCTCCGACCCCCGGGCCTTCGAGCTGGGCATCACCTTCTCCGGCGACAACCGACGGTTCGGGCCAGAGCTCACCGAGTATGCCCGCCTCGCCGCCGACGGCCGACTGAGCGTACGCGTCGACCGTAGCTTCCCGCTCGCCGACGCCGCCCAGGCGCACGAGCTGAGCGAGACCGGCCGGGCGCGCGGCAAGGTGCTCCTGCGCCCGTAGCACAGGGAGGGCCGTGGAGGGATACGGCGTCACCCTCCCCCGAACTCGTTGAGATCCTTCTCGATGTCGGTGTGCCCGTTCGCGTCGACGCCATCGGTACCGTCGGCGTCGGACGGATCGCCGGGGTTCAACCCTTGCCCGCGCCCGCGTGTGCGGCATGCCGTCGCGGTCCGCTCCGGGCGGCGGATGGCCGCCGCGCAGGGTAGCGAAGCCGCCGAGCCAACTGTTCTGCCGAGGCTCCCCAGGGCATGGGCCTCGGCCGCGGTAAGGAACGGCGCACTGCCAAGGACACCAGTGCCGCGCCGGGCGCACCGCCTGCTCGGCGCACTCAGTGGCAGGAGCACGCATAGGTTCACGGCTGCCCGCTTGCTCTTATCCGTGCGACCCATATCTCAGTGCCTGCTCGGGGGCGTTCGCGCACGCGGTCAGGCAGCAAGCAAGCCACAGCGTGCTTCGGCGTCGTTCCCAACTCCCCGCTTCCTCGGCATGCGACCACGGCGCAGCACGAAGGCACCCGCTTGATGACCGGCTGGTTCGGCGTCGTTCGGACGCTGGGCAACGCATCCCGCGCCTCCCAGCCGCTGCACGGAGATGTGCGCGGGATCGGGGTCGTTCAGCCTTCACTCTCGTGCGGGTCGCCGCAGGCGTCGGCCGGTGTGCGAGTTCCCATCGGAAGCCTTCGTGGCGTTCAGTGAATTGCGGATCTGCGGTGCCCAGCTCGGTGCTCAGGTCAACCCCGGGATCGGTCGGAGACGTGGAGGCATTGAGGGCGGCAGGGGCAGTCCGACGTCCCCTGCACCAGCGAATCCGGCAGGCGCCGCCTTCTCCCTCCCCTCTTCCCCTCGACGAATGAGGAACCCCATTCATGCGCATCGACACGCACGCGCACATCGTCGGGCAGGACGGACTGGATGATCTCCACCATGAGCAGGGATGAGAGCGGAGCCTGCTCCGGTGGCTTGATGACCACCGCGTTGTCGACGGCCAGCGCCGGGGCCGGCTTGCTCGCGGTGTGAATCGGCGGCCAGTTGAACTGCACGATCGCGGCGATGACCCCGTAGGGTTCGAGCACCGTGATGTCCAGCAGGCTTCCGCCGTCGTTGACCTGGCCGGCCATTGAGTCGCACAGGCTCGCGAAGTACTCGAAGATCCCGATCGCCGCGTTCACGTCCCAAATGCGCGCCTGGGAAAGGGGTATTAATCCCGCGGCTCCGTGTAACGAGCCGCGGGCGTCGGCTGGTTGCCGCCTGTGACAAAGGCGGCCTCTGCGGCGAGCAAGGCGTCCAGGGCTGAGTCCTGATCCTCCAGACCAGGGGCACTGACGGTCTCACCCCGGCGCAGCCCGGCCAGGCTGGCCGAGGCCACGCCCTCGGGCGACATCGCCCAGGGGATGCTGCGGCCGGCGCCACTGTTCCACTCTGTTGCCACAACGCCGGGGCACACCACCTGGACGCGAACCGGGGTGTCGGCGAGCTCACCGGCGAGAGTGCGCGTGAAGCCCAAGATGGCGGCCTTCGCGGCGACGTACAGGGTGCGCCGGGGTGCTCGCGAATCAGTCAGGCCCGCGCTGAAGGCGAGGAGCGAGGCGACGGTGACGATCACGCCTTCGCCCGCCGCGAGCATTCCGGGAAGCGCGGCGTGGACCAGCCGAACGGGGGCGACGGCGTTGAGGGTGAGCAGGCGGTCGATGTCGGCAGGGTCGACATCGACGAGCGGGGCGTAGCCGCCGGCGCCGGCATTACTGATCAGCATGCGCACGTCCCCGGCGGCCAGCCGGTCGGTGACAGCGGCGATGCCGTCATGGGCCATGAGGTCGGCGGGCAGCACCTCGACGGCTGCTCCATGGGCGCGGAGTTCCTCGGCAAGGTCTGCGAGCCGGTCGGCGCGTCGCGCCACCACGACTAGGTCGTGATCGTCCGCCAAGAGGCGGGCGTAGGCGGCGCCGATGCCGGAGGAGGCGCCAGTGATCAAAGCGATGGGACGAGTCATGAGACCAGGCTCCCTCAAGCGCTAGGCAAGTGTCAAACACTTGATCGCCCTGAAGTGTCGTATCCTTCTCGCGTGATACGCAATGATGAGGAGCCCGTCGGGCTCGGCGCGCTTGACCGGGTGACCTGGGCGTTGCGCCGCGCGGAGCTGGCGGTGCAGAGCCTCAAGGAACAGCTGCTGCGCCCGCTGGGCATGGCTGCGGCGCACTACACGCTCCTGATCTCCGTGCACGACGAGCCGGGGCTGACCGGCGCCGAACTGGCCCGCCGCCTCAACGTAACCCCACAGGCCATCGCCTCACTGGTGGCGCGCCTGGAGGGCCGCGGGCAGCTGGAGAGACGTGAGCATCCGCGCCACCGGCACATCCAGGAGCTGCACCTCACCGACGCCGGTCGGGAGGCGTTGCGCGCGGCCGACGCAGTGATCGCCGACATCGAGCGGCAGGTCACCGATGGTCTCGGCTCAGAGACAGCACAGCTGCGAGCACTGCTCGACCAAGTGACCGAGGCGGTTCGCGAGGTCTCAGCCCGCGGTACCGCCGACTGAGCTTCCCCCCAAGCAGTGACATCCCAGGTGGACCGCCGGGAGGACCGAGGCCATCTAGCACGCCGACCGCACCCCCAATCACCAGGATCATGCGGCAGATGCACGGAGGCGTCGGATTCGATCTCCTCCGTCACCGCACCCTCCTGCCTTGAGGGACACCCGGCGTCACCACCGGCTACACACCAGACCCTTTCGCGCGATGCGACATCAGCCGTTCGGCCAAATCAACAGGGATTCATACACTTGAGGACAATCAAGTAACTTGGCAAGCGCCCAGGTGCCGTATTCTCAGCGGGTGACAAAGGATGATGAACGGCCGATCCCTGCCGAGCACCTGACCCGGGTGACCTGGGCCCTGCGGCGGGCGGAGTGGGCAGTGCAGGCCCGGAAGGACCAGCGGCTACGACCGCTGGGCATCGCGGCCGCGCAGTACACCCTGCTGATCTCCGTCCACACCGATCCCGGCCTGACCGGCGCGGAACTGGCCCGCCGCCTGAACGTCACCCCGCAAGCAGTGGCCTCCCAGGTGGCCCGCCTGGAGGAGCGGGGTCAACTGGAACGCCGACCGCACCCGCGCCACCGCCACGTGCAGGAGTTGCACCTCACCGACGCCGGCCGCGACTCCCTGCAGGATGCCGAGGCCGTGATCGTGGACATCGAACTGCGGATCGCCGAGAAGCTCGGTCCGAAGAAAACCGCCCAGTTGAGGGCCCTGCTGGACGAGGTGGCCGACGTGGTCCGAGAGGCGTGAGGCCGCCGACGTAGTCACGTCGGCACGGGCCACAGCCAGCGGCTGCGCCCCCAGTACGACGACCAAGTGGCGACCCTCGCGGCCTGACGCGCGACCCCGGTTGCCGCGGTCACACCCACAACCCGCTCGTACGCCTTCAGGCGTACGAGCAGGCGGCCGCATCTGTCCGAAACCGAGGATCGGTACCAAGGGATGGTGAAGCCGTGATCGGACCGGCATCGCTGCAACGGGTCACCGGCGCTCACCCACGTCTGGTGGATGCCACCCTCGCCACCCTCGTGGGCTGTATCGGTCTGCTGCCCATGCTGTTCGGAGGGTGGCCCGAAGGCATCCGGCCGTCGGGCGTCGACGCCGCCGCCGCGGTGGCCGCGTTCCTGCTTCTGCTGGCCCGTCGCCAAGCACCGCTGCCCGTCCTGGCGCTGGCAGTGTTCGGCGAGGTGGCCTTCACCGTCCTCGCGTCGTATCCGTCGCGGGCGCTGAAGCTCGCCGCGTTGATCGCGGTCTACACCGTCGCCCGAACGGTCCGTCGGCGGACCGCCTTGTTCGCCACCCTGGGCTCGGCCCTCGCCCTGTACGCCGTCATCACCTGGGGGGCGAATTCGGCCTCCAGCCCGGAGGCCGGCGCTGTGTTCGCCTGGACCGGGATGTGCGCCGCCGTCGGGGGCGCTGTGCGCACCTGGCACGACTACGTCGCCGCGGTGGAGGAACGAGCGCTGCGGGCGGAGGAGAGCAAGGAGGAGGAGGCCCGCCGCCGGGTCGCCGAAGAGCGGCTGCGCATCGCAAGGGAACTCCATGACGTGATCGCTCATCACATCGCCCTGATCACCATTCAGGCAGGAGTCGCCAGCCGCTTCCTTCGAGGCCGGCCGGATCAGGCCGAGGTGGCGCTCGGTCACATCCGCGAGGCCGGCCGCACAGTCCTGGACGAACTGGGCCCGCTGCTGCACGTACTACGGCAGTCCGGCGACGAGACGGAGCTGACCGAACCCGTGCCCGGCCTGTCCCGTCTCGGAGGGCTCATCGAATCGCTGACCGCCGCCGGGCTGAGCGTCCGCCACCAGCAGGCCGGCCATCCGGTCCCCCTGCCGACCGCCATCGACCTGACTGCCTACCGCGTCATCCAGGAAGGGCTGACCAACGCACACAAGCACGGCGCGACCGCCGAGGCGGACCTGCTCGTCGACTACGGGCCCGACGAACTGCGCGTTCGGATCGCCAACCCCCTGCACTCCGGCCCGCACCCGGCGTCGGCCGCGATGGGCACCGGGCACGGGCTGACGGGCATGCGTGAGCGCGTCCACGCGGTCGGTGGCAGCCTCCATGCCGGAGCAGACACCGACGGTTGTTTTCGCCTCGCGGTGCGGCTGCCGCTGACTGCGGCCGGACCACCGGCCGACGACCGCACGTCAGATCGGTCCGGCACGGACCTGCCCGCGAACGCCGCCGAAGGGAGGCAGGGATGACCATCCGCGTTCTGCTCGCCGACGACCAGGCCCTCGTCCGCTCCTGCTTCCGCATGCTCATCGAGTCGGAGCCGGACCTGGAGGTCGTCGGAGAGGCCGCGACGGGCGAAGAGGCGGTCGTACTGGCCCGCAGCACCCGTGCCGACGTCGTGCTGATGGACATCCGGATGCCCGACATGGACGGCCTCGCCGCCACGCGCGCCATCTCGGCGGACAAAGACCTCGCGGGCGTACGGGTGCTGATCCTGACGACCTTCGAAGCCGACGAGCACGTCTTCCAGGCGCTACGCGCTGGGGCCAGCGGGTTCCTCGGAAAAAGCGTGGAGCTCTCCTATCTCCTCGACGCCATCCGGCTGGTCGCCCAGGGAGAGGCGCTGCTGTCACCCAGGGCGACAAGGGCACTCATTGCCCACTACCTCACCACACCCGACCGGACGAGCGCTCCGGCCGCGGAGCTGACCACCCTGACCGACCGCGAGCGTCAAGTGCTCGATTTCGTGGCCGCCGGTCTCTCCAACGACGCCATCGCCGAACAGCTCCACATCTCTCCCTCGACCGCCAAGACCCACGTGAACCGCATCATGGCCAAGCTCGGCGTCCGCGACCGTGCCCAACTCGTGGTGATCGCCTACCAGGCCGGCCGCGTCCACCCCGGTGCGTGAACGACCGCTCACTACTCGGCGCGCCGGGGGGCCCTGCGGCTGCCGGAATCGCCTGTGCGGGGGTTACGGCGCCGTCACCAGGCCGGGCACAGGCTGCGCGGGAACGTGTATGGGGCCGGTGCTGTGTGAAAGTGGCCGTCCCGTGCCGCGGTTGGTGTGAGCGATGATCTCCGACGTGATGGAGATCGCTGTCTCCTCGGGAGTAAGGGCTCCGATGTCCAGGCCGATCGGTGAGTGCAGACGCGCCAGTTGGTCCTGGGAGACGCCGGCTTCCCGGAGCAGGTCGACGCGATGCTCGTGGGTGCGTCGCGAGCCCATGGCGCCGACGTAGCCAACGGGAAGGGTCAGTGCCAGACGCAGCAGGGGGATGTCGAACTTGGCGTCGTGGGTGAGGACGCAGACGGCGGTGCGGGCGTCGGTCTCGGTGGCTGCGAGGTAGCGGTGGGGCCAGTCGGTGACGACCTCGTCGGCGTGCGGGAAGCGGGCCGGGGTGGCGAAGACCGGGCGGGCGTCGCAGACGGTCACCCGGTAGCCGAGGAAGCTTCCCGCCCGGCTGAGAGCGGCGGCGAAGTCGACGGCGCCGAAGATCAGCATGCGAGGGCGGGATGCGTGCACGTGGACCAGGACGGTGAGCTTGCGCGGGCAGGTGCCGTCGTCCGGGTTCTCTGCTTCTCCCCCACCGCCGCCGACCTCGATCAAGGTGGTACGGCCCGCCCGCAGAAGCGCACGCGCATGCGCCACGACCGCCCGGTCCTCGCTCTCGTCGCCGAGCGTGCCGTCGTGGGTGCCTTCGGCGGGGATGTGGAGCATACGGCCGACAAGTTCACCGGGACCGTCGACGACGTGGGCGACGGCCGACGGACGCCCCGCGGTCACGGCATCGAGGGCGGCGGCGAGATGGGGTTGGGCGCCGGGCTCCACACGCTGTACCAGGACACCGATCTCTCCGCCGCAGGTCAGGCCGACGGCGAAAGCATCCGAGTCGGAGTACCCGAAGGCAACGCGTGCGGGGGCAGCGCGGTCTGCCAGCACTTGGCGGCCCAGTTCGTACACCGCTGCTTCGACACAGCCGCCGGAGACGCCACCGACCGCGTTGCCGTCGGCGTCCACGGCCAGTGCGGTGCCGACCGGCAGGGGTGCGCTGCCTCTGACGTCGATGACGGTGGCGAGGGCGAACGGCCGACCCTGATGGCACCAGTCGTGCAGTGTGTCCGCGATGTTCAGCATGGGGGGCTTTCCGTGAGGTGTGGGTTGACGGGCCGTCGCCGCGCCCTAGGGGAGGAAACCGCGACGACGGCCCTTCTGGTGCCCGGGTAGCCGCGTGTTGTGGGGTACACCGGCCGCCCGGGGGCTCAGAGCAGTGCCTCTGCGGTGATGGGCAGTTCGCGGATGCGGCGGCCGGTGGCGTTGAACACCGCGTTGGCGATGGCGGGCGCCACTCCGACGATGACGACCTCACCGAGTCCTTTGACGCCGATGGGGTCGGCTTCGTAGTCCTGCCCGTCGATGAAGATCGCCTTCAGGTCGGGCATGTCGGCGTGGGTCGGCACGAGGTAGTCGGCGAGGTTGGCGTTGACGATCCGGCCGTCGCGGTGATCGGTGACCGTGTGCTCGAGGAGGGCTTGCCCGATCCCGCCGGTCATGGCTCCGATGGCCTGGCTGTCGGCGAGTCTCGGGTTGACGATCCGGGCGGCGTCGTACACGCCGAGCATGCGCCGGACCCGCACCAGGCCGAGCCGGGCGTCGACAGCCACCTCGGCGAAGATCGCGGCGTAGGCGTAAAGGGAGAACTTCTCCGTTTCCGGCGCCCCGGCGTACGAGCCCATCGCTTCGAGATGGGTGCGGTCGTTGCGGGCCAGGAGCCGCTGGTACGTCTCCCCGCGGGTGGGCTCGTCCTTCGCGTACAGCCGACCGCCTCGTACGACGATGTCGGCCGCGTCGACACCGTACAGCGGTGATCCCTCGTCGTTGACCGCGAGCGTGATCGCCTGCCTGCGCAGCTTGTCGCAGCCGTCCTGGACGGCGGATCCGACGCTGGCCATGGTCTGCGAACCGGCGTGGACGGGGGCCGGAGGCATGAGGGAGTCACCGAGCCGGAAGGTCACCTGGCGCATCGTCAGGCCGAGGGCGTCGGCGGCGACCTGGGACATGGACGTGGCCGTGCCCGGGCCCATGTCGCTGGTCGCGGACTGCACCAGGGCAGTGCCGTCGGCGTCGAGCCGGACCGAGGCCTGGGCCTCGCTGCGCATGGTGTCGTAGACACCGGCGGCCATGCCCATCCCGATGAGCCAGTCACCGTCACGCGTCGAGCGCGGCTCGGGATTGCGCCGGTGCCAGCCGAACTCACGGGCGCCCGCGCGATAGCACTCGCGCAGACGGCGGGTGGAGAACGGCAGTTGGCTGGACTCGTCCTCGGCAGGTTCGTTGCGCAGCCGCAGCTCGATCGGGTCGAGGTCGAGCTCGTGGGCGAGTTCGTCCATGGCCGACTCGACAGGGTAGGCGCCGCTGGCGTAGCCGGGGCCACGCATGAACCACGGCGTGCTCACGTCCAGCGGGACGTGGTGATACGCCTGGCGGACGTTGGGGGTGCTGTAGAGCATCCTGCCCGGGACGAGAACGCTCTCGCTGTACGTCTCGTAGCGGGAGGACTCGGCGCGGACGTCGTGCGCCGACGCGGACAGACGGCCCCGCCGGTCGGCGCCCAGTCGCAGTCCGTACTCGTATGCGGGCCGGTACCCCACGCTGAAGTACATCTGCCTGCGGGTGAGGACGAGTTTCACGGGGCGTTTCACCTCGCGCGCGGCCATGGCCGCGATGACGGAGTGCACCCAGGCGCGGGCGGCATTGCCGAAGGCGCCGCCGACGAACGGCGAGATGACGCGGATGTGGTCCGGTGGGATGCCGAACTCGCCGGACAAGGTGAACACGGTGCCCTGCACGTACTGGGTCTTCTCCCAGACGGTCAGCCGGTCGCCGTCCCAGCGGGCGACGATGCCGGCCGGTTCCATCGGGTTGTGGTGGTTGCGGGCAGTCCGGTACGTCGTCTCCAGCCGGACGGGGGCGGAGTCCAGGGCCCGGTCGGCGTCGCCGCGTGCATAGGTCTGGGTTTCGCCGGCGGCGTCGGCGACGCTGATGTCGGTCGAGGACGTCTCGGCATCGTAGGAGACCTTCACCAGGCTCGCGGCGTGCTGCGCGTTCTCCAGCGTGGTCGCCACCGCGACCGCGACGGGCTGTCCGAAGAACTGGACCCGGTCGTCCTGAAAGGCGCGCAGCGGTTTGCCCGGCGGGAACCGCCCTTCCACAGGCGGCAGCTTGGGCGCGTTGAGGTGGCTGATCACCTTCAGGACGCCGGGCTGGGCTTCGGCCGCGCGGGTGTCGATGCCGGTGACCCGGCCCCGACCGACGCTGCTTTCCACGATGACCGCGTGCACGACCCCGTCGGGACTGTTGTCGGCGGCGTACTTCGCTCCCCCGGTCACCCTCAACCGTGCGTCGACCCGGGGCACCGCCGCACCGACGGCTGCCTGCGGCTGGCTCACTTGGTGCCTCCTACGGTACGCAGCTGGCGTTCGACGGTGCGTTTGAGCAGCTCGGCCTTGAAGCCGTTGTGGGCGAGGGGGCGCGCCCCCTCGGCCGCGTGCTCGGCGGCCTCCGCCCACAGCCGGCCGGAGGGGCGTTCGCCGATCAAGTGGCGCTCGACGGCGGGCAGTTTCCAGGGCACGGTGCCCACGCCACCGGCGGCGACCTTCGCCTCTCGGATGACGCCGCCACGAATGTGCAGCGCGACCGCGGCCGACGTGAGCGCGAACTCGTAGGACTGGCGGTCGCGCACTTTCAGGTAGCCGGACTTCAGTGGGCGCGGAAGGTCGGGGATCTCCACAGCGGTGATCAACTCGCCCTTGCTTAGGGCCTGTTCGCGGTTCGGGGTGCTGCCGGGCCGCAGCAGGAAGTCGGCGAAGGCAATACGCCGTTCCCCGTCCGGGCCCAGCACTTGCACCGTCGCCTCCAGTGCCGCGAAGGCCACGGCGACGTCGGAGGGATGGGTGGCCACGCAGTGATCGGAGGTGCCGAGGATCGCGTGGCTGCGGTTGTAGCCGTGCAGCGCTGCGCACCCGGAGCCGGGCTCACGCTTGTTGCAGGCGGCGGTCACGTCCCGGAAGTACGTGCACCGGGTGCGCTGCATGATGTTGCCGCCGATGGTCGCCATGTTCCGCAGCTGGGCCGACGCGCTCAGCTCCAGCGCCTCGGAGATGACGGGATACAGGACACGCACCTTCGAGTGGGCGGCGGCGTCGGCCATGCGGACCAGGGCGCCGATGCGCAGGCCCCCGCGCTCGGTGACGGTGACCTCGCGCAGCGGCAGGGAGCTGATGTCGACCAGCACGCCGGGGCGCTCTACGGTCTCCCGCATCAGGTCGACGAGTGTGGTGCCGCCGGCGAGGTAACGCCCGCCACGCCAACCGGCGCTGAGGGCCTCACGCATGTCCGCGGCCTTGGCGTAGGTGAAGGGATGCATGGGGATCAGCCCTTCCCGCCGGCGGCGGCCTGCTCGACCGCGCGCTCGATCTTCACGTAGCAGCCGCAGCGGCAGAGGTTGCCGCTCATCCACTCCCGGATCTCCGCCCTGGAGCCGGTGTGACCCTCCTGGATGCATCCGACGCCCGACACGATCTGGCCCGACGTGCAGAAGCCGCACTGGAAGGCGTCCTGGTCGATGAACGCCTGCTGCAGTGGGTGAAGTTGGTCGCCCTTGGCCAGGCCCTCGATCGTGGTGACCTCGGCGCCCTCCAGGCGCACCGCCAGCGTCAGACAGGAGTTGACCCGGCGGCCGTCGACCAGGACCGTACAGGCGCCGCAGGCACCGGCGTTGCAGCCCTTCTTCGAGCCGGTCAGGTCGAGATGCTCGCGCAGGAGGTCCAGCAGCGAGGTGCGGTTGTCGATCGTGACGGTGCGTCGGACGCCGTTGACGACCAAGGAGACACGACTGCCGGGCGGCACTGCGAGGGCCACCGCTTCCTCGGCGGCGAGCGCGGGCGGTCCTGCGACCAGGCCGCCCACCACAGCGGCTCCTCCTGCGGCGGTGGTCGTGGCGAGGAAGGTACGCCGGGTGTGCGCGGACAGGGGCTCGACGGGGGAAGTCTCTGCTTCGCCGGGATGTTCGGTGGACATGTCCACTCTCCCTCGATGGGGTGCGGGGGGTTGGCAGGGGCGTGTCGGTGGCCGGGCCGTCCGTGGAGGTGTGCCATGCCCGTCGGGACGCCTGGAGAGGAGTGGCTGCCGCAGGACGGCGGGAAGGACTCGGCGCCCAGGATCGCGCCGAGCGCGGCGCGCTGGTCCTCCTGACCCGGGAGACGCGGCACCGCCCCGCGCGCCCGGCGAGGAGCCGCCGACTCGGGCACGGCATTCCATCAGTCGGACGTCACTGGAGGTCGGACGCTGCGCTGCGGCTGCGCCGACCGCACCCGGATCGATGGCCAGGTCGTTCCGCGGGCCCGCCGACAGGACCACTGGATGGAGGTCGCAGTCGGCGGCCGAGGGCAGGACACCGGCGACACTGCTGACCGAGCAGTCACCGGTGATCAAAGCCAGGGTTCTGGACACAGGCCAAGCATTAACCTCCTGATCCGCATCAAACAAGCGTGAGTGCATCAACCACCTTAATATCTCTACGTGTGGATAACCTGGGCAAGCATGTTTAGAAGGGGGGTCAGCAGGCGAGACACCGGGCGGCACCTCCAGACTTCGCTTCGCCGACTCGGCCTGCAATCCTCCCGAAGCCCAGGCGGCCGTGGCATGGCTCGATGGCCGTTCCGCGCCGAGAGTGTGGGTTGACCCGCATCACACCACGTGAGGGGTCGGACCAGGCATACGAAGTCGTCGTAAGCGCCCGGAACAGGGATCGGTGCCGGGCAGGGCGTGTCACAGACGGCGCGGTGTCGGCGAGGCGTGCCGCCGGGTAGCAACCGCACACTCCCCGGCGAGCAGCATCTGGTCCTCGTCGGGGCGTTAGATGCCGGCGAGGCAGTGCGGCAGGGTGGACGAACCCGACCCGGACGGGCCCATGATCGCCAGCGACTCGCCCGGCGAGACGGCCACGACGACACAGGCCATGGCGCGGGGCGCACCGTAAGGCTTCTGCAGAACGGCGCCCCCAGGTCGAGGGAGGTGGTGGTCGTACGGTGCGACTTCATCGGGCGGAATCGACGGTGACGAGGGCGCACAGGACGAGGCACAGCCCGGCGAGCGCTGCCAGGGCCTATTCGAGATCGGTCAGGATCTGCATGCCGCCGACCACCCCCCGGACGCCCGCTCCCGTCCTCGGCCGCCGGGCCGGTCCGAGGTGGCCTGCATCGGCCTGCGGGCCGACCCACTGTTCGGCCGCACCTCCGTACCTTTTGCGGAGTGGAACCTGATACTCCGCTCCCCCCGGCCGTCCGGCGCGCCATCACGGCCCCCCTGTGCGCCAGCCTGACCCTGGTGTGGCTGCTCGACCTGATGACCTACTACGACCCGGCAAGGTCCCGAATGGCGCGACTCGGTCAAGTGCGCTGTGACGTCCGAGAACGGGAAGCAACAGCAGATCCTGATGTCCGTGACCAAGGCCGACGTGACCAAGGCCAACAGGAAGAGGGTCTCCTACGACTACGTGGTGCTGGGGCTGCAGGAGTGACGTCGTCCGGTCCTCGCCCAGATGCCGACTTGGCGCGCCGGCTCGTCCGGACGATCACGCCGCGCCGGAGCCCGCACCCCGCAGGTCCAGCGGCGGCAGGGCATCGGGATTGAGCTCGGCAAGTACGCGAAGCAGCAGGGAGTGAATGACTGCCCGCTCAGCGGGGGCCAGGGCCACCAGCGCTTCTTCGTCAAGTCGTTCCACCACCTCCCGCGCCAGATCGGCGAGCTTCGCGCCGCTGTCGGTGATGGTCAGCTGGACGGTTCTGCGGTTCGAGGGGTGATCGTGGCGAGCCAGCAGGCCGCGGTCCACCAGTGCGTTGACAGCAGCGCCCATGGACTGGGGTGTGAAGCCGGTTCTGCGCGCGATCTCCGCCGCGGAGGTTCCCGGCGTCCAGCCGACGTGCTGCAACGCGTTGTGCTGCGCCGCCGTGAGGTCGAGCGAACGCAACGCTCTCTCGAGCCGCGCTCCCATCACGTGGACCATCTGCCACGCCAGGTAGCCCATGCGCGTGGACGGATCTGCGTGCGTGCGACTCATGAGCGACTCCGAAAGTAAGGCACCTGATATTTATATGATACAACTATAAGGCACCTTGCAACCCAGAGATGGAGAGCCCTCTCCCATGTCCACATCACCCACCACTTCCGCCGAGGCGCGCCATGCGCCCCATCACCACGCGATGGACACCGCTCCAGCGCCGCAAGGTGCCACCGGAGCGAAGGGAGTCCTGCTACCAGTCGCGATCGTGCTGGCCATCGGCTCGATCTTCGTCAGCGTGTTCCTGGCCGCCTTCCACGCCCCCCGGCCTCACGACCTTCCGGTCGCCGTCGTCGGAACGACCCAACACTTCGAACAGGTCGCCGGAGGGCTGGAGCTCGGGATGTCCGGCGGATTCGAGGTGAAGCGCTACGCCGACGAGAACACAGCCCGCCGCGCGCTGCAGGACCGCAAGGTGTACGCCGCCTACGTCACCGGCCCCGGGAAGTCCGCCACGCTGCTGTATGCCGGAGCCAACGGCCCTTCGGTGACCTCGACGGTCACCGGCGCCTTCTCCGGTGTCGCCAAGGCGAACGGTGACCGGCTGACCGTGCGCGACGACGTGCCGGCCTCGGCGGGCGACACCCGCGGTATGTCGGTGTTCTACGCCGGGTTCGGCGTCGTGTTGGCCGGATTCCTGTTCGGCATGATGACCTACCAGATGGCTCCGCGACTGGAGTACCGGTGGAGACTGGCCAGTCTGGCCTCCTTCAGCGTGCTCGCTGGCGTCCTCGTGGCGGCGATGGCCGGGAGCCTCGGGTTCGCGGCACTGCCCGGTCCCTTCCTGGGCATCGCGGGGATCATCGCACTGATGGCCGCGGCCGTCGGCAGTGCGACCATGATGTTCATGCGTGTCTTCGGCCGGGCCGGGATGTCGCTGGCCGCCGTCGTCCTGCTGACCTTCGGCAACAGCACGAGCGGTGGCACGCTGCCCGCCGCCTACCTGCCGGACTGGCTGCATCCGCTCTCGGAAGTCCTCCCGGTGGGAGTCGGCGTACGAGCCGTCCAGGGCTTGTCCCACTTCAACAACGACGGTCTCACCGCGGGTGTCGTCGTCCTGGTGGCATGGATCCTCGTTGCCGCCGTGGTGCTCTTCTGGCTTGATGCCCGCGGACCCCGCCGCGCACCCGTGGGCTGACCCGGCCCCTGCCCTGCCCCCGTTCCCAGGCACCGTCCGTGGGGAACGGAAGTGATATTGGTCCATGGCGCGGGAACGCAGCTCGGCTGCCCGGTAACGCCCCGGCGAGCAACACACCTCGCACTCGTAGACTGCGGCCGTGACCGACGCCGCGTTCCCCACCACCGGATACCTCGCCTGGCAGTTCTCCCAGATCATCGCCGGACGGCTGGAGCGGGCACTGCGCGCGGAGGACCTCACACTGGCGCAGCACAACGCTCTGCAGCAGGTCCTCTGGACGCCGGGGGTGTCCGCCGCCGAGATCGCGCGCCGCTCGGGCATCACGGCCCAGTCCATGGGAGCAGCAGTGAGCCAGCTCGTCGAGAGAGGACTGCTACGACGTGAGCCGCACCCGACCAGCCGCCGCAGCATGCGCCTGCTCGCGACCGCCGAGGGAGACGCGACCGCCGCTCGTGCCGCTTCGATCGCCCGGCGGATCGAACGGGAGACGACCTCACCACTCTCCCCGGACGACAAGGACAGCATTCACCGTCTGCTCTACCGTTTGGTCGAGGAACTGAACCCCGATGCCCTCGCCATCGACAGTGGCTCCTTGAACTAGCCCTGGAGTCCTGGCTGTCCAGCGGATGCCGCTGTCGGCTCCGCCGCGTCGATGTGGGAAAGAGACATGCAGAGGCTGAGCGACGGAAAGCCATGAACCGTGCCGAGAGCCGTCCGCCGTCAAGCGGATCCACCCGCGGTCGCCCCCGCAGCGAAGCCGTGGAACAGGCAATCCTGGAGGGAGTAATGAACCTCCTGGAGGACGGCGTTCCACTGGGTGATCTCTCCGTCGAGCGCATCGCCCGCACGGCCGGCGTCGGCAAAGCGGCCATCTACCGCCGCTGGAGTGACAAAGAGGATCTGTTCGTCGACGTCATACGCGCTGCCGAGTCCGCCGAACCCGAACTCCCCGGCACGTCGATGCGGGACGACCTCGTCGTTCTGCTGGAGTCACTGCGCCAACGCAGCCTGGTCAGCCGCTTGTCGGCGATCCTGCACAACGCGCACGCCCAGACGAGGAGCAGCCCGAAGATATGGGCCGCCTACCATGCCGGCGTGATCACTCCCCGGCGTGACCTCGGACTGGCGATCCTCCGTCGAGGCCGGGCGAACGGGGAACTTCGTACGGACGTCGACCTGGAACTGGCTATCGAAATGTTCGTCGCTCCTCTGCTCGTCCGCTCGTTCGTCGGCCCCGACCCCGACCTCCCTGACGGACTGGCCGAGCAGATCGTCGACGCCATGCTCCATGGCCTACGGCCCGTCAGCTCCCCAAGCACTTGATCAGGATGGGCCGCCTGAGCGGTGTGAAGGCCTGAGTCCACAGGCCGCGGCAGCACCCGCGGTGCCGTGGCCGACGAACCGCCGCAGGCAGCATCGGCCACAGCATCGTGATGTGAATCGCCGATGACCAGTACCTCCCCGGATGTGGCGCCGTGCACGGACCGCCGGTAACCGTTGCGTACGTGGGCGTTCATGCGCTCTGCGGCTAATCGGACGCTCCTGGACGATGCTGCGTGCTCAACTGGCCAGGCGGGGCAGCAGCGGTGGGCGTTGGCGGTGGTCAGGGACTGCCACGTGGTGGGGTCCACAGGGGGTGGGGTATCGGCGAACGTGGTGGCGTGGATTTCCCGCAACGGGGGCCGGGGTCCAGCAGTAGTCGCTGCCGTACAGCAGTCGCTCGGGGTCGACGAGGTGAGCAGGGCAGGGATTTGGCGGGTGCGACGGGGTTCGTCCGGCTGCTGTTCACCGAACCCTGGATGCGCACGCTGTACGCCGACTGCGAAGAGGTCACCCGGCTGGCCATCGCCCAACTACGCAGGAACGTTTCCGCAAGTCACAGCGCTGCACAGGTGGGGCGGGTGGGACTCGAACGCACGGCCGACGGATTATGAGTCCATTGGGGATCTTGGCGGCCCTTGTCGATCAGTGCCGATTCACGCCGTTCTTGCAGGTCAGACGTGCCGATCAGTGTCAGCCCTGTGCAGTGCTTGTCGGTCTGTTCCTGTCCTTGTGGCCCCTCAATGGCCCCTGGGGGTCGATGAGTTGGACGCATACCACGGCAGTAGCTGCGCCCACCCAGTTCAGCCGAGGACATGGAACCCTCGCACAGCGGAGTCCCTTTCCAGCGCGCAGAGGTTCCGCCGCCCCGCTACTCAGGGAGGAACCTTTTGATCGTTGCCACACTCCGGCACGCTCAGCGCCACCCGAGGGGATCTTGGGCTCGCTTACGGGGTCTCGACCCAGGTATAGACGGCCCCAGCGAGTGACACAAGCACACCGATGGCCACCAACGTTTTCGTCACCGACCAGGGCCAGGCCAACGTGCGCGCTGCATAGCGGGGTTGTTCGCGTTCCACCAAGCGTAGCGATTCGAGCGCGAGGGTGGTCGCCAGGCGCTCTTCGATCTTCCTGATGGCTTCTTCAGCCAAGGCAGCGGAGGCACTAAGTCGCGCGCTCTCGACATATGCCCCGACGAGTAAAACGCCGCTCAACAGGCTGATCATTCCGGCAACTCCATGCATGTCGGCGTTCAGAGCCGCCACATAGGCCGTAGCCATGATCGCGATGCAGATCAACAGTGCGTTGAGCACCTGGTATGCGCGTCCGCGGCGGTTCTCGGACCAGCGCCATGCATGGTCAAGAGCTAGGGCCAAGGCTTCCTGGTCACTCCCCTGCGACGTCATGAGAGCAACATGGCAGGCACTGTTGGCGTCGTCCAGAGTGTCTTGATCCCAAATGTGTGCAGCAAGCAGAGTGCGCGCAGACCCCGGCCGCAGGCCTGCCGACCGGGTCAACCGAGGTTGTAGGTCTCGTCATCAGAGGGGCTTGATTCAAACCTCATCCCCAGCCAACGGAGTATCTTGAAGTCGCATCCGGTGCTCCCGCCAGAGTGTTGTCAGTTCTGACCGTTTCCGGTCCGGCACACCCGTCGGCGGACCGTTGCGTTCCGGTCTTGTGGCAAACAGCCTCACGAATCTCTGAATGACATCGGTCCTGATTATCGATGCAGTGAAACCCTGCCGAACAGGTGCGATCCGGCGCTATCTTCGTATCCCTGATTGACCGTCACCCTGGTCCAGTGCCCCGGTGGCGAGTGTGAACGGGGGAAACAGCAGTGGCTTCGCTCAAGCATCTTGTCGTCGTGGTGCCCGGAATCGGCGGGAGTGTCCTGCAGACGGTGGAGGGGGCCGCCTGCTGGGACGAGCACCGACGGCGGTTCGTCGCCGCGGCCACCCGGCCGCACCGGCTGGGCCTGGATACGCATCCGAATCTGGTCCCGGTCGGGCTGATGCCGGATATCACCTTGGTCGGCCCCTTCGTCGTCCCCGGCTATGACGGCCTGGTACGTAAGATCCGCAATCGCTTCGATGACGTGCAGGTGGATGTCTCTCTGCCTGGGCGCGAGCCGGACAGCCGTGCTGACCTGGTTCTCTTCCCGTACGACTTCCGGCACAGCATCCGGCATGCGGCCGAGCGCCTCGCCGCCGATGTCGCTGCCCGTCTGAGCGGCGAGCACTCCGGAGCACGCCGACGGCGCGTGATCGTGGTCGCGCACTCCATGGGTGGCCTGGTCGCCCGCTACTGGCTGGGCCCCCTGGGCGGCGCGGCCGACTGTGCCGCGCTGATCACCCTCGGCACCCCGCACCGCGGCGCGCCCAAGGCGCTGGATGTCCTGGCGAACGGCTTGAAGGTGGGCCCCAAACGGCTGGCCGGGCTCACTGCAGTGCTGCGCCAGTGGCCGTCTGCGTACGAACTCCTGCCGCGTTACCCGGCGGTGGCAGGGTCGGATGGCGCGGAACCGCTCAGGCCTTACGAGTTGGAGGAAGGCACGGGGGCAGATGCCACTGTCGACGCGTCGTTCGTTTCGAGGGCGAAGGCCGCCTTCGGCGTGCACCAGGACATCGAGGCGGCCTGGACCGAGCTATCCGACGGCCCCAACTGTCCTGAAGTGACAGCAGCGTTCGGCCGGGGGCACGCCACCCTTCAACAGTCCCTGCTCTCTCCTTCCGGTCTGTCGGTGACGAAGGGCTCACCTGCCTGGCTGCCCAACCCGGACTGGCTCGGCGACGGCACGGTCCCTGCGATCTCGGCCATCCCCATCGAGCAGCGGGACATGCGCGCCCGCAGGGCAGTGGCGGAGCGTCATATGGCGCTCGCCTCCTCGTCGGTGGTAGTCGACATCCTGGCCGAGTACGCCGGTGAAGCGATCGATTCCATACGAGGGGACAAGCCCGACCGCCCCTGGCTCGGGCTCGACCTGGACGACACTGTCCTGTGCGGTGACCCGGTTGCGGTCGGCGTGACTCTCTACGGCGCGCAGGCCGACGAGCGGACGCAGGTACGGATACGGGTCCGTGCACGCGACGGACAGGAGAAGGCCGCCACGCCGTGGCTGCCGTGCGCCAGGTCCGGTGGCAACGAGTGGCAGGCGCAGTTCCTGCCGCCGGGCGCCGGGACGTACTCGGTGGAGGTCGCGGCCACCGGTGTGCCGGTGGTGGATCGCCTTCAGGCCGGGGACGTACTGGGCGTGGTCGACGCGGGGTACGAGGGAGCGGGCTCGTGAGTACGGCGTGGCGCCGGTGGGCGACCGGCGATCCCAGGGCCCTGATCGAGTACGTCCAGCGCGGGCGTCCGGGCGAACGGACGAGCGGGGCGCCGGCCGACCTCCTCGGCACCGGCATGCCCGCCCCCGGGGACGGTCCCCCCACCGCTCGCGCACACGCCTTGTACGAGGCTTTCGCTGCTGTCCGTATCCAGTACGCCGATGAGCCGACCACCAGTGATCCCGGCCGCCAGACCATCCGGCCGCCGGACCAGGTGCTCCGCCGGCCACGCCACGGCACGTGCCTGGACCTCGCGGTCACCTTCGCCGGAGCGTGCCTGGACGCCGGGCTCCATCCGCTGATCATCGTCCTGACCGGTGCCAAGCCGGGTGATCCGGCGCACGCGCTGGTCGCTGTCTGGCTCGACGGCAACTGGTCCAACCGCGCGCACCGGGACTACCGCTGGGACGAGCAGGACCCCGACTGGCAGACCCTTCCACCGGACTTCATCGACCAGCTCGCCGAGAACGATGACTCCCCCGGCACATTTCTCGCCATCGACATCACCGGCGTCGCTTCCCGTGTCGATACGGCCGACCCCCGGCGGCGGGAACAGCAGTCCTGGGCTCAGTCGACCGCCCATGGTGCCTCGCTCCTACGGGAAGCAGCCGAGGACCGTTGGAGTGTGACGGTCGACGTCGGTCTCGGCTACGAGCACTGCGAGCCGCACCCTCTGCCCTACCGGCCCAGCACCGATGTCCTCGCACCGCCCTATCTGCCGGTGCCGAAGCCGGTGGCGGACGACGGCGACACCAACAGCGGCCCGCTCAAGTTCCTGTGGGCCCGCCACGACGCCATCCGCTTCCATCCGCGGGACGAACTCGGATTCCTCCAGGACTGGTTCCAGGCCCCCGATCCCCTGGGGCCGCGCACCCGGATCGCCCTGCTGCACGGCGTCGGCGGAGCGGGAAAGACACGCCTGGCTGCGGAACTCGCCCACCAGCTTTCCGCCACTGGCTGGTACACCGGTTTCCTCGTCCGCGACCCCGACCCCCAAGACCGGGCCTGGCTGAGCGACGTCGCCTCCCCACTGCTGGTCGTCGTCGACTACGTCGAGGACCGCAAGTCCGGGGACGTCATTAATGTGCTGCGCACCCTGCGGGAGCGCGAGGCGCCCACCTGTCTGCTGTTGACCGCGCGAACAGTCAGCGGCTGGTGGGAGGAAGAAATCGCGGTGGCGCTCAAGGAAGACGGCCTTCCCTACGCTCTGCACAACAGTGCTCTGGCAGCCCGTCACCCCCGCCAGGCAGGCGTCTACCGGGCGGCAGTGCGCTCCTTCGGCGGGTCGGAGACCGTCGCCATGGGCAGCAGCCCGCCTCCCGACCCCGACTCCGGCCGGTGGACCACTCTGGATCTGGTCATGCTGGCCTGGCTCGCCGTCCAAGCGGACGACACCGGGGGGACCCCTGGGTCGGAGGAGGAGCTGTACGAGAAGATCCTCAACCACGAACTGGGCTACTGGGTACGGGCGTACAAGTCCCGCATCGGCATGCCTTCGAAGCGAACGAAAGGGATCCTGCGCGAGGCCGGAGCCTGCCTCAGCCTCCTGGCGCCTCAGGAGGAACGGCTCGACCACACCCTCAAGGCCATCAAAGGGCTGGCCAATGACGGCACGCGACGCGATGAGATAGCCGCCCTGCTCGCGGACCTTCTGCCCGCCGCCCCCGAAGACGGCACGCTGGCGGTCCGACCGGATCCGCTCGGCACCCACCTTGCATCCAGCGTGTTCAGCACAGACCGCACGCTGCTCCGCGAGTGCTTGAAGGAAGCAGACGAGGACGAACAGCTGAACGCGTGCGTAGGCGTCTCACGGTTCGCTTCGGCGAGCGACGAATCCACCATGGCAGACATCGCTCAGACCGCCTTGGAGGCCGCCCCCGGCTTGTGGCAGCCGGCGCTCTCGGTGGCCGCGACGCAGGGCGGCGTCTTCGTCAAGGCTTTGGAGCGGTTCGCCGAAGCCGAGAGAACGCCACTGCCACTGGCCGAACTGGCTACGACGGTACCGATCGGCCACAGCACACTTCGCGGCCTCGCGCTGATCGCTGCCAGGCGCTCCGAACCTGACGACGCTGTCGAAACGTCCGAGGAAGCACGAGCGGCCCGGGCCTCGTGGCTCAACAACCTCTCGGTCCGCCAGAGCGAGGTAAGCGACCGTGACGGGGCACTCACCTCCATCACCGAAGCCACCGAGCTCTACCGCACCCTCGCTGCCGCCAACCCCGCCGCCTTCCTCCCCGACCTCGCCACCTCCCTCAACAACCTCTCCAACCAGCAGAGCGACACCGGCGACCGCGACGGGGCACTCACCTCCATCACCGAAGCCGTCGACATCCGCCGCACCCTCGCTGCCGCCAACCCCGCCGCCTTCCTCCCCGACCTCGCCGCCTCCCTCAACAACCTCTCAGTCCAGCAGAGCAACACCGGCGACCGCGACGGGGCACTCACCTCCATCACCGAAGCCACCGAGCTCTACCGCACCCTCGCTGCCGCCAACCCCGCCGCCTTCCTCCCC
>NZ_JBIWLX010000040.1:0-34191 GCF_044766405.1 Streptomyces sp. NPDC102270 | reverse complement strand
CCCCCCCCCCCCCCCCCCCCCCCCCCCCCCCCCCCCCCCCCCCCCCCCCCCCCCCCCCCCCCCCCCCCCCCCCCCCCCCCCCCCCCCCCCCCACGGCGCTTTCGGGATCAGGCGAGCTTGGCGTCCAGGGTGATCGGGACGGCCTTCAGGGCCTGGCTGACCGGGCAGTTGACCTTGGCCTGCTCGGCGGCGGCCACGAAGCCCTCCTCGTCGAGACCCGGCACGGTGCCCTCGACGGTGAGGTGGATGCCCGTGATGCCCTCGCCCGGCTGGAAGGTGACATCGGCGGAGGTGATGAGCTTGGTGGGCGGGGTGCCGGCCCCGGCCAGGGCGTGCGAGAACGCCATGGAGAAGCAGCTGGAGTGGGCGGCCGCGATCAGCTCCTCGGGGCTGGTCTTGCCGTTCGCCTCCTGGGTGCGGGCAGCCCACGTCACCGGCTGCTCGTCGATGGCACCGGAGGAATCGAAGGTGACGACACCGTTGCCCTCGAGGAGGTTGCCTTCCCAGACGGTGTGTGCGGAGCGCGTGGTAGCCACGTTCAGTCCTTTCGTGTGGTCCCGTTGACGGGGGTACGGGAACCATCCGATCACACTACGCTCAGCTCACGCGGAAGACCGGCCCGCGTGCGGTGAACGGCAGCCTGGCACCCTGCGGGATCAGATAGGCGTGCTCGCGCCGCACCCGCAGCACATCGCACCAGCCGTCGGTGATGACCAGCACGGGTGCGTTCGCGGGGAAGTCGTCGGCGCGGTGCAGCAGGTCGATGCCGGGCTGCAGGACGGTGCCGCCGCGGCCGTGCACCCGGACCCGCTCGGCGATCTCGGTGACGGGCAGATAGCCGGCATCGTGCGGGGCCGCGTCGCAGAACACGACCCGGGCGGCGGGTACGTCCCGGGCCTCGGCGTACGAGGCGATCGCGCCGAGTGCCTTGCCGAGCAGGGTGCGGCTCATCGAGCCGGAGGTGTCCAGGACCACGCCGAAGGTGCAGCGGGCGATCTCCTCGGGCGGGAAGTAACGGCCCGCGCGCGGGATGTCGGGGGTGGAGGACTGACGGCGCGCGGGACGGGCGTAGGACCTGACGGGCTGCGGGCTGGGCACGAACTCGTCGAACCAGCGGGCGAGTTGCGCGTCCCAGGGCAGCGGTGGATGGCTGAGCGCCCGGATCTCCTCGACCAGGCCCCCGGGCAGGAACCCGCGCTCCTGCCGCTGGTGCAGGTCGAGGCCCCGGGCGAGGCCACGGCGGTAGAACTCGTCGAGGTCGACGTAGTCGCGCGGTGAGCCGAGCGGGCCGCCGAGGATGTCGCCGGCGCCCTTGCCGCGGAGGGTGGCGAGGCGGCGCATGCGGCGCAGATCGCCGGCGATGCGGTCGTAGACCTCCTCGGAGGAGAGGCCGGTGAGCTCGGGGTCGTACAGCAGGCCCTCGGGCATGGTGCCGATGCGCATCTCGGTCAGCCAGCCGTTGATGACGTAGTCGCAGGCGATGTTGAAGAGGTAGGGATCGCGGGTGCCGCAGCGGTCGCCGTGGCGCAGGGCGGCGTGCAGCATCTCGTGGGCGAGGATGAACCGCCATTCCTCGTCGTCGAAGCGGCGCAACGGGTTGATGTAGATCTCGGCGACCTCGGCGTTGACGGCGGCGATCGCGATGCCGTGGGCGCGGGCGAGTTCGGCGTCGGCGACCAGGGTGATGCCGGCCGCGATGCCGCCGAGCAGCGGGTAGGAGGAGATGAACCAGCGCAGGGCCTGCTGCCAGGGGCGTTGCGGGGTCACTTCCCCGCTGAGCGAGTCGCGGCGGCCGCCCGCCATGTCCATCGCCGCGGACATGGTCCGGGTCAGTGCGGTGGCGAACGCCAGCTGCCAGTCGGGCGGCTGGGACCAGCCCGCCCACCTGAGCAGCAGCTGGTCGGGCTCGGGGCCCGCCGTACCGCAGTGTTCGTAGGCGGCCGGGATGCCGTCGCGCCGCCAGCGCGCGGCGAGCTGCTCCTCGTCGCCGTCCGGGTAGGAGGCGGGCAGGTGCTCGGGGGCCCGGCCGACGGGGAAGCCGAGCAGGAAGCGGTTGACGACGAGGCAGCGGGCGGCGAGGTCGAAGCGGTCGGGCTGGGTGCGTTCGCCCTTGACCGCCGGGACGTGTCCGAAGCCGAGGTGGAGGACGGCGTGGGCCAACGCCCAGGCCCAGGCGGCGGGTTCGGCGAGGCGGTCGGGGTGGGCGTGCACGTCGCCGTCGGAGTCGACGACCACGAGCCCGTCCCGGGGCGCGAACCGGCACTCCTCCCGGCGGCAGACGTCGAACTCGACGGCCGCGAGCGCCGGGTTGGCCCGCATGAGCCGCATTCCCTCTGCGAACGCCTCGCCCGCGAGGTCGCGCTTCTTCTTCTTTTCGGGGCTGCGGCTCACCGCCGCGCCTCCACCAGGCGGGGCATGTCACGGGCCGCCTCGACGAGGAACCAGGAGGGCAGTACGGGGTTGCCGTCGTCGTCCGCGGCGATGACGGTCTGGGCCACCTCGACGGAGATCTCGGCGAGCTGGACCAGTAGCGACTTGGCGCGGTAGGCGGTCTGCCGGCCGTTCGCCGACATGTGCTCCTTGCTGACCGGGAGTTCCTTGAGCAGACGGCCGCGGAAGGACTCGGCGAGGTAGTAGAGCAGGTCGCGGTCCTCCAGGCGGTTCGGCCAGCGGGCGTCGCCCTTGATGATCGCCTCGATGCCGAACCGGCTGCGCACGATCTTGACGTAGCCGCAGAACGCGGTCGCGTGCCGGGGCGTCAGCGTGCCGTGCGCGAGCACCTTCAGGGTGTCCTCGTCGAGGTCCTGGCCGAAGGAGTGCAGCGCGTCGGAGAGCATGTGCCAGGAGCGGGGCGTGGAGAAGGGCTCCTCGGTCTTCGGCGGCTTGGACCACAGGTGGTCGGGCCGGTCGGTGAGGTGGTCGAGGATCCAGGGGTGGATGCCGTGCTCGGCGGCCCACACCAGCCAGTCCTTCGCGGACGCCTCCAGGTGGACGTGGGTGAGGCGGTTGACGAGGGCGGAGGCGATGGGCCGGGCCAGCGCGTTGTCGGTGGCCCGGTTCCCGGCACCGATGACGATGGAGCCCTTGGGCAGCTCGTAGTCCCCGATACGGCGGTCCAGGATCAGCGAGTAGAACGCCTTCTGCACATCCGGGGTGGCGGCGTTCAGCTCGTCCAGGAACAGGCAGTACGGCTCGTCGCGCGCGATGGACTCCGGGGGGCAGAACACCGAGCGCCCGTCGCGGATCTGCGGCACCCCGATCAGGTCCTCGGGAGCCAGCTGGGTGCCGATCAGGCTCACGCACTCCAGGCCCAGCGACGCGGCGAACTCCCTGACGAGGGAGGACTTGCCGATGCCCGGGGCGCCCCAGACGAAGACGGGCCGCACGGTGGCGAGGCCGAGGAGAAGCTCGGGGATACGGGAGGGCGACACGGTGACGGCAGCCTGCAAAGCGGTGGCTCCAGGGGGTGTTGGAGAAGGGGCGACTCGAACAGTGTCCGCGCCGCGCCGAAGAGACGCAGCCGATTTTTCTCAGGCCGACGGGACCCACCAGGGGCCGCGGGGCTGTATCGATATGCGGCTCCGCCGCGTGGGCGCGACCAGCCCCCACCGGCTCGCAGCCGAACGACTACGCGGCCTTCTCCTCGGCCTTCCGCAACGGCACCTGAGGACCCCCGGCCTCGTCGAGCCACCCCCGCAGCACGTCGTGCACCCGCTCCGCCCCGGCGAGTTCCTCGGGCGGCGCCGACAAGGCAAGCGGCGACAACAGGAACGGCTTGGCCTGGGCCCCGCCAAGACCACCGTGCGACCCGATCTGCTCCTCGAAGGCGAGCACCTCCCCCTCGGCCGGGTCGTACCAGGAGTTGACCATGATGTCGGCGGTGTGCGGAAAGGAGTGGGTACGCCGTACCGCCTCGACCGCGCCAGGCCCGAAGTCGGCCAGCGGCCCCGGATTCTCGGCCAGTTGCTCCAGCGGGATCTCCGTACCGAACGGCCCCAGCACCACCCCACCGTGCTCCTCGCTGCGCACCAGGAGGAAGCCGATGCCGGGATGGTTGGCGAGGGTGGTCAGCAGCGCCGGGTGCCGCGCGTCCAGCTCCTCCTTGGTCATCCGGTGGTGCACATCGGGGAAGGAGACCAGGCCGAGGTTGCCGGAGGCCAGCACGATCGGCTCGGAGCCGCGCGCGGGCCGGTACTGCTCGCGCGCTTCCTTGCCCGGCCGGCGCAGTGCCGCACGGACGGCGGCGCGGGCCTCGGCCCCGCTGTGGGTGCGCTCGGCCTTGCGCGACACGGGCAGCCCGCAGCCGGCCCGGACCAGGTCGCCGAGGGTGAGCCCGTAGCGGGTACGGAAGGTCTCGCCGGGGCTCTGGCCGTGGTCGGAGAGGACGACGATCCGGTACGGGCGCGGGGCGTGCTCGGCGACGTTCTCGATCAGCGCGAGCGAGCGGTCCAGGCGCTCCAGGACCTTCGCGGCATCACGGCTGGTCGGCCCGGAGTGGTGGGCGACCTCGTCATAGGCGACGAGGTCGGCGTAGACGGCCGTGCGGCCCGCGAGCATGTCGCCCATCACGGCGGCGACCACGACATCGCGTTCGACGACGGTCGCGAAGGCGCGCACCAGCGGGTACAGGCCCCCGCGGCCCACCCGCGGGCGTTCCTTGCGGGCCCGGGTGCGGGTCGACTGGCCGATCTCCCGGCCGACCTCGGCGAAGAAGGACAGGGCGGTGCGCACGGCGTTGGCGGGGTCGGAGAAGTAGGCGAAGTAGCCGGCCCGGGAGCGGGTCTCGCGGCTGCGGCGGCGGGTGGCGATGGACAGGACGAGGGCCTGCTCCTCGGCGCCGCCGGAGAAGAGGTTGCCGCGGCTCGCGCCGTCCACGGTGAGCAGTCCGCCGTGTCCGGCCTGTTCCACGGCCCGCTGCTGGAGTTCGACGGCGCTGGTCGGGCGGTTGCAGACCACGATCTCTCCGCGGTCCTTCTCGTACCAGCGGAAGGCGGGGACGTCGTGGTTGCTGCCGTGCAGGATGCCGAGCTGGCTGGCGCCGGTCTGGCTGGACCAGTCGGTGCGCCAGGAGGTGAGCCGGTGGGTGGGCCGCACCGCGCGGCCGGGGGTGTCGCTGTGTCCCATCCAGCGGGCGACGGTGGGCATCAGGCCCCGGCCGACGGCGGCCAGCAGGACGTCGTGGCCGACGCCGTCGAGCTGGAGGAAGACCGTGCCGGGTGTGGCCGGGCCGACGGGGTCTCTTCTTCGGCGGCGGTCGGCGAGCCGGTACAGGCGGCGCCGGTAGGCGTCGTCGTCGCGTACGGCGAGGGCGCCGCCGGTGGCGGAGGCGACCGCGGACATCACGGCGGCGACCACGACCGCGGTCTCCGGGGCGGCGTCGCCGCGCTCGGCGGGGTTCAGGCGCAGGGCGAGCAGCAGCAGCGCCCCGTTGAGGAAGAAGACGAGGAGCCCGAGCACCAGCGTCGGCACGAGCAGGAACAGCCGCACGAGCAGGGGCCACACGACGGCCGACAGCACACCGAAGGCGCCGGCGCCGAACGCCGCGGTGACGGCGATCCGGGTCGCGCTGTCACCGGTCGGGGACTGGAGCCGGAAGTCCGGCAGGATGCCGGCCAGCACCAGCATGGTCAGGGTGGAGACGACCCATACCGTGACGCTCCGCCCGACCTGACTGGCGACCCGTCGCCAACGCCCCGCACCCACGCCCCGCACACCTCACGTCCTGGCCCGTCGTCGGTGCGGGCGCTGGGACCAGCGTGTCACACGGGTGGCTAGCGGCCGTCGTATCCCGCCGTCGGCATCGACAGCCTGCGGTGCACCCTGGCCTTCATCTGGGCGTCGTAGAGGGGCTCCGCGAAGCCCACGGTCTCGACCCGGACCCCGCGGCGGGCGCATTCGGCGGTGAACTCCTCCACGGAGGACAGGGCTCTCTCCAGGACCCTGCGGCTCGGGGCCACGAAGAGATCCCGTCCCGCCCGGACCCCGTCCCACAGCACGCAGTGGTCGGCGCGCAGGCCGCGCACGAGCAGTTCCCGCCGCACGGTGTACCCCCGCTCCGCGGCCCAGCGCGCGCACATCGCGTGCTGGCTGCGGGAGTCCACCAGGAAGGGATCGGCGTCGAGTTCCTCCAGCGGCGTCAGACTCGCGATCGCCGTGACACGGACCGCTCCCATGGTGTCCCCCTCACCTCCGGGTTTCGCCGCCGACCATACTCCAGCCCGTAGGCTTCGGGGAGTCGCGCGAAGGAGGCAAAGAGGTGCCGGTGGAGATCACCTGGTGGGGCCACGCCACCTGCACGG
Organism: Streptomyces sp. NPDC102270; assembly: GCF_044766405.1. Classification (NCBI taxonomy): domain Bacteria; kingdom Bacillati; phylum Actinomycetota; class Actinomycetes; order Kitasatosporales; family Streptomycetaceae; genus Streptomyces; species Streptomyces sp. NPDC102270. The sequence continues at coordinate 27,892 of NZ_JBIWLX010000040.1, read as the reverse complement.
TCACGGATTCGAACGTACGTGTCCTCACCGACCCTCTGTTCGCCCGCCGGTTGGCGCATCTGCGCCGGCGCCGCGGGGCGGTACCCCCGCCCGAGGCCCGGCGTGCGGACGTGGTCCTCGTCTCCCATCTGCACGCCGACCATCTGCACGTTCCCTCGCTGGCGCGGCTGGAGCCGGGCACCCGCCTGCTCGTGCCCCGGGGCGCACGACGCCAGGTGCCGGGGCTGCGCCGGCTCACCGACCTGCGGGTGGACGAGGTGGTCCCCGGCGACGAGCGACGCGTCGGCGACCTCCTGATACGCGTGGTGCCCGCGTGGCACGACGGGCGGCGGCTGCCGGTCGGGCCGCACCGCTCCCCCGCGCTCGGTTTCGTCGTGGAGGGCTCGGCGCGGACGTACTTCGCCGGGGACACCGGGCTGTTCGACGACATGGCCAAGGAGGTCGGGCCGGTCGACGTGGCACTGTTGCCGGTCGGCGGGTGGGGGCCGTATCTCGGGGAGGGGCACCTCGACGCGGGGCGCGCGGCCGAGGCGCTGGCCCGGCTGGAGCCGCACAGTGCGGTGCCGGTGCACTACGGGACGTACTGGCCGATCGGGATGGACGGAGTGCGGCCGCACGAGTTCCACGCGCCGGGCGCGGAGTTCGTGCGGCTGGCGGCGGAGTTCGCACCCGGGGTGGATGTGCACCGGCTGGAGCACGGGGAGAGCGTGCGGCTGGGGGTTGCGGGGTGACGTGGCTGGCGGCCGCCACCACGGGGGCGACACCCGTGGCCGCGGGAGGGGCGATCGGGTATCCGACCCTGTTCCTGCTGGTGTTTCTGGGCGCGTTGGTGCCGGTGGTGCCCACGGGGGCGCTGGTGAGCTCGGCGGCCGTCGTGGCGTTCCATCAGACGGCGCCCCTGTCCTTGCTGTTCGTGTTCCTCACGGCCTCCCTCGCCGCGTTCCTCGGGGACATCGCCCTGTACTGGCTGGGGCGGCGCGGGATGAAGTCGAAGAACGGCTCGCGATGGCTGAAGGCGCTCCGCTCCCGGGCGCCGGAGGAGCGGCTCTCGCAGGCGCAGGGGAAGCTGGCCGATCACGGGGTGGCCGTCCTGGTGCTGTCCCGGATGGTGCCGGCGGGGCGGATTCCGGTGATGCTGGCCTGCCTCATGGCGGAGTGGCCGCTGCGGCGGTTCGTCCGGGGGAATCTGCCGGCCTGTCTGGCCTGGGCCGTGACGTACCAGCTGATCGGGATCCTGGGCGGGTCGTTGTTCAAGGAGCCCTGGGAGGGAGTGCTCGCGGCGGTCGCGCTCACCGTGGCGATGAGCGCGGCACCGACGGTGTGGAAGCGGGTCCGCCCCTAGGGACGTCAGCTCCAGGGGACGTCAGCTCCAGGGGACGTCAGCTCCAGGGGACGTCAGCTCCAGGGGACGTCAGCTCCTAGGGACGCTTCAGGGGATGTTCCAGCACCCGTGAGCCGCCGACCGGCAGGTCCCACAGGTCCTCGCGGGCCAGGCCCGCCTTCGCCCACGCCTCCCGCACCCGCGTCAGGGGTTCCAGCACCGGCTCCGCCGACAGCACGAACGTCGCCCAGTGCATGGGGGCCATGCGGCGGGCGCCCAGGTCCTGGGCCGCCCGCACCGCATCCTCCGGGTCGCAATGGACGTCGCTGAGCCACCAGCGGGGGTCGTAGGCGCCGATGGGCAGCAGGGCGAGGTCGATGCCGGGATAGCGGTGGCCGATGCGGGAGAACCAGTGGCCGTACCCCGTGTCGCCCGCGAAGTAGACGCGCTGCCCGTCCTGAGCGGTGAGGACCCAACCGCCCCACAGGGTGCGACATGTGTCGGTGAGGGAGCGCTTGGACCAGTGGTGGGCGGGGACGAAGTCGAAGCGGACGCCGTCCAGTTCGGCCGCCTCCCACCAGTCGAGTTCGGTCACCGCGGTGAAGCGGCGGCGGTGGAACCAGCGGGCCAGGCCGGCCGGGACGAAGACCGGGGTGTCGCGCGGCAGTCGGCGCAGGGTCGGGGCGTCCAGGTGGTCGTAGTGGTTGTGGCTGATGACGACCGCGTCGACGGGCGGCAGGGCGTCCCAGTCGAAGCCGACGGGGGTGATACGGGCCGGGGTGCCGAGGATGCGACGGGACCAGACCGGGTCGGTGAGGACGGTCAGGCCACCGATCCGCACCACCCAACTGGCGTGTCCCGCCCAGGAGACGGCGACCGTGCGGGCGTTGACGGCGGGGAGCGGGGCGGGTGCGTAGGGCAGCTTCGGGATGTCGGCGAGGCCCTCGGGCCCGGGGCGTACGGCGCCCTCGCGGGCGAAGCGGGCCATGGCCTTCAGGCCGGGCAGCGGGGCGGTCAGACGGTCGTGGAAGGACCTCGGCCACACTCTGCGCTCCCCCAGCGGTCGGGGTTCGGCGAGCGGCGGGGACGGGGGAGCGAACGAGGAGGGGGCCGAGGGTTCGTCGGCCACTCGCGTGCTGGTGGTCGACTCGGACTGCTGCGTCATCGAGGAGGCTCCCATCGCTGAGCGTCGTCGCGGAGGTCGTCGAAGACCGACTCCAGGGTGATCAACGCGCGTTGCACCTGTGGCAGTTCCAACGGCGCGGGTGACATGAGGCATTCCGCGCGTTCCTCGTCGGAACCGCCGAGCAGGGGGCCGGTGGACAGCCGTACGCGCAGCGCGCCGAGGTCGTCGCCGAAGCGGTGGCCGCCGGGAGCGGGCATGCCGAGCCGGGCGGTGAGGAACTCCTCCAGGTCCTGGGCGTCGCCGACGCCCTGCGCGCTGAGCGCGGGCCGCAGGGGACCGAGGTCGACGTAGAGGTGGCGGCCGGCCCGCGGGGGCCGGCACAGCGCGCCCGCGCCGACCACCACGGAGTGCGCGGCGGCGGCCACGCGCGCGTGGAGATGTCCTACGGCGGCGCGGTGGGCGGTGACCGGTTCGGGCTCGGTGAGGGCGTGGGCGGCGGCCGCGGCGACCGGGGCGGCGACTCGGGCGCCGAGGGCGGTCAGGATGTCCAGCACGCGCGCGTGGAGGCCGCCTCCGTCGCCGTCGGCCGGGAAGCGGGCGAAGGCGGCCGGCCAGCCGGTCGGGAGCAGGCTGCCGGCCAGGTCGGTGACGACGGTGACCCGCTCGGGCAGCATCTCGGCGGGGCTCAGCCAGACCGTCTCGTGCGGGGCGTGCACGGTGTCGCGCCAGGTCTCGTCGCTGACCAGGTGCAGGCCCTCCCCCGCGGCGGCCTCGACGGTCTCGTGCAGCACCTCGGGCGGGGCGACGGTGGCGGTGGGGTCATCGGCGACGGACAGCACCAGCAGCCGTGGGTCACCGCCCTCCGCCCGCACCCGGCGCACGGTCTCCAGGAGGGCGTAGGGGTCCGGGACACCGCCGCACTCGGCCGGTGTCGCCACGTGGAAGACGCGTCTGCCCAACAGGCGTGCGTACGGCGCCCACCAGGCGGCACAGGGGCGGGGCACCAGGACGTCACCGCCGAGCGCGGCGGTCAGGGCGAGCAGAAGAGCGGGGGCGCCGGGGGCGGCGGCCATGTGGTCGGGTTCGGCGGGCAGGCCGCGCCGGGCCGCGTAGGCGCAGGCGGCCGCCAGGAGCGGGGTGCCGCCCCCGACCGGTTCGGCGTGGGAGCGGGCGGCCGCGGCGGCGAGGACGGCGGTGAGTTCGCGCAGTACGGGCAGCCCGTCCTCGGGCAGTGGAGGGCCGTAGCGGACGGGGCCCTGGCCCTCCGGGTCGGTCCGCATGGTCACCTCCGTATGCCGCTGTCCGGTGGCTCGTCCGGTCCGCCGTCTCGTTCGCTCGCGCCCGGGGCGCTCCTCGCGGCCCCTCGCAGCTCCTCGCGCTCCGAGTACCCACGGCGCCGCGGGCCCATGGGCGCCGGGCGGGTTGCGCCTGTCACACGGACCTGAGGTTTCGTCCTCAGAGATCCGTCGTGGGGGCCTTGCGGCGCAGCCGGTACACGGCGCCCGCGGCGGCGCCCGCGATCAGCAGACCGCCGGCGACCAGGGCGGGCACGGAGTCGGTGAAGCTGCCGCCCTCACCGGCGCGGACGGGGCGCTGGATGACCGCGGTACCGCAGCTCTCGGTGTGCGGCTCGGTGCGTGGCTCGACGGGCTGCTCGGAGCGCGGCTCGGTGCGTGGCTCGACGGGCTGCTCGGAGCGCGGCTCGGTGCGCGGCTCGACGGGCTGCTCGGTGCGCGGCTCGGCGCACGGGCGGTGGCTGCTGTCGGTGGCGGCTCCGCTCGTGATGGTGAAGGTGGCGCTCCAGGCCTTGCCCGGTGCGCGGTCCGAGGTCGGGCAGAGGCCGTCGACGGTCCACGCCGAGTCGGGGCCGACACCGCCGGCACCGTCCTCGAGTGCCGGGTCGGCGGCGACGCGCGCGGTGCCGCTGTAGGCGGGGCCGGAGACCTTGTCGTCGTTGCCGGGCACCAGCTGCAGCCGTACGGTCTGCGACTCGAAGGCCTCGGAGGTGGCGTCGAGGGTGGCGGGCGGTGTCCCGGTGCCGGGATCGCAGGAGACGGACACGGTGACACTGCCGCCCGGCTGGACACTGCTCGGGCTGACCTCCGCGGCCGGATCCGCGAAGGCGCTCGGCGCCGCGGCGCCCAGGGTGATCCAGAGCGCGGGCAGGACGACGGACAGGGCCCGGAGACGGGCGGTGCGGCGCATGGGGTGGACTCCTTCGGCCGACGGCTGCGGGGCCCGTCGTCGGGCGTCGGGGTCTCGACGACTGGGCCGGGGGCACGACGGTCGCACCCACGGCCATCACAGCCCGGCCCTCCCTGTCCCGCGCGCGGCCGGAGGCCATTGGCGGTACGGGGAGGGCCGGGTGGGTGACGTCCGGGCGCCGGAGGTGTCGTTCCCGCGGCGCTGCCGTCAGCTGCCCGCGGCGTCGCGCATGATCTGCTCGCGCAGCCGACCGCAGCAGCGGTTGATCAGCCGGGACACGTGCATCTGGGAGATGCCGAGCTGCTCGGCGATCCGGCTCTGGGTCATGTCGCCGAAGAAACGCATGTAGAGGATGGCGCGCTCCCGCTCGGGAAGGGCGGCCAGCCTGGGCTTGACGGACTCGCGGTCGACGACCGTCTCCAGGGCGGGATCGAAGGAGCCGAGGGCGTCGGCGAGCGAGTAGCCGTCCTCGCTGCCGGGCAGTTCGGCGTCGAGGGAGAGGGCGGTGAAGCTCTCCAGGGCCTCCAGGCCCACCAGGACGTCCTCCTCGCTCAGGTTCGCGTGCTCGGCGATCTCGGCGACGGTGGGCCGGCGTCCCGATGTGGTCTGGGCGAGGTCCTGGGAGGCGAAGCGGACACGGTTGCGCAGTTCCTGGACCCGGCGCGGCACGTGCAGGGTCCACATGTGGTCGCGGAAGTGCCGCTTGATCTCGCCGGTGATGGTGGGGACGGCGTAGCTCTCGAAGGCGTTGCCGCGGGCGGGGTCGTAGCGGTCGACGGCCTTGACCAGGCCGAGGGCGGCGACCTGGCGCAGGTCGTCGAAGCTCTCGCCGCGGCTGCGGAAGCGTCCGGCGAGCCGGTCGGCCATGGGCAGCCAGGCCTCGACGATCTGTCCGCGCAGGGTGTCGCGCTCGGGTCCGGCGGGCAGTGCGGCGAGCCTGCGGAAGGCTTCGGCGGTGTCGGGTGCGTCGTCGTGCGGGTGGTGCTTCGTGCTCACTGGGGTGGGCATCTGCGTCGCAGCTCCCTGGATCGTGCTCGGGTGGACGATCGGCGTGGGGAGCGCGTCCGGGTGCGGACGGGCGCGGCCGTGGCGGTCGATCGCCGCTTTCACGGACGTGCCTCCGGTCCGAAGCACTGTGAGTGCGCCTGCCCCCGGCCCCTCGGGCCAAACCGGGGCAGGTTTTCCGGTGGCCCGCCGGGTGACTCGTAAGGCTGCTGCCTGTGCCATCCATGTCCGGGAGGTCAGCCCATGAGCACCAAGGTGTCCGACCACATCCTCGAGCGGCTGCGCGAATGGGGGGTGGAGCATGTCTTCGGCTATCCGGGGGACGGCATCAACGGCCTGCTGGCGGCCTGGGGCCGGGCCGACAACCAGCCGCGGTTCGTGCAATCCCGGCACGAGGAGATGTCCGCTTTCGAGGCGGTCGGGTACGCCAAGTTCAGCGGCCGCATCGGAGTGTGCGCGGCGACCTCGGGGCCCGGCGCGATCCACCTGCTCAACGGGTTGTACGACGCCAAGCTGGACCATGTGCCGGTGCTGGCGATCGTGGGCCAGACGCACCGCACCGCGATGGGCGGGTCGTACCAGCAGGAGGTGGACCTGCACACGCTGTACAAGGACGTCGCCTCGGAGTTCGTGGAGACGGTGACCGTCCCCGAGCAGTTGCCGAACGTCCTGGACCGGGCGATCCGCACCGCGTACGCCCGCCGTTGTCCCACGGCGATCATCATCCCCGGGGACGTGCAGGAACTGGACTACTCGGCGCCCACGCACGAGTTCAAGATGGTGCCCTCCAGCCTGGACCGCAGCGCCTGGACGGCGGTTCCGTCGCAGGAGTCGCTGGAGCGGGCCGCGGAGATCCTCAACTCCGGTGAGAAGCCCGCGATCCTGATCGGCCAGGGCGCGGCGGGGGCACGGGCCGAGGTGGAGCGGATCGCCGAACTGCTCGGCGCGGGCGTCGCCAAGGCGCTGCTCGGCAAGGACGCGCTGAGCGACGAACTGCCGTACGTCACCGGCTCGATCGGCCTGCTGGGCACGCGCCCGTCGTACGAACTCATGCGGGACTGCGACACCCTGCTGACCATCGGCTCGTCGTTCCCGTACACGCAGTTCCTGCCGGAGTTCGGCAAGGCGCGCGGTGTGCAGATCGACATCGACCCGCACATGGTCGGCATGCGCTATCCGTACGAGGTGAACCTCGTCGGCGACGCGAAGGCGACGCTGCAGCGGCTGATCCCGATGCTGGACGTGGAGCGCGGCGGGCGTGAGTGGTACGACACGGTGTGCGACAACGTCAGGCGCTGGCGCGAGGTGATGGAGCGGCGGGCGCAGCAGTCCGCCGACCCGATCAACCCGGAGTACGTGGCCCACGTCCTCGACCCGCTGCTGCCCGACAACGCGATCGTCACCTCGGACTCCGGGTCCACCGCCAACTGGTACGCCCGGCACCTGACCATGCGGCCCGGCATGCGCTCGTCGCTGTCCGGCACGCTGGCGACGATGGGCCCCGGAGTGCCGTACGCCATCGGCGCGAAGTTCGCGCACCCGGACCGGCCGGCGGTCGCGCTGGTCGGCGACGGGGCGATGCAGATGAACGGCATGGCCGAGCTGATCACCGCGGCCAAGTACCGGGATCTGTGGGAGGACCCGCGGCTGATCGTCGCCATCTGGAACAACCACGACCTCAATCAGGTCACGTGGGAGATGCGGGCCATGGAGGGTGCCCCGTCGTTCCTGCCCTCGCAGCAGCTCCCGGACGTGCAGTACGCCGCGTTCGCCCGCTCCCTCGGTCTGACCGGGATCCGGGTGGAGAAGCCGGAGGACGTCGAGGCGGCCTGGCGGGCCGGGCTGCAGGCGGACGGGCCCGCGGTCCTCGAGTTCCTCACCGACCCGGCCGTACCGCCGATCCCGCCGCACGCCACCTGGGAGCAGATGGAGGCCACGGCCGCCTCGGTCCTCAAGGGCGACGCCGACCGGGCGTCCATGGTGAAGCAGGGCTTCAAGGCGAAGGTGCAGGAGTTCCTGCCGGGGCGGGAGAAGTAACCGTCGGGAGGGCGGCCGGTTCGAGCCGGTCGCCCTTCGGCTCCGGAAGCATCAGTTCCTCGTACCGGCCGAGCGCGAGCACCGCGGCGAGCATGAGGATCGGTATGAGCGCGGCGAGGACGACCATCGCCATGTCCTTCCCAGGGGGAGGTGCGCGGGAGGTCCGGATCGGGTCTCCCCGCTTCGGTCCGGCAAACCCGGTGTCGGCCCCCGGTGCACGGGTACGCGGTGCGGACCCGAAGATCTGGAGGGGTCATGCAGCGAGGCAGCGACAGGCTGAGCCGCCACCGCGACGACGAGATGAAGCACGAACTCCAGGGTCTGCTCCGCTCCGGGCATCCCACCCGCAGCGAGGAGTGGAACGACCCGGAGCCGACCGCCGACGACGATCCGCAGGTCTGGGGCGGGCCCGTGGCGCCGGGCAGCGACGGGGCGTCGCTGGAGACCGTCCGGCTGGAGCTGGCCCGGATCCTGGGCCGCAGCTCGTTCCCCGCCACCCCCGTGGAGCTGGTGCGGGTGCTGCGCCACGAGCACGCACCCGACCCCCTGGTCGAGGCGGTGGAGGAACTGCCGCGCAAGGAGAACTACACCAACGTCCAGGAGCTCGCGCGGGCGCTGACCGGGACGGAGGACACCCGGTGACGGCGGACCTCGTCAGGGACGTGATGACGCCCGGTGTGGTGGCCGTCCGCCCGGACGCCTCGCTGGTCGAGGCGGCGCGGCTGATGCGCGCGCAGGACATCGGCGATGTCGTCGTGGCCGACGGTCAGCGCGTGGTGGGGCTGCTCACCGACCGGGACATCACGGTCCGGGCCGTCGCCGACGGCATCGACCCGCAGACGGTGAGCGCCCAGTCGGTGTGCACGCCGGATCCGCTGACGGTGGCCCCCGGTGACCCGGTGACGCAGGCGGTCGCGCTGATGCGGGCCCATGCCGTACGGCGGCTGCCGGTCGTCGAGGACGGCCTGCCCGTCGGGATCGTGAGCCTCTCGGACATCGCCGAGGCCCGGGACCCGGGATCGGCGCTGGCCGACATCAGCCGCGCGGATCCGGACGTCACAGCGGACCCGGGAACAACAGCGGATCCGGGAGCCACAGAAGAGCTTTTCAGGAAAGGACGTTGAATCATCATGCGCATCGCGTTTCTGACCGCACCCGAGGGCGTCGAGCAGATCGAGCTCACCGATCCGTGGCAGGCGGCGGTGGACGCGGGGCACGAGCCCGTGCTCGTGTCGACGAAGTCCGGGAAGATCCAGGCGTTGAACCACCTCGACAAGGCGGACACCTTCCCCGTGCAGGAGGTCGTGGGCGAGACGTCCGCGGACTCCTTCGACGGGCTGGTGCTGCCGGGTGGGGTGGCCAACCCGGACTTCCTGCGGACGGACGAGAAGGCCGTGGCGTTCGTGCGGGACTTCTTCACCCAGGGGCGCCCGGTGGCCGCGATCTGTCACGCGCCGTGGACGCTCGTCGAGGCGGACGTCGTACGGGGCCGCGTACTCACCTCCTGGCCGAGTCTCCAGACGGACATCCGCAACGCGGGCGGCACCTGGGTGGACGAGCAGGTGAAGGTGTGCGACCACGGGAACAACAAGCTGGTCACCAGCCGTAAGCCGGACGACCTGAAGGCGTTCTGCGAGACCTTCCTCGACGTGTTCTCCAAGACGGCCGCCTGAGCGGGGCCCGGACACGTTCGCGGGCGTGACCTGCTGACCATGTGGTCGGCAGGTCACCGTCTGTTCCGGGCACGGTCGGCCCGGTCAGTCCAGCGGCGGGGTGGCCGACTCCCCCGACCCGCGCTCCCGGGCGCCCTCACGGGTACGGCCCGCGGCCACGGTCCGGCGCGGGTGGCGGCGCAGGTACTCGCCCTCCAGCCGGGCCATGCGCTCGTTGTGCGCACCGAGCGCGTCGTTCGAGCCGTGGAGCAGCGTCTCGTGCCGGGTGCGATGGATCGTCTCCAGCTCTTTCATGAGCTGCTGTTCGTCCAAGGTGCTCGGGTCGACTCCGGTCATGGTGGTGTCCCGCTCGTCGTGTTCGTTCATGTGCTTCGGGTACCCGCCCCGCGAGCAATACCGCACTGCCCCCGAGCGGCATCCGGGAGGGAACATGGATCTCGCTTTCCTGCATCCACTCTACGAACATCCGGGCCCGTGGGCCTCCGTGTACGTCGACACCCCTCGACATACGGAGGACACCCCGCACGAACTGCATCTCGCGGCGCTCGCGGTCTCCCGCGAGCTGTCCACCCAGGGCGCCGACGAGGCGACCTGCGTGGCCGTGCGAGAGGCGCTGGATGAACTGCGGCACTCGTCCGAACCGCACGGCCGGGCCGTCTTCGCGCGGGCCGGCGAGGTCGTCCTCGACCCACCACTGACCAGGTCCCCCGACGGCAGCCTGGTCCGGTGGGCCCCGCTGCCGCACACCGCGCCCCTCCTGGAGCTGGCCGGCGAGGACCCGGTGTGCGTGGTGGCGTACGTCGACCGCAAGGGCGCCGACTTCGAGCTGCGCGGGGCGCTCGGCCGGCAGGCCGCCGGGTCGGTCAGCGGCAGGCAGTGGCCCGTCCACCGGACGAGCAGCGCCGACTGGTCGGAGCGGCACTTCCAGCTGCGGGTGGAGAACACCTGGGAGCACAACGCGGGCGAGATCGCCGACGCGCTCGCCGCCTGCCAGGAGGAGACGGGTGCCGACCTGCTGATCCTGGTCGGTGACGAGCGGGAGAAGCGGGCGGTGCACGAGCGGCTGCCCAAGCACCTGCACGGCCGGGTCGTGGAGGCCGAGCACGGCGCCGGGAGCCGGCTGCTCGACGAGGACGTGGAGCGAGCCCGTACCGAGCACGTACGGCAGCGCGCGGAGCGGGAGCTGGAACGGTTCCTCGCGGCCCGCGTGCCGGGTGACGACGGCCGTCCGGGTGCCGTGGAAGGCGTTCCCGCGCTGGTCGAGGCCGCGCGTGAGCACCGTATCGACGAACTCCTGATCCGCCCGGACGGGCCCGACGCGCACCGCGAGGTGTGGGTCGGCGAGGATCCCGACCAGTTGGCGGTCCGCCGTACGGATCTGAAGATCCTCGGTGAGCAGAACTCCTGGTCGGCCCGCGCGGACGACGCGCTGATCAGGTCGGCCGTGGCGACCGGTGCTCCGGCGCTGTCGGTGACGCCGGCGGGCGACGAGGCCCCGGTGGGCGGCCTGGGCGCCCTGCTGCGCTGGAGCTGAGACGCCTCGGAAGGGCCCGGTGACCTGCGGTCACCGGGCCCTTTCCACGCGCCGCTCGTCCCACACCGGCTCCGCCGTCTCGCGCACCCGCCCGTCCGAGCCGAAGACCAGGAACCGGTCGAAGGACCGGGCGAACCAGCGGTCGTGGGTGACCGCGAGCACCGTGCCGTCGAAGGCCTCCAGGCCCTCCTGGAGGGCCTCCGCGGATTCCAGGTCGAGGTTGTCCGTGGGCTCGTCCAGAAGGAGCGCGGTGACGCCCTGGAGCTCCAGCAGGAGGATCTGGAAGCGGGCCTGCTGGCCGCCGGAGAGCCGGTCGAAGCTCTGCTCGGCCTGGCCGGTCAGTTCGTAGCGGCGCAGCCGGGACATCGCGGCGCCCCGGTCCTGGGCGTGCTCCTTCCAGAGGATGTCGAGAAGGGTGCGGCCGAAGAGTTCGGGGTGGGCGTGCGTCTGCGCGAAGTGGCCGGGCACGACCCGCGCCCCCAGCTTCCACTGCCCGGTGTGCGCCACAGTGGCGTCTCCTGCCAGCAGCCGCAGGAAGTGCGACTTGCCGGAGCCGTTGGAGCCGAGGACGGCGACGCGTTCGCCGTAGAAGACCTCCAGGTCGAAGGGGTTCATCAGGCCGGTCAGTTCAAGTCCCTCGCAGGTGACCGCCCTTACGCCGGTGCGGCCGCCCTTGAGCCGCATGGTGATGTCCTGCTCGCGGGGCGGCTCGGGCGGCGGCCCGGCCTCCTCGAACTTGCGCAGCCGGGTCTGGGCCGCCTGGTAGCGGGAGGCGAGTTCATGGCTGATGCTGGCCGCCTGACGGAGACTCAGCACCAGCTTCTTGAGCTGCGCGTGCTTCTCGTCCCAGCGCCGGCGCAGTTCCTCGAAGCGTGCGAAGCGTTCGCGCCGCGCCTCGTGATAGGTGGCGAAACCACCGCCGTGCACCCAGGCGTCCGCACCGGTGGGCGAGGGCTCCACGGAGACGATCTTCTCGGCGGCCCGGGAGAGCAGTTCCCGGTCGTGGGAGACGAAGAGAACCGTCTTGCGGGTCTCCTTGAGCCGCTCCTCCAGCCAGCGCTTGCCGGGCACGTCGAGGTAGTTGTCCGGCTCGTCGAGCAGGAGCACCTCGTCCGTGCCGCGCAGCAGCGCCTCCAGCACCAGCCGCTTCTGCTCACCGCCGGACAGGGTCCGCACTGGGCGGAACTGCGCCTTGTCGTAGGGCACCCCGAGCGCGGCCATGGTGCACATGTCCCAGAGCGTCTCGGACTCGTATCCGCGCACCTCGGCCCAGTCGGACAGAGCCTGCGCGTACGTCAGCTGGGCGGCCTCGTCGTCCACGGTCATGATCAGGTGCTCGGCCCTGTCGACGGCCTGCGCGACCTCCCGGATCCGGGGCGGCGCGACCGACACGAGCAGGTCCCGTACGGTCGTCTCGTCCCGTACGGATCCCACGAACTGGCGCATCACGCCCAGGCCGCCGGTGACGGTGACCGTCCCGCCGTGCGGTTTCAGCTCGCCGGAGATCAGCCGCAGCAGGGTCGTCTTGCCGGCGCCGTTCGGCCCGACGAGGGCCACCACGGCCCCCTCCCCCACCCGGAACGACACATCGCCGAGCAGCGCCCTCCCGTCGGGGAGGTAGTACTCGAGATGCGCGGCTTCCAGATGTCCCATGAGGCCGCATTGTGCGCGCGACGACGGGACCAGGGCAAACGCTTATGCCGGCGAACAAGCCGGCGCACGGCGGGACTCCCGTCTCTTCGTGCTCGCGGCGGCTGGGAACCGGCCCGGGGCGGCGAGTCCACATGGCGATATTGGGGTCTCACCATGCGACATGCGCGCGTACGGTTCTGCGTATCGACGGATCTGTCGCAAAGGGGAGCCCAGCCATGCCGCCATCACAGCAGAAGCCGCAGGACAAGCCGCGGGAGACCGCCGTCTACACGCACGGTCACCACGAGTCCGTACTGCGTTCGCACACCTGGCGCACCGCCGCCAACTCGGCGGCCTACCTGCTGAGTTCGCTGAAGCCCCACATGAAGATCCTGGACATCGGCTGCGGGCCGGGCACGATCACCGCCGACCTCGCGGCCCTGGTCCCGGACGGACAGGTCACCGGCGTCGACCACGCGCCCGGCATCCTGGACCAGGCCCGCGCCACGGCCGCCGCACGAGGTCTGACCAACGTCGACTTCGCGGTCGCCGACGTGCACGCGCTGGACTTCCCGGACGACACGTTCTGCGTGGTCCACGCCCACCAGGTGCTCCAGCATGTCGGGGACCCGGTGCGGGCCCTGCGCGAGATGAGGCGGGTCACCAGGCCCGGCGGATACATCGCGGTCCGCGACTCGGACTACGCGGCCATGACCTGGTACCCGGCGTCAGCGGGGCTGGACGACTGGCTGGACCTGTACCGTCGGGTGGCCCGGGCCAACGGCGGTGAGCCGGACGCCGGCCGGCGGCTGAAGTCCTGGGCGCTGCGGGCGGGCCTGACGGACATCACCGCGAGCTCCGGCACCTGGACCTACTCCACCGCCGAGGAGCGGGAGTGGTGGAGCGGGCTGTGGGCGGACCGCACGCTGGCCTCGGCATACGCGGAGCGGGCCACCGAGGGCGGTCACGCCACCATGGAGCAGCTGCGGGCCGTCTCGGAGGCCTGGCGGGAATGGGGCGCCCAGGACGACGGCTGGTTCTGTGTGCTGCACGGTGAAATTCTGTGCCGAAAGCAAGTCTGAAACGCAGATTCCGGGAAACCCGGAATGCAGGAGGTTCATCATGATTGCCATCCTGCTCGTGCTGCTTCTGGTGCTGATTCTTTTCGGCGCCGGTTTTGCAGTGAAGATTCTCTGGTGGATCGCACTGGCTGTGCTCGTGCTGTGGTTGCTGGGGTTCCTGATGCGCGGGACGACGTCGGGCGGAAGCAGGGGTCGCTGGTACAGGTGGTGACCTTCCCGGGATCTCATTCCCGGGGAAGCAGCGGTCCCAGCGGCCCGAGGTCCAGATTCAGGTCCTCGGGCCGCAGTCCGTACCGCTCGCGCAGCTCGGTCATGCGGTCGTCGAGCAGCATGAGGGTGAGCCCGATCCGCTCCTCCTGCTCCTCGCTCAGGTCGCCCTCGTCGAACCGGCGCAGCGCCTGGCGCTCCATGAGCTGCCGCAGCAGCTCCACGACGGTCAGGACGAGCTTGACCAGGTCCCGCTCGACCGTGTCGGGCTCCAGGTCCAGCCGGTTGCGTCGGGTCGTCACAGCAACTCCTCCCACGGTGAGGGGACTTGCGCGTTGACCGAGCTGATCAGCGCGTTCAGGTCGATGCGCACGAGGTCGACGTCCGCGATGCGCAGGGTGATGTCCCCCGTGATGACGACCCCGCCGGCCAGCAGCCGGTCGAGCAGGTCGACGAGGGCCACCTCGCGGCGTTCGATGACGGTCACGGCTGTTGTTCCTCCCCCGCGAAGGAATAGGCCGCCCAGGGTCCTGTGAGTTCCACCCGCATTCCCGGCACCTCGCCCTTGGTACGGTCGACCATTTCCACGAATTCCTCGGAATCACCGCGCGGCACAAGATAGGCGGCATTCAGAATGTTCTGCCCCGAGGCCCCGGAAAGGGTGGGGTTCTGCGGGGCGTGCAGCCGCGCGTCCTCCGCGTACCGGGAAAGCGTTTCGTGCAGCCGGGTCGCGAAGGTTTCCGCCTGCTGCCACATCTCCTCGTGCGAACGCACTCGTTGGCGGCGCTGCCGCAGGTAGTCCCGGCCCGAGACCGGCTTCTCGGGTGTCATGGCGGGCTCCGCACGGTCCGCGGCCGCCGTCTCGGCGTAGACCTTGACGCCCCACTCCACCCGGTCGTGAAGCCGGTCGAGGGTGCGCCGGAAGCTCTCCTCGCGTTCCTCGATCATCACCCGGACGCCGCTGTCGTCACGGAAGACGGTCCCGAGCCGGAGCGGCAGCGGGGTCGTGACGACCGTGAGCGCGTCGATCACGCTCTGGTGCGCGCGCACGGTCCCGGTCAGCCACTCCAGGTCCTCCAGATGCCTGCGGAGCGGCTCCTCGGCGAAGTCCCGCTCCGGCACGTGGCTGACGACGGCCACCAGGCCGTGGTGGTGCAGCAGTCTGGGCGGATCGCCGGCCACCCCGGCCAGCTGGGCCTGCAACGGGGTACCGAAGGGATGGCAGACGGCGTACACGTACCGCAGTCCGGTCATGAACTCTCCTCCTCGGCACGGCGGCTGGGCTCCAGCTCCTCCAGACGCGCGAGCCGCTCACGCAACTCGCTGTTCTCCCGGGCGAGTTCGTCACGACGGGCGCGGGAGGACAACGCCGGGTCGTCCTCCCACCAGTCGATCCCCATCTCCTTGGCCTTGTCGACCGAGGCGACGATGAGCCGCAGTTTGATGGTGAGCAGCTCGATGTCGAGCAGGTTGATGCGGATGTCTCCCGCGATGACGATGCCTTTGTCCAGCACACGCTCCAGGATGTCGGCCAGGTTGGCTCCGCTCCCCTGGCCGTAGGGATCCGGAAGCCGGCTGGGCATGCTCATCGTCGGCTCCCGCCCTCGGCGTACTCGTAGTCCTCTTCCTCTTCTTCCTCGGGTACGTCTTCCTCGCCCGCGGGTGCCTCGTCCTCGGCTTCCTCCTCGGGCTCCTCCTCCTCGTCGTACTCCTCGTACTCGTCCTCGGGCTCGCCCTCCTCCTCGGGCTCCTCCTCGGTCTCGTCCTCGGCGTACGCGCCCTCCTGCTCGTCCTCGCCCTCTTCCTCGGCGCCCTCGGCCTCGGCCTCTTCTTCCTCCGCCACCGCGTCCTCGTGGCTCTTGACGACCTCGCCGTCCTGGATCTCGCCGCGCCAGCCGTCCTCCGCCTCTCCCTTGAGGGTGATGAAGCGGGCGAAGTGCTTGAGGTCCAGTCGGGCCCGGCGGCCCTGGGCGCGCCAGATGTTGCCGGTCTTCTCGAACAGGCCCTGGGGGTAGTACTCGATCACCAGCAGGACGCGGGTGAGGTTGTCGGCGAGCCTGTGAAAGGAGACGACGCCCTTGGTCGTGCCCTTGGCGCCCTCCGACGTCCACTGGATCCGGTCGTCGGGGATCTGCTCGGTGGTGGTGGCCTTCCAGTTGCGGTTGGACCAGAAGATCTTCATCTGCCAGTCGCTGTGGGTGTCGTCCGCGCGGTTCGCGCTCTTGACTCCCTTCGCGAAGGTGGAGAAGTCCTGGTACTGCGTCCACTGGTCGTAGGCCGTGCGCAGATCGACGCCGACGTCGATGAACTCGATGATCACCGTGGGCTTCTGACCGGACCCGCGCTTGCGCTTGCCCTTGCCGCCGCCGAGGTTCTTGAAGGCGCCGACCACCTTGTCCTTGGCGTTCGAGACGCCGAGCTCGACCGCGCTGCGCACGGGCCCCTTGCCTTCGGCGAGCTTGCGGCCGCCGTCGAGGGCCAGCTTGGCGAATCCGGGGCTGTTGCCCTCGGCGATGTCGTTCAGCTTGCCGGTGGTCTCGCCCAGCTTGCGGCCGACACCGACCAGCAGGCGCTGGGCCTGTGCGGAGACGTACTCCTGCAGCTCGGACTTGAGCCGGTCCGCCGCCTCGCTGTGGGCCATGTCGGTGAGCGGATTGCTCTTCGCCTTGTCGGTGGCGTCACGGGCGGACCCGAGTGTCTCGGTCATCACTCACCGCCTCCCTTCGGCAGCCGGGCGCGGGTACTCCGGCCGGCGCCCCTGGCCGCGGTCGCCTTCTTGGCGGCCGTCTTCTTGGCCGCGGTCTTCTTGCCGGCCGTGCCGCCCCGGCTCTGCGCCGCCTTCTTCGCGGGCGGCGTGCGGCCCGGCGCCTTCTTCGCGGCCGACTTCTTGGCCGGGGCCTTCTTGGCGGTCTTCTTCGCCGGCGCCGGAGCCTCTTCCTGCTCTTCGTCGGCCTCGTCGTCGTCGGCCTCGTCGGCCTCGTCCTCGTCCGAGGGCTCCTCGTCGGCGTCGGCCTCCGCGGTCCCAGTCTCCTCCTCCTCGGGCTCCTCGTCCCTTTCGGACTCGTCGTCCTCGTCCTCGGAGAGGTCGGGCGCCACGCCCGAGAGCTGGTCGCGGACCTGGGCGGTACGGCCGTGCAGCCGGTCGGCGATCGCGTCGATCTGCCGCTCCACCATGGCACCGGAGGCGGCCTTGCCTACGCCTCGCAGGTCCTCGCGGAGCGTGTCGCCGATCTCCTTGAACTGCGGGTTCTTCAGCAGTTGCTGGGAGACCAGGTCGGCCACCGCCTTGGGGCTCAGATGCATCCGCTTGCCGGCCACGAGCGTGCCGACGGCGAACGCCAGTTTCAGTTTCTTGGTACGTCCGAGGAGGTATCCGGCCCCTACGGCGAGGCCCAGTCCCGTTCGGTTCATCGCATCGTCCCGTCGCCAGTCCCCGCGCCGCCGCGCAGGCCGATCTCCAGTCGTTCGAGGAGTTCGTCCTCCTGTCGATCGAATTCCTCGTCGTCGATCTCGCCCGCCTCGAGTCGCTCCTCGAGCCGGGCGAGTTCTGCCCGGACCGTGGCCGGGTCGTAGTAGAGGCGCTCCGCTTCGTTCAGCACCTGTCTGATCACCCAGCCGCTGCCGCGCACCGGGGCGAACGGCAGCAACAGCACCTCTCCTATGAGACCCATGGCCGCCTCACTCCGCCGCGTGGTCGATGCCGACGGTGGTGCCCGCGGGCTCGCCCGGGCCCGGGTCGACGAAGCTGTACGGCGGCAGCGGGCCGTTGACCCGCAGGTCCAGGTGCGGATGGGCCTTGCGGAGCTCGTCCACCGCCTCCAGGAAGGACGCGGCAGCGTCGCGCTCCACGAGGAAGGACACGTTGGCGAGCCAGCCCGAGGACTCGGGGCCCACGCTGATCGCGTCGGCGACCGGTTCCAGGACGCGCTGCACCTCACCGGCGTCCTCGGCCTCGCGGGCCTTGACCGCCGCCACGACCATCTCGCCGAGCCGGAGACGGTCGTCGTAACTGCCGCCGCCCGCCTTCCGGTTGGCCTCGGCCACGGCGCGGACGTCCGGGTTGTCGGACATCACGCGGTGCAGTACGGCCTCTTCGTCGTGGGTGGCCTTGACGTTGTACTCGACCTTGCCGTCGAGGGTCCGCAGGCGCTCCTTGTAGTGCTCCTGGCGTTCCGCGAGCACCCCGGTGACGGTGCCGTCGTCGGGGGCCACGCTGCCGAACCGCATGGGCAGGATGCAGCCCTCCGCGCCCGCCTCGCTGAGCACGTTCTGGTGGGCGAGCAGGTCACGGCGCTTGGGCCGCAGCCCCTCGGGGGAGTCACTGACGATGGCCGCCAGCTCGCCCTCCTTGAGCACCCGCACCGGCAGCGGGGGGTCACCGACGCCCACCAGGTTCTCCGGCAGCGTGGGGTGGGAAGCGGCAGTGATGCCGTAGACGTACGTGCTCACTCCTCTTCCTCCTTCCGGCGCGAGGACGTCGTCTTGCGGGCGCGCGGCCTGGACTCCGTCTGACCTTCCTCACGAGCCTGCTTGAAGGCACCGGATATGGTCTCGGCGGCACCGGACAGCGCTCCCTTGGACTTGCCGCGGGCGCCGGACTCGGTCATCTCGCCGACCAGGTCGGGCAGGCCGGGGTCCTTGCGGGGCCCGGCCTCCAGGTCGAGCCGGTTGCACGCCTCGGCGAACCGCAGATACGTGTCGACGCTGGCCACCACGACCCGTACGTCGATCTTGAGGATCTCGATGCCGACCAGAGAGACCCGTACGAACGCATCGATGACGAGACCCCTGTCGAGGACCAGTTCCAGAACGTCGTAGAGGCCGCTGGAGCCGCCTCCGCCACCGCCCTGTTGTGCCGGGACAACGGTCATGTCGACCGCGCCTCCTTTTCTGTGTGTGCTGGTGAACGGATGTCTGCGTGGCGGAGCCGTCTAGCGGCCGCCCTGCCTCTGTGCGTCCGAGCGCCCGCGTTCGTAACGGCGAACGCGCCGATAGCCGGTGAGCTGGCCTTCCGGGTCGAGTTCGACCTGGTAGCTCGCCATCAGGCTCATCGTGTCGGGCACGCGGGACAGCTCGAGGACCTCGATCTCGAGCGACCAGCCGTCTTCGGTCTGTTCGAAGGACGACACGTTCTCGGCGTCCATGCCGGTCAGCTCGGCCAGCTGGGTGCGCGCGTTGCGCAGCACCTCCATGGGCTTCGGCCGCCGGTTCTCCGCCACGTTCTCTTCCGTGTCCTCTTCTGTCCCTTTGCGGGAGTTTCGTGAATTCGGTGATTCGGATGAGTTGTTTGTGTTCGACATGGCACCTCTCACCTCGGGTGGCCGCTCGTTCCTTCGCCAAACCTTCAAGAGGGCATCAGGGCGTTCAACCTGCGCCGGGCGGGACCGAGGGCGCGCCCCTTGGCCATGACCCCGGCCCAGGGATTGGTGCGGGCCTGTTCGACCGCGTCGGCGATGGTCCAGCGACGGGCGTCCAGGCCGGGATCGTCCAGCTGGGCCCAGGCCATCGGGGTCGCCACCGGCGCCCCGGGTTTCGCACGCACGGTGAAGGGTGCGACGGCGGTCTGCGCGTAGCCGTTGCGCTGTATGTCGAGGTAGAGGCGGTCGCCGCGGTCCTTCTTGCGGGCGGCGGTGGTGAGCCGGTCGGGGTGCCCCGCGACCAGGGTGTCGGCGACGTCCCTGGCGAACTCCCGGACCTCGTCGAAGTCGTGCCGGCCGTTGAGGGGCACGATCACATGCAGCCCGCGGGAGCCGGTGGTCATCAGCGCCGAGGGCAGTTTCAGCTCGTCGAGCAGTTCCCCGAGCAGCTGGGCCGCCTCCCGCACCGCGGCGAAGTCGTCGTCCCCGGCCGGGTCGAGGTCGAAGACCATCCGGTCGGGCCGCTCGACGCTCCCGACCCGGGACAGCCAGCGGTGCAGGGTGAGGGAGGCCTGGTCGGCGAGGTACAGGAGGGTGGCGGTGTCGTCACAGACGGTGTGACAGACGGTGCCGCCCTCCTTCGGCACCTCGACGCGGCCGATCCACTCCGGGTAGGAGTCCGGGGTGTTCTTCTGCATGAACCGGGGGCCGGTGACACC
Organism: Streptomyces sp. NPDC102270; assembly: GCF_044766405.1. NCBI lineage: Bacteria > Bacillati > Actinomycetota > Actinomycetes > Kitasatosporales > Streptomycetaceae > Streptomyces > Streptomyces sp. NPDC102270. Next base: position 7,994 of record NZ_JBIWLX010000040.1, on the reverse strand, counting down.
GTCCGGATGCCGTTCCAGCATCAGCGGACGGCCCCGCAGATGCGGCAGCATGAAGGGCGCGACGGACCGGTAGTAGTCGACGAGATCGCCCTTGGTGTACTCCTTGGCGCCGTCGCCGCCGGGGAAGAGCACCTTGTCCGGCCGGTGCACCTCGACGGTGTGCTTTCCCGCGCGTACGGTCCGTACGTCGTCCCCGCTCACGGCACGATCGCCTGCTCCACCAACAGCCGTGCGGCGGCCGCGATCGACTCGGCGTCGATGCCGGCGGCGTGCAGCTGCTCGTCGGGCGAGGCCGAGCCGGGCATCGTGCGGACGGCGAGGCGCACCAGGCGCGGTACGGGCCGGCCGTCGGTGAAGGCGTCGAGGACGGCGTCGCCGAGACCGCCCTCCTCGCGGTGGTCCTCCACGGTCAGCAGGCAGCCGGTGTCCTCGGCGGCCTGCCGCAGGGTCTCCCGGTCGACGGGCTTGACCGAGTACAGGTCGACGACCCTGACGCGGATGCCCTCCTGGTCCAGCGCCTCGGCGGCCTCGAGTGCCTCGTGCACGGTGACGCCCGCGGCGACGATCGTCAGCCGGTCGCTCTGGGAGAAGCGCAGCACCTTGCTGCCGCCGATCGGGAACTCCTCGTCGGCGCCGTAGATCACCGGGCTCTCGCCGCGGCCCGTGCGCAGATAGCGGATGCCGTCCAGGTCGGCCATGTCGGCGATCAGGCGGGCCGTCTGGTTGGCGTCGCACGGGTACAGCACGGTCGAGCCGTGGATCGCCCGCATCATCGCCAGGTCCTCCAGACCCATCTGGCTGGGTCCGTCCTGCCCGATGGCGACGCCCGCGTGCGAGCCGACGAGGTTGAGGCCGGCCCCGCTGATCGAGGCCATGCGCACGAAATCGTAGGCACGGGTGAGGAAGGCCGCGAAGGTTCCGGCGTACGGCACCCAGCCGCGCGCGGCCAGTCCCACGGCGGCCGCGACCATCTGCTGCTCGGCGATGTAGCACTCGAAGTAGCGGTCGGCGTGTTCCTTGGCGAAGAGCTCGGTACGGGTGGAGTCACCGACCTCGCCGTCCAGGGCGACGACGTCGCCGCGTCCGGTGCCGAGGGCGGCGAGGGCCTGCCCGTAGGCGTCCCGGGTCGCCACTTCCTCGCCGGTGTCCCAGCGGGGCAGTTCGAGGTGCCCGCCGTGGACGGCGTGCAGGATGCGGGCGGCCGGCGGCTCCTGCACCTGGACGTGGAGGTCGCGTACGCCGCCGAGCTCCTCGATGGCGTCGTCGGCGTTCTTCAGCGGCTTTCCGTGCAGTCCCTCGCGGTCCTCGATGTCGGCGACGCCCTTGCCCTTGAGGGTGCGGGCGAGGATCGCGGTGGGCTGGCCCTTGGTGGACTCGGCCTCGCCGTACGCGCGGTCGATGGCGTCCACGTCGTGTCCGTCGATCTCGACGGTGTGCCAGCCGAAGGCCTGGAAGCGGCGGGCGTAGGCGTCGAGGTCGTGGCCGTGCCGGGTGGGGCCGCGCTGGCCGAGCCGGTTGACGTCCACGATCGCGGTGAGGTTGTCGAGGTGCTCGTGGCCCGCGTGCTCGGCGGCCTCCCAGATCGAGCCCTCGGCGAGCTCGCTGTCGCCGCACAGCACCCACACGCGGTAACCGGTGCGGTCCAGCCGCTTCCCGGACAGCGCGATGCCGACGCCCACGGGGAGCCCCTGGCCGAGCGAACCGGTGGCCGTCTCGACCCAGGGCAGCTTGCGCGGGGTCGGGTGTCCTTCGAGGCGGCTGTCGAGCTTGCGGAAGGTCAGCAGCTCCTCGTCGTCGACGGCGCCGGCCGCCTTGTACGCGGAGTACAGCAGCGGCGAGGCGTGCCCCTTGGACAGCACGAAGCGGTCGTTGCCGGGGTGGTCGGGGCGGTCGAAGTCGTAGCGGAAGTGGTTCGCGAGGAGTACGGCCATCAGGTCGGCGGCGGACATCGAGGAGGTCGGGTGGCCGGAGCCCGCGGCGGCCGATGAGCGGACACTGTCCACGCGCAACTGCTGGGCGAGTTCGACGAGTTCACCGGTGTTCATGAGTCTCCTTCTGCGGGGTCCGTGTCTGCGCGCTCGACGGGGCCGGGTGCTTGACCCGGCTCACCGCCGGGTTGGTTCTTGGCGGGTTCGGGGCCAGGTTGGCTCTTCGCGGGCTCCCGAGCCTTCTGCTCGGGTGCCCGTCCCTCTGACAGCTCCTGCCCAGAAGGCTGCCGCTCAGGCGGGTCCTGATCGGCCGCCTCGCGGGCCTTCGCCTCCGCGATCACCGCCTCGCCCGCGCTCGCCACGACCGTCGGCTCATCCGCATCGCTCTGTACGGCCACGGGCTCCTCCGGATCGGCGTGTACGGTCGTGGCCTGCTCGGGCCCGGCCTGCTCGGGTGCGGGCCTGTCCGGCCTCGTGTCCTCCTCCGTCGCCGCCCCGGGCCCCGAGCGGGCCTCGGCCTCCTGGCGTGCCGTCGGCCGTGCGGGCATCCGTGCCAGCTCCGGGGAGGCGGTGTCCAGCGGTACCGACCAGGACCGCACGAGTCCCAACTGGACGGCCTGGCGCGGGAGTACGGCGTCCAGCAGCCAGTCCGCGGCGACCCGGACACGGTTGCCCGGCATCGCGGCGAGGTGATAGCCGCGGGTGACGGCACCGGCCGCGAGGCCGGACAGCGGGACGCCCAGCGGGTTGGCCGCGGCCTTCACTCCGCCGAGGTCCACGACGAAGCCCAGGTCCCGGTGTTCGTAGGGGCGGCGCACCCCGGCGCCCAGCGAGGCGGCGACGTTGAGGGCCGCCGTACGGCCCTGCCGCCAGGCGTGCTGCGCCGTCATCGGCGTGTACTGGCCCGGGTTGTCCAGATCGGGCACCGCGGCCGCGTCACCGCACGCGAACACCTCGGGCCGTCCCGGCACCTGCAGGTTCGGGTCGACGAGCAGCCGGCCGCGCTCCAGGGGCAGTCCGAGCGACTCGGCGAGCGGATCGGGCCGTACGCCCACGCACCACACCAGCGACCGCGTCGGGACGAACTCGCCGTCGGTCAGCAGCACGCCGTCCGGCGTGGCCTCCTTCACGGAGGTGCCCATCCGCACTTCCACGCCCCGTTCCCGGAGCGTGCGGTCGGCGGTGCGGGACAGGTGCTTGTCGAGCTCGGGCAGGACCCGCTCCGCGGTGTCGAGGAGGATCCAGCGCGGCCGCATGCCCTCCCGCAGCGGGTGCCTCCGCACCTGCGCCTCGGTGAACAACTGCCCGTGCGCGGCGACCTCGGTGCCCGTGTAGCCCGCGCCGACCACGACGAAGGTGCACCGGGCGGCGCAGGTCGCGGGATCGTCGGCGGTCGCGGCGAGTTCTATCTGCCGGGTCACGTGGTCGCGCAGGTACAGCGCCTCGGGCAGGCCCCGGAAGCCGTGCGCGTGCTCGGCGACTCCGGGGACGGGCAGGAGTTTGTTGACGCTTCCGGCGGCCAGCACCAGCCGGTCGTAGACGAGCGTGCCGCCGGTGCCCTCGGGGTCGGTGTAGTGGACGGTGCGGGCGTCCAGGTCGATGCCGTCGGCCTCGCCGAGCACCAGCCGCACCCGCGGCAGGGTGTCGGAGAGGGAGACGGTCACCCGCCGGGGTTCCAGGATCCCGGCGGCGACCTGGGGCAGCAGGGGCAGATACAGGAAGTAGTCGGTCGGGTTGAGCAGGGTGATGTCGGCCTTGCCGCGGGCTTTTCGGGACAGTTCCTTGGCCGTCCGGTACCCGGCGAAGCCGGCACCGACGATCACGATGCGGGGTCGACTCACGGTTCGCCTCCGGGGCTGTCGCGTACCTCGGGAGCCTTCCGCGTCCCCCTGGCCGGAGCACCCAAACGCCGGTTTCCGTACGGGCCACCGGGTACTCGGACAGGGCCCCTCTCATCACGGAACCGCCAGAACCGCCGGAGGTACCCCCCATGCCCGAATACGGCTATTTCCTGTCGTGCGAGGAGTTCGGTCCCGCCGACCTCGTCGAACAGGCGCGGATGGCCGAGCAGGCGGGCTTCAGCTCGCTGTGGATCTCCGATCACTACCACCCGTGGAACGACGCGCAGGGCCAGAGTCCCTTCGTGTGGTCGGTGATCGGCGCGCTCTCGGAGGCGGTGTCCCTGCCGATCGAGACGGCGGTGACCTGCCCGACCGTGCGGATCCACCCGGCGGTGGTGGCGCAGGCCGCGGCGACCTCGGCCGTCATGACGAACGGCCGCTTCCGCCTCGGTGTCGGCTCCGGCGAGGCCCTCAACGAGCATGTGCTCGGGCATGTCTGGCCGCCCGCGCACATCCGCCTGGAAATGCTGGAGGAGTCCATCCAGGTGATGCGGCGTCTCTTCACGGGCGAGGAGGTCAACCACCACGGCACGCACTACACGGTGGAGAACGCCCGCCTGTACACGATCCCCGACGAGCCCGTCCCCATCGACATCTCCGGCTTCGGCCCGGCGGCCACGGCGCTCGCGTCCCGGGTCGGCGACGGCTTCATCACGATGATGCCCGACGAGTCGATGGTGGAGCAGTTCCGCAAGGGCGGCGGGGCCGGCAAGCCGGTCATCGGCGGTACGAAGGTCTGTTACGGCATCGACCGCGACGAGTGCGTCCGTACGGTCCGCAAGCTGTGGTTCAACCAGTTCCTGCCCGGCGAGATGGCCCAGATCCTGCCGTCGCCGCGCCACTTCGAACAGCTGGAGCCGCTGGTCACCGAGGACATGGTGCGCGAGAAGGCGGTGTGCGGGGACGACGTCGACGAGCACGTCTCCGCGCTGAGCGCCTTCGCCGACGCGGGCTTCGACCGCGTCTACGTCAACCAGATCGGCCCCGACCAGCGCGGCTTCTTCGACTTCTACCGTACGAAGGTGCTGCCCCAGCTCCAGCAGGGGTGAACGATGAAACTGCACCGGCCGGTCGTCTCGGTGTACACGGTGCCGACCGACGCCCCCGAGGCCGACGGCACGTTCGCCTGGGACACCACGACCATGGTGATCGCCGAGGTGACGACCGGTGAGGAGACCGGCACCGGCTGGACCTACGGCCCGGCCGCGGTCGGTGACTTCCTCGCCGAGCAACTCGGACCGCTGGTCGAGGGCCGCAGTGCGCTGGACATCCCCGCGCTGCACGACGCGATGTGCCGTTCGGTCCGCAACGCGGGCCGTCCGGGCATCGCGGCGTGCGCGATCTCGGCCCTCGACATCGCCCTGTGGGACCTCAAGGCCCGCCTCCTGGAACTCCCGCTGGCGCGCCTGCTCGGCGTCGTCCGCGAGCGCGTTCCCGTCTACGGCAGCGGCGGCTTCACGACGTACCACGACACGCATCTCGCCGCGCAGCTCAACGGCTGGGTGCACGGTCAGGGCATCCCCCGCGTCAAGCTGAAGATCGGCGAGAGCTGGGGCCGGGCGGTCCCCCGCGACCTGTCCCGGGTCCGTACGGCCCGCGAGGTCATCGGCCCCGACGCGGAGTTGTACGTCGACGCGAACGGCGCCTACACCCGCAAGCAGGCGGTCCGGGTGGGCCACGCCCTGGCGGAACTCGGCGTCGGCTGGTTCGAGGAACCGGTGTCCTCGGACGACCTGACGGGCCTGCGCCTGGTCCGTGACGCACTCGTCTGTGACGTCACGGCCGGTGAGTACGGCTACGACCTGCCGTACTTCGCCCGCCTGATCGCGGCCGGCGCGGTGGACTGTCTCCAGGTGGACGCGACCCGCTGCGGCGGTGTGACGGAGTTCCTTCGCGCGGCGGCACTGGCCCAGGCCCACGGCCTGGAGGTCTCCACCCACTGCGCCCCGCACGCGCATGCCGCGGCCGCCGCCGCGATCCCCAACATCCGGCACCTGGAGTGGTTCCACGACCACGTCCGCATCGAGGACATGTTCTTCGACGGGGCGCTGGACCCGACGGGCGGCACGGTCCGCCCGGTGGCGGGGGTGGGACACGGCCTGACGCTGCGCACGGACGAGGTGGAGGAGTACCGGGTGGCCTGAGGAGCCTCCCGATCAGGGCTCAGCCCCGTCGCCGCAGCCCGGCGGTCACCGCGGCGCCCAGCCCACCGGCCGCGGCGGCCACGAGCACGCGTCCCCGGTTCCGGGACAGCCAGTCCTGCGGGCTGGAGGACACGGCCTCCTCGTCGAACCGGCCGTGCGCGCCGAAGTCCCGCCCGTGCGGCCCGTCCGCGGGAGCCCACAGGTTCCCGGGACCGCCGTGCTCGCCCTCTTCCTGCTGTGCCTCGACGTTGGTGCGGGCGAGGTAGCGGTCCAGCAGCCCCGGCGCGACCGCGTTGGCGATGAGCGTGGCCACCGTGGACCCGCCGACCCAGTACTCCCGCCGCCGCCCGTGGAAGGCGGCGTGGACGATCGCGCGCGCGGCGACCTCCGGCTGGTACACCGGCGCCACCGGCCGCGCCCGCCCGGGCATCCGGTTCAACACCCAGTCGAACTGGGGTGTGTTGAGGCCCGGCATCTGCACCATCGTCGTCCGCACACCGCTGCCCGAGTGGAGCAGCTCGCACCGCAGGGACTCGTTGAAGCCCTGGATGGCGTGCTTGGCCCCGCAGTACGCCGACTGCAGCGGAATGCCCCGGTAGGCCAGCGCGGACCCCACCTGCACGATCGTGCCGCGGTCCCGCGGCAGCATGTGGCGCAGGGCGGCCCGGGTACCGGACACATAGCCCAGGTACGTCACTTCGGTCACCCGCCGGAACTCGTCCGCGGTGATCTCCGTGAACGGCGCGAAGACACCGGAGAAGGCGTTGTTGACCCAGACGTCGATGTGCCCGTAGCCGTCGACGACCTGCTGGGCCGCGTCGTCGACCGCCTTGGGGTCGGCCATGTCCACGCTCACGACGAGCGCCTCGCCACCGGCCCGCTGCACCTCGTCGGCGGCGGCCGCGAGACCCTCGCGGCCCCGGGCCAGCAGGGCGACGCGGGCCCCGCGTTCGGCGAAGGCCCGGACCGTGGCCCGTCCCACACCGCCGCTGGCCCCGGTCACCACGACGACCTTGCCGTGCTTCACGCGGGTGTCCTTCCTGCGTCGCGCACTACGTGTCACGCCCGGTGGTGCGGCTGCTCGGGGTCGGTGTCGTCCTGCCGCGGCGCCACGCCCGGTTCCGGGGTGCCCGCCGCCCCGGGGGCGACCGGCGGCATGGGCGGAATCGGCGTCCCGGACCCGCTCGGCGGCGTGGACACCGTCTCCGCCCGGCCGGCCGTGGGCCGGGACGCGGCGGGCCTGGCGGCTCCACGCAGTGCATAGGCCACGGCCCCCAGGATCACGGCGGTGATCAGCGCGGCCGCCCAGTCTGGCAGCCCGAGGGCGAGGGCGAGGCCCACGGCCAGTGCCAGGGCCGCTCCCGCGTACAGCGCGACGGCACCGGACGCGGCGTACAGCATGGCCGTACGGCGCTGCTTGCGCGTCTGCTCGCGCAGCTCGTCCCGTACGGTCTCGCGCGCCACCTGCGCCAGTTCCTCGACGAGATGCCTGTCCAGATGCTCCACGTGATCCAAGCGCTCCATGGCCGCCGGGTACCCGCACGGGCGTGCGCATAACGCCGCCCCATTAGGCTCGTCCGCATGGACATTCTGGGAACCACGCTGCGTGTCTGTGTCGAGGATCTGGAGGCCGCGGTCGTCTTCTACGAACGGCTGGCGGGCGCCAAGGCCCTCCGTTTCGAGCGCGGCGGCGTCCACGTGGCCGCGGTGGGCTGCTTCCTGCTGATGAGCGGCCCGGAGGCCGAACTGGAGGTGCTGCGCAAGGTCGCGGCGACCATCGCGGTGAAGGACGTCGACGAGGCCCACCGGCTGCTCAGCGAGCTGGGCGCCCGTGTCCTCGCGGGCCCGGTGCCCACGCCGGTGGGCCGCAATCTGATCGCGATGCATCCCGACGGAGTGGTGTACGAGTACGTGGACCGCAACGTCGGCTAGTTGTTCTGTCCTGGGAGGTTGTGGACAGGTGAGCCAGGTCTCGACTGAGGGATCTTGAACGGATGAGGGCCTTCCGGTTCGGTGTGGAT
>NZ_JBIWLX010000039.1:0-37313 GCF_044766405.1 Streptomyces sp. NPDC102270 | reverse complement strand
CGCCCGGTTACATTCCGAACCCGGAAGCTAAGCCTTACAGCGCCGATGGTACTGCAGGGGGGACCCTGTGGGAGAGTAGGACACCGCCGAACAATCATTCAAAGGGTTGGATCCTGAACTTCGGTTCGGGGTCCAACCCTTTTTTGTTGGGCGTCACTTGAAGTTCACGTTCCGCAACCACCATCGTCGGCATGGGTACTGCTGCAATGCTCAGGGCCGCCGGCGTCGGAGCCGGTGACGAGGTCGTCGTACCGGCCTTCGGGAACGTGGAGGTCGCCGAGGCGGTGACGCTCACCGGTGCGCTTCCGGCGTTCGCGGACATACATCCGGTCAGCTACTGCCTTGACGCGTCCGCTGTCGAAGCGGCCATAACTCCGCGTACGGCGGCTGTCGTTGTCGTACACCGATTTGGGCGGCCGGCCGATATGGCAGGGCTCCTCGCGGTCGGGCGGCGGCGTGGGCTGTTGGTGCTGCAGGAGGGTGAGTCCGAGGCGCCGTACGACGAGATCGCTCAGCGTCGCGAACGGGCCGGCTATCTCGACGGGAGGTTGCGCGGGGTGCGCACGCCTGATAGCGGGGACGGGCACACCTACCAGCAGTACGTCGTGCGGGTTCCCGGTAACGGGCGGCCGGACCGGGATGCGTTCGCCCGGGCGCTGCGGAGCAAGGGAGTTGCATGCCGCGTGCCGGTGAAGACGCCTGTGCACCGGCTTCCCGAATTCCGGCGTTGTGTGTCGCTGCCGGAGACGGAGCGAGCCGCCGACGAGACGCTTGCGCTGCCGGTGGAAGCTTCGCTGACCAAGCGGGACATGCAGCGCGTCGTGACCGCGTGCAATGCGCTCGGCGGACTGCTTCAGCCTGCTTCCTGAGCGAGTTGGGAGCACGGGTCTGTACGGGGTATGATCTATTCCGTTGCAGCGAGGGAAACCTCGAAAAGGCGACAGGCCCCCTTAGCTCAGTCGGCAGAGCGTCTCCATGGTAAGGAGAAGGTCAACGGTTCGATTCCGTTAGGGGGCTCCAGTCAAAAGGCCCCGCCCATTCGGGCGGGGCCTTTTCGCGTTCTCCCTCAATCCTGCTGCAGGCCCGGGACGCGCATGGCCAGGATCGCCATGTCGTCGGACGGGGCGTCGGAGGCGAAGCGCTCGACCGCGCGCATGATGCGGGCCGCGACCGCGCCGGCCGTCAGGCCCGTGCAGGTGGTGAGGACATCGGCGAGACCGTCGTCGCCCAACATGCGGGTGCCTTCGCGGCGTTCGGTGACACCGTCCGTGACGCAGAGAAGGACGTCGCCCGGGTCCAGAGTGACCGTCTCCTCGTAGAGCTCCAGGTCCTCCATGACGCCGAGGAGCGGCTGGGGTTCGGCGGCCGGTTCCACGGTGCCGTCCTGGCGCAGGCGGAGCGGGAGCGGGTGGCCGGCGCAGACGACCTTCAGGCGGGCGCTGCCGTCCGCCTGTGGCCACAGCTCGCCGTAGAGGAGGGTCAGGAAGCGGCTGCGGGCGCCCTCGTCGAGGATCGCGGAGTTCAGGCGCTCCAGGACGGCCGGGCCGCTCAGGCCCTCCCTGGCCAGGAGACGGAGGGCGTGCCGTGCGAGGCCCGTCACCGCCGCCGCGTTCGGGCCCGTGCCGCAGACGTCGCCGATGGCGAAGCCGTACGCGCCGTCGCTGATGGGGAAGACGTCGTAGAAGTCACCGCCGACCTCGTTGCCCTCGCCGGCCGCGCGATAGATGACCTCGACCTCGACGCCGTCGATCTCGGGGAGCTCGGGCGGCAGGAGGCTGCGCTGGAGGGCCTGGCTGATGGCTGTGCGCTCGGAGTAGAGGCGGGCGTTGTCCAGGGCGAGGGCGGCCCGGCGGGACAGGTCCTCGGCCAGTTCAAGGATTTCCTGGCGGAAGTGTTCGTCGGCGGGCTTGCCCAGGGTCAGCATGCCGATGACGCGGTTGCGGGCGACCAGGGGGAGTACGACGGTCTCGCCGCCCACCGCGGAGGCCGTGGCGAGCGTGGGGCCGATTCCGGAGGCGAGCTGGTGGGTGGGGCCGCCGCTGAGGCCGAGGCTGCGCATGGAGCTGCGCAGGGCCGCCTGGTGGGCAGCCTCGCCCGGCGCTGACCAGACCCGGGCGCCGGGGGTGGGGACCGGGTCCGGGGGCTGGACCTTCGAGAGCAACGACTTGATGCCGTCGATGAGTTCCTCGTCCTCGTGGAGGACGTAGGACAGATAGGGATCCGAAGCCTGGTCGGCGATCGTGTAGACGGCGCACCAGGTGGCCAGGGTGGGGACGGTCATCTGGGCCATGAGGGCCAGCGTCTGGTCGCGGTCCAGGGTGCCGGCGAGGAGGTCGGATGCCTCGACGAGGAAGCTCAGGGAGCCGCGGCGCAGGCGTTCGAGTTCGCCCAGGCGGGCCGACTCGACGGCCAACGCGATGCGGTCGGCGGCGAATTGGAGGCGCAGGGCCTCTTCGTTCGAGTATCTGCCCGGTGACTCCGCGGCCACGCCCAGGGAGCCGGTGAGGCGGCCCTCGACCTTCAGCGGGACCGTGACGACCGAGCGCATGCCGGTGCCGCTCAGGAGCGGTACGGCGCCCGGTACGGCCGACAGGTCGTCGTGGACGGCCGGCATGCGGGCGGAGCTGTAGCGGCCGGGGCCCGCCTCGACGGGCACGCGCGCGAAGCGCTGACGGGCGGAGGGGAGACCGGTGGAGGCGCGGACCTCCAGCTCCGTCTCGTCGTCGGTGGCGAGGAGCAGGAAGGCGGAGTCGCCGTCGAGCATGTCGCGCGCACGTTCGACCGTGCGCTGGAGGAGCCCGTCGAGGTCGTCCGGGGCCGGGGAGCCGATGAACACCTCGAAGGGGTCGGTGCTCTGGCCGTCGGAGGAGGTGGTCGTGTCGGAGGCGGGGCCGCGCAAGGGCGTCTGGAGTACGGCGCGTTCGTGGTCGCGGACCAGGAGGCAGACGGTGGAGGGCTCGCCGCCGGTGTCGCGGACGCGCAGGTGGGAGGCGTAGACCGAGGTGACGCGGCCGTTGGCTGCCCTTATGCCGTAGCTGCCCTCCCAGCGCGAGAGCTGGAGTGCTTCGACGATTCCGGTGCCGGTGCCGGGGGTGTGCGGCCACGCCGCGAGGTCGGTCAGAGGCTTGCCGATGACCTGTTCGGCGGCATAGCCGAAGAGCTCCTCGGCGTCCTCGTTCCACGAGGTGATGGCGCACGTACGGTCGATCTGGACGACGGCCACGCGGACGCGGCCGTCGGCCAGCGGGAGGAGGTCCGCGGGCAGGGACGGGCCGGCCGCGCGGGTGCCGACGGGGCGTCCGGGGAGGACGAGTTGGAACCAGACCTGCTTCTGGGTGGGCGTGTACTCGACGCCCCAGCGGGCGGCGAGCGCGGCGCAGAGCTGGAGACCGCGGCCGCCCTCACGGTCGAGGTTGCCCATGTTGACGGCCTGCCCCTGGAGCGGGATCTCGCGCTCCGGATAGTGGTCGGCCACCTCGATCCGTACACCGTCGTCACTGCGCAGGCACAGAACATCGGCGGCGGTGCCCGCGTGCACCACGGCGTTGGTGACGAGTTCGCTGGTGAGGACCACCGCGTCGTCCACGATGTCGGCGAAGCCCCAGCCCTGGAGTGTGTCGCGGACGAAGGAGCGGGCGGTGGCTACCGATCGTCCGACGGGCTCGAAGCTGGCGGCCGCGCGCGCGGTGATCACAGAACTCCTCGACCGGTTGTCGACGTGCAGGGCTGCCTGACCGACCGGCTCGTGCCGCTGTTGCGGCAGGCCGCCCGTCGGCCGGGGGTCCGGGGGCTGTCCCCCCGGGATCAGTCCGGTGGTCATGTGTGCGGCCGCCCTCCGATGCCCGCTCGTGCTCGTGCCACCGCCCAGGCCGGACGGACCGGCTCGGCTGGACAGCCGCATGCAAGGTTACTTACCTTCGACGGCCATGCGGATGCCGGTCTGCAGTGTTTCCGTCCGGAGGGTGTGCGGACGATGTGCGAAGCTGCCGAACTGTTATGGCCGGGTTCAACCGGGGTGAAACACTGGGCAGGCTCCTGAAGAAGGTTCGGGCAGGCCGAGTGGCTTGCGCGTACGGCGGGCAGCAGCCCGTGGTGCGGCTTTGCATGCCTGGCTGACATATCGCTGTAGTAAGCAGAAGTGCGCGGCGGCAACCGGTGTGCCGCGCGGTATCACCCGAGCACAGCAGTAACGGTCGACCCCTGCGGGAGGGACACAGTGGAGTCTGGCGCAGCGACGCGGGGCACTAAAACGCGCGCGAAAGACGGACAGTCCCCGAGCGGCCGGCGCACACCGCGGAGCGGGACCACCGCGGTGGACACTGCCGCCCTGGACCGGCTGATGGCGGCGCTGGTCTCGATGCGTGACGGGAACTTCCGCAAGAGGCTCACGGTGTCAGGCGACGGCGTGATGTCGGAGATCGCGGCCGTTTTCAACGAGGTGGCCGACCGCAACCTGCACCTGACGGGTGAGCTGTCGCGGGTGCGGCGCATGGTGGGTCGTGAGGGAAAGCTCACGGAACGGCTGGAAACAGGCGCCTGTGAGGGCTCCTGGGCGTCCGCCATCGATGCCTCCAACGCGCTCGTGGACGACCTCGTACGGCCCGTCTCCGAGGTCGGCCGGGTGCTGTCCGCGGTCGCGGAGGGCGATCTGTCGCCCCGCATGGAGCTCAGGACCCAGGCGCCGGACGGGACGGGGCATCCGCTGCGCGGGGAGTTCCTGAAGGTCGGGCGGACTGTAAACAACCTTGTCGATCAGCTCTCGACGTTCACCGACGAGGTCACGCGGGTGGCCAGTGAGGTCGGTACCGAGGGCAAGCTCGGCGGCCAGGCACGCGTGCGTGGCATGTCGGGCTCCTGGAAGGACCTGACCGAGTCCGTCAACACGATGGCGTACCGGCTGACGGCCCAGGTGCGGGACATCGCGCTGGTGACCACGGCGGTGGCCAAGGGTGATCTGTCCCGGAAGGTCACGGTTCACGTGGCCGGCGAGATGCTGGAGCTGAAGAACACCGTCAACACGATGGTGGACCAGCTCTCGTCCTTCTCGTCCGAGGTGACCCGGGTCGCGCGCGAGGTGGGTGTCGAGGGCGAGCTCGGCGGCCAGGCGCAGGTGCCGGGCGTGGCCGGGGTGTGGAAGGACCTCACCGATTCGGTGAACCTCATGGCCGGCAACCTGACGGCCCAGGTGCGCGGGATCGCCCAGGTGACGACGGCGGTGGCCAGTGGCGACCTGTCGCAGAAGGTGACGGTCTCCGCACGTGGCGAGGTCGCACAGCTCGCGGACACGATCAACCAGATGACCGAGACGCTGCGGATCTTCGCGGACGAGGTCACCCGCGTGGCCAACGAGGTCGGTGCCGAGGGACAGCTCGGCGGACAGGCGAACGTGCCGGGCGCGGCGGGGACGTGGAAGGACCTCACCGACTCCGTCAACACGGTCTTCCGGAACCTCACCACACAGGTTCGGGACATCGCCGCCGTGACGACGGCGGTGGCCAACGGTGACCTGTCGCAGAAGGTCACCGTCGACGTGGCCGGCGAGATGCTGGAGCTGAAGAACACCGTCAACGGGATGGTGGACCAGCTGTCCGCGTTCGGTGCCGAGGTCACGCGCGTGGCGCGCGAGATCGGTGTCGAGGGCGAGCTGGGCGGTCAGGCGCAGGTGCCCGGGGCGGCCGGTACCTGGAAGGACCTCACCGACTCCGTCAACACGGCGTTCAGGAATCTCACCGGACAGGTGAGGAACATCGCGCAGGTGACGACGGCGGTGGCCAACGGTGACCTGTCGCAGAAGGTCACCGTGGACGTCTCCGGCGAGATGCTCCAGCTGAAGAACACCGTGAACACGATGGTGGACCAGCTCTCCGCCTTCGCCGACCAGGTGACGCGGATGGCCCGGGACGTGGGCACCGAGGGCCGCCTCGGCGGTCAGGCCGTCGTGCCCGGGGTCTCCGGGACCTGGAAGGAGCTCACCGACTCCGTCAACTTCATGGGCGGCAACCTCACCTCGCAGGTGCGGCAGATCGCCCAGGTGACGACGGCGGTGGCCCGGGGTGACCTGTCGCAGAAGATCGACGTGGACGCGCGCGGCGAGATCCTGGAGCTGAAGAACACCATCAACACGATGGTCGACCAGCTCTCCGCCTTCGCCGACCAGGTGACCCGGGTGGCCCGGGACGTGGGCACCGAGGGCCGCCTCGGCGGTCAGGCCCAGGTGCCGGGTGTGGCCGGTGTGTGGCGTGACCTGACCGACTCCGTGAACGGAATGGCAGGAAACCTTACTGCCCAGGTGCGCAACATCGCCCAGGTGGCCACCGCGGTGGCCCGGGGTGACCTGTCGCAGAAGATCGACGTGGACGCGCGCGGCGAGATCCTGGAGCTGAAGAACACCCTCAACACGATGGTGGACCAGCTCTCCAGCTTCGCCGACCAGGTGACGCGGGTGGCCCGCGAGGTGGGCACCGAGGGCATCCTCGGCGGCCAGGCCGAGGTGCAGGGTGTCTCCGGCACCTGGAAGGACCTCACGCAGTCCGTGAACTTCATGGCGAACAACCTGACCATTCAGGTGCGCAACATCGCCGAGGTCACCACCGCGGTAGCCAAGGGCGATCTCTCGAAGAAGATCACCGTCGATGCGAAGGGCGAGATCCTCGAGCTCGTCACCACTGTCAACACGATGGTCGACCAGCTGTCGTCCTTCGCCGAGCAGGTGACCCGGGTGGCCCGTGAGGTGGGCACCGAGGGGCAGCTGGGCGGTCAGGCGCGGGTACCGGGTGTCACGGGCATCTGGAAGGACCTCAGCGACAACGTGAACCTGATGGCCAACAACCTGACCATGCAGGTGCGCAACATCTCCCAGGTCGCGAACGCGGTCGCCAACGGCGACCTCACGCGGACGGTCACGATCGAGGCGCGCGGTGAGGTCGCGCAGCTCGCCGACACCTTCAACACCATGGTCAAGACGCTGAGCTCGTTCGCCGACCAGGTCACCAAGGTGGCCCGCGAGGTGGGCACGGACGGCATCCTCGGCGGCCAGGCGCGGGTGCCCGGTGTGGCCGGCACCTGGAAGGACCTCACCGAGTCGGTGAACCAGATGGCGTCCAACCTGACCGGTCAGGTCCGGAACATCGCCATGGTGACCACGGCCATCGCCAAGGGCGACCTGACCAAGAAGATCGACATCGACGCCCGCGGCGAGATCCTGGAGCTGAAGACGACCATCAACACGATGGTCGACCAACTGTCGTCCTTCGCCGAGGAGGTCACCCGGGTCGCCCGCGAGGTGGGTACCGAAGGACAGCTCGGCGGCCAGGCACGCGTGCGTGACGTCGACGGCACCTGGCGCGACCTGACCGAGTCCGTGAACGAAATGGCAGGAAACCTTACTCGCCAGGTACGGGCCATCGCGCGGGTCGCCACCGCGGTGACCCGGGGCGACCTGAACCTGAAGATCGACGTGGACGCGTCCGGCGAGATCCAGGAGCTCCAGGACTACATCAACAAGATGATCGCCAACCTGCGCGACACCACGATCGCCAACAAGGAGCAGGACTGGCTCAAGGGCAACCTGGCCCGTATCTCGGCACTCATGCAGGGCCGCCGGGACCTGGAGGACGTGGCCTCGCTGATCATGAGCGAGCTGACTCCGGTGGTGACCGCGCAGCACGGCGCGTTCTTCGTGGCGATGCCGCTCCTGGACGGCAAGGACATGAGCACCGAGGCCGAGGACCAGTACGAGCTGCGGATGCTCGGGTCGTACGGCTACTCGATGGGCTCCATGCCGACGTCGTTCCGGCCGGGGGAGGCGCTCATCGGGACGGCCGCGGAGGAGAAGCGCACGATCCTGGTGGAGAACGCGCCCAGCGGCTATCTGAAGATCTCCTCCGGTCTCGGAGAGGCGCCGCCCGCGCAGGTGATCGTCCTCCCGGTGCTGTTCGAGGGCAAGGTGCTCGGCGTCATCGAACTCGCGTCCTTCACACCCTTCACACAGATCCAGAAGGACTTCCTCAACCAGATCGCCGAGATGATCGCGACCAGCGTCAACACCATCTCCGTCAACACCAAGACCGAGGTGCTGCTGAAGCAGTCGCAGGAGCTGACCGAGCAACTGCGGGAGCGGTCGGCCGAGTTGGAGAACCGGCAGAAAGCCCTCCAGGCGTCCAACGCCGAGCTGGAGGAGAAGGCCGAGCTGCTGGCCCAGCAGAACCGCGACATCGAGGTCAAGAACACCGAGATCGAGGAGGCGCGGCAGGTCCTGGAGGAGCGCGCCGAACAGCTCGCCGTGTCCATGCGGTACAAGAGCGAGTTCCTGGCCAACATGTCGCACGAGCTGCGGACGCCGCTGAACTCGCTGCTGATCCTCGCCAAGCTGCTCGCCGACAACGCGGACTCCAACCTCACCCCGAAGCAGGTCGAGTTCGCCGAGACCATCCATGGCGCGGGCTCCGACCTGCTCCAGCTCATCAACGACATCCTCGACCTGTCGAAGGTCGAGGCGGGCAAGATGGACGTCTCGCCGACACGTATCGCGCTCGTGCAGCTCGTGGACTACGTGGAGGCCACCTTCCGGCCGCTGACCGCGGAGAAGGGCCTCGACCTGTCCGTGCGGGTCTCGCCCGAGCTGCCCGCCACGCTGCACACCGACGAGCAGCGGCTGCTCCAGGTGCTGCGCAACCTGCTGTCCAACGCAGTGAAGTTCACCGACTCCGGGGCCGTCGAGCTGGTCATCCGGCCCGCCGGGCGGGAGGTGCCGGTCGCGATCCGGGAGCAGTTGCTGGAGGCCGGTTCGCTCCGCGACCCGGACGCCGACCTGATCGCGTTCTCGGTGACCGACACCGGTATCGGTATCGCGGCCAGCAAGATGCGGGTGATCTTCGAGGCGTTCAAGCAGGCAGACGGTACGACCAGTCGCAAGTACGGCGGCACCGGACTCGGGCTGTCGATCTCGCGGGAGATCGCGCAACTGCTCGGCGGAGAGATCCACGCGCAGAGCGAGCCGGGACGCGGATCGACGTTCACGCTGTATTTGCCGCTGCACCCCAGCGAACTCCCGCCGCAGGGCTACCAGCACTCCATGCCCGCCCTGGAGGCCGGCGACCTGGTGGCGTCCGCGTCGGAGAACGGGCGGTCCGGGGGCGAGGTCGAGACGCCGGCCGAGGTGAGGTCGTACCAGGAGGCACAGAACGGTGCCGCGGCGCTCTTCCGTCGCCGTCGCAGGACCGCACCGGCCCTCGAACAGCGGATCGGGCAGCCGGACCAGTGGTCGGCGGTGGAGCACCAGAGCACGCCGCAGCCGCGCCGGGGTATCCGGTTCGGCGGCGAGAAGGTGCTGATCGTCGACGACGACATCCGCAACGTCTTCGCGCTGACCAGCGTCCTCGAACAGCACGGACTGTCGGTGCTCTACGCGGAGAACGGCCGTGAGGGCATCGAGGTGCTGGAACAGCACGAGGACGTGGCGGTCGTCCTGATGGACATCATGATGCCCGAGATGGACGGTTACGCGACGACCAACGCGATCCGCAGGATGCCGCAGTTCGCCGGGCTCCCGATCATCGCGCTGACCGCCAAGGCGATGAAGGGCGACCGGGAGAAGGCGATCGAGTCGGGCGCCTCCGACTACGTGACCAAGCCGGTCGACCCCGATCATCTGCTGTCGGTGATGCAGCAGTGGATGCGGGGGGAGTGACGGGAATCAGCGAAGTTCACGCGGAGTTGCTGACTCAGTGTGTCCGGCGCCGTGTAGAAGTACGGGATTCGGGGAACCTTCTGGTCTCTCACTACGTTTCTGCTTCGTGCACAGTGACATCACGGTGACAGGGTGTGGCGACAGACAGGGTGCGGCTACGATGACCGGCACAAGGACGGGCGGCGAAAGGGAGTCGTCCCCAGGGGCGGCACCCGGTGCACATCCGGGGCGAGGAGGGCGGGCCATGGTGCAGAAGGCCAAGATCCTCCTGGTCGATGACCGGCCGGAGAATCTGCTGGCGCTGGAGGCCATCCTCTCCGCGCTCGATCAGACACTGGTGCGGGCATCGTCCGGGGAGGAAGCGCTCAAGGCGCTGCTCACGGACGACTTCGCGGTGATTCTGCTGGACGTCCAGATGCCGGGCATGGACGGTTTCGAGACCGCGGCGCACATCAAACGGCGGGAGCGGACCCGGGACATCCCGATCATCTTCCTCACCGCCATCAACCACGGGCCGCACCACACCTTCCGGGGATACGCGGCCGGTGCCGTGGACTACATCTCCAAGCCGTTCGACCCGTGGGTGCTGCGCGCGAAGGTCTCGGTGTTCGTCGAGCTCTACATGAAGAACTGCCAGTTGCGGGAGCAGGCGGCGCTGCTGCGGCTCCAGTTGGAGGGCGGCGGAGGCAAGGCGGCGGTCGGGGACGCGAAGGAGCCGGCGGGTCTGCTCGCCGAGCTGTCCGCGCGGCTCGCGGCGGTCGAGGAGCAGGCCGAGGCACTCTCCAAGCAACTCGACGACGAGTCGGCGGACGCGGCCGCGGTCGCCACCGCGGCCCATCTCGAACGCAAACTCACGGGGTTGCGGCGGGCACTGGACGCGTTGGAACCGGGCACCGGGAGTTCGCCGTCGGTGCCCTCGCGGAACTGATCGGAACTGACGCGTGGCGCAAGTGTTCCCGCGCTTCCCGCGGGTGAGCCCGCGTCAGCTCGGCAGCTCTCCAGGCGCGACACGAACGGGTGAAGCAGTGGGCACACGTGTCCGCGGTCGTCTCCACCGGTAATCTCACACCTATGGCCTCACGTCCCTCGGCAGCCAAGAAGCAGCCCGCCAAGAAGGCTGCCGCTCCCGCGAAGGGTCCGGCGCGGAAGGCCCCCACGAAGAAAGCACCGGCGAAGAAGGCGCCCGCCAGGAAAGCCGCGGTGAAGAAGGCGGTGCCACCGAGGCCGGCGCCCAGCCCGACCGGAGGCGTCTACCGCCTCGTCCGGGCCGTCTGGCTCGGCCTGGCCCATGCCGTGGGCGCGGTGTTCCGCGGGATAGGGCAGGGCGCGAAGAACCTCGACCCCGCGCACCGGAAGGACGGCGTGGCACTCCTGCTGCTCGCTCTCGGCCTGATCGTGGCCGCCGGCACCTGGTCGAACCTGCGCGGTCCCGTCGGCGACCTCGTCGAGATCATCGTGACCGGCGCCTTCGGCCGGCTCGACCTGCTCGTGCCGATACTGCTCGCGGTCATCGCCGTACGGTTCATCCGGCACCCCGAGAAGCCCGAGGCCAACGGCCGGATCGTGATCGGCCTGTCGGCGCTCGTCATCGGCGTGCTCGGCCAGGTCCACATCGCCTGCGGCTCCCCGGCCCGCAGCGACGGCATGCAGGCGATAAGGGACGCCGGCGGCCTCATCGGCTGGGGAGCGGCCACCCCGCTGACGTACACCATGGGCGAGGTCCTCGCCGTACCGCTGCTCGTGCTGCTGACGGTCTTCGGGCTGCTCGTCGTCACGGCCACCCCGGTCAACGCGATTCCACGGCGGCTGCGGGAGCTCGGTGTGCGGCTCGGAATCCTGCCCGACCCGGTGGAGGACGAACTCGGAGAGGACGACGAGCGCTACGACGAACAGTGGCGCGAGGCACTGCCCGCGCGTGGGCGCAGGCGAGGTCCCGCGCCCGAGTCGTACGACCCCGACGGAGCGGAGCAGCAGGCCCTCACACAGCGTCGTGGGCGCCCCCGGCGGTCGGCGGTGCCGCAGCCCGCGATGGACCGGCAGATGGACGCCGTGGACATCGCCGCGGCCGCCGCGGCGGATCTGGACGGCGTCGTCATGCACGGCCTGCCGCCGTCGCCGCTGGTCGCCGACCTCACCCACGGTGTGAGCGTGGGCGACCGGGTGGAGACCACCCCCGTACCCACTCCGGTCCCGGCCGCGCGGCCCAAGCAGGAGACGCGCCCGAAGCAGGACAAGCTCAAGGTCGAGGTCGCCGACCTCACCAAGCCCGCTCCCGAGGCTCCGAGCGAACTGCCCCCGCGCGCGGAGCAGCTTCAGCTGTCCGGCGACATCACCTACGCGCTGCCCTCCCTCGACCTCCTGGAGCGCGGTGGCCCCGGCAAGGCGCGCAGCGCGGCCAACGACGCCATAGTGGCCTCGCTGACGAACGTCTTCACGGAGTTCAAGGTCGACGCCGCCGTCACCGGCTTCACGCGCGGGCCGACGGTCACGCGCTACGAGGTCGAGCTCGGGCCCGCCGTGAAGGTCGAGCGGATCACCGCGCTGGCCAAGAACATCGCGTACGCCGTCGCCAGCCCCGACGTGCGGATCATCAGCCCGATCCCCGGCAAGTCCGCGGTCGGCATCGAGATCCCCAACACCGACCGGGAGATGGTCAACCTCGGTGACGTGCTGCGACTCGCGGCGGCCGCCGAGGACGAGCACCCCATGCTGGTCGCGCTCGGCAAGGACGTCGAGGGCGGCTATGTCATGGCCAACCTCGCGAAGATGCCGCACGTGCTCGTCGCCGGAGCCACCGGTTCCGGTAAGTCGTCGTGCATTAACTGCTTGATCACTTCCATCATGGTCCGCGCGACCCCCGAGGACGTGCGCATGGTCCTCGTCGACCCCAAGCGCGTGGAGCTGACGGCCTATGAGGGCATCCCGCACCTGATCACGCCGATCATCACCAACCCGAAGCGGGCCGCCGAGGCGCTCCAGTGGGTCGTACGGGAGATGGATCTTCGCTACGACGACCTGGCGGCGTACGGCTTCCGGCACATCGACGACTTCAACGAGGCCATCAGGAACGGCAAGGTCAAACTGCCCGAGGGCAGTGAGCGGGAGCTCCAGCCGTACCCGTACCTGCTGGTGATCGTCGACGAGCTCGCCGACCTGATGATGGTCGCCCCGCGGGACGTCGAGGACGCGATCGTGCGGATCACGCAGCTCGCGCGCGCGGCCGGCATCCACCTGGTGCTCGCCACCCAGCGGCCGTCGGTGGACGTCGTCACCGGTCTGATCAAGGCGAACGTGCCCTCGCGGCTCGCCTTCGCCACCTCCTCGCTCGCCGACTCCCGGGTCATCCTCGACCAGCCGGGCGCCGAGAAGCTGATCGGCAAGGGCGACGGGCTGTTCCTGCCGATGGGCGCCAACAAGCCCACCCGAATGCAGGGCGCCTTCGTGACCGAGGACGAGGTCGCGGCGATCGTCCAGCACTGCAAGGACCAGATGGCGCCGGTCTTCCGGGACGACGTCGTCGTGGGCACCAAGCAGAAGAAGGAGATCGACGAGGAGATCGGCGACGACCTCGACCTGCTGTGCCAGGCGGCCGAGCTGGTCGTCTCCACGCAGTTCGGGTCGACCTCCATGCTCCAGCGCAAGCTGCGGGTCGGGTTCGCGAAGGCGGGTCGGCTGATGGATCTCATGGAGTCCCGGGGCATCGTCGGGCCCAGCGAGGGATCCAAGGCGCGTGACGTTCTTGTGAAGGCTGACGAACTGGACGGAGTGCTCGCGGTCATCCGCGGGGAGGCTTGATGAGAGCCCGGAGCGGGTGCGGCCACCGATGTTCGATCGTGACTCACCCGTAAGGGATCATCGAGCAACCGTTTCCCTTCGTCGTACGTCAAGTTGAGGGAAGCGAAAAGCTGCTGCCCCGCCATCGGTGTGTTCGGCCATTCCGATGGCGTACAAAGTCCCACCGCCCGGTTGCCCCACTCTTTCGCACCCCCCCTAGACTGAACCCCCAGCACAGGTGGCTATACGCTCGAAAGGCGCCCCCGTGTCCATCGGCAACTCCCCTGAAGACGAGCGTCCGTTCGAAGACGACCGGCAGGAAGCCCGCCTCTCCATCGGCCACGCCCTGAAACAGGCGCGGATCGCGGCCGGGCTGACCGTCGACGACGTCAGCAACGCCACCAGGGTCCGTATCGCCATCGTGCATGCCATCGAGGCGGACGACTTCGCCCCCTGCGGTGGCGATGTGTACGCCCGGGGCCACATCCGGACCCTGGCGAAGGCCGTCCACCTGGATCCGGCCCCCCTGCTGGACCAGTACGCCGCCGATCACGGCGGTGGGCGTCCGGCGCCGACCCCGGCCGCCCCGCTGTTCGAGGCGGAGCGCATCCGTCCCGAGCGCCGCGGGCCCAACTGGACCGCGGCCATGGTCGCCGCGATCGTCGCCGTGGTCGGCTTCGTAGGGTTCACCGCCTTCAAGGGCGGCGACGACGGCGGGACGACGCAGGTCGCCGACGGCACCACGCCCGCCACCAGCAAGTCCCCGACGCCCAAGTCCGACAAGACCCCCGAGAGCCCGAAGCCCACGCCGTCGGACAGCGCCATCGCGGCGGCGCCCCAGGACAAGGTGACCGTGCAGGTCAGCGCCGCCGACGGAAAGAGCTGGATCCTCGCCAAGGACCACAACGGCCGGACCCTCTTCGACGGACTGCTCACCCAGGGCAACAGCAAGACCTTCCAGGACAGCGACAAGATCAACCTCGTCCTCGGTGACGCCGGGGCGATCCAGCTGTACGTGAACGGCAAGAAGATCGACGACAACTGGCAGCCCGGAGCCGTGGAGCGCCTGACGTACACGAAGGGCGACCCGCAGGTCGGCTAGACATCTGTTCGGTTTTCGTCGAAGGGGTTGGCCAGGATCGGCCAACCCCTTCGACGTGGGGTGTCAGTGGGACGAAGTAGTCTTGAGCCCATGCCTGAACGCCGTACCGTCGCACTCGTCACTCTTGGCTGCGCCCGCAACGAGGTGGACTCGGAGGAGCTCGCAGGCCGTTTGGAGGCGGACGGCTGGGATCTCGTGGAGGACGCCGCAGACGCGGATGTCGCCGTCGTCAACACCTGTGGCTTTGTCGAGGCCGCCAAGAAGGACTCCGTCGACGCCCTCCTGGAGGCCAACGACCTCAAGGGTCACGGCAGAACCCAGGCCGTCGTGGCGGTGGGCTGCATGGCCGAGCGGTACGGCAAGGACCTCGCCGAGGCACTGCCGGAAGCGGACGGCGTGCTCGGCTTCGACGACTACGCCGACATCTCCGACCGGCTCCAGACGATCCTCAGCGGTGGTATCCACGCCGCGCACACCCCGCGCGACCGGCGCAAGCTCCTGCCGATCAGCCCGTCCCGGCGCCAGGAGTCGGCGGCGTCCGTCGCCCTGCCCGGACACGCGCCGGCCGCCGAAGCCCCCGAGGCGGCACCCGCCGACCTTCCTGAGGGGCTCGCTCCGGCCTCCGGCCCCCGTGCGCCCCTGCGCCGGCGTCTGGACGGCTCCCCGGTCGCCTCGGTGAAGCTCGCCTCCGGCTGCGACCGGCGCTGCTCCTTCTGCGCCATCCCGTCCTTCCGCGGCTCCTTCATCTCCCGCCGCCCCTCGGACGTCCTCAACGAGACGCGCTGGCTGGCCGAGCAGGGCGTCAAGGAGATCATGCTGGTCTCCGAGAACAACACGTCGTACGGCAAGGACCTCGGAGACATCCGCCTCCTCGAGTCCCTCCTGCCCGACCTCGCCGAGGTCGACGGTCTCGAACGTGTGCGGGTCAGCTACCTCCAGCCCGCCGAGATGCGGCCCGGCCTGATCGACGTGCTCACCTCCACCCCCAAGGTGGCGCCGTACTTCGACCTGTCCTTCCAGCACTCCGCTCCCGACGTGCTGCGCGCCATGCGCCGCTTCGGTGACACCGACCGCTTCCTGGAGCTGCTCGACACCATCCGCGGCAAGGCCCCCGAGGCCGGCGTGCGCTCCAACTTCATCGTGGGCTTCCCCGGCGAGACCGAGGCCGACCTCGCCGAGCTGGAGCGGTTCCTGAACGGCGCGCGACTGGACGCCATCGGTGTCTTCGGGTACTCCGACGAGGAGGGCACCGAAGCGGCGACGTACGAGAACAAGCTGGACGAGGACCTCGTCGCCGAGCGTCTGGCGCGTGTCTCCCGGCTCGCCGAGGAACTCGTCTCGCAGCGCGCCGAGGAGCGCGTCGGCGAGACCGTGCACGTGCTGGTCGAGTCCATCGACGAGGAGGGTGTGTACGGCCGCGGCGCGCACCAGGCGCCGGAGACCGACGGTCAGGTGCTGCTCACGAGCGGCGAAGGTCTGAGTGTCGGTCGTATGGTCGAGGCGAAGGTGGTCGGTACCGAAGGTGTCGACCTGGTGGCCGAGCCGCTCGACGGCTCGCTCGCGTGTAGTGAGGAGGCGGGCAGATGACCGGAGTTCCGGCGTCCGCTGCGGGTGGCCCCTCCGCCGCGAAGGGCGGACCGGCGGGCGCGGTCTCGGGCGCCGCGTCCGGCGCGGCACCGAGCACTCCCTCGGACCTGGTCTCCGGTACGGCTGCCGAGGTGCGCGCCGGTGCCGTCCCCGGCGTGGGGATCGTGGCCGGAGCGGCTTCTGAGGCCGACGTCGACTCCGGCGCGAAGCCCGCGCGCGGGGGGAAGATCACGGCCGCGGCCGTCAACCAGGCCAGCGTCTGGAACATCGCCAATCTGCTGACCATGCTCCGGCTGGTCCTCGTGCCCGGCTTCGTCGCCCTGATGCTGGCCGACGGCGGACACGACCCCGCGTGGCGCTCGTTCGCCTGGGCGGCCTTCGCGGTCGCCATGATCACCGACCTGTTCGACGGTCACCTGGCGCGCGCCTACAACCTCGTCACGGACTTCGGGAAGATCGCCGACCCCATCGCCGACAAGGCGATCATGGGGGCGGCGCTGATCTGTCTCTCCGGGCTCGGCGACCTGCCCTGGTGGGTGACGATCGTCATCCTCGGCAGGGAACTCGGAATCACCCTGCTGCGTTTCCTCGTCATCCGGTACGGAGTGATCCCGGCGAGCCGGGGCGGCAAGCTCAAGACCCTCGGCCAGGGCATCGCCGTAGGGATGTACATCCTGGCGCTGACAGGGTGGCTGGCCACCGCGAGGTTCTGGGTGATGGCTGTGGCGGTCGTGCTGACCGTCGCGACCGGACTCGACTATGTGAGACAGGCCATTGTCCTGCGCAGGCAGGGAATCGCCGAGCGCAAGGCGGCGTTGGAGGAGACGGAAGCTTGAATTCCCCGGCCGCCCAAGTGGTGCAACTACTCACCGTGAAGGGGCAGACGCTCGCAGTCGCCGAGTCGCTCACCGGCGGGCTGGTTGCGGCGGAAATCACAGCGGTTCCCGGCGCGTCCCAGGCGTTCCGGGGGTCGGTGACCGCCTACGCCACCGAACTGAAGCATGAGCTGCTGGGTGTCGACGCCACCCTGCTGGACCAGCGAGGTGCGGTGGATCCGCAGGTCGCGGCCCAGATGGCGGCCGGGGTGCGTAAGGCACTCGGCGCCGACTGGGGCATCGCGACCACCGGAGTCGCGGGCCCCGAACCGCAGGACGGCAAGCCCGTCGGAACGGTTTTCGTGGCCGTCGACGGGCCCTCCGCGGGCGCGTCCGGGGCAACGGATGGCGGGAAAGTGACCGCGCTGCGGTTGAACGGCGACCGCGCGGAAATTCGTATGGAGAGTGTACGGAGCGTACTCGCACTCCTCCTGGAGGAGCTCGCGAGCGAACAGACCGGGAATGAGCGGGCACAGGATACGGAACGGAACGGGGGGTTTTGATGTTTGCAGCCCTGAGTGAACACGACATCGCTCCCCGCACGGCCGCGGCGCAAGGCGGTACGGTGGGGCGTGAAGGATGCGGCTACGCGGTCCGAGGAGGGAGCCACCGATGATTCTGCTCCGTCGCCTGCTGGGTGACGTGCTGCGTCGGCAGCGCCAACGCCAGGGCCGTACTCTGCGCGAAGTCTCCTCGTCCGCCCGAGTCTCACTCGGCTATCTCTCCGAGGTGGAGCGGGGGCAGAAGGAGGCTTCCTCCGAACTGCTCTCCGCGATCTGCGACGCGTTGGACGTACGGATGTCCGAGCTCATGCGGGAAGTGAGCGACGAGCTCGCCCTCGCCGAGCTGGCCCAGTCTGCTGCGGCCACCCCCCGCGAGCCCGTACCGGCGCCCGTGCGCCCGATGCTGGGTTCCGTGTCGGTGAAGGGTGTGCCACCGGAACGAGTGACCATCAAGGCGCCGAGCGAAGCGGTGGACGTCGTAGCGGCGTGACGCTCGCGCTCGGTGTGCCATCGCTGATGGCTCGCCGTGAGGAAGTCTGCGAGGCCCCGGACGGGTTTCTCCAGCTGGTCTGGAGAGGCGCCGGTCGGGGTTTTCGTGCATCTTGGAGCGACGGCCGCGCCGATGCGTCCGTGTGCCCTAGGTGCGCCCTCCCCGGAAATGGGGCGGCCGTCTAGCGTCCGGGCTGGAGGTGGCTGCATGGCGGGGCCGACAGTACGCCGGGGGATGGCTCTCGGGCTCGGGGCACTGTGGTGGTGCGCTGTGGCGCGGCTGGTGCTGGTCCCGGACGCCGGGGTGCTCGAAGGGGCGGTCGCGGCGGGTGGGTGGGGGCTGAGTCTGCTGCCGGTGCACTGTGTGCCGAAGGCGCGGGCCGCGGGGGCCGTAGCCGCTGGGCGGTGGCGTCAGGCGTGGCGGGCGGGAAGACCTGCGGGGGCGGTCGTGCACGCCCTGGAGGCCGGGGATGAAGGTGCGGCTACCACGGCATCGCCACCCCGCCGTTCGGGCGGAGGATCTGGCCCGTCGTGAAGGACGAGGCGTCGCAGGCCAGGTAGAGCACGGCGTGGGCGATGTCCTCCGGTTCGCCCACGCGCTTGAGCGGGGACATGCGGGACATGAGCGCCTCGGTGCGGGCCTGGGCCTCCTCGTCGTGGCGGTCGGTCATGGGGGTGCGGATCCATCCGGGGGCGACGGCGTTGACCCGGATGCCGTATCCGCCGACCTCGGTGGCCAGGGTCTTGGTGAGCTGGACCACGGCTGCCTTGGCCGCGCCGTAGCAGAGCAGGCCGGGGCCGCCCGTGTCCACGGCGCCGGAGGCCATCGTGACGATGCTCCCTCTCGTCTTCCGCTCGATCATCAGGCGGGCCGCTTCCTGGCAGGCGTGGAGCACACCCTTGAAGTTGACGTTCAGAACACGGTCGAGGTCCTCGTCCGTCGTCTCCAGGACCGGGCTGCTGTGCATGATCCCGGCGACCGCGGCCAGCACGTCCAGGCGCTCGCAGGAGGTGATGGCCTCACGGAGCTGTTCGCGGTCGGTGACGTCGAGGGGGTGGGTGTACGCAGTGCCGCCGGCGTCCTTGATCAAGGACGCCGTCTCGTGCAGCCCCGACGCGTCGAGGTCGGCGCCGTGGACGGTGGCGCCCGCCTCGGCGAGCAGGACGGCACTCGCGCGGCCGATGCCGCTGGCGGCACCGGTGACGAACGCGGTGCGCCCGGTGAGGTCGTACGCGCTGACGGCCATGGAGCGACGGTACGAGCGTTTCTGACGGGGCGTCAATTGGTCGTACGGCGTGGGGTTCTGGGGGCGCCTTCGCCCCGTGCCCTGCGGTGTGGGGCCGGGGCCGGGCCGGTCTGGCAGTGCGGGCACCAGTACGTGGGGCGTTCTCGCGAGCCGTCGCCCTGATCGGCGACGCGGATGGAGGTGCGGCAGCGCAGGCACGGGCGGGGGGCGCGGCCGTAGACGAACAGGTCCTGGCCGCGGCGGCCGGTCGTGGTGGTCGTGCCGGTCGTCCTGCGGATCGGGCGGTCGCGGTTGGCCTCCAGGAGTTTCTTGGCGAGCGCGGGGAGCTGTGCGGCGCGGTCTGCGGGGAGGGCGCCGACGGGGAGCCAGGGGGTGACGCCGAGCAGGAAGCAGAGTTCGCTCTTGTAGACATTGCCGATGCCGGCGAGATTGCGCTGGTCGAGGAGGGCCTCGCCGAGGGGGCGGGCCGGGTCCTGGAGCAGGTTGGCGAGGGCGCGCTCGGGGTCCCAGTCCGGGCCGAGGAGGTCGGGGCCGAGGTGGCCGACGGCCTTGTGCTCGTCCGCGGTGCGGATCAGTTCGAGGACGGGGAGGCGGTAGCCGACGGCTGTGCGGTCGGTGTTGGCCAGGATCGCGCGGATCTGGTGGGTGGGGCCGCCTGTCCAGCGCTGGTTCTCGGCGTACACCTTCCAGGAGCCGTCCATGCGGAGGTGGGAGTGGAGGGTCAGGCCGCCCTCGATGCGGGTCAGGAGGTGTTTGCCGCGAGGGGTGACGTCCAGGACCCTGCGGCCTGTGAGGTCGGCTGTGGCGTATTTCGGCACCCTCAGGTCGCTGCGGGTCAGCACCTTGTCCGCGAGGGCGGTGTGCAGGCGCTTGGCGGCTTGCCAGACGGTGTCTCCTTCGGGCATGGGTCAAGGGTGGCATGGGGAGGGGGGTCCGGTGCGGCTGCGGGCGGTGGGTTCGGCCTCGGCTTCGCCTTCGGCCGGTTTCGTCCCACCCGCACCACCCGTGTGAGTTCGTGGTCGGGTGCGGGTGGCCCCTGTGGGGCGTGGGCCGTCGGCGGCTGCGGGGGCGCGGTGAGGCGTTCGTGGGGCGGTCGCGCTCCTGTGGCAGACGGGGGCCGGTGCGCTGGGTGGGTGCTGGCGTTCCTGAGGCGCGGGCCGCGCCGCGTCCCGCCCTCCCCCGGGCCGGGCGCGGGGCTGCGGCGACGGGGGCCAGGTGCTGTGAGGTGTGGGGAGTCAGGCGCGTAGGCGTAGGCCCCGTGGGGTCGCGATGAAGCCCGCTGTTTCCAGGAGGGTGCCCAGGGGCGAGGTCAGGGCCGAGGTGCCGTTGATGCGTTCCACTGTGACGGTGCCCAGCGAACCGGCCTTGGCGGCTGCGGCGAGGGCCTCGGACGCCGTGCGGAGACGGGGATCGTCGGTGGGGGTGGTGTCGGGAGCGGAGGGCCAGGCCAGGAGGGTCTTGCCGCCCCGCTCCATGTAGAGGGTGAGCTCGCCGTCCACGAGGACCACGAGTGAGCCCGCCTTGCGGCCCGGCTTGTGCCCTGCCTCGGTCGGGGGCTCGGGCCAGGGGAGGGCGGCGCCGTAGGCGTTGGCGGGGTCGGCTGCGGCGAGGACCACGGCTCGGGAGGCGTCGGAGGCGGCCTGCCTGCGGTTGCCGAAGCCGGAATCGTACGAGGGGGTGCCCTGCCAGTGCTGGGGGGTGGGCTGGGGCGGGTAGTCGCGCGGTGAGACGTACTCGTCGCGGGAGGCGGGGGACGCGGCGGGCGGGGAACCGAAAGTGGGGGCCGGGTCGGCTTCCTGGCCGGGGCCGTCGGGGTGGTCGAAGGCGCGGGTCCAGTCCCAGTCCTCGGTCGTGGCGTCGCCTTGTGCGCGGTCGTGGGTTGCCCCGGGGGCGTCGGGTGCCACATCCGAAGCCCAGATGTCGGGAGCGCCGGCCTCCGGCAGCGGCTCGCCGCGGTCGCGGGCGTTGGACACCGCGCGGAGACGGTCGACCGCGCCGTCCATGGCGAACTGGGCGGCGCCGAGACCCTCCACGACATACCCGCGGCGGGCCTGACCGCTGTCCTCGAAGACGGAGAGGATGCGGTACGTCGCCGAGAAGCCGCCCTCCACACCCTCCGCCGAGACGGCTCCCCGGGTGACCACTCCGTGCCGGTCGAGGAGGGTCCGGGCCAGGGCGTGGGCGCGCACGGTCGGGTCGGCTTCGCGCGGCGGGAGCAGGGACCAGCGGCCGGCGACGGTCGGCGGGCCGGTGCGGGAGGCGGGGCGGGCGGCCGCGGTGAGGGAGCCGTAGCGGCCGCGGGGGATCGTACGTTTGGCGCGGTGGGCGGTGGCACCGGCGGTGCGGCCGGAGCCCAGCAGGGAGCGCATGGGGGTGAGGGTGTCGTTGGTGAGCCGCCCGGACCAGGCCAGGTCCCATACGGCGTCGGCGAGTTGGGGGTCGGTGGCGTCGGGGTGGGTGGTGGCGCGGACCTGGTCGGCGATCTGGCGGAAGAACAGGCCGTAGCCGCCGGTGAGGGCGTCCAGGACGGACTGGTGGAGCGCCGTCAGCTCCAGGGGGTGGGGCGGTGGCAGCAGGAGGGGGGCCGCGTCCGCCAGGTACAGGGAGACCCAGCCGTCCTTGCCCGGGAGCGCGCCCGCTCCGGCCCACACGATCTCTCCGGCGGCGGTGAGCTCGTCGAGCATGGCCGGGGTGTAGTTCATGACGCGTGACGGCAGGACGAGTTTCTCCAGGGCGGAGGCGGGCACGGAGGCGCCCTGCAACTGCTCTACGGCACGCACCAGCCCGTCGATGCCGCGCAGGGAGTGGCCCTTGCCGATGTGCTGCCACTGCGGCAGGAACTGGGCCAGGGCCGATGGCGGCACCGGTTCGAGTTCGTGCCGCAGGGCCGCCAGGGAGCGGCGGCGCAGGCGGCGGAGCACGGTCGCGTCACACCACTCCTGGCCGATGCCCGCCGGGTGGAACTCTCCCTGGACGACACGTCCGCTCGCGGCCAGGCGCTGCAACGCGCCCTCGGTGACCGCCGTGCCCAGGCCGAAGCGGGCGGCGGCCGTCGCCGAGGTGAAAGGGCCATGGGTGCGGGCGTAGCGCGCGAGGAGGTCACCCAGAGGGTCCTTGACCGGTTCGGTGAAAGCCTCCGGAACGCCGACCGGCAGCGCTGTGCCGAGGGCGTCGCGCAGGCGCCCCGCGTCCTCGATCGCCGCCCAGTGGTCGGCGCCGCCGACCCGGACCTTGATCGCGCGACGGGCTCGGGCGAGTTCTTGCGCCCACTGTGGTTCGGCGCCGCGCTCGGCCAGCTCCGCGTCCGTGAGCGGGCCGAGGACGCGGAGGACGTCCGCGACGCCCTCGATGTCCTTGACCCTGCGGTCCTCGGCGAGCCACTGGAGCTCGCGCTCCAGCTCGGTCAGCACCTCGGCGTCGAGCAGCTCGCGCAGCTC
Source organism: Streptomyces sp. NPDC102270 (assembly GCF_044766405.1). NCBI lineage: Bacteria > Bacillati > Actinomycetota > Actinomycetes > Kitasatosporales > Streptomycetaceae > Streptomyces > Streptomyces sp. NPDC102270. The sequence continues at coordinate 14,611 of NZ_JBIWLX010000039.1, read as the reverse complement.
CGCCTGGCCCAGCAGCTCGGCCAGCAGACGCGAGTCCAGCGAGAGGGCCGCCGCCCGGCGCTCGGCGAGGGGCGAGTCACCCTCGTACAGGAACTGGGCGACATAGCCGAAGAGGAGGGAGCGGGCGAAGGGGGAGGGCTCGGGGGTGGTGACCTCGACCAGGCGGACCCTGCGGGACTCCAGGTCGCCCATGAGCTCGACGAGGCCGGGGACGTCGAAGACGTCCTGGAGGCACTCGCGGACCGCTTCCAGGACGATGGGGAACGAACCGAACTCGCTCGCCACCTGGAGCAGTTGGGACGCACGCTGGCGCTGCTGCCACAAGGGCGTGCGCTTACCGGGGTTGCGGCGCGGCAGCAGGAGCGCCCGGGCGGCGCATTCGCGGAAGCGGGCGGCGAACAGGGCCGAGCCGCCGACCTGGTCGGTGACGATCTGGTCGACCTCGCCCTTGTCGAAGACGACGTCCGCGGCGCCCACCGGAGCCTGTTCGGCGTCGTACTCGGTGCCGCTCCTGGTCGGTTCCCGGTCGAGGAGGTCCAGGCTCATCATGTCGGCGTCGGGCAGTCGCAGGACGATGCCGTCGTCGGCGTGCATGACCTGGGCGTCCATGCCGTAGCGCTCGGAGAGCTTGGCGCCGAGGGCGAGGGCCCAGGGGGCGTGGACCTGGGCGCCGAAGGGGGAGTGGACGACGACCCGCCAGTCGCCGAGTTCGTCCCGGAAGCGCTCCACGACGATCGTACGGTCGTCCGGGACATGGCCGCAGGCCTCGCGCTGCTCGTCCAGGTACGAGATGACGTTGTCCGCCGCCCATGCGTCCAGGCCCGCCGTGAGGAGGCGCAGGCGGGCGTCCTCCTTGGGCAGGGAACCGACCTCGCGGAGGAACGCGCCCACCGCGCGGCCCAGTTCGAGGGGGCGGCCCAGCTGGTCGCCCTTCCAGAAGGGGAGCCTGCCGGGGACGCCGGGGGCGGGGGAGACCAGGACGCGGTCGCGGGTGATGTCCTCGATGCGCCAGGAGCTGGTGCCAAGGGTGAACACGTCCCCGACGCGGGACTCGTAGACCATCTCCTCGTCGAGCTCGCCGACCCTTCCGCCGCCCTTCTTGGGGTCGGAGCCGGCCAGGAAGACGCCGAAGAGGCCGCGGTCGGGGATGGTGCCGCCGGAGGTGACGGCGAGGCGCTGGGCGCCGGGGCGGCCGGTGATCGTGCCGGCGATGCGGTCCCAGACCACGCGCGGGCGCAGTTCGGCGAAGGCGTCGGAGGGATAGCGGCCCGCGAGCATGTCGAGGACCGCGGTGAAGGCGGACTCGGGAAGGGAGGCGAAGGGGGCCGCCCTGCGGACCGTGGCGAGGAGGTCGTCGAGCTGCCAGGTGTCCATCGCGGTCATCGCGACGAGCTGCTGGGCGAGAACGTCCAGGGGGTTCGCGGGAACCTTGAGGGACTCGATGGAGCCGGTCCGCATGCGTTCCGTGACGACCGCTGCCTGGACCAGGTCGCCTCGGTACTTCGGGAAGACCACGCCGGTGGAGACCGCGCCGACCTGGTGGCCCGCGCGGCCGACACGTTGCAGGCCGGAGGCCACGGAGGGGGGCGACTCGACCTGGATCACCAGGTCCACCGCTCCCATGTCGATGCCGAGTTCGAGGCTGGACGTGGCCACCACGGCGGGGAGTCGGCCCGCTTTGAGGTCTTCCTCGACCAGGGCGCGCTGTTCCTTGGAGACCGAGCCGTGGTGGGCCCGGGCGATGACCTGGGGCGCGCCCTGGGCCGCGCCCGAGCCGCCCATGAGTTCGGCCGGGGCGTGGTGTTCGTCCAGGGGTTCGCCGGTGGCCCGCTCGTAGGCGATCTCGTTGAGTCGGTTGCAGAGGCGTTCCGCGAGGCGGCGGGAGTTCGCGAAGACGATCGTGGAGCGGTGGGACTGGACGAGGTCGGCGATCCGCTCCTCCACATGAGGCCAGATGGAGGGGCGTTCCGCGCCTTCGTTGCCCTCGGCGACCGGGGAGCCGCCGAGTTCACCCAGGTCCTCCACCGGAACCACGACCGAGAGGTCGAACTCCTTGCCGGACTTCGGCTGGACGATCTCCACCTTGCGCTGGGGGGAGAGGTAGCGGGCGATCTCGTCCACCGGGCGGACGGTGGCGGAGAGGCCGATGCGGCGGGCCGGCTTCGGGAGGAGTTCGTCCAGGCGCTCCAGGGAGAGGGCCAGGTGGGCGCCGCGCTTGGTGCCGGCCACGGCGTGGACCTCGTCGAGGATCACTGTCTCGATGCCGGTGAGTGCGTCCCGGGTCGCCGACGTCAGCATCAGGAACAGGGATTCCGGAGTGGTGATCAGGATGTCCGGGGGGCGGGTGGCCAGGGCCCGGCGCTCGGCTGGAGGAGTGTCGCCGGAGCGGATGCCCACCTTGACCTCGGGCTCGGGCAGGCCCAGGCGGACGGATTCCTGGCGGATGCCGGTGAGGGGGCTGCGGAGGTTGCGCTCCACGTCGACGGCGAGGGCCTTGAGAGGGGAGACGTACAGCACCCGGCAGCGCTTCCGGGGGTCCGCTGGCGGGGGTGTGGAGGCCAGCTGGTCCAGAGCGGCGAGGAAGGCGGCCAGGGTCTTGCCGGAGCCGGTGGGGGCGACGACGAGCACGTCCGAGCCCTCCGAGATGGCCTGCCACGCGCCGGCCTGGGCGGTGGTGGGCGCGTCGAACGCCCCCGTGAACCAGCCGCGGGTGGCGGGGGAGAAGCCGTTCAGGGCTCGGTGTGCAGGGCTGACCATGCGTCCATCCTGCACCCGGCCACTGACAATGGCCCTGACCTGCGGGTTGTCGGCGGCGGTCGGGCGGGGCACGCCAGCGGCGTCTCCTCGCGGCTTCGCCCCCGCAAGGGTGCGGGGGTCCCCCACGGACCGGGGTTGCCGGACAGCCTGCCCCGTCACCCGCGGACGGCGTCGGCGTGACAATGGGCGCATGGCGGGTTTCAGGGAGCGGGCGCGGCACCGGCGGTATGCCCAGTCGCGTACGGACGCCGACGGTGGGGACAGGCCGGACGCCGCCGTCGTACGAGACGCCCTCGGGGTCGGGGTGGCCGTCGGACTGTCCGGATTCGCCTTCGGGGTGACCTCGGCCGGCAGCGGGCTCACGCTGACGCAGACCTGTGCGCTCAGCCTCCTGGTGTTCACCGGTGCGTCCCAGTTCGCGCTCGTAGGAGCGCTCGCGGGCGGAGCAAGCCCTCTTGCAGCGGCCGCCGGGGCCTTCTTCCTGGGGGTGCGCAACGCGTTCTACGGGCTGCGGCTGTCGCAGTTGCTTGCCCTCCCGCGCCTGATACGCCCCTTTGCCGCCCAGTGGGTCATCGACGAGACGGCGGCCGTTTCGCTGGCTCAGCCCACGCGGCGCAGTGCGCGCATCGGGTTCGCCGTCACGGGGCTGAGTCTGTATGTGCTGTGGAATCTGACGACCTTGTTGGGCGCCCTGGGAGCCGACGCGATCGGGGACACGCGCGCGTGGGGGCTGGACGCGGCCGGGCCCGCCGTCTTCCTGGCGCTTCTGGCGCCCATGGTGAAGAGCGGCACCGAGCGGGTCGTGGCCGGGCTCGCCGTGCTGCTGGGGCTCGGCCTGCTTCCTGTGCTGCCCGCCGGGGTGCCGGTGCTCGCGGCCGCTCTTGCCGCGCCTCTTGTCCTGTGGGTGCGAGGACGTCGTGAGCGGGTGCGGGGGGAGGGGCGGTGAACGTCTGGGTCGCCATCGGGGCCACCGTCGTCGGTTGTTACGCCGTCAAGCTCCTCGGGCTGCTCGTGCCTGCGGGCGTTCTCGACCGGCCCCTCGTGAAGCGTCTTGCCGCGTTGCTGCCGGTGGCTCTTCTGGCCGCGCTCACCGCGCAGCAGACCTTCGCCGACGGGCGGGTACCGGTGCTCGACGCGCGGGCCGCGGGGCTTGCCGCGGCCGCGGTGGCGCTGCTTCTGAGGGCGCCGTTCCTGCTGGTGGTCGCGGCCGCGGTGGTCGTGACGGCGGGGGTGCGGGCCATTGGGGCGTGACGGCGGCGGTGCGGGCCGTAGGGACGCGAGAGGCCGCCGTCACGCGCGTGTGGGCGAGACGCTTGTGCCGGCTCAGCCGACTTCGCGGCCGTACGCGCGCAGGGTCTGCAGGGCCTCGATCGTCACCATGGGGCGCGCTTCGGAGGCCGTGGTGGGTGCCCAGTGGCGTCGGCGCGTCGGCCAGCCGCCGTCCTCCCGCTGTTCGGCCGCGAGGAAGTCCAGCGAACGGGACATCTCGTCGTCCGTGAACCACGCGCGCGCGAGGGAGTCCGGCGTCTTCGCGTAGTCGTGCGGGAAGTGGTGCTCGCCCGGGGCGTAGCCGGGATGGACGGGAGACGCGTCGAGGTTCGAGGGGTCCAGCGCGGCCAGACGATGCTCGCGCACCAGGCGGCCGAGGCGGTCGGCGGTCGCCCGTGCGCGCGGGCGGTCGGGGACGGAGTCCAGGAAGGTCAGCGCGGCCTGGATCTCGTCCGGGTGGGACACCTGAAGTGACTCCACGGCCTGCCAGCAGAAGTCCGTGGCCCGGAACAGCCAGGCGTGCCACACCTCGTTGCGGTGCAGCAGACCGACCACGGGGCCGGTGGCGAGCAGTTCGCTCGGCGGGGCGTCCACGACCGGCATATGGGGGGCCGTCGGATAGCCGCGCTGGGCGGGAGTGACCGCCGGGAGGGCGCCGTCCGGGGCGGACACAGAGGTGAGATAGCGGCACACGCGCTCCACACGCTGTCCGCCGCAGCGTCCGACGGCGTCCAGCACGCGCAGGGCGTGAGCGGTGTGCAGGGGCTGGCTGACCGGGCCGCGCAGATCCGGCTCCAGCGCGTGGCCGTAGCCGCCGTCCGCGTTGCGGTAGGCGTCCAGGGCCGTCTCCACCGGGTCGGGGCCGCCGTTCAGGAAGTGGTACGCGAACAGACGCTGTTCCAGCACACGCGCGGTGAGCCAGACGAAGTGCTCGGCGCGGAAGAGCGGGGAGTGCGCCGGTGGCGTCTGGGGGAGTGGGGAAGCTCCTGTTTCGGGCATGCGTCAGACCGTAGGGCGGAAAGCGGTCTCGGCAAGCGGTCCCGGCCCAGGCCACCCCCGGGGGCGGGATACTGGAGTCATGCGGTTGACGGTCTTCTGGCAGCGGATGGCGGAACACTTCGGTCCGAGGTACGCCGACACCTTCGCGCGCGATCATGTGATGACGGAGCTCGGTGGGCGCACGGTGCACGAGGCCCTGGACGCGGGCTGGGACGCCAAGGACGTGTGGCGTGTGGTGTGCACCGTGATGAACGTTCCGGGCGAGCGGCACTGAGACGGCGTGGACATTCCGGGGAGACGTTGCGACCGGTGGGCGTGAATATCTCCCGAAAGTGGCACTGACCGGTCACGAAGATCGCAGGACGGCAGCCATTGTCAGTCAGGTGGGCGAGACTTGCTCCGTGGCACCCACTGACGAGTCCGGGCACGCAGCCCAGCACGCATCTCCGCTCGGCGCGACGCCCCCCACGCCGCCCCCGGCCGACGGCGCCGGGCCGAACGCCCGCATGCCGCGCTGGCTGCCGCGTGCCATGGTGCTCGCGCTCGCCCTCATCGCCGTGTTCCAGTTCGGCAGTTGGGCCTTCCACCAGCTGATAGGCCTGCTGACCAACATTCTCATCGCGTTCTTCCTGGCACTGGCCATCGAACCCGCGGTGAGCAAGATGGCCGCGCGGGGCATGCGCAGAGGGCTCGCCGCCTTCTTCGTCTTCTTCGGTGTGCTGATCGTGACCGCCGGTTTCGTCACGCTGCTCGGGTCCATGCTCGCGGGCCAGATCATCAAGATCGTCGAGGATTTCCCGGACTACCTCGACTCCGTCATCGCCTGGATCAACGGGCACTTCCACACCGAGCTGAAGCGGGTGGACGTCCAGGAGGGGCTGCTGCGCTCCGACTGGCTGCGCAACTATGTGCAGAACAGCGCCACCGGCGTCCTGGACGTCTCCGCACAGGTCCTCGGCGGGCTCTTCCAGTTGCTGACGATCGGGCTGTTCTCGTTCTACTTCGCCGCGGACGGCCCCCGGCTGCGCCGCACGATCTGCTCCGTCCTGCCGCCCGCCCGCCAGGCCGAGGTGCTGCGCGCGTGGGAGATCGCCGTGGACAAGACCGGCGGCTACATCTACTCGCGCGGTCTGATGGCGCTCGCCTCCGGAGTCGCGCACTTCGTCCTGCTCCAGGCCCTCGACGTGCCGTACGCGCCCGTGCTTGCCGTGTGGGTCGGCCTGGTCTCGCAGTTCATCCCGACCATCGGTACCTATCTCGCGGGCGCCCTGCCCATGCTGATCGCCTTCACGGTCGATCCCTGGTACGCGCTGTGGGTGCTGGTCTTCGTGGTGATCTACCAGCAGTTCGAGAACTACGTCCTCCAGCCCAAGCTGACCTCGAAGACCGTCGACATCCACCCCGCGGTCGCCTTCGGCTCGGTCATCGCGGGCACCGCCCTCCTCGGCGCGGTCGGTGCCCTGATCGCCATTCCGGCGGTCGCCACCCTGCAGGCGTTCCTGGGGGCGTACGTGAAGCGGTACGCCGTCACCGACGACCCACGGGTGCACGGCCACCGGAGGCGGGGCGAGGGGCCCTCGCCGGTCACGCGCGTGCGTGCGCTGTGGCAGCGGCGGCGGCCGGACACCCAGGACTCCGCCGACGGGGCCGGCTCGACCTGAGGGTGCGGGGTCAGTAGGTGAGGGCGGCCCACATCGCGGCGCCGATGACGGCCGTGACGTAGGAGCCGATCGCCGCGTACAGGAGCCGTCGCCGTAGTGGCTCGCTCCACGGCGTGCGCGACAGCAGCCAGGCCAGTGCGGGCAGGACCAGGACCGCGTGCAGGCTCACACCGTGCAGCGGCTTGAGCGGGGCGGTCGAGTGATAGGCCGCCTCCTGGTGGCCGGTGCGGGTGAGGACGACACCGCGCGCGATCATCGCGGCGCCCGAGGCGAGCGCGACCAGCAGGATGGCGAACCCCGACCGCACCGCCAGGTCCATCCCCGCCGGGCCCGAGGGCCGGTGGCGGAAGGAGGCGACCGCGAACACCGTCAGCAGCACCACCAGGACGCCGCCGCCCACCGCCAGCGTCATGGACACCGCCGTGTCGAAGGGTGTCTCCATGTCGAGGTGCGAGGGCACCCCGCGCCACGCCTGGAGGGTGATACCACCGACCTCCACCGCACAGTCCGCCGCGAACACCGCGAGGAGCAGCGCCCGTGTCCGCGGGCCGAGGCGCAGATACGACGTGACCCAGGTGACCGCGATCAGGGTCACTCCGAAGGACAGCCCGAACGTCACAGGCTTGCGCCAGGAGACCGGTCCGCCCCAGGGGCCGCCGTCCACGGCGAACACCACCAGGTGCCCGAGCCCGGAGAGGACCAGGAGAAGACCGGTGGTGTGGCACAGACGCTCCACGCGGCGTCCACGGCCGGCCCGCCGTACCGACGTCCGGGCCGGCGCCGCGGAAGCATCCGTCAGGGCCGGGTCCATCACGTCCGTGCTCCCTTCGGGGCCAGGCAGGCCGCGGAGAGACGGTCGCCGGTGTCCGGGGTCAGGATCACGCCCTCACCGACGAACAGGCAGACACCGAGGGCGGGCCCGCTCGTCCAACCGTTCGTGCGCCACACCGGCAGGGCCGCCGCGAGCGGGATGACGAGGCCGGGCGGCACGGGGGTGGGCGAAGTCGCTTCTCTGGTGCTCGTCGGGGTCTGCATGGCACAAGACTCGCGAGAACGGCCCGTCCGGTCGTCGTACCGCCGAAGGCACCTGAAGTACGCCGGGGGAAGTAGCCGCAGAGGGTGCCGCGTGGTGCGCTTGACACGAAAATCGAACATCCATTCATATGGAAGCTCCGGCGATGCCAACGGCGGGCGTTTCGGCATGGTTCGCATGGAGAAGTCCCCTAGTTATCCACAGGCTGGACGGGCGTCGGGGCGCATTGTCAGTGGCAGGCGTTAGCGTCTTTGACGTGAAGCGATCGACTCAAGCAAACCGGGTGGAACCCATGGCAGGAACCGACCGCGAGAAGGCATTGGATGCCGCTCTCGCACAGATTGAACGGCAGTTCGGCAAGGGCGCCGTCATGCGCCTCGGCGAGCGGCCGAACGAGCCCATCGAGGTCATCCCCACCGGGTCGACCGCACTCGACGTCGCCCTCGGTGTCGGCGGCCTGCCGCGTGGCCGCGTGGTGGAGGTGTACGGACCGGAGTCCTCCGGCAAGACCACGCTGACCCTGCACGCGGTGGCCAACGCGCAGAAGGCCGGCGGCCAGGTCGCCTTCGTGGACGCGGAGCACGCCCTCGACCCCGAATATGCGAAGAAGCTCGGCGTCGACATCGACAACCTGATCCTCTCCCAGCCGGACAACGGCGAGCAGGCCCTGGAAATCGTGGACATGTTGGTCCGCTCCGGCGCCCTCGACCTCATCGTCATCGACTCCGTCGCAGCGCTCGTCCCGCGCGCGGAGATCGAGGGTGAGATGGGCGACAGCCACGTCGGTCTGCAGGCCCGTCTGATGAGCCAGGCCCTGCGGAAGATCACCAGCGCGCTCAACCAGTCCAAGACCACCGCCATCTTCATCAACCAGCTCCGCGAGAAGATCGGCGTGATGTTCGGCTCCCCCGAGACCACGACCGGTGGCCGGGCGCTGAAGTTCTACGCCTCGGTGCGACTCGACATTCGCCGCATCGAGACGCTGAAGGACGGCACCGACGCGGTCGGCAACCGCACCCGCGTCAAGGTCGTCAAGAACAAGGTCGCGCCGCCGTTCAAGCAGGCCGAGTTCGACATCCTCTACGGCCAGGGCATCAGCCGCGAGGGCGGCCTGATCGACATGGGCGTGGAGAACGGCTTCGTCCGCAAGGCCGGCGCCTGGTACACGTACGAGGGCGACCAGCTCGGCCAGGGCAAGGAGAACGCGCGCAACTTCCTGAAGGACAACCCCGACCTGGCCAACGAGATCGAGAAGAAGATCAAGGAGAAGCTGGGCGTCGGCGTGCGGCCCGAGGAGCCTGCCGCGGAGCCGGGTGCGGACGCCGCGGTGTCCGCTGCCGCGGACGACGTCGCGAAGGTGCCGGCTCCGGCGGCCGCGAAGGCGACGAAGGCCAAGGCTCCGGCCGCCAAGAGCTGATCCCGTGACACGGCGAACCGACTGGGCCGGGTACGAGGACGCTCCGCGAGGGTGGAGCGGAAAGGACGACGGGGGTTCTGCTCGGCCGGGCGGCGACGGGTACGGGGACGGCACGGGGCATGGAGCGGACGGGGGACACGGCCGTTCGGTGTCGTACGGCGACGACTTCGCTGACGGCGCCGGTCCGTCCTACCGCGGCGACCGTTCCCACAGTGACGGTGGGACGTACGGCGACGGTGGGCCGGGCGGCGACGAGTCCGGTGCCGGGGCGGCGCGTGGTTCCGGGGCGTTCGGCCGGAGCTCGCGTCGAGGCGGCGGTGCACCTGGCGCGGGCGGTTCCCGCGGGCGTCGGCAGCGCCGGCGCGGCTTCGGGGACTCGCCCGGTGAGGACGGAGGCGGCCCCTCCTTGTCGAGGGCCGAGCAGGGGGAGCCTCCGGCGGACCCGGTGGAGCGGGCGCGGGCGATCTGTCTGCGCCTGCTCACCGGGACCCCGCGCACGCGGAAGCAACTCGCCGACGCGCTGCGCAAGCGGGAGATCCCCGACGACGCCGCCGAGGAGGTGCTGTCGCGGTTCGAGGAGGTCGGGCTGATCAACGACAGCGCGTTCGCGGAGGCCTGGGTGGAGTCCCGGCACCACGGCCGGGGACTCGCCCGGCGGGCGCTCGCCCAGGAACTGCGCACCAAGGGCGTCGACCCCACGCTGATCGACGCGGCCGTCTCGCAGCTCGACTCCGAGCAGGAGGAGACGACGGCCCGCGAACTCGTCGACCGCAAGCTGCGCGCGACACGTGGCCTCGACCGCGACAAGCGACTGCGCCGCCTCGCCGGCATGCTCGCCCGCAAGGGCTACTCCGAGGGGTTGGCCCTGCGGGTGGTCCGGCAGGCGCTGGAGGAGGAGGGGGAGGAGACGGAGTTCCTCGGCGACGAGGGGTTCTGAAAGGGTTGTGCCCGGCGCGGGTGAGGCATCGCCGAACAGGTAGGACCGGGCGTCCCTGGCGGGAGGCCGGCCCTGGGGAGACACGCCCTGGTAGCGACCCTGGCTGCAGGACCGCCGAGGAACGAGCCGCAGATGCCGATCAGACCCTGTCGCCCGTGCCCACCCTCCTCGACGGCCTCAAGGAACTGCTCCCCCAGGGGCCTTACTGCCAGTCCTCCGGCCGCTCCACGTGCTCCAGTCGCAGGATCTGGCCCGTGCGGCTGTAGCGGCGGATCTGGGGGAGGGGCGGGTAGTAGGCGTGTACGGAGATCGCGTGGGCCTCGGTGGACTCGTTGAGGACCTCGTGGACGTGGTGCTGCCCGAAGGATCGGCCCTTGCCGGTGGGCAGTCGTCGCTCGCGGTCGACCTCGTCGGAGAGTTCGAGGGTCTTCCAGCCGTCGGCGGGCAGCCGGGCGGCGAGGGAGTTCTCCTTGAGCTCGCCCGCGGCGGTGATGAAGGCGCCGACGGACTCGGCGTGGTCGTGCCACCCGGTGCCGGTGCCGGGCGGCCAGCCGATCAGCCAGGCCTCGCTGCCGCCGGGCCCTTCCAGGCGCACCCAGGTGCGGCCCTCGGGGTCGAGCGGGAGCGAGTCGATCAACTCGGCGTCGGCGGCGGTGCGCCGTACGAAGTCGAGGAGTTCGGCCTGGGTGGGCGGCGCGACGGCGGAGGAGACCGAGAGGAAGGCGGGGGAGACAGACACGGGCACCGTCCTGAGAAAGTTCGCGACAGCGTGCCGTCGCACAGGCGCGGCACGCGGGAAAGTTGGAGAGGCGAATTCAGCAGGACGGACGACACACGCAGCCCGCATAGCGGACGAGGTCCATATGGACCCTCCGCCACAGGCGCACACAGGTGTCGGTCACGATCCGGAGTACACCATGAGGGCCCGAGGCGTTTCAACTCACCGTCACTATGTGGACGCGCAGTGACAATGAGCACGTCAACGCGAACCCGCCCCCGCGCCGGTCTTCGCAGGAGGTCCTCCGAGTGCCGTCTCGGCCGCCGAGTACAGGTCGGCCGGGCGGACTCCGCTCAGTGCCGTGACGAGGTGGCCGTCGGGCCGTACGAGGAGGATCGTGTGCGGGGCCGCGCCCGGGTACTCCTCGGCGACCAGGAGCTCGGCGGAGTGCGGCAGCGCGGTCACCGCCGCGACCAGGCGGGGCATGATTCCGGCGGTCACCCAGTGCTTGCGCTCCCACACCCCGGTGCCCGGCGCGATCAGGACGACGAGCAGAGCGCCACGGCCGAGGCGCTCGCGCAGCCGTACGAACGAGCCGTCCTCGGCGGTGACCCGCACATCCGCGACCGGCGACCCCGGGAGCGTGTCGATGGGCACCTCTCCTTCGAGGTGCAAGGGCGCGAGGGGCGAGTCGGCGTACGCCCCCGGCGCGCCGAGCGGGCCGCGCCCCAAGTGACCGTCCGTGAGCAACGCGTCGTGGCCGCGGGCCGAGCCGGGGACCACCGAGCGCAGGCCCCCGCCGCCGCGCAGCAGTGGCAGCGCCTGGTCGGCGGCGCGCAGCCGACCGGCGACGACCGCGCGCCGCTCGGCCTGGTAGCTGTCGAGAAGGGCCTCGTGGGGGCCGTGGTGCCAGGCCAGGGCCAGTTTCCAGGCGAGGTTGTCGGCGTCCCGGAGGCTCTCGTCGAGCCCCTGTGTGCCGAGCGCCCCGAGGCAGTGCGCCGCGTCCCCAGCGAGGAAGACCCGCCCGGCGCGCCAACGGCGGGCCAGTCGGTGGTGCACGGTGTGGACTCCGGTGTCGAGGAGTTCGTACGGCGGTGTCGAACCGCCCGTCCAGCCGGCCAGGGTCTCCCGGACGCGGGCGACCAGGAGCTCGGGTGTGACCAGGTCCTTGCCCGGCGGCAGCAGCCAGTCCAGGCGCCACACGCCCTCGGGGAGGGGGCGGGCGCTGATCTCGCCGGCCGACGGTCCGGACGTCCGCCACGGCGGCATCCGGTGGAGCAAAGCCCGGTCCTCCCAGGGGAGTTCCACACGCAGGGCGGCGACCGCGTGGCGTTCCACGGCCGTACGGCCCGGGAAGCGGATGTCCTCGAGCTTGCGCACGGTGGAACGCGTGCCGTCGCAGCCGACCAGGTAACTCCCGCGCCACCACGTGCCCTTGGGGCCGCGGGTGTGGGCGGTGACGCCCGAGGGCTCCTGCTCGATGGTGTCGAGACGGCTGTCCGGGATGAGCTTGACCAGCCGCTCCTCGGCGAGGGCGGTGCGCAGGGCGCCGGCGAGGACGTGCTGGGCGAGGTGCAGGGGGGCGTCCCCGACCTCGTCGAAGTCGACCTCGCGCATCACCTGCTTGCGACGCATCGACCGCCATCCGGACCAGTGCACACCCAGCTCGCTGACCGGCACCCCGGTCAGCCGTGACATGAGGGCGGCGGTGTCCTCGTGCAGAACGGCGGTGCGCGCCAGGCGGGGTTCGTCCTTGCCCGGGCCCTCGTCGAGGACCACGGAAGGAACCTCCTGACGCGCCAGCGCCAGGGCGAGCGTGAGCCCGACGGGCCCCGCTCCGACGATGATCACCGGGTCCACGGCGCGGCGCCCCCTGCCCGCAGCGGAATGCCGGGAGATGTATGTGAACAGGAGGTTGGAGCGGGGTGCACGATCACAGAACGTATGCAACCTATTGCCGGTGCTTGCGTCAAGTGACGGAGGCAGTGGCGATCAAGCCACTGCCTCCAGGCCGTTCACGCGTGTGGTTCAAGCCACTTGACTGACCATCAGATGCTACCTCCGGCGCCCGCCCCGTAGGTGCCGCCCACGGCCGCCGGGTTGACCTCCACCGTGTCCTCGCCGAGTACCGCCCCCGTGCTCTTCTTGCTGCGCCGCAGCCGGCGCTCCAGCCAGCTGGCGAAGCTGGTCAGGGTGAAGTTCAGCGCGATGAAGATCAGCCCCACGATGATGAAGCTGGGGATGACGTTGGCGTAATTGGCGGCCAGCGTGCTGCGGGAGTTGAGCAGTTCGGTGAAGCCCAGCATCACGCCGCCCAGCGCGGTGTCCTTCACGATGACGACCAGCTGGCTGACGATGGCCGGAAGCATCGCGGTGACGGCCTGCGGGAGCAGGATGCTGGACATCGTCTGGCCCTTGCGCAGGCCGACCGCGAAGGCCGCCTCCGTCTGCCCCTTGGGCAGCGAGAGGATGCCGGCCCGGACGATCTCGGCGAGCACCGAGGCGTTGTAGAGCACGAGGCCGGCGACAACGGCGTACAGAGGCCGCTGCTCGCTGCTGACGTCCGTGTACTGGACGTAGAACTGGTTGGCGAACAGCATCAGCAGCAGGACCGGGATCGACCGGAAGAACTCGACCACCGTGCCGGCCACGCCCCGCACCCAGGCGTGGTCGGACAGCCGGGCGATGCCGAAGACCGCGCCCAGCGGCAGGGCGATCACCATGGAGATCGCCGCGGCCTTGAGGGTGTTGCCCAGGCCCGGCAGCAAGTAGGTCGTCCAGGCCTCACCGGTGGTGAAGGGCTCCCAGAGGTTCCACTCCAGCTGCTTCTTGTCGTCCATCTTCTGCCACAGCCACCACAGCAGGAGGACGAGCAGGAGGGCGAAGACGATGGACAGGACGACGTTGCGCCGTTTGGCGCGGGGTCCCGGGGTGTCGTAGAGGACCGAGCTCATCGCTTCACCGCCAGTCGCTTGGCGAGCCAGCCGAGGAGGAGGCCGGTCGGCAGGGTCAGTACCACGAAGCCGAGGGCGAAGACCGCGCCGACGGCGAGCGTCTGGGCCTCGTTCTCGATCATTTCCTTCATCAGGAGGGCGGCCTCGGCCACGCCGATCGCGGCCGCCACGGTGGTGTTCTTGGTCAGCGCGATCAGTACGTTGGCCAGCGGGCCGATGACCGAGCGGAAGGCCTGCGGCAGCACCACGAGGCGCAGGGTCTGGCTGAAGTTCAGCCCGATCGCGCGAGCCGCCTCGGCCTGGCCGAGCGGCACCGTGTTGATGCCGGAGCGGATCGCCTCGCAGACGAAGGCCGCGGTGTACGCGGTGAATCCGAGCACCGCCAGCCGGAAGCTCAGGGTGTCGAAGTTGTCCGCCGCGCCCAGCGTCATACCGAAGATGTCGGCGAGGCCGAGCGAGGAGAAGACGATGATGACCGTGAGGGGGATGTTCCGGACGATGTTGACGTAGGCGGTGCCGAAGCCGCGCATCAACGGGACCGGGCTGACGCGCATCGCGGCCAGCAGGGTGCCCCAGATCAGGGAGCCGACGGCGGACAGCACGGTGAGTTTCACCGTCATCCAGAACGCCCCGAGGACGTCGTAACCTTCAAGAAAGTCGAACACGATCTCCCGCGCTTCCGGGTGTGTGGCGTGTGTGTGGCGTGCGTGGACAGGCGCGGGGGGGGGGGGGGGGGGGGGGGGGGGGGGGGGGGGGGGGGGGGGGGGGGGGGGGGGGGGGGGGGGGGGGGGGGGGGGGGCGCGGGGGGGGGGGGGGGGGGGGGGGGGGCGGGGGGGGGGGGCGGGCGGGCGGGGGGGGGGGGGGTG
>NZ_JBIWLX010000038.1:0-40507 GCF_044766405.1 Streptomyces sp. NPDC102270 | reverse complement strand
GATCCCGATTCGGGCGACGCTGTTCGCGCTCGGTGAGGCCGAGCACGTGCTGGTGGTGGTGGTGCACCACATCGCCGGGGACGGCTGGTCGACGGCGCCGTTGGCGCGGGATGCGTCGGTGGCGTATGCGGCGCGGGCCGCGGGTCGGGTCCCGGAGTGGGAGCCGCTGCCGGTGCAGTACGCGGACTATGCGTTGTGGCAGCGGGAGGTGCTCGGGAGCGAGGACGATCCGGGCAGTGTGCTGTCCGGGCAGGTGGCGTACTGGCGCGAGGCGTTGGCCGGGGTCCCGGAGGAGTTGGAGCTGCCGGTGGACCGCCAACGCCCGGCGACGGCTTCGTACCGCGGTGAGAGCGTGGAGCTGGCCGTCTCCGCGCAGACGCACCAGCGACTGGCGGCGCTGGCCCTGGAGCGGGGAGCGACCCTGTTCATGGTGCTGCAGGCGGCGTTGGCGGTGACGTTGAACCGCCTGGGGGCGGGGGTGGACATCCCGATCGGGTCGCCGGTCGCCGGGCGCACCGACGAGGCGCTGAACGACCTGGCCGGGTTCTTCGTCAACACTTTGGTGGTGCGGACCGACCTGTCCGGTGATCCGACCTTCGGCGAGGTGCTGGAGCGGGTCCGGGAGGCCAGTCTTGGGGCGTTCGAGCATCAGGATGTGCCGTTCGAGAAGCTGGTGGAGGAGCTGTCGCCGGCTCGGTCGATGGCACGCCAGCCGCTGTTCCAGGTCGTGCTCGCCCTGCAGAACACGGCTTCGGCACGGCTGGAGCTACCCGGTCTGCGCGCCGAACGCGTGTCGCCCGGTCTGGTGCTCGGCAGGTTCGACCTGGACCTGAACCTGAGCGAGACGTTCGATGCTGACGGTGCGCCGGCCGGCTTGCGGGGTGTGCTCCTGGCGGCGGCGGACTTGTTCGATGCGGAGACCGTGCGGCGGATCGCGGGCTGGTTGGTCCAGGTTCTGGAGACGGTGACGGCGCAGCCGGGGACGCGTTTGAGCGCCGTGGATGTGATGGGCGCGGATGAGCGTCGCCTGCTCCTGGAGGAGTGGAACGAGACGGCGGTCGAGGTGGCGCCGTCGACGTTGCCAGAGCTGTTCGCGGGGCAGGTGGCGCGGATGCCGGATGCGGTGGCAGTGGTGTCTGAGGGTGTCGAGCTGTCGTATGCGGAGTTGGATGCGCGGGCGAACGGGTTGGCGCATTTTCTGCGGTTGCAGGGTGTGGGTGCGGAGTCGTTGGTGGGGTTGTGTCTGCCGCGTGGTGTGGACATGGTCGTCGCGGTGTTGGGGGTGTGGAAGGCGGGGGCGGCGTATGTGCCGTTGGATCCTGAGTATCCGGCGGAGCGGTTGGCATTCATGTTGCGGGACAGTGGTGCGTCGGTGCTGGTGGGTGTGAAGGAGGTGCTGGACGAGCTGCCGGTGGGGCGGGTTCGCACGATCGCGGTGGATGAGCCGCTGGTGGTGGGGGCCTTGGCGGGGCAGCCCGTGACGGCTCCTGAGGTCGAGGTGTTGCCTGCGCAGTTGGCGTATGTGATCTATACGTCGGGGTCGACGGGGCGGCCGAAGGGTGTGGCGGTCACGCATGGTGGGTTGGCGAACTATGTGCGGTGGGCGGCTGGGGCGTATGGGATGGAGGGGGGTGGTGGTGCGCCGTTGCATTCGTCGTTGTCGTTCGATTTGACGGTGACGAGTGTGGTGGTGCCGTTGGTGTCGGGTTCGGCGGTGGTGGCGAGTGAGGCTGGTGGTGCGGAGGGTCTGGCCGAACTGCTCAATGGCCGGGGTGGGTTCGGATTGGTGAAGGCGGTGCCGGGTCATCTGCCGCTCTTGGCCGAGCTGGTGTCGGACGAGCACGCTGCGGGTTCGACGCGTCGTCTGGTGGTGGGTGGTGAGGCGCTGCACGGTGCTGACGTACGGGCGTGGTTGGCGCGGGTTCCGGGTTCGGTGGTGGTGAACGAGTACGGGCCGACCGAGGCGGTGGTGGGTTGCTGCGTCTTCGAGCTCACCGCGGGCCAGGACATTGCCGATACGGTGCCGATCGGTCGTCCGATCGCCAACACGCGTCTGTATGTGCTGGATGGGTTCCTGCAGCCGGTTCCGGTGGGTGTGGCGGGTGAGTTGTACATCGCGGGTGCGCAGTTGGCCCGCGGCTACCTGGGTCGTGCCGGTTTGACGGCTGAGCGGTTCGTCGCCGATCCGTACGGGCCGGCGGGTGGCCGGCTGTACCGCACCGGAGACCGGGTCCGCTGGAACGCCGATGGCGAGCTGGAGTATCTGGGTCGTGCGGACGAGCAGGTGAAGATCCGGGGTTTCCGGATCGAGCCGGGTGAGGTCGAGTCGGTGGTGGTCGGGCATCCGCAGGTCGCTCAGGCGGTGGTGGTGGTGCGTGAGGACGTGCCGGGTGACAAGCGTCTGGTGGCCTACGTGGTGCCGGCCGTTGATGGTACGGGCGAGGAACTGGCGGCCGGGGTGGCTGCTTTCGCGGCCGAGTGGTTGCCGCAGTACATGGTCCCGGCCGCGGTCGTGGTCATGGACGCGCTGCCGCTGACCGTCAATGGCAAGGTGGACCGCAAGGCCCTGCCCGCCCCGCAGTATGCCGTGAGTGCGAAGGCTCCCGACGGCGCCGGCTCGCTCAGTGCCCTCGAACAGACCGTGTGCGACGCGTTCGCGAAGGTGCTGGGATTGGAGAGCGTCGGGCTCGACGACGATTTCTTCGCCTTGGGCGGGCACTCGCTGCTGGCGGTGTCGCTGGCGGAGGAGCTGCGGTCGCGTGGTTTGTCGGTGACGGTGCGCGGCCTGATCACCAACCCGACTGTGGCGGGACTGCTCAGCAGGCTGTCCTTGTCGTCGGTCAAGGACGCGCTCGGCGGCATGCTTTCCATTCGGTCGAGCGGCAGCAAGTCGCCGTTCTTCTTCGTGCATCCCGGAAGCGGGTCGAGCTGGTGCTACCTGCCGCTGGCCCGGTACATCCCGCAGGAGTATCCGCTCTACGGGTTGCAAGCCGACGGGCTCGACGGCACGAGTGAACTCGCGCCCTCCGCTGTGGAGATGGCTGCGGCGTACATTGAGCAGATTCGTTCCGTGCAGCCGAGCGGCCCCTACCATCTGGTGGGTTACTCCTTCGGGGGGACGGTGGCGCATGAGATAGCGGTGCAACTCCAGGCTGCGGGTGAGCAGGTGGCCGCGCTGGTCATTCTGGACACCTTCCCGGCGGAGCAGGACGCGGATCCCGCCGCGGTCGGCGAGGCATCCCGCAACGCTGGGGAGGCGGACCGGTCCGACGACCCGGCGAGCTCGTCGGCGTCCGGCGAGAACGACGTGCGCGCCCAGAGACTCCGGGAGCTCCGGGCGGATATGGGCGCTGTCCTGGGCGGGATCTCGGACGAGGAGCTGAGCCGCGTCCTGCGCGTCTACGAGAACAACAGCCAGCTGCGGGTGGAGCACCGGACCGGTCGGTTCGGCGGGGACGCCCTGGTGGTGGTCGCAGCGGAGGGCAAGGCGACCGATGTGCCGTGGGCGCAGCGGTGGGAGCCGTACATCTCCGGGGAGATCACCGGGGTGCGCCTTCCCTTCGCGCACGCCGACATGATGCGGCCGCACACGCTGGGCCAGGTGTGGGCCGCCGTCGAGGGGTGGCTGGGCTCGGGCCGGTCGTAGCGGTCTCCTGGGGGCGCAGCGGTAGGCACGCCGCAAGCGAAGGGGAGGGCCGTCATCCGCACCGCGGGTGGCGGCCCTCCCGTTTCCCCTTTGAGCGGGATGCCGGGAAGCCGGCCCGTCCCGTTCGGGAAGGGGCCGTCGGAAAAGGGCCCGCACCACGGGCACCTCGTCGGCGGCCTACTCCACTCTGCGAGGGCCGGGGATGATATTCCCCTGGGCTACTCAGCGTGGGGCGCTGGTGCGGCAATGCCTCCGCGGTGGGCTTGGGCTTGGGCTCTGGTCCGGGCCAGCCCGGTCACGCCCGAGTCAGAGCCCAGGTCGCGGCCGGGTCGTCGGACGGCGCGGGCTCGGGGTCGGCGGGCGGGAACGCCGAAGCGCGGGTGCCGAAGCTGTGATACAGCCTCGGCACCCGCGCTGTTGGTCCGAGAGCCTCCGGGGGGCGTCAGCGGGAGTCGAAGGCTCCGGAGAGGGCCGGGATGTAGGTCGGAATCCGACTCCAGACCTCCGGCGTGTAGAAGTGGCCGCCGGGCAGGACGTCGTGCCGGAAGTCACCGGTCGCGAGGTCCCGCCAGTGCTCGCCGGCGTTCGGCTCGATCACCGTGTCCGTCTCGCCGGTCAGGACCTGCAGCGGCACACTGACCTTCGAGCCGGGAACATAGTGGAAGGTGTCCCGGACCCGGATGTCGGCCCGCATCAGCTCGACCGCGAGTTCCTTCAGGTCCGGGTCGTTGGCGACGTGCTCGGGCAACATCCCGTGCATGGTCATCCAGCCGAGCAGCTGCTCGTCGCTGTCCTGCTGAGTCGGAGACCCGTCCTGGGCGGTCAGCCCGCGGTGGGCCGCGTTGGCGGAGGACACCACGAGCGCCTCGGGCGCGGGGCCGCCGAGCCGCTCGATGCGCACGGCGACGTCGAAGGCCATCCAGCTGCCCATGCTGTGACCGAAGAGCACATAGGGGCCCTCGGCCGCGGCGGAGAGCACGGCCTGGGTCGTGTCGTCGGCGAGGGCGTCCCAGGTCTGGGCGAAGTCCTCCATGAAGCGGCCTTCGCGGCCCGGGTAGCAGACGGCGGCGAGGTCGACGTCCGCCGGGAGCATGCCGCCCCACTGGTGGTACTGCCCGGTGCCGCCGCCGCAGAAGCCGAGGCAGATCAGGGTGCGGGCGGCGTTCTCGGTTCGGCGGGATCGGACGACGATGAGGTCCTGGGCGGTAGCCATGGGCGGGAATCCTTGTGATGTGATGGGTCAGGAGGTCTTAGGTGCTGCGGCGAGCTTGGCCTCGACGTACCCGGCCAGTTCGCGCAACTGCGGGTGCTGGTACACCTCTTTGGTCCGCACGGCGAGGCCGAGCTCGCGCTTGAGCCGGCTGATGACGCGCAGCGCGACGAGTGAGTGGCCGCCCAGTGCGAAGAAGTTGTCGTCGGCGCTGATCCGGTCCCGGCCCAGGACCTCCGACCAGACCTCGGCGAGCAGCTTCTCGACCGTTCCCTGGGGCTCGACGAACTGCTCGGCGGGTGCCGCATGCGGCGCCGGCAGTGCCTCCCAGTCGACCTTGCCATTGACGGTCAGCGGAATGGCGTCGACCGCCACGAAGACCGAAGGGACCATGAACTCGGGGAGCACTGCCGCGCAGTGGTCCCGCAACTCCCCGCCGGTCGGCGACTCGTCGGCGACGTAGTAGGCCACCAACTGGTCACCGAGCGCGGGGTCCCGGTAGCCGGTGAGCACGGCGGTGGTCACCCGGGGGTGCGAGGAGACCGCGGCCTCGACCTCGCTGAGTTCGATCCGGTAGCCGCGGATCTTGACCTGGCGGTCGACCCGGCCGATGAAGTCCAGCGAACCGTCGGCTCGCAGGCGGACCTGGTCTCCGGTGCGGTACATCCTCCCACCTTGCCCGCCACCGGGCAGGAAAGGCCCGTTGCCGTTCGCCGCGAACGGGTCGGCGACGAAGCGCTCGGCGGTGAGGGCCGGCCGGTTGAGGTAGCCCAGGGCCAGGCCCTCGCCTGCCAAGTACAGCTCGCCCGTCTCACCGGGAGCGGTCACCTGCCGGAGGTCGTCTCCGACCACGTACGCCCGGGTGCCCGGCAGCGGGTGGCCGATGTGCGCTCCTCCACCGGTGATCCAGGCACTGGTGGCGTCCACGGTGCACTCGGTCGGACCGTAGAGGTTCACCGCTTCGAGCAGCCCGTTCGCGGTCGCCTTGGATATCTCCTGCCAGGTCCGCTCCGGCACCGGCTCCCCGCCCATGAACAGACGCGGCAGCGGGCCGTCGGCAGCGCTGTCCAGCAGGCAGGTCCGCACCAGCTCCCAGTGGGAGGGAGTGAGGTCGAGGTCCTGGATGCCGTACGCGTCGAGCAGGGTCCGGAGCTGGACGGGATCGGTGCGCTGATCCTCGTCGAGGATGGCGATGGTGTCGCCGCGGCAGATCCGCGCCCACTGCTTCACCGAGGAATCGAAGGAGACACTGGCGTTCCAGCCGACGACCCGAGGCTCGTCGGCGTAGACGCCGGCCCGCTCCAGGGCCGTGACCAGGTCTGCGACGGATCCCCGTCCGACCTGGACTCCCTTGGGCCGACCGGTCGAGCCCGAGGTGTAGATCACGTACGCCGGGTCGAGCGGATGGGCGGCCACCGGTTTCGTGTCGGCGGCCTCGGGGTCGCCGGCCACGGAGTCCGGGGCGACGATGTCGAGACCGGATCCCCAAAGGACGTGGCTCGGCACCCCCACCAGCACCCGGATGCCCGCGTCCTTGGCCATGAACTCCAGGCGCTCGACCGGGTAGCGGGGGTCCAGCGGGAGGTAGGCCGCACCCGCCCGCCACAGCGCGAGCAGCGATACGACCAGTTGGGTGCTGCGCGGCAGGCTGACCCCGACCAGGTCGCCAACGCCGATGCCACGGGAGGCCAGTGCACCGGCGAGCTGTGCGGTTCGCCGGTCGAGCTCGGCGAAGGTGAGCTCACCGTCCGTGCCCCGTACGGCGATCCGGTCCGGGGCGTGCTGCGCGGTAGCGCGGAAGCGTGCTACCAGGTCAACCGGCTTCTGGGCGAGTTCAGTCACGAGAACGAGCTCCTTGTGCACAGGAATGAGACATGGCGCGGCCATCGGACCGACCTGGTCTGACGGCGCCGGTCAGGTTCAGGCGAACGCGGGCGCGGGCTCCACGGTCGGCCGGCACTCAGAGAGCTCGACCGGGTCGCCCATGGCCACCACGATCTTCCGGTCGCCGCGAAACGGATCCCGGCCGTGTGCGGTCAGGATGTTGTCGACCAGCATCACGTCGCCCGGCTGCCAGCTCTCGCGCACCGTGGTCGCGTCATAGGCCGCCTGGATGGCCCGGAGGTCCTCGTTGCTCAGCGGGACACCGTCACCGAACTCGGTGTTGAACGGGAGACCGTCGCGTCCGAACTCATCGACCAGCGCCTCCCGCAGGTCCTCGTCCAGCGCCCACTCGTTCCAGAAGAGCAGGTGGTTGAACCAGACCTCCTCGCCACTCGACGGGTGGGTGATGATGCCGGGACGGATCTGGCTTGTCTTCAGGGTGCCGTCGTCGTACCACTGGTGGCCGATGAGGTTGTCCGCGCAGTAGCGCGCGACCTCGTCCACGTCATCGGTGGCGAACGCGGTCTGCCAGTCGGTGGAAATGTGCTCGGAGTAGCTGCGCGAGAGTCGCCACCCGGCGGTCCGGATCTTCTCGACCACCTGATCGGGGAGCGCGTCGAGGACCTTCCGGCAGTCCGCGACGGGTGTCGCCCCGCCCTGCGGTGGTGCGATCAGGCAGCCGAACAACAACCGGCCGGGGAAGGTCAGCGTGTAGCTGTTCTCGTTGTGCATCCGGATCGACTGCGCGGCCGGGAGGTCCGTCGAAGAGAAGACGTCGTCGCCGAGCCGGCTGCGGGGAGTGGTCTTCTCCCGGTACGGCGTCCGCTCGCTGATGAGCACGTCTCGGATCTGCGCGAAGTCCTCGATGGTCGCCATGGGCAGACCACGCAGGTAGATCGCGCCGTATTCCCCCAGAGCCGCTGTCAGTTGCGGACGGACATCCTCGAGCCACGCGCGGACCTGTGCCATCCCGGTGAGACCGGCGACCTGCGTTATGGCCGGCTTGCCCTCAACGGCCTGCCATTTCAGCGTATGTGCCATTCGATCAGGTCCTCTCCAGTTCTTTGGACCGGTTATTGTCCCAATATTAGGAGGGTCGGTTGCGCCACGTTAAGGCGTTCAACGGGCTGATCGGCAGGCCATTGCTGCAGGCCGCAGGATCGAGCAGCTCACCGACCGCGAGTGAGGAGCCACGAAGTTTCCGGACAGGCTTCTGACCGTTATTTCAGCTGGCGATTCGCACCTTCTCGAACTCGGCGTGGACTTCGCGGGGAGGGCGGCAACCCACAGTCGATGACCGTTGCAGGCACAGTCAGCCTTCCTCGGTCGCGACATGGGTAATGCCACCGACGAGCTGCTCGCCGGGCGCATCCGCGGTGGAGTCGCGGCCGACGAGGTCCGACACCTGGCCGACCGCAGCCTGCGTGAGGTTCAACGTCTTCGGCCGTGGTAGGCAGGGCACCAGGCCCAGTTCTCGCACGAGGCGGCCGACCGACTCAACGCCTGCGGCGACGCCCCAGCGGTGCAGTTGGGCCTGGATACGCCGGTGCCCGTAGGCGCTGTCGGACGTGTCGAAGGCTTTCTCGATGAGCAATTTCAGTTCTTCGCGCCGCTGAGTTGTCGCGGATTCCGGGCGGGATCGCCAGTCACGGTAACCGGATCTGGATACGCCGAGTCGGCCGCACATGAGCTCGACGCTGCATGCGTACTTCTCGGTGTCGAGTCGCATCTTGTCGATGAACTCGTACTTGCTTGCCACCGAGGATCCTTCGCGAAGTACGCTGCGGCTTACTTCAGGAAGGTGATCTCCATCTCCAGCTCACGGTTACGTCGTGCTCGAGCTCCCAGGCGATTTCGGAGACCGTCTTCTGGGTGGCGCCAATCCTGCCTCGTTTCCTTGTTCAGGACAACCCTATTGGGTGCCTGTCCGGAAACTGCGTGGCCCCTCAGAGCTCGAAGTCCTGACCCTGATGGGCGCGGCATGTCCAACAGTGAGATCTCCGCCCACCTGTACATCAGCATGGCCACCACCAAGAGCCATGTGGCGCGCCTGCTCGCCAAGCTCAATGCACGCGACCGGGTGCAGCTCGCCATTGCCGCCCATGCGGCGAAGATCGTCCCGCCGCCTGAGTGACGCCTCGGTCGCCACCGACCCGAACCGGGAGCCCTGGTCCACCAGCTGCGGACCAGGGCTCCCGCCTGCTGCCCGGTGCTCTCAGCCCGACATGGCGACCAGGACCCGGCGGCTTCCGGCGAACGCCCTGCGCCCGTGTGCGACGGCGACGTTGTCGATGACCAGGACGTCGCCCTGCCGCCAGTCGACGTCAACGGCCAGCGTCAGTCCCTTCTCGCGCATCTCGAGCACGTACTCGTCGGGGATGGGGGAGCCATCGGCGAAGGTCACCGACTGCGGCAGCTCGTCCGCGGGGACGATGGCCGCGAGCTCGCGCATGGTCTCCTCGCCCAGCGTCGCGGGGTGCCATTGGTCCGCCTGGTTGAACCAGACCTCCTCACCGGTGAGCGGGTGCCGGAGCGTCGAGGGCCGGACCTGACGCGTCCGCAGCGCATTGCCGGCGGTCCACTCCCAGCTCACGCCCGCCTCGGCCAGCAGCTTCTCGACCTCCGCTCGGTCGGCCGTCTCGAACGTCGCCTGCCAGCTCTTGCCGAAGCCCCTGCCACCGTGCAGGTACTGCCGATAGCAGACACCGCCGCTGAAGTCCGCACGGATCCGTTCGTCGAGTGCCGCCAGCCAGGAGGCGCCGTCCAGCAGCGGAGTGGCACCTCCCGTGGTAGCCGGCTGTACGCAGCAGAAGAGCAGCCGGGAGGGCCAGGCGTGGGCGTAGGAGAGCTCGCTGTGCATGGAGATCGCGTACTCGGGCGGGTACTCCGTCGAGGTGTAGACGTTGTCGGAGACCTTGGTCCTGGGCGTGTTGCCGTGCACGTACGCGAGGCGCTCGGGCAGCAGGGCGGGCATCACGTCCGCCAAGGACGCCTCAGTGACGTCGAAACCCCGGAACAGCAGGGCCTGGTGACGGCCCAGCAGTTCGCCGACGGCGACCGAGTCGAGGTACTCCGTCAGTCCCCGGGTGGTCGCGCTGGCGCCGGTATTCTCGGGCGTGAACCGTTGCGGTGCCCAGCCCTGCTGAACGCTCATGGGGATCTCCTTGGTGGTTGGGGCGTTGGGCGTCGAGTCGGTGAACCTACGGGGGCGCCGCAGTTGGACGCACCGGTTCGGTTCGGCCGCCTGCCAGGAGCGTCGGCCGTGCCGATAGCCCGGGCGGTTGCTCGGCGTCGTTCAACCGGCGCGCCAACGCAGTTGAACGGTGGCTGTGTGATCATCAAGGACTGATCAGCCGTGTGGCCTGCACCATAGTGACGCGAGGCCGCATGGCGGAACTAGGGCTCTTGGGTGTCTGGAGGCTGGTGCGGGTGGCCTGACACGGCTTGTCGGTGGAGTCCCGACCAGGAGCCTGATCGAGGCGATGAAGAAGTGGCGCCCCTGCTGTTGGGCCGGTCTGCTGAGGCAGCCTGGGCCACCGGCGGGCCCGGTCGCACGCCGGTGTCGGAAACGGCCGGATCACGACCCTTCAGGGTGCGGCAGTGCCGTCCACAACTCGCGATTGACCGACGAACCGGCCTGACAGGACGGTCAGTTGGCCAGCGCCCTGGCCCTGAGCCGACCTACCGGCTGCGACCCGCCGTACCTCGTCGACGCCGCCTTCCAGGTGGACGACTCGTACTTCGCGGCCCGAGGAGCAGTCAGAGTGGACCCGGTGGATATCGACGAAGACGGGCCTGGCCGCGGGTTACCCGCAGTCCCCGGCAAGTGTGTTCAACGGTGTCGGGGTTGAACGGTGCTCAGGGCAACTGGAGTTGTTTCGTTGGCTGGGACGACTCGCCGAACTCAGAACCGCCGCGCGCCGCCTGCACCAGCCTTTCCGGCCTGGTGGCCTGCGCCGCCGCCATCTACCGGGACTGCCTCACCGGACAGCACGACATCGTCATCGGCCTGCCCGTCGTCGGACGCACCGAACCGTGCGAACTCGCCGTCCCCGGCATGACCTCCGACAACCTGCCGCTGCTGCTGCGGATCGAGCGTCAGGGATGCGGCACGAGCCGTGGTCGGTCCCCGAACGCCCCGGCCGCTGCGGCGGATTGCCCCGAGGCTCCGGTGATCAGCCAACCGGGCTGCAGACCGCTTCCCGCGCCACCCGCTGCCCCGGCACCCGCTTCGCGCGCGGGCCCGGCCGCCCTTGGCTGTCCGACCGCATCCCTGCGATGGAGGCCACGGCCCCTGCAGTCGTCCGGTGGGGCGACGCATGGGCTCCACCCCGTCGCCCAGGGTGAGACCGCCGCGCTCCCGGAATCCCCCGTGCCGGGGGCGCGGCATCCACCTCCGACGGTTCTCGTCCAACTGGGCACGGCGATGGTTGAACACCCGTGCTGATCATTTGCACCGAGTTGAACGCCCGCACCATCACCAGTGGTTGGGGCATAGTGGTCTGCGCCGCCAGGAACCGACGGAGTTCGGCGAGGCCGGATGTCAGGACGTCAGGACGCCTGGACCCGAATCGAGTTACCGCGGGCAGAGCTGCGGCCGAACTGCCTGATCGCGACAGTCGAGAACGACATCACTCAGCCGCGCGGCGCGCGCCGCCGTGCATGTCCGCGCGCCGCCCAGATCGACGCAGCGCCAAGCCCAAGGGGAAGCAATGGCCTTCGAGCTGACCGGCTACCGGAACCTCGGCGACGCGTTTGCCGCGCGCGTCGCCCAACACCCTGACAAGACCGCGATCACCATCTACCGCGACTCCGCCGAGGCCGCGCACGAAAGCCTCAGCTACGCCGAACTCGCCCGCCGGGCCGGCCTGCGCGCCGCCGACCTGACGCAGCACCTGGTTCCCGGCGAGCGCGTCCTCATCGCGCTGCCCACCGGCACCGAGTTCGTCGAGCTCTACCTCGCCTGCCTGCTGGCCGGTGTAACCGCCGTGCCCGCCCCGCCGGCGACCCGCTCCAGCAGCGCCGCCCAGCGCGTCGCCGCGATCGCCGCGGACTGCACCCCAGGATTGGTGTTCGCCGACGCCGGGGACGTCGACACGCTCGCCGAGCGCTTCCACGCGCAGGGCCTGGGTCGCGTCCCCGTCCGGGCCGCCTCCCCTGTGCCGGCCGGTGAGGCAGCCCCAGCGGCGCTCCGCGGCCGCCACGCCGACCATGACTCGCTCGCCGTCCTCCAGTACAGCTCCGGCTCCACCGGCACCCCGAAGGGCGTGATGCTCGCTCACGGGAACGTCCAGGCGAACCTCGCGGCCCTGCACTCCGTCATGGGCCTGAACGGTGACGACTCGTTCGGCAGCTGGATGCCGTTGCACCATGACTTCGGTCTCTTCTGTCAGCTCAGCGGCGCACTCTTCTTCGGCGCAACATCGGTCCTGATGCCGCCGACGGTGTTCGCCCGCCGGCCCGTCGAGTGGTTCCGGATGATGAGCGAACTCCGGACCACCGCCAGCTCCGCCCCCAACTTCGCGTACGGCATCGCGCTGCGCCTCATCAAGGACGAACACCTCGAAGGGCTCGACCTGTCACCGCTGCGCTTCCTGAGCAACGGTTCCGAGCCGATCCACGCGCCCACCATCGCCGCATTCACCAAGCGATTCGCGCAGATCGGCCTGCGCCCCGAAGCCGTCGTGGCCGGCTACGGCATGGCCGAGGTCACCGTCTACGCCAGCGGCACCCCCATCCCGCTCCCGCCGACCGTCCTGGTCGTCGACGCCCAGCGCCTCGCTGACGCGCACCACCCCGCGCTGGTTCCCGCCCGTGACGGCCGCGGCAAGGAGATCACCGGCCTCGGACGCCCCGAGGCCTTCGACGCCCTCATCGTCGACCCCGCCACCCTGCGCCCCCTGTCCGCCGGCGAGGTCGGCGAGATCTGGCTGCGCGGCGACAGCGTCGGCCGCGGCTACTGGGGCAAACCCGACCTCACCGCCCGTGCCTTCCACGCCCGCCCCGCCGGTGCTGACGACGCCGAACCCGGCTGGCTGCGCACCGGCGACCTGGGCGCCCTGGTGGACGGCGAGCTGTTCATCACTGGTCGGCTCAAGGAGGTGATGATCGTCCACGGCCGCAACTTCTACCCGCACGACCTCGAACACGAGGCGCGCGCCGCCCACCCCGCGCTGGAGAGGTTCGTCGGCGCCGCCTTCGGCGTCCAGGCACCCGACGAGCGGATCGTGCTGGTGCACGAGGTCAGCCCGACCGTATCGGCCGAGGAACTGCGCGCCGCCGCGGCAGCCGTCATCCGCCGCCTCACCGCCGCCACCGGTGCGCCGGTCCGCAACGTCCTGCTCGTGCGGCGCGGCAGCGTCGACCGCACCACCAGCGGCAAGATCCAGCGCGCCGCAATGCGCGACCGCTTCCTGGCCGGCGCGATCACTGCTCTGCACACCGAACTCGAATCAGCGGTACGGCAGCTGACGGCAGGAGCCGAAGCCCTGTGACGCCCGCCCGCACCGGCACCGCACACGGGGATCGTGAACCGGTTGGCTGTGGCTGCAGGACGAGTACGGGCTCACGGGCGCGGATCGGGTGCTGCGGAAGATACCATTCTCGGCGGTCACTCGCTGCTGGTCACGCGACTGGTGGGCCGACTGCGCGGCGACGTCGGAGTGAACCTGCCGATGCCGCCCCTGTTCGAGATGCCGACCCCGGCCGGGCTCGCCGCCTGGCTTGCCGATCAGACCGTCGGCCCGAAGAAGGCCAGGCCCGCGCTGCGACCGATGCGGAAGCAGGAGGAGTCCCGGTGATATCACTGTCGTTCTCGCAAAGAGTCGGCTCTTTCCTTGCGCAGTTCCAAGGGCCGAACGCGACCTACAACAACCGCATGGTGCTGCGCCTGACCGGCAAGCTGGACCATCGGGCGCTCAGCGCGTCCCTGCGGGACGTGATCGGGCGCCACGAGGTGCTGCGCGCCACGTTCCCACTGCTCGACGGCCGCCCCTCAACAGATCGTGGAGCTCGACGCCCTGTTGTGGAAGCTGTCGGTGGTCGAGGTCGTCGACCCGGAACAGTCAGGCGAACCGGGTGAACCGGCAGCGCTCGACCTTGCCGCCGCAGAGGTCCCGGCGAAGCTTCCGGGAGGGACGGTCGACGCTGCGGACCTGGCCGGCGCGGTGGCTCGGGCAACCGCGTACACATTCGACCTGGCCGCGGAGTGCCGCTGCGGGCCTGGCTCGCGGCGTCTTGGAGACGACAGCGGGGGGATGCCGACGGCGATCATGATGCTGGCCGCAGTATGGCGTAGGTCGTGAAGGCCGATCTTCGGTAGGTCGAGTTCGGCGGTGCGTTTGCGGAGTTGGTCGAGGACCCGCTGCGGGCGCAGGGGCTCGCCGCACGGGCGGGCGAAGACGAGGCCTTCGAGGCGGCTGTCGGGGTGGGCGGCCATCTGGAGGGCGGCTTGGCGGTGGGCCATGGCTCTTGGGGAGAGGCTGATCCAGGCGCGGCTGGCTTCGGTCTTGGGTTCGCTGAGGTGGATCTTCCCGTTGCTCACGGCGGTCAGGGTCCAGCGGACGTATCGCCTACGAGGCGGGCCTGGTCTCCGTGTCCCAGTGACGCACGCACCGTGACGTCCCGGCGTCCCGGTGATCACGTGCAGGACGGCCGAGGCCGGCCACCTCGACGGGGGAATGGAGAAGTGGCGGCCTCGGCCGTCGGCTGAGAGGGGCTCGGGCCGCGACGCCGTTGCGACGTCCGCCCGGCGGGTCCGCGCACCGGTGGCGGGGCACCGGCGCGCGAACCCGCGGTCAGCTCGTGCGCTTGGCGTCGAAGCGCCGCATACGTTCCAGCACGGAATCAGCCGTCGGGTTGGTCATCTCGTCCACGATGCGGCCATCGGCCAGATACAGCACGCGGTCCGAGTAACTCGCCGCCACCGTGTCGTGGGTGACCATCACGAACGGTCTGCCGCAGTTCGTCGACCGAGCGGCGTAGGAAGTCAGGACCTTTGCGCCGGCCCAGGAGTTGAGGTTTCCGGTCGGTTCGTCGGCGAAGATGATCTCGGGACGGGGTGAGTGCCCGGGCCACGGCGACCCGCCGCTGCCGGCCTCCGGAAAGCCCGGAAAGCGGGGAGGGCCGAGCCGCTCCGCCAGGCCGACCGTGGCCACGAGATGGTCCAGCCACGCCTGGTCCGGCCGACGCCCGGCGATGCGATCGGCAAGGTGATGTTCTCCAGCGCGTTCGGCGTGGGAAGCAGGTTGAAGGCCTGGAAGAGGAAGTCGATCTTGCCCCGGCGGAGCCGGGTCAGCTCCCTGTCCTTGAGTCCGGTCGCCTCGGTGGAGCCGATCCAGATCCGGCCCTCGGTGACCGTGTCGAGGCCGGCCAGGCACTGCATCCGGACAGGCGCTGCATCAGGGTCGACTTGCATCGAACCGGAGGGACCCATGATCGCGGTGAGCCTCCCGAGGGGGATGTCCACGTCGACCGCGTCGAGGGCCGTGACGCGGGTCTCTCCGGCACCGTAGGTCTTCGTGACGCCCCGCGCGGAGGCCGCTGTCGTGGCCCCGCCCGGTGCGGCGGCCGCTTGTGCGGCCGTGGATGCTGTCGTCACTGGTCGCTCCTGGCTTGTACGTGGCTCGCACGCCACCCCGGGGAGGCGAACCGGCCCTCTCAAAGCAGAGCGGCCGGAGGGCCGCTGCCGAAGCGGCATCCCGGGGACGGAACGCCGGCGTCATCCGATGGACGGAGGGGTGTCGCCCGGTGTGTGCTCAACTGCGTCGCCGCGGCGGTTGAACACCCGCGGTGCGGGTGTCCGCGGTCGGCGACCCTTGATCGCCGCAGCGCTGCGATGCCATCGTGAGCCGCGGCGCAGCAGGGGTGAGCCGCGCATAACAGCCTGTCCTGGAAGCAGAGCTGGAACGAGATCGCCGGCGAAGCGGCCACCCGGGACCGCTCCCGCGCCGCGCGGGGCGTGTGTGTCACCCCCTACGAGAAGGAGCTCGTCATGCCATTCGTGAGCACCAACGGCATCCGGCTCTCCTACCAGCGGTCGGGGAGCGGTGTGCCCGTCCTGCTGATCATGGGGTCCTCGGCCTCGGGCCGGGTGTGGACCCTGCACCAGACACCGGCCCTGAATCGTGCCGGGTACGAGACGGTCGCCTTCGACAACCGGGGCGTTCCCCCGTCCGACGCGCCTGGGGGCGACTACGCGCTCGCCGACCTGGTGGCCGACACCAAGGGCCTCATCGAGCGGCTCGAGCTGGGACCCTGCCACCTTGTGGGAACATCGCTGGGCTCCATGGTCGCCCAGGAGCTGGCGCTCGCCGCGCCCGAACTGGTCCGTTCGGCGGTGCTGATCGCCGGCAGAGCCCGGTCGGACACCTTCCGGCGGGCCCAGCTCGCCGCGGACAAGGCGCTGCGGGAGAGTGGGGTGCGGTTGCCCGCCGACTACGAGGCGGTCAAGACCGTCGCCGAGATGTTCTCGCCGGCGACGCTCAACGACGACGCCGCCGTCGGCCCGATGCTGGAACTCTTCGAGCTGGCCGGAGGCGGGAACACCGCCACGGGGCAGGCAGCGGTCGTCGAGCGGCTCGACGACCGCCGGGAGGCGCTGGGCGACATCACCGTGCCGTGCCGGGCCATCGCGTTCGCGGACGACCTGATCAGCCCGCCCCACCTGGTCGCCGAGGTGGCCGACGCCATCCCTGGCTGCGACTTCGTGGAGATACCGGACTGCGGCCACCTGGGCTACTTGGAACGCCCGTACGAGGTCAACGCGGCCGTCATCGAGTTCTTCGACAAGTACTGAGCACGCGGCGGCGCGCCATGCGCGGCTGCATGAGAAGCGAGGCGGATGTCCGTGTCGATGATGGGTGGCGGAGGCCCGGCCCCGGGCCCGGCAGGGCTGCGGCTGGACGATGAGTCGATCACCCGGCAACGGATCAGGCCGGGTACGGTGCGCCGGATCATCCCGTATACGAAGAAGTTCCGCGGGTCGCTGCTGCTGCTGATGCTGACCACGGTCGTCAACGCGGGCACCGCGGTCGCCACCCCGCTGATATTGAAAATGATCATCGACGACGGCATCGAGCCGAGGGACCGTTCAGTCGTGGTGGGGCTGTGCCTGGCGGTCGCCGGACTGGCGCTGGTCGACGCCGCGGCGGTGTACGTCCAGAGCTGGTGCTCGGCTCGGGTCGGCGAGGGCATCGTCTACGAGCTGCGCACCCAGGTCTTCGCCCATGTGCAGGAGCAGCCCCTGGCCTTCTTCACCCGGGCACAGACCGGTGCGCTGGTCAGCCGGCTCAACGCCGACGTCGTCGGTGCCCGGCAAGCGGTCACCACATTGCTGTCCCAGTCGGTCTCCACGCTTCTGACGCTGGTCCTCGTGCTCGGTGCGATGTTCTACCTGTCGTGGCAGATCACCGTCGCCGCGCTGGTGATGATTCCGCTCTTCCTCGTGCCGGTTCGGCTCATCGCCCGCCGCCTGCAACGGCTCACCCGGGAGACGATGCAGCTCGACGCCGAGATGAGCTCGATGATGAACGAGCGCTTCAACGTCTCCGGGGCGATGCTCGCCAAGCTCTACGGCCGCTCGACGGACGAGGAGACGATGTTCGCGGGCAAGGCCGCCCGGGTGCGGGACGTCGCCGCGGTCGGCGTAGTGTGGGGGCGGCTCCTGTTCATCATCGTCAGCGTCCTTACCGCCATGACCACGGCTCTTGTCTACGGCCTCGGAGGCGTCCTCACCATCGACGGGACGCTGGAGATCGGCACGCTGGTGGCCATGGTGACGCTGCTGCTTCGGCTGTACGGGCCGATCAACCAGCTGACGACCATGCAGTCGACCGCGATGATCGCCCTGGTCAGCTTCGACCGGGTGTTCGAGGTGTTGGATCTGAAGCCCATCGTCAGCCAAAGCCCCACGGCGCGCGCGCTGCCTGCCGCCGATTCCGCCCCCGACATCGAGTTCGACCACGTCTCATTCCGGTATCCCGTCGCGAAGGAGGTCTCCCTCGCCTCCCTGGAGACCATCGCGCTGCGCAGGCCGGAACGCGCCGACAACGTCCTCACCCTGGACGAACTGACCTTCCGCGCTCCTGCCGGCAAGCTCACCGCCCTGGTCGGCCCGTCAGGAGCGGGCAAGACCACCATCACCCATCTGGTGCCGCGCCTCTACGACCCCAACGAGGGCCAGGTGCGCATCGGCGGCCACGACATCCGCGACCTGACCCTGCAGTCGCTGCGGGACACCGTTGGCGTGGTCACCCAGGACGCGCACCTCTTCCACGACACACTGCGCGCCAACCTGCTCTACGCCCGGCCCGACGCCGACGAGAAGGACCTGACGGAGGCATGTCGGGCAGCCCTGATCTGGGACACCGTCCAGGCGCTCCCCGACGGCCTCGACACCGTGGTCGGCGACCGGGGGTACCGGCTGTCCGGCGGGGAGAAGCAGCGCATCGCCCTCGCGCGGCTGCTGCTGAAGGCACCGGCCGTCGTCGTCCTCGACGAGGCCACCGCCCACCTCGACTCCGAGTCGGAGGCCGCCATCCAGCGAGCTCTGAAGACCGCGCTGGCCGGCCGTACGTCACTCGTGATCGCCCACCGCCTGTCCACCATCCGCGAGGCCGATCAGATCCTCGTGGTCGAGGCGGGCCGGATCCGTGAGCGCGGAACCCACGCGGAGCTGATCAGCCAGGGCGGGCTGTACGCCGACCTGTACCGCACCCAGTTCGCCGAGCAGGCGCCCGAGGACACCGACGTCGCGTCCGGGGTGCCCCAGCCCGATCTCGTGCCGCCTGTTCAACTGCCGCACGGTCACAGTTGAACAGTGGATCTCACGGAGCGCCCGGACCGCCGACCTCCGCCCCACCGCTCGCAGGAAGGACAGGCATGGCAGCGCGCGACATCGCGTACGTCGAGCTGTACGCCAAGGACAAGCAGCAGACCGCCCACTCCTTTGTCTCGCTGGGCTTCACCTGCGTGGCGGACTCGGTGGCGCCGGACCGCAGTTCCCTGCTGCTTCGGCAGGGCGCCGCCCACCTCGTCATCACTTCGGGTCCCGCGACCTGGAAGTTCCTGGACACGCACGGGGAGGGCGTCGCGGACATCGCCCTGCTCTGCGCCGACGTCACGGCGACGGCGCAGCGGGCCGTGCGGGTCGGCGCCGGCCTGACCGGTTCCATACGCGGCAACCCGATCCTGTCCGTGGCCGGTGGCCTCACCCACACCCTGCTGCCGGCCACGCGGACCGCGGATCTGTTGCCGGCGGGCCACCGCTGGGTCGAACTGCCCCAGGATCTCGGGCCGTCGGCTGAAGGGAACTGGCGGCTCGACCGGGTGAGCATCGCGGTCGACGGGCCGGATCCGGAGGCGTACCTCCCCCTCTACGTGGACGCCTTGGGGTTCGTCCGGCAGCGGCCGGGAAACGCGTCCGGGGCTGCGCAGGAACCGTCAGCCGTCCTTCTGGAATGCGCCGACGGCGGCACGACCCTCGCCTTCTTCCGGCATCAACCACGCCCTCTGTCAGGGGAGTCCACCTCACAGGCGGGGGACGATGACAGGCCCGGCGTGCGGCAGCTGTCCTTCCTGGTCGATGACATCGCCGCCGCACGCCCTCCCCGCCTGAGCGGCGCCCTCCCCATCGAACTCGTCCAGCGCGGCGGGTCCGGCGGCGATGCCGCACAGGTCCTGGCCCCGCGGAAAGCGGGGAACCACCACCGGCTGACCGCCGGATGATCCCGCCCGCCGCCTTTGACACCGGCCACCGGACCGCCGGAGAAGGAAGTAGCTGTCATGCGCTCCGCAGTTGTGGTCGGCACCGGCCTCATCGGAACATCCGTCGCGCTCGCGCTCAGCGCCCAGGGCGTGGCGGTGCACCTGCGGGACGCGGATCCCGAGGCGGCCGACATCGCCGCCTCCTTGGGCGCCGGGACCGTGGAGGCCCCGACCGCGGCTGCCGACCTGGCCGTGCTGGCGGTGCCTCCCGCCCTGGTCGGCAGCGTCCTGGCCGACGCTCAGGCGGCCGGGATCGCCCGCCACTACACCGACGTGGCGAGCGTCAAGGCGGAGCCGCGGGAGGACGTCGTCGTGCTCGGCTGCGACACCGCCCGCTACATCGGCGGTCATCCCATGGCCGGCGGAGAAGTCAGCGGACCCACAGCCGCCCGCGCCGACCTGTTCGAAGGCTGCACCTGGGTGCTCACTCCGACGACGGACACCGGCACGGAGACGCTCAACACCGCCCTGGAGCTCGTGGCGACCTGCGGGGGCACCCCCGTCGTGATGGCGGCCGCCGAGCACGACCGCGCGGTCGGCCTCGTCTCCCACGCCCCGCACGTCGTGGCGGCGTTGGTCGCCAAACGCCTTGCCAAGGCGGGCGAACGGGCGGTGAGCCTCGCCGGGCCGGGCGTGCGGGACCTCACCCGGATCGCGGGCGGTGATCCGGACCTATGGGCCGACATCCTCTCGGCCAACGCGGGTATCGTCGCCGACATCTTGGAAGAGCTGGGCTCCGACCTGGGGGACGCTGTGGCCGCCCTGCGCGCCATGGCGGCCACGGACGAGGCCAAACGCGATGCCGGCCGACAGTGCGTCGACGACCTGCTGCGCCAGGGCAGGTCGGGCCGTCGGCGGATCGCCGGCAAGCACGGCATCTTGCCCGCCCGCTACCGGACGCTCGGAGTGGTGGTGGGCGACCAACCCGGCCAGCTGGCCCGGCTGTTCTCCGACGCCGACCGATCCGGCGTCAATATCGAGGACATCCATCTGGAACACTGCACGGGTCGGCTCACCGGCGTCGTCCGGCTGAGCGTCGACCAGCGCGCCGCACCTGCCCTGGAGGACGCGCTCCACTCCCAGGGGTGGCGCATTCAGTGAGGGGCTCGGCCCACGGGCGTACGTCGACGGGATGAAACGGCACCGGGCCGGGCAACGGCATGATCCGATGTGCCCTCGTGGGGGGACGCGCCGGGTCAGCAGCCGGTCCTGGCCTCGTACCGTCAGGCGCCGTCGGTGGGGAACACCGCGGCAGGGCTGGACGGACCGGAAGGACTGATGTGGCGTGGCACCCCAGCGAACCCCGGCCCGTCGTATTACCGACAGACCGCCGGCCGGGCGGCCGTGATCCGCGGCGAGCGTGACCGGGGCCGGCTGCTACGGCGCGCTCTTTCTCAGGGGCGGCCCCTGGATCGGCACTCCGCTCCGCAGTCCGCCGTCGCGCCGTGGGCGGCGGCATGGTGGAACCTGATGCACCCCGAGGCCGCGGAGCTGGTCGGGGCGGTGCGCCCGGGGGCCGTCTGCCTGGTCGTGGGCGGTGCCTGTGACATCTGCACGGGGGCGCTGTCGCTGCTCGCCGGGACCGGTGGCCAGGTGCACTGTCTCGGCTCGCCGGACCGGCCCGCCCGGTGGTCGGCGATGGCCTCGATGCTGGGCGGAGCCGACGTTGTCGTACACCGGTCCACGGACGGGGTGGACGCCGTGTGCGCGCAGGCGGAACTGCCCAAGGTCGACTTCATCAAGGCCGATGTCCGGAAAGCCCAGCCAGGCCTGCTGTTGGACGCCTTCGTCACGCTGCTGCGCGACCGGCCGGCCCTGCTGCTGCGCATCGGCCCTGGCGGACCGGTCCGCCAGGGCCGATGCGAGCCGGACATCGTCAGCAGCCTCACTCGTTCCCTGGCGTACGAGGGGTACCGCTGGCAGGGAGGGGACTGGCGGCCGGTCACGTCCGCTGTGCGGGACGAGGGAAAGTACCTGTTCAAAACCTGCGAGATTCCGACGGGGCCACCGTGAAAACAGAACCGTTGGTCAAAAAGACCGTCGGTGGCACGGAGCGCCACTGGCCAATGCGGAATGGGCCCCTCAAAGATCGGTATGGAATCCGTAAGGACTTCGCCGATTGAGGCCTGAGTGGCTCGACACGACATGCGGTACACGTGAGCATTGCTTGTAACCAACCGGCAACATCTAGAGCGGGGCGGGGGCGATGATCTCGGTGAAAGGTGCTGGGGATCCCGGGCGTCAGGCCCGGACAGAGTATCCGCCAGGTCGATTCCTGTCGCTTTGACCAACTCAAGCGCAATGTGACCGGAACCCTTTGTTCCGTATGATCCTCGCGTCCGACCCAGTGCTTCATGTCGATGGTCGGGACGGCATGGCCCGGCGGTGAGCTGGAATTCCCCTGCCCTGAGATCCCGCGAGCGTCAGGTACGGAGCAGTCAACCAACGGGGTGAGTAGATTGCATCAACCATTTCCAGCCAGAGTCCCTCACGCTGTCGTCAACCCTCCATCGGCCGCTGATGCCCACACCACGGGCACCGGTGGCGATGGATCCGGAATCTCAGAGTCCGGATCACCGTCGCCCCAGGTGCGGCCAAGCCCCGAGTGTGTACCCATATCGACTTTACTTCCCGGTATTTCGCCCCGGTCCGAAGGACCGGACACGGAACACGTCGCTCGCCTCGTTGAAATCGAAGACGCTCTTCCGCCCATTCTCGTCGACCGCCGCACCATGCGGGTGATCGACGGAATGCACCGTCTGATGGCTGCCTTCGTTCGAGGCGACCAGATGATCAGCGTGGAATTCTTCGAGGGCAGCACCGAGGACGCGTTCCTACATGCGGTACAGGCGAACGTGACGCATGGTCTTCCACTGTCGCAGGCCGACCGTCGGGCCGCCGCGGCCAAGATCGTCGCCTCGCACCCGCACCTGTCCGATCGGGCCATCGCACGTGCCGCGGGCCTGGGTGCCAAGATGGTGGCCGGGATCCGCCGTCAGGCCGGCGGGGTGGTGCAGCTGCACGCCAGGGTCGGCAGGGACGGCAAGGTCCGCCCGCTGAGCAGTGATGAAGGACGCAGACGGGCGGCGGAACTGATCGCCGAGCGCCCGGACGCCTCACTGCGGGAGATCGCGCGGCTGGCGGGGATCTCTCCGGCGACGGTCAGCGACGTCCGCAGGCGCCTGCGGGCCGGCGAGCCCCCGGTGGTCTCCGGCGAGCAGCCGGCGCAGGGGGGCAAGGCAACCGACGCACCCACGCGGGTGCGAAGGCTGCGCGGCGAGCGCAAGGAGGAACTGCTCGACGCCGATCTCATCATCGTGCTGGAGAAGCTGCTGCGCGACCCCTCCCTGCGGCACAAGGAGGAGGGCAGGAACCTGCTGCGCCTGCTGCACCAGAACGCCATCGGAATGCGCCAGCGCTCAGAACTCACCGCCGCGGTCCCACCGCACTGCGGTGCGCTGGTGGTGAACCTCGCCCGGCATTACGCGGAGACGTGGCTGGAGTTCGCCCAGAAGCTCGACGAGAAGGTGCAGTCGGCCCGCCGTCCCGCCGCGGGAGAGTGACGGGATCAGTGCGCTCCGGTGTTGTGGCATACAGAGACGGCTTCTCGGAGGTTGGTGTGGTCGCCGGTCGTGTGGCGAGGTTCGACGGTGCTCGAGGATATGGGTTCATCGCCCCGGACAACGGTGAGGAGGACGTCTTTCTGCACGCCAACGACCTCCTCATTCCCGAGGCCCACCTGAGGTCCGGCCTCGCGGTGGAATTCGATATCAACGTCGGTGACAGGGGTCCGCAGGCGTCCTCGGTGCGGCTGGCCGAGGGGCCGAATTGCCTCTTCCAGTGGCACGGAACTCGGCGGGAGCCAACGTTGTCGACGACGTCGTGCGCGAGGACGAGTTCACCGTGGACCTGACTCGACTCCTGCTCCGCACGTCATCGCTGACGACTGTTCAGATTGTCGAGATCAGACGAGAGCTGACGGCGTTCGTCAAGAAGCACGGCTGGGTCGAGGGCTGAGCTCAACCGGCTGACAGCGGCCGGAGCGGGACACTCGACGGAAGACCCATGGTCGTCCTGCTCCTCGCCTCACTGCTGCCAGGCGAGTCCCCACGCTCCCAGGGATACGACGCCGAACCCGTCGCGAGACTCATGACCGTGGACCAGCCGCTTCCCCCCATCCTGAGGAAGCGGCGCACGATGCGGATCAACGACGGGACACACCGCGTGCTCGCCGCCGTCGCGCAGGGCCGGCAGACGATCGAGGCAGAACTCTTCGGTGGAACCGGCGAGGACGCCTTCCTGTTCGCCGTGTCGGCGAACGTGGACCACGGACTGCCGCTGTCACCGGGCGATCGCCTGCATATCGGGTCTCTGCGCAACGCGGTGGCCGCGCTGCGCGCTGGTTCAAGTGAGGGCCAGCCGCAGTTGAACGCCAGACGCGGCCGGGACGGCCGGATGTGCCCCCTGGACGCCGCCAAGGCCCTGCCGCGGGCGGCAGAACTCATCACCGAGCATCCCGACGCCTCGCTGCCACATCGCCGCACTGGTCGGGCCCCCGGCGGCCGTGATTGACGTCCGCAGACGCCTCGCGTCCGGCCTGCCGCCGGCCGGACCGAAGCACGACCCGGCCGGGCCCGCGAATGAGGACGGAACCGTTCCGGACGGCACGGGGAGGGCGGAGCCGGCAGCGGCCACCGCGGGTGGCGGGCCCGGCTGCGCGGGAGAGCCGCGCGCGTCCCGGATGGCCTCGTGTCAAGGAAAGCGCCAGCCGGCGCCCGATCCAGACGCGGTGATCGAACAGCTGATGGGCGATCCTTCGCTGCGGCGGCGCAAGGACGGGGGGCCCGCTGCGTCTGCTCCAGTACAACGCCGTCGTCCTGCGGGAACGGTCCCGGCTTATCGCCGCGGTGCCACGCACTGGCGCGCCCTCATCGCGCAACTCGCGCACCAGTACGCCAGGAAATGGAGCGCTTTTGCGCAGGAGCTGGAGGAGTGCGACAACGGGGCAGCGCGCGCCGAGCGCCGGCGGCTGGCCGGGATTTGTTAACCGCCCATGCCGTTGATTAACGGCGCCACTCCCGAGATAGTGGTCGGGTATTCCTCTTGAGCGATCCCATTCTTCGGGCAATCGAGACCGGATGCGCGCTGTATTTTGCTGTCGACCGCCGCTTCGATCCGCCGAGCATGAGGGGGCGAAGCCGCTCCGATTGATTTCACGGCACAGGAATGACCGCTGCTCGGCCGCTCCTGGCCATTCTGCTTTCGGGAGGGTTCTCAAAATGACAGTGCGCGACATCGCCTATGTCGAACTGCTCACCAGCGATGAACAGGGCACCGTCGGTTATTTCCAGGCGGCGATGGGCTTCAGTCAGGTGGCCAGGTCCACGGAGTCCGAACGAAGCTCGGTGTTCCTGCGGCAGGGAGACGTATGCCTCGTCGTCTCCTCGGGCCCGGCGACCTGGAAGTTCCTGGACGCCCATGGCGACGGCGTCGCGGACATCGCCCTGCGCTGCGACGACGTCGTACGTACCCGGGACGCGGCAGCGGCGGCCGGGGCGAGGATCATCACGCCGGGAACGAGAAGCCGCACGGTCGTCTCGGGATTCGGGGACGTCTGCCACACCCTGCTGCCCGCAGCCGAAAACGCCGGTCCGGTCCTGCCCGACGACCGTTCCTGGATACCCGAGCCCACCCCAGGCACACGGCAGTCCCGCCCTGACCCCATCCGCCTGCTCGACCACGTCGCCGTCTGCCTGGAGGGCGGCACCCTGGAGGAGTACGCCGACCTCTACCGGGACGCCTTCGGGTTCTCCCGCTACTCCTCGGAGTACGTGGACGTCGGAGGACAGGCCATGGACTCCATCGTCGTCCGCAGCGCGTCGGGACGTGTCACCTTCACCCTCGTCGCGCCGGACCCCCGCCTGGGGTCCGGGCAGCTCGACGCGTACCTGGAACGCAACGCGGGCCCGGGCGTCCAGCACCTGGCGTTCCTCGTCGACGACATCGTCCCCACCGTGCACGCATTCCGTGGGCGGGGCGTGGACTTCCTGAACACGCCTGCCAGTTACTACGGCATGCTCCTCGAACGGCACGATGGGCTGCACTCGGAGATCGATTCTCTGCGGGCCGCCCACGTTCTCGCCGACCGGGACGAATGGGGCTATCTGCTCCAGCTGTTCAGCCGCTCGCCCTACGAGCGCAACACCCTCTTCTACGAACTCATCCAGCGCCGCGGCTCCCGCGGTTTCGGCAGCTCCAACATCAGGGCCCTCTACGAGGCAGTGGAGCGAGACCGGCTGAAGGCCGAATGACCGGCGCGGCTCCGGGACCGGTAGCCGAGGACGCTTTCACCCTGCACGACTTGGCGCGTCTCGCCCGCGCCCGGCTGGCCCCGGAGACCCGGGATTTCCTGGAGGGGGGCGCGGGCGAGGAGCGGACGCTTCGCGCCAACACCGAGGCGTCGACCGCCTCTGGCTGCATCCCGGCATCCTCACCGGCGCCGGTGCTCCCGTCACCGCGACGCGTGTTCTCGGCCGGACCTGGGCCGCGCCGACCACGATCGCGCCCATGGCCTGCCCCACGATGGCGGCTCCCGAGGGCGAGGTGGCAACGGCACGCGGCGCGGACGCGGCGGGTGTCCCCCTCGTCGTCAGCACATTCGCCGGGCGGACCCTGGAGGACATCTCCGCCGCTACGGCACCGCTGTGGCTTCACGTGTACTGCTTCCGCGACCGCGCGACCACCCGGGACCTCGTCGTCCGGGCCGAACGCTCCGGCCTGGCGTACCGGCGCGGCCCTCGTCGTGCCCAGCGCCTACGACCTGATGGACCCGGCCGGATTCGTCCGGCGGCACCGGCTGACCCACTGGTTCTTTGTTCCGTCGGTCGTCTCGCTAGCGGCCCGGCTGCGCCGACTGCCGCCGGACTCCCTTCCGACGCTGCGCTACGCGGCCTTCGCAGGCGAACCTCTCAGCGTCCGGCAGGCCCGCGCCTTCGCCGCGGCCGCGCCCGTGGCCCGCCTGGAGAACCTCTACGGCCCCACCGAACTGACCGTCACGCGCGCCGGCTACCGCCTGCCCGCCGGCCCGGCCCACTGGCCGCACACCGCCAACGGCACCGTGCCCATCGGCACCGCCCACCCCGGCGCCGAGAACCTCGTCGTCGACGAGCGGATGCGCCCCGCCGACCAGGGCGAACTCCTCGTGCGCGGCCCACAGCGGTTCCCTGGCTACCTCGATCCGGCGGTCAACCCGGGACGGTTCGCCACCGGCGAGCCGGACGCCGGGCTCACCCCCTACGAGGGCGGCCCGCTGACCGGCACCCACTGGTACCGGACCGGTGACCGCGTGACCCGCGACGGCGACGCCCTCGTCCACCTCTGCCGCCTAGACAACCAGGTCAAAATCAGCCGCTACCGCGTCGAACTGGGCGAGGTCGAGAAGGCTCTGCGCTTGTGCCCCGGCGCTGCCGACGGGTCGTCCCTCGCACCGGCCGGTCCACCCCCGTCCTTGGAGCCGTCTACACCGGAGACGCCCCCGACCCCGCCCCGCTGCTCGCGGCCCTGCGGGAGCGTCTGGCCGCCTACATGGTGCCCCACACCCTGTTGCGCCTGCTCGAACTGCCCCTCAACCTCGACGGAAAGACCGACCGCAAGGCCGTCCAGGCCACCCTGAACACCGCCCGCCCAGCCGTGTCGGGCCCGCTCCGCCCCACTCCCAAGGGCCCGCCCGCCATCAGCACCCACTGCACCCGCCTCCCGGAAGGAACCCGGTGACGTGACCGCGCCCACCACCCCCACCGCCCTGCCCGGCCGTGAGGAGTTCTGCTCCGCCATGGCGCAGCTCGCCACCGGCGTCGCGGTCATCACTACCGCCGGACCCGACGGCCCGGTCGGCTGCACCGCCAACGCGGTGCTCTCCCTGTCTACCGAACCGCCCTCGGTGCTCGTCTCGCTCGCCACCAGCGGCCGCACCGTACGGCATGCCCGCACACACGGCGGCTTCGCGGTCAACATCCTCACTTGGCAGCAAAGGGATTTGATGCACCGTTTCGCCCGGCTTCCCGCGGCGGAACGTTTCGACGGCGTCCCCCACCGCGACGAGCAGGGCTGCCCGGTCCTGGCGGCCACCGCCGCAACCGTGGTATGCCGCCTCGACCAGGCGCCCACCGTGCTCGACCACACCCTGCTGATCGGCCGGGTCCTGTGGACCGCCCAGGACCCCACCGCCGCGGCCCTGGTGCTCTACCAGCGCCACCAGCACGCCGTAGCCGACTGACCCCGGCCACGCCACCTGCCCCACCCGCACGCACCAGCTCGGCACCATGGAATCAGAGGTCCGCAGCTACAGCAGGGCTTGGCCCACCGTGTTCACCACCGGACGCGGCGCCGTCCTGCTCGACGAGTCCGGACGGTCCTTCATCGACTTCTTCGCCGGTGCCGGCGCCCTCAACTACGGGCACAATCGGATCTTGTGGGCGTCCACGAAAAGATCCTGCCCGATCGCAGTGACTCGCAGTCGAGTTGCGACCCACTCAGCAGTGAGGCCGAATGCGTACGGGCTCAGGCATTCCAGCCGGGCCGCCCACACCCATCGACGGACGCTCCTACCGCGGCGAGTCGCGACAGGCACGGCGACAACCCTCCCGCCATAGAGCCGTCAAACGGTGACAGGAATGTGAGACACGTGCCCCCGCAGGGAGCAATAAAGACCCTCTGACCTGGGCATTCGGATTGATCAGTAGAATCTGCCTGCGGATTCTACTGGCGATTCGTGCAGGCCGGCGCCCGGGCCCCGTTCGTCGTACGAGAGCGCTTCCGCGAGCTCCGCCAGGACCTCGGCATGGCACGGTTCGGGCGCGCACCAGCAGGCCAGCGCCTTGCCGTGCAGAGGGGGGACCAGGGCGAGCAGATCCGGCCGCCCCAGCAGATACGCCCGGTACTTCGCCATCACCTCGGCCCGCGTGCCGTCCCTGCGGCGCGCGGGGGTGTCGTAGGCGAAGGGGTTGTACAGCGGGTGCTTCGGCAGGTCCCAGTCGCCCATGGTCCAGCGGCGGCCGACGTAGACGAGGTCGGCCGGCGCGTGTTCGAGGCGGGGGCCGACCTCGTGGATACGGCCCCTGACGTTGACCACGCGCGTGTGCACGACGACCTCAGTGCTCGTACGGCAGGTGCTCGTACGGCAGCAGGTCGGGCCGCTTCGGCGGCAGGCCGTCGCCCGAGGAGCGGCCCGTCAGGCGCCGTCCGATCCACGGCAGCAGATGCTGTCGGGCGAAGCGCGCGTCCGCGATGCGCCGGGCGAGCCACCTCGGGGGGACCGTCGCCGGGATCGGCGTACGCCACTCCGTGTCCTCGGGGTCGTAGCCGAGGGTCTGCCACACGGCCTCGGCGACGCGGCGGTGGCCCTCGGCCGACAAGTGCAGCCGGTCCACGTCCCACAGGCGCGGGTCGGAGAGCGAGGGGGCGCCGTACAGGTCGACGACCACCGCGCCGTGCCGGGCGCCGAGCTCGTCGACGACCGTGAACAGTTCCTCCATGCGCGGCCGGAAGCGTTCCAGAACCGGCCCCTGGCGGCCGGGGCTGCGCATCAGGACGAGCTGCTTGCAGGACGGGGCGAGCCGCTCCACGGCCTCCGTCAGCAGGTCGCGCACCCGGACCATGTCGCACTTGGGCCGCAGGGTGTCGTTGAGGCCGCCCACCAGCGTGATCACGTCCGCCTGCATCGCCGCCGCCACGTCGACCTGCTCCTCGACGATCTGCTGGATCAGCTTGCCGCGCACGGCGAGGTTGGCGTACCGGAAGCCGGGTGTCACGGCGGCCATCCGGCCGGCCAGGAGGTCGGCCCAGCCCCGGTAGGAGCCGTCCGGAAGCAGGTCCGACATGCCCTCGGTGAAGGAGTCGCCGACCGCGACCAGGCTGGAGTAAGTGGGATTCGTCTGCATGGCGGAAGAAATGGTAACGCGGTCACATACCTGCCGGTCGGTGGGTTCGGGTCGTCACGACTGCCGTCCGAACAGCTCCCGCAGTACGTCCTCCATCGTCACCAGTCCGGCCAGCCGGCCGTCGGCGCCGAGCACCGCGGCCAGATGCGTCCGGCTGCGCCGCATCGCCGTCAGCACGTCGTCCAGCGGTGTGCTCTCCCGGATCCGTGCGATCGGCCGCATGTCCCGTACCGGGAACGGCAGATCCCGCGGTGAGGCGTCCAGGGCGTCCTTGACGTGGAGGTAGCCGACGATCCGGCGTCCCTCGTCGACCACGGGGAACCGTGAGAACCCGGACTCGTTCGAGAGTGCCTCCAGCTCCTCGGGGGTGACGCCCACGCGCGCGTAGACCACGCGTTCCAGGGGCAGTACCACGTCCCGTACCGGCCGTCGGCCGAGCTCCAGCGCGTCGTGCAGCCGCTCCCGCGCGCGCTCGTCGATCAGTCCCGCCTCGCCGGAGTCCCGCACGATCCGTGCCAGCTCGGCGTCCGAGAAGGTGGCCGTGACCTCGTCCTTGGTCTCCACGCGCAGCAGCTTCAGCAGGGCGTTCGCGAAGGCGTTGACCGCGAAGATCACGGGGCGCAGTCCGCGGGCCAGGGCGACCAGCGGGGGGCCGAGGAGCAGGGCACTGCGCACCGGCTCCGC
The DNA here is from genome assembly GCF_044766405.1 of Streptomyces sp. NPDC102270. NCBI lineage: Bacteria > Bacillati > Actinomycetota > Actinomycetes > Kitasatosporales > Streptomycetaceae > Streptomyces > Streptomyces sp. NPDC102270. The sequence goes on along the minus strand of NZ_JBIWLX010000038.1, from coordinate 10,380 downwards.
GAGCGCGATGTTCTTCGGGACCATCTCGCCGAGCAGCATGTGCAGATAGGTCGCCAGGGTCAGCGCGATGACGAAGGACACGGCGTGCCCCGCGCCCTCCGGCACGCCCACGGCGTGGAACACCGGCTCCAGCAGATGCGCGATCGCGGGCTCCGCGACCACACCCAGGACCAGCGTGCACAACGTGATCCCGAGCTGCGCGGCCGCCATCAGCGCGGACACGTGCTCCAGCCCCCACAGCACGCCCTTCGCACGCCGGTCCCCCTGATCGGCATAGGGCTCGATCTGACTGCGCCGCACGGAGATCAGCGCGAACTCGGCCCCCACGAAGAAGGCATTCACGACAAGCGTCGCCAGACCGATGAGCAACTGGACGGCGGTCATCGCTCATCCCTCCCCTCGCGGGGTGGCCGCACCTTGTGGGGCGGCGGGCCGGCGGCCCCCGCTCGGGCCGCCCCCTCCGCCGACCGAGAAGCTGTCATGATCCCGTCCCCTCCCCGGCCAGAGGTGCGTGCAGCAGCACCCTCGCGGCTCTGCGGCCCTGTGCGTCCAGCACGTCGAGTTGCCAGCCGTTGACCTCCACCGAGTCGCCGACGGCCGGGATGCGGCCGAGTTCCGTCGCCAGGAGTCCGGCCAGCGTTTCGTATGGTCCCTCGGGGGTCCGCAGGCCCACGCGCGCCAGCTGGTCCACCCGCAGCGAACCGTCGGCCCGGAAGAGCTCCCTGCCCTCCTGGTCGGTGCCCGCGGGGTCCAGGTCGGGCGTCTCGTGCGGGTCGTGCTCGTCGCGCACCTCGCCGACGACCTCCTCGACGATGTCCTCCAGCGTGGCCACGCCCGCCGTACCGCCGTACTCGTCGATGACGACCGCCATCGTGCGCTTGCCGGAGAGCCGGTCCAGGAGCCGGTCCACGGTGAGCGACTCGGGCACCAGCAGAGGCTCGCGCAGCAGCTCGGCGACCGAGGCGCGGGGCCGGCGTTCGGCCGGTACCGCCAGGATGTCCTTGATGTGTGCGATGCCCACGACCGAGTCGAGGCTGCCGCGGTAGACGGGGAACCGCGACAGCCCGGTCGCGCGCGTCGCGTTCGCCACGTCCTCGCAGGTCGCCTGGACGTCCAGGGCGATCACCTGCACCCGCGGGGTCATCACGTTCTCCGCGGTGAGGTCGGCGAGGTTGAGCGTCCGTACGAACAGCTCGGCGGTGTCCGCCTCCAGCGCGCCCGCCCGGGCGGAGTGCCGGGCCAGCGCGGCCAGCTCCTGCGGACCGCGCGCGGAGGCCAGCTCCTCGGCGGGCTCCAGGCCGAAACGGCGCACCACCCGGTTGGCCGTGTTGTTGAGGTGCGTGATGAAGGGACGGAAGGCCGCGCTGAACCAGCTCTGCGCGGTGCCCACCCGTTTGGCCATGGCCAACGGTGAGGAGATCGCCCAGTTCTTGGGCACCAGCTCACCGACCACCATCAGGAAGACGGTCGACAGCGCGGTGCCCAGGACCAGCGCCAGCGACCGGGACGTGGACCGTGAGATCCCGAGCGACTCCAGGGGGCCCGCGATCAACGCGGCGATCGACGGTTCCGCGAGCATGCCGACGACCAGGTTGGTCACGGTGATCCCGAGCTGCGCCCCGGACAGCTGGAACGTCAGATTCCGTACGGCCTTCAGGGCGCCGGACGCACCCCGCTCACCCCGCTCCGCCGCGCGTTCCAGCTGTCCGCGCTCCACCGTGGTCAGCGAGAACTCCGCCGCCACGAAGGCACCGCAGGCCAGCGAGAGCAGGATCGCCAGCAGCAGGAGGAGCACTTCGGTCATCGGGTCACCTCCGTCCCATGATCGGACAGGGTCCCCAGGATCGCCCGTCCTACCCGGCGAGGGGCTTCACCCAGCGCCGCCACTTCTCCTCGGGCGCATACCCCGCCGCACGCCATGCGTGCTGTGCCGTCTCGTTGCGCACCAGCACCATCGCGTCCCCACGCCGCCCCCCGAGCCGTACGAACCGCTCCTCCGCGGCCGCGAGCAGTGCCGTCCCGATCCCGCGCCGCCGGCGCTCCGGGTGCACCGCGAGCCGGTACAGATGGCACCGCCAGCCGTCGAAGCCGGCGATCACCGTGCCGACGAGTTGGCCGTCGAGTTCGGCGAGGATCAGCGCCTCGGGGTCCCGCGTGACCAGCCGCTCCACGCCGTCCCGGTCGTCACTGATGCTCGTGCCCTCGGCGGCCTGCTTCCAGAAGGCCAGCAGGGTGTCGAGGTCGTCGGGCGTCGCGGCCCGTATCCGCAGATCGGTCATACGGCGATCCCATCACCCCCCGTTCCCCGCCGGACGGGAAATTCCACGATGCGGACGGCTACCGGCCGCCGCGCAGCTCCGCCATCACCGGTGCGAACGCCTCCATGGACGCCTCCAGCACCGTCAGATAGGTGAAGCCGTACCGCTCGCGCTGTGCCCGCACCTGCGCGACGATCTCGTCGACCGTGCCGATCAGCATGATGGGCAGCTCCAGCGCCTCCCGGAGGGTCAGGTCCGGCAGCCGGTGCAGGAACGGGGTGGCGACGGCCTCGCGGTCGTCGGTGACGACCACCGTCTGGATGAGCAGGTTCAGTTCGGCCGGCTCCTTGCGTCCCTCGGCCAGTCGCCGATAGCGCGCGACACGCTCGTCGAGCTGCCCGGCGGTGGTCGGGGTCAGCCTGCCGGCCGTGTCGCCCGGCACCAGGGTCGCCCCGGTGAAGGCCGCGATGTCGGCGTGCTCGGCGGACAGCTCCAGCATCCGGTTGCCTATGCCGCCGATCAGCAGGGGCACCCGGGGCCGCTGCACCGGCTGCGGCACATGGTCCGGTGAGGACAGCAACCGCTCCAACTCCTCGACCGTGCGCCGCAGATGGTCCACCCGCTCACCGGCCGAGCCGAAGGGCAGCCCCGCCCGGTCGTGCTCGGACCGCACATAGCCGGTGCCCAGGCCCAGTTCGAGGCGGCCGCCGGTCAGGGCGTCCACCGTGGCCACCTCACGGGCGAGCAGTGCCGGGTTCCAGAACCCGGCGTTGAGGACGAACGTGCCGAGCCGGGGCCGCTCGGTGACCGCCGCCGCAGCGACCAGCGCCGGGAACGGCGCGACCTTGCCGAGATGGTCGGGGACCAGGATCACGTCGTAACCGAGTTCCTCGGCCCGTCGGCACTTGGCCCGCCAGTCGGCGTCGGTGGCGGCGGCGGTCAGGTTGACGGCGAAGCGAAAAGGGCGGGGCATGAACTCTCCTCAGCGACAAGCGACTTGAGTTGTCTGCCCCGCGATTGCATCACTCGTGCGCGATCGCCGCCAGTACGTTCATGCGCGATGCACGCAACGCGGGCAGCAGCGCCGCCACGATGCCCACCACCGCCGAGCCGACGACGACCGCGACGATCGTGCCCCAGGGGATCGCCAGCGCGTTGAGACCCTGCAGGGCCAGCACCTGCTGGGTGCACACCCCCCACACCAGCCCGAGCGCGAGCCCCAGGACCGCGCCGAACACCGCGATGACCACCGACTCAAGCCGGATCATCCGCCGCAGCTGCCGCCGGGCGAGCCCGATGGCACGCAGCAGCCCGATCTCCCGGGTGCGCTCCACGACCGACAGGGCAAGGGTGTTGACCACGCCGAGCACCGCGATGACGATCGCGAGCCCGAGCAGCGCGTACACGAGATAGAGCAGGACCGCGATCTGGCCGTGGACCAGGTCCTTGTAGTCGGCGAGGTCGCGCACCTGGACCTGCGGATACGGGTCGAGCGTCTTCTCCAGGCCCGCGCGCAGCCGGTCGGCGCCGGTGCCGGAGACGGCGTTGACGTACAGCGCGGAGTCCTGGCCGCCCGGCGTGAACCGCTCCAGCGTGTCCAGGCCGAAGTAGATGCCGCCCTGCGTCCCGAACCCGTCGGCCGAGTCCTGGTCGGTGAGGGCGCCCACGGTCAGCTCGGTCCGGCGCCCGCCCTGGAACTCGACGGGGACCCTGCTGCCGACCCTCACGTCGTGGTCGCGCGCGAAGTCCAGATCCATGGCCAGGTGCCCGGAGGCGAGCGCGGCCGCGGTGTCGCCCTGCGCGTAGGTGATGTGGGCGACCTCGTCGAGCTGCGGGTCGTACCCGGCAGCGGTGGTCTCGACGCGCTTGCCGTCGGGCAGCCGTACGGCGATGGGTGCGAACCTCGACCGTACGACGAGCCCGGCGCCGTCGGTCCTGCGCACCGCGTCCGTGACCTCCTGCGGGAACGGCAGGAAGTTGCCGTTCTGCACGACGAAGTCGGCGCCCAGGGTCTTGTCGATCTGGTCGTCGAAGGACTTGGACATGGAGGCGCTGGCCACGGACATCCCGCCGACCAGGGCGAGGCCGACCATCAGGGCGGCCGCGGTGGCGCCGGTGCGGCGGGGGTTGCGCAGGGCGTTGCGCTGGCTCATCCGCCCGACCGGACCGAAGAGGGCCGGGAAGGCGCCGCCCAGCACCCGGATCACCGGCCGCACCAGCAGCGGTCCGGCGATGACGGTGGCCAGGAGCGTCAGGACGACGCCGAGGCCGAGGAGCGATGCCGCGGAGGCGGTCTTGGACGACAGGGCGCAACCGACGAGCGCGGCCGTGCCCGCCGCGCCCACCAGGCCGCCCACGATCGCGCGGATCCGGAGCGGCCGTCCGATCCCGGCGATCTCCGCGTCCGAGAGGGCCGCCATGGGGGAGACGCCCGCCGCGCGCCGGGCCGGGAGATAGGCCGCGACGAAGGTGACGCCCACGCCGACGACGTACGCCGCCACGGGGGTGCCCCAGCCGATGACCATCTCGCTCGTCCGGATGTTCATGCCGAAGGCGTTCATCAGCGCGATGAGTCCGACGGCGAGCCCGATGCCCGTGCCCAGCCCGACCGTGGAGCCGACCAGGCCGAGCAGCGTGGCCTCGGTGAGCACCGAGCGGCGGACCTGGCGCCGGTCCGCGCCGAGCGCCCGCAACAGGCCCAGTTCACGGGTGCGCTGGGCGATCAGCATGGAGAAGGTGTTGACGATCAGGAAGATGCCGACCAGGACGGCGATGCCCGCGAAGCCGAGCATGACGTACTTGATGACGTCGAGGAATCCGCCCAGTTGGGCGACGTCCGACTTCGCCTGCTCCTCGGCGGTGCGGTACTCGTAGGTGCCCGTGCCGAGCGCGGCGGCCACGCGCTGCTTGAGCCGGTCGTTGCTCATGCCCTCGGCGGCGTCGACCGAGATGCTGGTGGCGGCCTTGGCGGAGCCGAGTAGCTTCGCCTGCGCGGTCGGCGGGTCGAGGTACAGCAGTGTGGCACCGGGGTTGGTGGTGGTGAACGTGACGATGCCGACGATCCGCACCTTGAACGAGCCGGGCCCCGCGATCACGGTCAGCGGGTCGCCGATGCGCAGGTCCTTGCGGTCGGCGGTCTCCGAGTCGAGCAGCGCCTCGGCCGGGCCGTGCGGGGCATGGCCGGAGGTGAGCTTGACCGGGCTGCGCGAGGTCGGGTTCCAGTCGGTGCCGATGGTGGGGGCGCCGGTGGTCGAGCCCACCGACTCGTTCTCGGAGTCGGCGACGGTGATCCCGTCGTCCTCCGCGTCGAAGCGTGCGGCGCCGACCCCGTCGACGCGGGCGACCCGGCCCGCGAGCGAGGCCGGCAGGGTGGCCGTCGTGCCCGACGGGATGGCCTCCTTCAGATCTTCCTTCGGGCTGATCGTGAGGTCGGGCGCGGTCGAGGCGAAGAGCCGGTCGAAGGTGCGGCTCAGGGTGTCGGAGAAGATCAGGCTGCCCGAGACGAATGCCACGGACAGGACCACGGCCAGCGCGGAGAGCAGCAGCCGTCCCTTGTGGGCGAGGAAACTGCGGAGCGTCGCCTTCAGCACGGGATCATCCCTCGTCGGGAGCGGCGCCGGGAGCGGCGTCGCGGTCGGCGTCGACCTGGCCGCGGATCACGTCGAACCGCTTCATGCGCTCCAGCACGGCCTCCGCGGTGGGCCGCTCCATCCTGTCCACGATCCGTCCGTCCCCGAGGAAGAGCACCAGGTCGGAGTGGGCGGCGGCGCCCGGGTCGTGGGTGACCATGACGACGGTCTGCCCGAGCTGGTCGACGGCCTCGCGCAGGAACCCGAGGACCTCCAGGCCCGCCCGTGAGTCGAGGTTGCCGGTCGGCTCGTCCGCGAAGATCAGCTCGGGCCGGGAGGCGAGCGCACGTGCACAGGCGACGCGCTGCTGCTGACCGCCCGAGAGCTGCGAGGGCCGGTGCTTGAGACGATCCCGCAGGCCCAGCGTGTCGATGACCTGGTCCAGCCACTTCTCGTCGGGCTTCTTGCCCGCGATGTCCATGGGCAGGGTGATGTTCTCGGCCGCGTTCAGCGTCGGGATCAGGTTGAACGACTGGAACATGAACCCGATCCGGTCCCGGCGCAGCCGGGTCAGCTCACGCTCCTTGAGCCCCGTGATCTCGGTGTCGCCGAGCCACACCTGGCCGGCCGAGACGGTGTCGAGTCCCGCCAGACAGTGCATCAGGGTCGATTTCCCGGAGCCCGAGGGCCCCATGACCGCGGTGAAGCGGCCCCGCGCGATGTCGACGTCCACCGAGTCCAGGGCGAGCACGGCCGTCTCGCCCGAGCCGTAGGCCTTCGTCAGACCACGGGCGCGGGCCGCGATCGTGTCGGCCGGGGCGTGCTCCGCAGCAGCTGTGGACAAGGCTCTCTCCTCGCTCGTGACGTCGCTCGCGGACCGGGCGGTCCTCATCCGGCCGAGGGTAATGTGACCCACCCCACACCGGATATCCCCCGTGGGGTCGAGACGGTCTCCACCGCAGGTCGGGCCCCCGATATCGATGTAAGGGACACCCTCCACCCGTCGCAGGCACCTCTTGCCGTTGCTAGCACTTCGGCGCTAGCTTCGAGGTATGGCGAAGACTCAGTTGAACGTGCGGGTGGACGAGGGCACCGCCCGCGCCGCCCGTGAACGTGCCCTCGCGCGCGGCGTGAGCGTCAACCGCTACATCGAGGAACTGGTCATGAAGGACACCGGCGAGGCGGGCCAGGCCTTCGTGGAGGCCGCGGCCGACTTCATGAAGCAGTACGAATCCGTGTTCGCGGAGGAGTTCGGCAAGGACCACGAGACTCGTTGAGCGATCTGCACATCGATCTCGCCTGGCTCCTGATGCTCGCCGAGCAGAAGACCCCGGGCGATCCCCAGGTCACCGACTGGGGCGCCCTGGTCGCCGCCGTGGCACGCCACCAGGCCGAGATCTTCGACATCCCCGTCTACGACAGCCCGCACCTGCGCGCCGCCGCTCTGCTGCAACTCCTCATCCACGTCCCGGCGTTGGAGCGCACCAACGTGCTGTTCGCCTGCGCGGTCGGGTACGCCTATCTCGTCGCGAGCGGACTGAGGGTCGTCACCTCGCCCGAACTCGTCCGGGACCTCGCCAAGGTGGCCAAGAAGGGCGACGCCTCGGTGCACGACATCGCGCGCGAGCTGCGCAGGTGGACCCTGTGATCAGGGCTCTTCAAGCGGCGGCCGCCAGGCGGTGCCCAGCACGCAGAAGGACGTAGGCATCGTCGGCCCCTTCTCCGGTATCAGCACCCGCCGGTACGGGCCGAGTTCGAAGCCGGCCTCCCGCAGGGCCGCGACCGGGTCGCGGGCCAGATGACAGCCGCCGTTGAGCGGGGGCCACACCGTGCGGTCCAGGGCGCGCTGGGTGAAGCGCATCGCCGGGCCGCCACCTCTGCCGTGCTCGAAGAACCGCACGACCCCGCCGGGCCGCAGCACCCGGCGCACCTCGCCGAGCGCCCGCCGGACATCGCGCACACTGCACAGCACCAGCGAGATCACCACGGCGTCGAAGGCCTCACTCTTGACGGGCAGCGCCTCCGCGGCCCCGGGCACCACGTCGACGGGCACCTCCGCGCGCAGGGCGGACTCCACCGCCAACCGCCGCAGCCGGCGCTCCGGTTCGATCGCCACCACCTCGGAGACCGCGCCGGGATAGTGCGTGAAGTTCAGGCCGTTGCCCGCGCCGATCTCGATCACCCGCCCCGACAGCCCGGCGAGCAGCCGCTCACGCACCCCGGCCATGCCCCATCTGCTCTCGGCGGTGACACTGACCCGGGCGTAGTACCGGGCGAACAGCGGATGGTGGACGGGGTCCCGGGACACCTTGCCGGAACCGGCGAGCCGCGGCGCCATGGCAGCCTCCCTCGCAGGACAGGACTGACCTCACCGCCATTGTCCCCCGCGGGACCCCGTCGCACCCCTGCGGACACTCACCGGGCGAAGTCGCGCACCCCGAACGCCGCCGCGTCCCACGTTCCGTCCAGCCGCGGGGCCAGCCAACCCGGAGCCGCGGCACGGAAGGCGGAGGGCGCCAGCCCACCTGCCCCGGCCGGCAGCGCCCCGAGCAGCGGAGCCCCGGACACGTCCGGCAGATCCGCGAGGTTGCAGCGCGAGGCGAGATCGGGGGAGTCGGGCCAGCTGCCGATCACCACGCCCGCCAACTCCAGCCGACGGCGCCGCAGTTCACGGGCCGTCAACTCCGTGGTGTTGAGCGTGCCCAGTCCCGCCGCCGCCACGACCAGGACCGGCGCCCGCAGCAGCTCCGCCGCGTCGGCCAGCGTCCCGCCCTCGTCGTCGAAGCGGACGAGCAGCCCGCCCGCCCCCTCCACCAGGACCAGATCGTGCTCGACGGCCAGCTTGGCGGCGGCCTCCGCGACCTGATGCGGGCGCACCGGCTCGAGAGCGGCCCGCCGCGCGGCCGTCGCCGGCGCCAACGGCTCGGGATAGCGGGCGACTTCGGCCTTCGTCACGGCACCCGCGAGCCGCGCCACCTCCTCGGCGTCCCCGGGCTCGTCCGGCCGTACGCCCGTCTGCGCGGCCTTCAGGACGGCGACCGTCCGTCCGGCGGCGAGCGCGGCGGCGGCCACCGCGGCCGTGGTGACGGTCTTGCCGACCTCCGTGCCCGTGCCCGTGATCACCAGTACCGGCATGTCATCCCTCCAGCGCGGCGGCGCACACCGCACGCGCGATCCGTGCCACGTCCTCGTCACCCGTGACGTACGGCGGCATCGTGTAGACGAGGTCGCGGAACGGCCGCAGCCACACGCCCTCGCGCACGGCTGCCTCCGTCGCGGCCTTCATGTCGACGTCATGGTCCAGCTGTACGACCCCGATGGCGCCGAGAACCCGTACGTCCTTCACACCCGGCAGCTCACGAGCCGGCGCCAGCCCCTCCCGCAGCCCCGCCTCGATCCGCTTGACCTCGGCGAGCCAGTCCTGCCCGAGCAGCAGCCCGATCGACGCGCAGGCCACCGACGCGGCCAGCGGGTTGCCCATGAAGGTGGGGCCGTGCGCGAGCACCGGGACCTCGCCGCGCGAGATGCCGTCGGCCACCCCCGGCGTGCACAGGGTCGCCGCCATCGTCAGGTAACCGCCGGTCAGCGCCTTGCCCACGCACATCACATCCGGCGTCACCGCGGCGTGCTCCGCCGCGAACAGGGCGCCCGTACGGCCGAACCCGGTCGCGATCTCGTCGAACACCAGCAGCACGTCGTGCGCGTCGCACGCCTCGCGCAGCACCCGCAGATACGCGGGGGAGTGGAACCGCATCCCGCCCGCACCCTGCACCACCGGCTCCACGATCACCGCGGCCAGCTCGTCCGCGTGCCGCTCGATCGCCCCGCGCAGCTCGTCGGCGTACGACTCCTCGTACTCGGCCGGAGGCGCGTCCACGAACACCTGGCGGGGCAGGACCCCCGACCACAGCTCGTGCATCCCGCCCTCGGGGTCGCACACCGACATCGGCTGCCAGGTGTCGCCGTGGTAGCCGCCGCGCCAGGTCAGCAGGCGCCGCTTGCCCGGGCGGCCCAGCGAGCGCCAGTACTGCAGGCACATCTTCACCGCGACCTCGACCGACACCGACCCCGAGTCGGTGAGGAAGACATGCTCCAGGCCGTCGGGAGACATGTCGACAAGGAGCTTCGCGAGGCGGACGGCGGGCTCGTGGGTGAGCCCGCCGAACATCACATGGCTCATCCGCCCGAGCTGCTCGCGCGCGGCCTCGTTCAGCACCGGGTGGTTGTAGCCGTGGATCGCCGACCACCAGGACGACATCCCGTCGACCAGCTCCGGGCCCTCGGCGAGCTTCAGCCGCACCCCGCTCGCCGACTCCACGACGAGCGGGTCGACCCGGCCGGGCATCGGACCGTACGGATGCCACACGTGCCGCCGGTCGAGCGCCAGCAGCTCCGGCACCGGCAGACCGGGCAGATCAGGCATTGGGCGCGAGATCCGTTCCGGCGCCTCGGCGGCGTACGGCGACCAGGTCCGTACGGGGTTCGCTCACCGTCGGCGCGGCCGAGGCGGCCGTACCGCAGACCCCGCCACCGGCGTGCGACCCGCAGCCGGC
>NZ_JBIWLX010000037.1:0-46068 GCF_044766405.1 Streptomyces sp. NPDC102270 | reverse complement strand
TATCAACATATCTGGCGTTGATTTTTGGCACGCTGTTGAGTTCTCAAGGAACGGACGCTTCCTTTGTACTCACCCTCTCGGGCTTTCCTCCGGGCGCTTCCCTTCGCTGTTCCAAACTCTATCAGTGTTTTTCCGGCCCCCTGACCACCCTCCTGCAGGCATGCAGAAGATGATCCGAAGTTAGGATCTGACAAGTTGGATGCCACCGGGCGAGGGCGCATGGTCGCGCCACTCAGCCTCAAGCAGGAGTACGACTGTACACGGGGCCTCGGAGACGGTGCAAATCGATGGGACTGGTGGTCTAGACCACTAGCCGGTATCTTCCGTGCGGAACGCTCAGTTCATCTGACATACGCTGCTGGACAGAGTCGTCCGAGACAGGCAGTGGCGGCCCATATACGCAGCTCCACCCCTGGGAGGCTTCCCATGACCACCGTGACGTCCCCTCTTGTAGGACGCGCCATCGGACTGGCCGCCGTGCCGGATCCGGTCTTCTCCGGGGCCATGGTCGGCCCGGGTACAGCGATCGATCCCGTGCGCGAACCGTCCGAGGCCGTCGCGCCCGTCGACGGTGTGATCGTCTCGCTCCACCCGCACGCGTTCGTCGTCGTGGACGAGCAGGGACACGGCGTGCTCGTCCACCTCGGCATCGACACCGTGCAGCTCAACGGAGAGGGTTTCGAGCTGCTGGTGAACAAGGGCGACACCGTCGTGCGCGGTCAGGCGATCGTGCGCTGGAACCCGGCTGCCGTCGAGGCCGCCGGCAAGTCCGCGGTCTGCCCGGTTGTGGCGCTGGAGGCCACGGCCGAGGCCCTCTCCGAACTCCGTGACAACGGCGATGTGAAGGCCGGCGACAGTCTCTTCGTCTGGAAGTGACGTCAGAGCCGTCCTACGCGGCAAGCAGGGAAGACAACCACCGCGGCGGCGGGACCTGCCGCACTACCGGAGACGGGTGAAATGGAGACAACGCTGCGAGGCGTCGGCGTGAGCCACGGTGTGGCGATCGGCGAGGTTCGGCACATGGGGACGGCGGTGCTTGAGCCGCCTGCCAAGCAGATTCCGGCGGAGGACGCGGAGCGCGCACAGGGGCGTGCGCGCAAGGCTGTGGAGGCTGTGGCGGCCGACCTGATGGCGCGCGGCAATCTGGCGGGGGGCGAAGCCCAGGCCGTGCTCGAAGCGCAGGCCATGATGGCCCAGGACCCCGAGCTGATGGCCGATGTGGACCGGCGGATCGCCGTCGGCAGCACGGCCGAGCGTGCCGTGTACGACGCGTTCGCCGCCTACCGCGAGCTCCTGGCGGGCGCGGGTGAGTACCTGGCCGGTCGCGTCGCGGACCTCGACGACGTGCGGAATCGTATCGTCGCCCGTCTGCTCGGGGTGCCCATGCCGGGTGTCCCGGACAGTGACGAGCCCTATGTACTGGTGGCGCGTGATCTCGCGCCCGCCGACACCGCTCTGCTGGACCCGACGCTCGTTCTGGGTTTCGTCACCGAGGAGGGTGGACCGACCAGCCACAGCGCGATTCTGGCGCGGGCGCTCGGTGTGCCGGCCGTCGTGGCGCTGCCGGGTGCCGGTGAGCTGGCCGAGGGCACGGTCATCGCTGTCGACGGCAGCACCGGTGACATCTTCGTGAACCCGAGTGACGAGAAGAAGGCCGAGCTGGAGGCCGCTGCCGCCGAGCGCAAGGCCGCGCTCGCCGCGTCGACGGGTCCGGGTGCCACTGCCGACGGCCACAAGGTGCCGCTGCTGGCCAACGTGGGCGGTCCGGCGGACGTACCCGCCGCGGTCGAGGCGGGGGCCGAGGGTGTCGGACTCTTCCGTACCGAGTTCCTCTTCCTCGACGACAGCAAGAACGCTCCGTCCGAGGAGAAGCAGGTCGAGGCGTATCGCCAGGTCCTCGAGGCATTCCCCGAGGGGCGTGTGGTCGTCCGTGTCCTGGACGCGGGCGCGGACAAGCCGCTGGACTTCCTGACGCCGTCCGACGAGCCGAACCCGGCGCTGGGCGTGCGTGGTCTGCGGACGCTGCTGGACCACCCTGACGTGCTGCGCACCCAGTTGACGGCGCTCGCGAAGGCCGCCGAGGGGCTGCCGGTCTATCTCGAGGTCATGGCCCCGATGGTGGCGGACCGTGCCGACGCCAAGGCGTTCGCCGACGCGTGCCGTGCGGCCGGGTTGCGGGCCAAGTTCGGCGCGATGGTCGAGATTCCCTCGGCCGCGCTGCGGGCGCGGTCGATTCTGCAGGAGGTCGAGTTCCTGTCGCTGGGGACCAACGACCTCGCGCAGTACACCTTCGCCGCCGACCGTCAGGTGGGTGCGGTGTCCCGGCTGCAGGATCCGTGGCAGCCCGCGCTGCTCGACCTGGTCGCGCTGTCCGCCGAGGCGGCGAAGGCCGAGGGCAAAAGCTGTGGCGTCTGTGGTGAGGCCGCGTCCGACCCGCTGCTCGCCTGTGTGCTGACCGGTCTTGGTGTCACATCGCTTTCCATGGGTGCGGCGTCTCTTCCTTATGTCCGAGCGGCGTTGGCCAAGTACACGCTGGCTCAGTGCGAGCGTGCCGCCGCCGCCGCGCGGGCCGCCGACAGTGCCGAAGAGGCACGTGCCGCGGCTCAGGCGGTGCTGTCGGGCGAGTAGTCGGAACCGGATCGGCGGCTGACGGCTTCCGGAGGGCGCTCCACCTGTGGGTGGGGCGCCCTCCTTGTGTTCAGTGACTGTGCCGCGGAGTCTGTCCTTCCGGTCCGAGGTCGGGAGGCACGCAGTAGTCGACATCCGATTCCGGGGAGATCAGATCGCCGGATTCGATGTCGGTGCAGTAGGCGTCGAAGACCTCTCCGGCGGTGAGGGGTTCGAGGCCGTCGCCGCGCAGGCGCCAGCCGTAGATGCGGTCGGTGGTTCCGGGGGCGCTCGTACGCATGACGAGTCCGCCGGGGCACTGGGTGGCGAGGCCGAGTGCGAGGACCGTGATGAATTCGAGGGCCTCGGCCTCGTCGAGTTGTACTGCTCCGTCGGTGTCCTCGTCGGAATGGAGGACGGCGACGAGGGTTTCCGGGGTGCCGGTGATGCTGCAGACGAGGTGGTGTTCGCCCGGCCGGGCTGTGTCGAGGATCCGGACGAGGAGGTCCGAGGCGCGGGTGAAGGCCGCGCGGCCGATGTCCTCTCCGCAGGAACCGCAGGTGCCGAGACGGGCGAGGAGGGTGGTCGCGTACTCCCAGGTGGCCTGGCGGACGGCCTCGTCCACGAGAGCGGGTACGAGGTCGGTGAGAGGCTGGCCCTCGTACGGGAGCGTCGGTCCGGTGTTGGCGAGTTCGGCGGTGAAGCGTGTGCGGCTGGACGGGATGTCCGGGTTGAGGCCCGTCTCCTCGCAGAACTCGGCGTATTCCTGAGGGTCGAAGAGGGCCACGGTGGTGTGGCTGCCCTGTGCGGCGCGGGTCCTCAGGAGGTCTTCGACCTGCTGAAGGTAGGTCGCGTGGTCGTCGAAGGTGAAGCTGCGGTAGCGCCGCATGGCGCGGAAGTCGTGTTCGTCGGTGAGCAGGCCGATGGTGCCGGCGATTTCTCGGCGCAGAACGCGTCGCATCGTCTGGTGGTCGGTGTGCGCCATATTTCCCCCTGTGCGCAGTCGATCATTGCTCACTCACAGTAACTGGCGGCACTGACAATGAGGGGTTGAGTGAAGCGTCCTCGAACCATTCGGTGACGGATTGCGCAAGTCAGAGCGATAACGGTGTCGAAGCTGGCCCCAGCTTGCCGGTCGGGCGGCGATAGCCGCGGTGACCGTGAGTAGGTTGGTGCTGCCCTGGGCCAGAGAAATCTCCGAGACGTGCCTACGGCGGTTGACCCGCCCCGTCAGGCGCGTTTGCGGGCCAGGTCCTCGTAGAAGTGGAGCAGGTCGAGGTTGTCGATGGAGCCCGGGTTGACCGCCTTCTCCAGCGAGGTGCCCTGGAGGAGGCGCTTGACGGGGACCTCGATGCGCTTGCCGGTGAGTGTGTGCGGGATGCCGGGGACCTCGATGACCTCGTCCGGGATGTGGCGAGGGGAGAGGTTCTCGCGGATGGTCCGCTTGATGCGGTCCAGGAGTGCCTGGTCGAGGACGGCTCCCGGAGCCAGGTGCACGAACAGCGGCATCCAGTAGCCGCCGTCGGGCTGCTCGATGCCGATGACCAGGGATTCCTTGATCTCGGGGAGCCGCTCCACGGCCTCGTAGATGTCGGCCGAGCCCATGCGTACGCCCTGGCGGTTGAGCGTCGAGTCGGAGCGGCCGTGGATGACGACCGAGCCGCGCGAGGTGAGGGTGATCCAGTCGCCGTGCCGCCACACTCCGGGATAGGTGTCGAAGTAGCTGTCGTGATAGCGGCTTCCGTCGGGGTCGTTCCAGAAGTGGATCGGCATCGACGGCATGGGGTTGGCGACGACGAGCTCGCCGACCTCGTCGATGAGGGGCTTGCCGCTCGGGTCCCAGGACTGCAGGTCGGTGCCCAGGCTCGGCGCCTGGAGCTCGCCGATGTGGACGGGCAGGGTCGGTACGGCGCCCGCGAAGCACGAGCACACGTCCGTGCCGCCGCTGACGGAGGCGATCCAGAGGTCCTCGCGGACCTCGTCGTGCAGCCAACGGAAGCCGTCGGGCGGGAGCGGGGAGCCAGTGGTGGCCACGCACTTCACCTTGGAGAGGTCGAAGTCACGTCCTGGGTGCACGTCGGCCTTGCGGCAGGCCATGACGTACGCGGCCGAGGTGCCGTAGAACGTGGCGCCCGTGCGTTCGGCGACCCGCCACTGGGCGCCCGTGTCGGGATAGCCGGGGCTGCCGTCGTACAGGACGACGGTCGTGCCCGTGAGGAGGCCGGAGACGAGGAAGTTCCACATCATCCAGCCGGTGGAGGTGTACCAGAAGAAACGGTCCCCAGGGCCGAGGTCGCAGTGCAGGCCGAGCTGCTTGAGGTGCTCGACGAGGATGCCGCCCTGGGACTGGACGATCGCCTTGGGCAGGCCCGTCGTGCCCGAGGAGTAGAGCACCCACAAGGGGTGCGCGAAGGGCACCTGCTCGAAGACCGGTTCCGTGTCCGCGCGCGTGAGGTCAGCCCACTCCAGGGCGCCCTCGGGAGCCTCGGTGCCGAGGAGGGGGATGTGGACGACGGCGCGCAGGGAGGGCAGTTCGCGGCGGAGTTCGGTGACCGTCTCGCGGCGGTCGTGCTCCTTGCCGCCGTAGCGGTAGCCGTCGACGGTGAACAGGACGACCGGTTCGACCTGCTCGAAGCGGTCCAGGACGCTGCGGGCGCCGAAGTCGGGGGCGCAGGAGGTCCAGACGGCGCCCACGGCGGCCGTGGCGAGGAGGGCGACGACGGCCTGCGGGATGTTCGGGAGATAGCCGCTCACGCGGTCGCCGGGCCGGACGCCGAGGGCGCGCAGCTCGGCGGCCAGGGAGCCCACCTGGCGGCGCAACTCGGACCAGGTCACCGGGGTCGGCTCATGGGTCTCGTCGACGGACAGGAGGGCGGGTTCGTCCGCGCGGGTCTCGGCCGCGCGCAGGGCGTGTTCGGCGTAGTTGAGGGTGGCGCCGGGGAACCATTCGGCGCCGGGCATGGAGCGGTCGCCGAGCACGCGCGCGTAGGGCGTCGAGAACCGTACGTCGAACCATTGGGTGACGGCTTCCCAGAACGGCTCCAGCTCGTCCACGGACCAGCGGTGGAGGACTTCGTAGCCTCCGTCGGCCGGGGCGCCGTGATGCTCGGCCGCCCATGCCTGGAACCTGGTGACCTGGGACCGGGCGATGCGCTGCGGGTCTGGCTGCCAGAGCGGCTGGGGATTCACGGTCGACATGGGGGCTCCCGGACTGTGCGCGTCGTGTGCGTCTCCCGCGCACGGGCCAGGGGTGTGCGCGTGACGCGGCTGACAGGGACGATGCCATGTGATCAACTTCTACGCCAGGGTGCGGCCCACATAGTCCGTGTCGTGAAGATGTGGCCCCGGCATGGGTGAACGGCAGCTGAACGGCACACGCGGGTGGGGCAGTGAGTGGCAGGGTGAGCAGCATGAACGGTCGTGACCTGGTGCGTTCGATGAAGGCGGTCGTTTCGGTGGGGGCGCCCCAGGGGTTGCGTACCGTGCGTGCCGCGTGGCGCAGGAGGCGCACCGACGCCGTCGGGCTGCCGGTGCGGAGGGCCGAGCGGGCGCGGGTGCCGGGGCCGGTGCAGGACGCGGAGCCGGGCCCGGGCGGGGGTGTCGTCCGGTTCAGCCGCTCCGAGCTGCGGATCGTCGTCGCGGTGAACGGGGCGGTCTTCTGGGGGTGGGACGGCGCCGAGCCCGAGCCGTCGTACGCGCTGGCGGGCCGCTGTCCGGAGCCGGATCCCCGGGCGGTTCTGGAACCTGACAAGGACGGCGGCTGGCGGGTCGTGGCCGAGCGCGCGACGGTCGTGGTGTCGCGGCACGGGGCCGTCGAGGTGCTCACGCCCGGCGGGGTGACGCTGCGCCGGGATCTGCCGCCCCGCTGGTGGGAGCCGGTGGGCGGGGGCGGGGCGCGCTGGGTGCAACGGTCGGAGGTGGCCGCCGACGCCCGGTTCTTCGGGCTGGGTGGACGGGCCTCGGGGCCTCGGCTGCGGGACGGGACGTATCGGCTGTGGAACACCGACCCCGGGCGGCCGTTCGGGCGGGCGGACGATCCGCTGTACGTCACGATGCCGGTGCAGCTGGTGGTGGCCGACGCCGCCACCCATCTCGTGTTCCACGACAACTCGTGGGACGGCACCGTGACCTTGCGGGAGGGTGAGGAGGGCGCCGGTTCCGGGCACGACCGGGTGGGGGTGTCCGAGCTGCGGATGGCCGGCGGTCCACTGCGCTGCTGGGTGGTGGTGGGCACTCCCGCGCGCGTGCTGCTCGCCTGGGCCTCGCTGACCGGGGCGCCCGCGCTGCCGCCGTCCTGGGCGCTCGGCCATCAGCACGCCCGCTGGGGCTTCGGCAGTGAGCAGGAGGTGCGGCGGATCGTCGCCGGGTACCAGGAGCGCGGGCTGCCGCTGGACGCCGTGCACCTGGACATCGACCACTACGAGGAGCATCAGGTGTTCACGGTCGACCAGGAGCGCTTCCCCAAGCTGCCCCAACTGGCCGACGAACTGCGGCGGGACGGGATCCGGCTCGTGTCGATCGTCAACGCGGCGATCAAGGCCGCGCCGGGCAACGCCGTCCATGACAGCGGTACGGCCGAGGACGTCTTCGTGCGGGACGCGTCGGGGCGGCTCGTGGAGGGGGTCGGGCGGCCCGGTGGGGTGGTCTATCCGGACTTCACGCACGCACGCGTGCGTGCCTGGTGGGGTCGCCTCTACCAGGAGAGGCTCACAGCGGGGTTCACGGGCTTCTGGCACGACATGAACGAGCCCACGTCCTTCACCGCGTTCGGGGAGTCCACCCTGCCGCGGTCGGCCGGGCACGCCCTGGAGGGCCGCGGCGGTGACCACCGGGAGGCGCACAACCTCTACGCGCTGTGCATGGCCCAGGCGGGGTACGAGGGTCTGCGCGAACTCGTGCCGGACGAGCGGCCTTTCCTGTTCTCGCGCTCGGGATGGGCCGGCATACAGCGATACGGCGGCACCTGGTCCGGTGACGTGGCCACCGGCTGGCCGGGTCTGCGGGCCTCGCTGTCGCTCGTGATGGGGCTGGGGCTGTGCGGGGTGCCGTACTCGGGGCCAGACGTGGGCGGTTACGACGGGCACCCGTCGCCCGAGCTGTATCTGCGCTGGTTCCAGCTCGGCGCCTATCTGCCGCTGTTCCGTACCCACGCGAGTCTGCGTGCGGGGCGCAGGGAGCCGTGGGAGTTCGGAGCCGAGGTGCTGGAGCACGCACGAGTGGCGCTCGTGGAACGCCGGCGGCTGCTGCCGTACTTCATGACGCTCGCACAGCTGGCCCGGCGTACCGGCGCGCCTTATGTACGGCCCTTGTGGTGGTCCGCGCCCGAGGACCGTGCCCTGCGGGACTGCGAGGACGCCTTCCTGCTCGGTGACTGCCTGCTGGTGGCACCGGTGCTCGATCCGGGCAGCGACCGGCGCGCGGTGCAGCTGCCGCGGGGGCGCTGGTACGACACGACCACGGAGCAGGTCTACGAGGGGCCGGGGCAGGTCCTTGTCGACGCTCCGCTGTCGCGGATCCCGGTGCTCGCGCGCGCGGGTGCCGTCATTCCGGTGCGGGCGGAGGACGGCGGAATCGAACTGGAGGTGTGGGCACCCGCCCGGGGGCGGAGCGGGGGTGGGCTGGTGGTCGAGGATGCGGGCGACGGGTGGGCCGAGCCGGAGATCGAACGTTACGTCGCCCGCTGGGAGGGCCGGAAGGTGGTCGTTCAGCGGGAGGGCGAGGACGGCTTGGGCGAGCCGTCCCACCCGGTGCGGCTGCGCGGGCTGGGAGCGCGCTGAGATTCAGAGGTAGCGGCCCTCGAACCAGGCCCGTACGGCCAGCGTGTGCAGTGGGAAGGCGAGCTCCTCGGGCCGGCGCAGGAGATGCCAGCCCTCCGTCTCGTCGGTGGCGGCGGACTGCGGGAGACCGTCGGCGGGACGTTCCGGCAACGCCCCGAACAGCAGCAGGTGGCCGTCGGACGAACTCAGCGCGTCGACGAGCCGTACGTCGCGGGTGGCCGCGTCGATGCCGGTCTCTTCCTTGAGTTCGCGGACCAGGGCGTGCCGCCAGTCCTCGCGGTGGTCGATGTACCCGCCGGGCAGCGCGATGCCTCCGCGCGCGGGAGCGATGGTTCGGGTGATGACGACCAGGGCGGTTCCCTGGGTGTCGTAGACGGGCTGGAGTGCGACGGCGACCGGCAGGGGGTTGCGGTACGCGACGGTGTTGCAGACGGGACAGGTGCGGGGCCAGCCCGCGACACCCTCTCCGTAGGGCGCTCCGCAGCTCGAACAGTGGGAGCCGGCTGCGGAGTTGGGGGTGGAGTGCTGAGTTTCGGACACGCCGCGGACTGTATCCGATCATCAGGTTCTCCGGTTCGTCGGGCCCTCTGCCTGTTTGCGGCCGCCCGTGCGACACTCCTGACGTTCCGTCAGATCCTGCCCTCGGGAGGGGCTTTGCCGCGTACACGTACACCTGTGGTCGCCGGGTGGTTCGCCGGTGACGGAGACGACTTCACGCTCGTCGGTACCCGCTGCTCCGCCTGCGCCTCGGTCTTCTTCCCGCGCGAGGACGGCTGGTGCCGCAACCCCGGATGCTCCGGTGGCGATCTGGCGGAGATTCCCCTTTCGCGGCGCGGTCGCGTCTGGTCGTACACGGACGGCCGGTACCGGCCGCCGTCACCGTACGTGACCGATCCGGAACTTCCGTGGGTGCCGTACACGTTGATCGCTGTGGAGCTGGCCGCCGAGCGGATCGTGGTGCTGGGGCAGGCGGTTCCCGGGGTCACGGTCGCCGATCTGACCGTGGGCGCGGAGGTGGAGGTCGTCCCCGGTGTGCTCCATGAGGACGGGGAGACGGTCTGGACGACGTGGCAGTGGCGGCCGACGGGGGCGAGGGCATGACGGGCGAGGTGGCGGTGCTCGGCGCGGGGATGCACCCGTGGGGCAAGTGGGGGCGAAGTTTCGTCGAGTACGGCGTGGCGGCTGCGCGCGCGGCGCTGGCCGACGCCGGCCTGGAGTGGCGGGACATCGGATCGATCGTCGGCGCGGACACCGTGCGGGGCGGCTATCCGGGCCATGTGGCGGGGGCGACCTTCGCCAAGGCGCTGGGCTGGCAGGGGGCTCGTGTTGCCAGCGTGTACGCGGCGTGTGCGTCCGGGGCGCAGGCCGTGGCGGCCGCGCGGGCGCAGATCCTGGCGGGGCTGGCCGACGTGGTGCTCGTGGTGGGGGCCGATGCCGCTCCCAAGGGGTTCTTCCGGCCCGCGGGCGGTGACCGGCCCGACGATCCGGACTGGCTGCGGTTCCGGGTTCTCGGCGCGACCAACCCGACCTACTTCGGGCTGTACGCGCGCCGGCGCATGGCCGTGCATGGGGACACGGTCGAGGACTTCGCGCAGGTCAAGGTGAAGAACTCGGCACTGGGCGCGCTGAATCCGTACGCGCGGTACCGGAAGCGGGTCAGTGCGGAAGAGGTCGCGGCCTCCGCCGTGGTGGCTGATCCGTTGCGGCTGCTCGACATCTGCGCCACCTCGGACGGCGGGGCGGCGCTGGTGCTCTCCAGCATGGAGTTCGCGCGTCGCAGGGGCGTTGCCGAGCCCGTGCGGATCAGAGCGGTGTCGACGGTGACGCCGACGTATCCGAACACGGTGCTGGATCTGCCGGACATCGCGACGGACTCCGCCGCCGCGGTCGAGCCCGCCGCCGAGACGTTCCGTGCGTCGATCGCGCGCGCGGCCTACGAGGAGGCGGGTGTCGGGCCGGAGGATCTCTCTCTCGCCGAGGTCTACGACCTTTCCACCGCTCTGGAGTTGCAGTGGTACGAGGATCTCGGGCTGTGCGGGGAGGGCGAGGGCGCGAAGCTCCTGCGCGAGGGGGCGACAGCGCCGGGCGGGCGCATACCCGTCAACATGAGCGGTGGGCTCGCCTCCTTCGGCGAGGCGGTGCCGGCCCAGGCGATCGCCCAGGTGTGCGAACTCACCTGGCAGCTACGGGGCGACGCGGGTGACCGGCAGGTCGAGCACGCGCGCGTGGGGATCACCACGAACCAGGGGCTGTTCGGGCACGGCTCGGCGGTGATCGCCGTGCGGTGACGGGGAGCCGGGCTCGACCCGCTGACGCGGTTTCCCTGGTTCTGATGCCGGCAGGTCAGCGATGGGGCAGGGTTCGCGGCGGGCGACGAGGTCATCCGCGCGGTGGGGCGGGCGGGCCGGTCCGCCGCGTTCGGCACCGCGCGCGTGGGGGCACCTTGGCGGGACGGCTTCCCGAGGCTGACCGGACCGGAGGAACTGGCTTCCGCCGACCACCTCCGTGCCGGACGCACCCTGGGCCACGGGCGGCGGAGTACCGGACACAGGCGGCTTCGACGGGGTACGCGGCGGCAGAGCCTAGGAAGGGGCCGAAGGCGCATCCGCAAAGCGCCGTCCGGCTCCCTCAAAGCTCGGCCGGGCCTGCGCCCGTTGATCGAGGCAGAGCGGTGGCAGAGCACAGGAAGGGACCGAAGGCGTATCCCGCACAGCGCCCTCCGGCTCGCACCAGGCTCGGTCGGGCCTGCGCCCCGTTGCCCGAGGCGGTTCCGCAGGCCGTGCCAACCGTTGTCGTCGGCGACCTTGACGCCCCTCGGGGCCCGGTGAACACTTCCCGTGTCGGTCGACATCGCCGTACATTCTCGGCGTTCCAGGCACCACGCCGCGCGGGCCCCCACGAGCCAAGGCCCATACCCCCACGGGCGATTCGGCTGCGACGGCACGCTCGTCGCGGACGCCGGGCGGGGCGCGGGATCCTCCTGCCCTCGGCAGTTCGCCAAGGGAACCGCACCCGCACGCAGGGCCTAGGAGCCGCCATGAGCAACGGAGACGTATTCCTCGGTGAGGTCATCGGTACGGCGATTCTGATCCTCTTCGGCGCCGGCGTGGTCGCCGCCGTCGTACTCAACCACTCCAAGGCGAAGGACGCCGGCTGGGTCGTCATCGCGTTCGGCTGGGGCTTCGGCGTGCTCGCCGGGGCGTACACCGCCGCCCCGCTGTCCGGCGGGCATCTCAACCCCGCCGTGACCCTCGGGATCGCCGTCGACACCGGGGACTGGGACCAGGTTCCCGTCTACATCGCCGGGCAGATGGTCGGTGCCATGCTCGGGGCGGTCCTGTGCTGGCTGGTCTACTACGCGCAGTTCCGGGCCAACGCCGAGGAGGAGCTCGCCCAGCCCACGCTCGGGATCTTCTCCACCAGTCCCGCGATCCGCAATCCCGTGGCGAACCTGGTCACCGAGATCATCGCGACCGTCGGCCTGGTCCTGCCGATCCTCGCCTTCGGCCTCACCAAGGGCCTCGGCGAGTCCGGTACCGCGGTCCTCGTCGTCGCCTTCCTGGTGGTCGGCATCGGTCTGTCGCTCGGCGGGCCCACCGGGTACGCCATCAACCCGGCCCGTGACCTGGGCCCGCGCATCGTCCACACCCTGCTGCCGATCCCCAACAAGGGCACGTCGGACTGGGGTTACGCGTGGATCCCGGTGGTGGGACCGCTGATCGGCGGGGCGCTGTCCGGGGTGATCTTCAACGCAGCCTTCTGAACACGCCTTGTGGAACGCAGCCCTTGTGAAACGCAGCTTGGGCAGGAATCGACGAAGGGGACGTCATGACGGACAAGTTCGTCGCCGCTATCGACCAGGGCACCACCTCGAGCCGTTGCATCATCTTCAACCAGGACGGCGCGATCGTGGCCGTCGACCAGCGCGAGCACCGCCAGATCTTCCCCAAGCCCGGCTGGGTGGAGCACGACGCCACCGAGATCTGGTCCAAGGTGCAGGCCGTGGTCGCCGGGGCGATCGCCAAGGCCGGGCTGCGCGCCGACCAGCTCAGCGCGCTGGGCATCACCAACCAGCGTGAGACGACCGTCCTGTGGGACCGCGCCACGGGCAAGCCCGTGCACAACGCGATCGTGTGGCAGGACACCCGCACCGCGGCCCTGACCCACCAGCTCGGCGGCTCGGACGGCCAGGACCGTTTCCGCGAGCAGACCGGGCTGCCGCTGGCCACCTACTTCTCGGGGCCGAAGGCGGCCTGGCTGCTCGACAACGTGCCGGGGCTGCGCGCGCGTGCCGAGAACGGCGAGATCGCCTTCGGCACCATCGACTCCTGGCTGATCTGGAACCTCACCGGCGGCACGGACGGCGGTCGGCACGTCACTGACGTGACCAACGCCGGACGGACCATGCTGATGAATCTGGAGACGCTCCAGTGGGACCAGTCCATCCTGTCCGCGATGAACGTGCCCGACGCCGTCCTGCCCGAGATCAGGTCGTCCGCCGAGGTCTACGGCACCGCGGTCGGCCAACTCGCGGGCGTGCCCGTGGCGTCGGCGCTGGGCGACCAGCAGGCCGCGGTGTTCGGGCAGGCCTGCTACGACGTGGGCACGGCGAAGAACACGTACGGCACAGGGTCCTTCCTGCTGCTCAACACCGGTAACCGGCCGGTGCCGTCGAAGAACGGGCTGTTGACGACGATGGGCTACAAGATCGGCGGTGAGGCACCGGTCTACTGCCTGGAGGGGTCCATCGCCATCACGGGCGCCCTGGTCCAGTGGTTCCGCGACCAGCTCGGCATCATTCGTACCGCCGACGAGATCGAACCTCTCGCGGCCAGTGTCGAGGACAACGGCGGTGCGTACATCGTGCCCGCCTTCTCGGGCCTGTTCGCGCCCTATTGGCGTTCGGACGCGCGCGGGGTCGTCACGGGCCTGACGCGATACGTCACCAAGGCGCACCTCGCGCGGGCCGTACTGGAGGCGACGAGCTGGCAGACGCGCGAGGTCGTGGACGCCATGTACCAGGACTCCGGGGTGCAGATCACCACCCTGAAGGTGGACGGCGGCATGACCAAGAACAACCTGCTCATGCAGCACCAGGCGGACGTGCTCGACGTGCCGGTGGTCCGGCCGAAGGTGTCCGAGACCACGTGTCTCGGCGCCGCGTACGCGGCCGGGCTCGCCACGGGCGTGTGGAACGACCTGGACGAGCTGAAGTCCCACTGGCAGAAGGACGTCGAGTGGACGCCGAACATGGAGGCGTCCGTGCGGGACCGCGAGTACCACAACTGGCACAAGGCCGTGGAGAAGAGCTTCGGCTGGGAGGAGGACGGCGAGAACTAGGCACGCGCGCGTGGTGCCGTCGAGCCGCGGCCCGTACCCCTGTCGGCGGGGGTAGGGGCCGCTCCCCGCCGCTCCCCCGCCTCAGGTGGTGACGGTCTGACGGTGGCGCGCCGAGTACGCCATCGCGTGCTGGACGACGCCTACGAGGACGTTCTTGACCGACTGCTTGTCCCGGGCGTCGCACAGCACGATCGGTACGTCCTCGTCGAGGTCGAGGGCCTGCCGTACGTCCTCCTCGGGATAACGGACGGCGCCCTCGAAGCAGTTGACGCCGACGAGGAACGGTATGGAACGCCGCTCGAAGTAGTCGACGGCGGCGAAGCAGTCCTCCAGGCGGCGCGTGTCGGCGAGCACGACGGCTCCCAGCGCGCCCTCGGACAGTTCGTCCCACATGAACCAGAACCGTTCCTGCCCGGGTGTGCCGAACAGGTACAGCACCAGGTCCTCGCGCAGGGTGATGCGCCCGAAGTCCATGGCGACGGTGGTGGTCCGCTTGCCCTCGACACCGCTCGTGTCGTCGATCGGGCGTCCTGCCTCGGTGAGCAGTTCCTCGGTGCGCAGCGGCCTGATCTCGCTGACCGCGCCCACGAACGTGGTCTTGCCCACGCCGAAGCCGCCGGCCACCAGGATCTTGAGCGTGACGGGCTCGACCGGCGGCTTGCCGCGCTCAGAACGCCCGAAGATCATTGGTCTCTTCTCCTGCTTGCTGGGGGTCGGGTCGACGGCGGACCATGGCCTTTGCTTTCCAGGACGACGTCAGTGGCGACGGCGTCCACGGGTTACCCAGGTGTGCCAGCGTGTCGTCACGTCCACCTCCGCGGAGGGTCGTCGACGATCGGTCAGATCATATCGGCAGGCGCGTTCCGGCGTTCGCCACGCCCGGACGCCACCCGTGAGCGCCGCGCTACGCTCACGGAGGGGCCCGGGTGGTCGGGGCGGCCGGTCACAGGGCCCGGAGTCCGTCGATCACGTCGCGCAGGATGCTCTCGTCCGGAAGCTCGGCGGGCGGCACCGGCCGGTTCACATGGACCCACTCCGAGGCGACGAGGTCGCCTATGAGGACCCGTACGACCCCGATGGGCAGGTCGAGTTCGGAGGACAGCTCGGCGACCGACTGCGGGGTGTCGCGGCACAGGTCGACGATGTCCACGTGCTCGGGGGACAGCGAGTGGTCCCCTTCGGGGTCGTCCGCGTGGGCTTCGGCCACGACGACCGCGATCAGGTCGAGACGGTGCTGACCAGCACTTGTGGTGCGGCCACGCGTCATGGCGTACGGACGGACCACCGGTCCGGCCTCGTCGTCGAACCAGTGGCTTCTTCCCTGACCGTCTGTGCTCATGCCATCTCACTACCCGCCCTGAGGCAGATCGGTGCGTGGAGCGGCACCGAGATGCACACCGACCCGCTTGACCAGGAGCGTCATCTCGTACGCGACGAGACCCACGTCCGAGTCGGCGTCCGAGAGGACGGCGAGGCAACTGCCGTCGCCCGCGGCCGTTACGAACAGGAAGGCGTCGTCCAGTTCCACGACCGTCTGCCGGACATTGCCCGCCTCGAAGTGCCGGCCCACGCCCTTGGCCAGGCTGTGGAACCCGGACGCCACGGCGGCGAGGTGCTCGCTGTCCTCGCGGGTCAGGTCCCTGGACACGCCGGTCGGGAGGCCGTCGCTGGAGAGCACGAGGGCCTTGCGGATGCTCGCGACGCGATCCACCAGGTCGTCGAGGAGCCAGTTGAGCTCGCCGGACTTGTCGGTCGCCTTCGGTGCGGTCATCGACCGTCCCCCTTAGTCGTTCGTTGTGGTGCTGTGCCGCCGGACGTGTCGTCGCCCTCGGCGTTCTCCTCACGGCCGCGCTGCCAGCCGCGCTGGAGCGAGGCCATGCGGCTGCGTACCTCGTCGGCGTCCCGCTCGGCGGGCTCCGCCTTGTTCTGGGGGCGCCGCTCGGGGGCCTGCTTGAGCTGTGGGGCCAGGTTGGCCTGTCGTACGCGGCGGGGCAGCGGAGCGCTGCCGGTGCCCGCCTCGGCGGGCTCGCGGGCGGCGCCGAGGGGCGGCCTGCCCGAGCCGGACGCACCGGAGGCACCGCGGGCGGACTCGCCCCAGCCGGGCCGTACGGCGCCGCCCGGGGCGGAGTCGGTCACGTCGTTGCTCCCGAGGGCGTCCACGGCCGGACCTACGGCGCCGAGAGCGGACGTGTCCGAGCGCGGCCCGCTGGTGGCACCGGTGGCCGGGTCGTCCGCGACCGGGCCGCTCGACGCGATCTCGGCACGCCGGGTGCGCCGTGGCAGGGCGGGGGCGCCGGGGGCCTCGCCGGGTTCACGGCCCGGGAATGCCGAGGAGGTCGGTGTCTGCGTCAGCTCGTCGAGGCGGTCGGCCACGCCGGTGCTGCGCCGCAGGGCCGCGGCACGGCGGCGGCTGGGCAGGGTCGGGGGTTCGGAGTGTGCGGGTCCCGGCACCGAGGGGGTGGCCTGCGCCCGGGACGCGCCCGGACCGGTCACCGGTGGCCGGGCCGTCTCCTCGCGTCCCGTCCGCTCGTCGGTGACCGGGCGTCCGTGGGAGCTGACCAGCTTGGGGGTACGGCGGCGGGACAGGGACACCGGGGCGTCCGGGCCGTCGTCGCCGATGTCCACCCCGTCGGTTCCAGGGACTTCGTCGTCGACCTGGGCCAGGGAGCGGCGCGGTCGGAACAGTCCGCCGCGCTCGCTGTCCTCGGATTCGAGCACGCCCGGGAGATCGCTCAGGGTGTCCAGGTCGACGGGCGCCTCCAGTTCGACCGGGCCGTCCAGGATCGCGGGCGGCATGCCCGGCAGCTGGGCCGGTCCCCGGGTGAGCGCGACGCGCCGCGACTGCTCCAGTTCGGCCTCCTTCGGCGGCCGGGGGCGGTCGAGGCGGAAGCCGATGCCGTTGGTGTCGGGGACGTCGTCCGTCAGCAGCGCTTCGGGGATGAAGACGACCGCGGTCGTGCCGCCGTACGGCGAGGGCTGCAGCGAGACCCTGACGTTCTGCCGCTGGGCGAGTCGGCTGACCACGAAGAGCCCCAGCCGGTCGGTGTCGGACAGCTCGAACTCCGGGGTCTCGGCGAGCCGGAGGTTGGCGTCCAGCAACGCGTCGGCGGCCATGCCGAGTCCCCGGTCGTGGATCTCCAGGGTGAAGCCGTTGGCGACGCGCTCGCCCAGGACCTGGACGGCGGTGTGCGGCGGGGAGAACACCGTGGCGTTCTCCAGGAGTTCGGCCACGAGGTGCGTGAGGTCCGCGACGGCCGGGCCGGTCACGGCGACCCGGGGCAGCCTGCGGACCTCGATGCGCTCGTAGTCCTCGACCTCGGCGACGGCGGCGCGGACGACGTCCATGAGCTGGACGGGTTTGCGCCACTGCCGGGAGGGGGCCGCGCCGGAGAGGATCACCAGGCCCTCGGCGTGCCGGCGCATACGGGTCGTCAGGTGGTCGAGGCGGAACAGGTCGGCGAGCTCGTCGGTGTCCTCGGTGCGGCGCTCCATGGTGTCGAGCAGGGTGAGCTGCTTGTGCAGCAGGACCTGACTGCGACGGGCGAGGTTGACGAAGACCTCGGAGACACCGGCGCGCAACTCGGCCTGTTTCACGGCGGCTTCGACGGCGGCGCGCTGGAGGGTGTTGAGGGCCTGGCCGACCTCACCCATCTCGTTCTTGTCGTACTCCAGGCGCGGGACCTCGGTCTCGATGTCGACCTGTTCGCCCACGGAGAGGCGGCGCATCACGCTGGGCAGCCGTACGCCGGAGGCCTCATGGGCTTCCAGACGCAGTTGCCTCAGGTCGCGGATGAGGCCGCGGCCGACGCGCACGGAGAGGACGAGCGAGAAGAGCAGGGCGATCAGACCGAGGACGCCGACAGCGGCCGCCTTGATGATGACGCCCATCGCGTCCGGCCGGACGCGGTCCTGGAGGCGGTCGCCCGCCTGGTCGTCGAGCTTGGCGAGTTCGTCGAGCGCGGTGCCCGCGGCGGCGTCCCAGCTCTTGGCGCTCACACTGCGGGCCGTGCCGGGCTCCGCCCTGGCGACGGACTGCTCGGCGGAGCGCAGCGGAGCGGTGGCGGCGTTCTTCCAGAAATCCTCGTAGCGGTCGCGCTCCGAGGCCGGCAGCACTCCCAGGCTGATCTCGTACATCAGGTTCCGCTGGGCGACGAGGTCGGAGACGTCACGGATCTCGTCGCGGGTGAGCTTGCCCACCACGAGGGCGGAACCGAGAAGGGCGTCCTCGCGGGAGAGCAGTTCGCGGGCCCGGGTGACGTTGACCAACGCCCGTGCCTGCTTGTCCAGTTCCACGTTGTCGATGCCGTCGAGGGTGGCGAGGAGGGCGTGGGCGGGGTCGACAAGGCGGTTGTACTGGTCGAGGGCCTGGAGCCGGGAGACGGTGCCGTCCTCGACACCGCGGCGCAGCGAGTCGATGCCGTCGAACGCGTCCAGGACGGCGGTGAGGCGCTCGTCGTCGTCCTGGTCCATACCGTCGCGGACATCGGGATCGCGCGCGTTGCGGCGGAACTTGGCGATGGCCTCGTCGGAGGCGGTCCTTGTGCTGCGCAGCGCGGACAGGGCGTCCGACGCGCGCGGGTCGGCCAGGTAGACGAGCGTCTGGCGGCGTTCCTGCTGGAGCACGCGCACGGTGTCCTCGGCGGGATAACCGATCTTCTCCGTGACGGTGGACACCTGGAAGAGCTGGGCGACTTCACGTCCCGTCAGCACTGTGACGAAGCCCCACACCGCGATCAGGGACACCAGCGGCACGAGAAGCAGCGCCACGATCTTCCGGCGGATGGACTTCCCGCGAAAGCGCATGGCCTCCCCCAGCTCGACCCCCGCCGGCCGGGGGTACACATGTACGTCAACAAACGGCGCGAGCCTACTACCGACGCACGCGTAACTCGAAGTTGCGTCCGGCACCCGAACTTCTGCTCCGACATCGAGACATCGGGAGTTGTCCCCCCATTACGGGAGTTTGCCTCCTGCGACCAGGCGAGTCGTGTCGGACCGGAACCGATCGGCCAGGGCAGGTGGTTGGCTGGATTTTTTCGTTTCTTTGACGTGGCGGGGGAATCTTGAAGGAGTCTTGTTCGTCCTTCTCTTCGGGAAATGGCGGTGGATTCGGCCACAGGAGCCGCATCTGCAACTGGGCGGCGTAAAGCAGCGCAAGCCGGGCAGCCACCTTGAAGCCCGGTTGACGCACACCGGGTCAAGGGAACTGCCGGCGGTGGGGAGTGACACGTGATGGGCACGGCGGAACGACAGGAGGCGCCGGGAATCGGCGTGGAGACAGCGAGTCCGGCGGCGCCGCGGCGCCCCGAACCGCGGGTTCTCGGCATACCGGCGGAGCCGGACGTGCCGAGAAGGCGTGCCGCGGCCCGGGAGGAGCCGTACCGGCCATTGTGGGTCGAGGAACCCGCTCGCAGGCGTCGGCTGCCGGATCCGGTGCGGACCTCCGCGGTGCGGGCGGTGCTCATCATCGCGGTGACCCTGCTTCAGGCGATGGTGGCCTTCCTGTGCACCATGGCCGGATCCTGGCTGGCGTTCCCGATGGTGCTCAGCAGTGTGGCGAGCACCGTGGTGGCCACCTGGGCCGCCCTGGACGTCTGGGTGACCCGCCAGGTGTGGAACCAGCGCCACGGCGTCGTGTCGGCCCCGAGCAGCACGGCGCGTGCCCTGCGGCGCGAGCGGCGCAAGGCCCGTCGGCACGCGCGGGTCACCGCGCGGGCGCAGGCGCGGATACGTCGGCAGGGCGGCGGCGCGGGGCAGCTGTCCCACCCCTGAGCCGGACCTTCTGAGCGACCGAGTTTTCGTCTCCCGAGTGGCTGAACTCCCTTACGGAGACACCGGCGCCGGACGCTTGAACATGCGCGTCGCCGTGATCTCGCTGTGCCCCGCCTCGTCCGCCTGGGGCTGCTGCGGCAGGCCCGGCCTGAGGTGTTCCTCCACGCTGATGTACTTCAGGCCGGCCCTGAGGTCCGCGTCATTGCGCAGGCGGATGACGAGGGGGAACTCCGCGAGTGCGGTGGTGTCGAACAAGCCCGTGGTGTACAGGAGTTGGACGCCGAGCGCGTCCGACACCGCCCGCTGGAGCTCCAGCAGATACGTCGCGTTGGCGCGGCCGATCGGGTTGTCCAGGAACAGCGTGCCGGCGTGTCGGTGCTTGTCCCGGCCCCGGTCGTTGGAGCGCAGGGCGGCCATCGTGCAGTACAGCGCGATGGCCGCCGTCAGCAACTGGCCACCGGAGAACACGTCACCCATCTGCCCGACGGGCACCCGCTCGGCGCGCAGCACCGCGTCCGGCTTGAGGATCTCCACGGCCACGCCCCTGGGCTGGAGCGCCGCCCCGACTCCCCGCAGCAGCAGGGACATTCCGTCGCGCCGCAGGTCGGAGTTCTTCTTCACCGCGGCCCTGGTGGCCTCGTCGATGACCTCGCCGAGCCGCACGGTCAGCGTCGCCTGGTCGGGTTCCTCGAAGCGGATCCGCAGGAACTCCTGCCCGGACCACTCCCCGAGTCCCTCGGGCAGCCGGGAGAGCCGCTGGGCGGACCTGAGCGTGGCGAGCGCGGACTCCACGAGCCCCCGCAGCCGGTCCACGATCGAGTCACGGTTGCGCTCCAACTGTGCCAACTCGTCGGTCAGCACCCGCAGTCGGGGCGCGAAGGCGTCCGCCCACTTCTGCGCGTGCTCGGGCAGCGCGGACGCGGGCAGCTCCCGGATCTGCTGCCGCGCGGGGGTACGCACCTGCTCGTAGCGCGTGGAGTTGGCGTGCCGGACGAGCACGTCGCTCGCCTCGCGCACGGCGCCCTCGGCGGCGGACAGGTCGGCGGCGCAGCCACGCAGCGACCGGCGGGCCTCGGCAGCGGCCTGCCGGGCCTCCTCGGGGCTGCCCGGGTACGGCTCCGACTCGTCCTGCTCGTCCTCCATGGCGTGCTCGCGCAGCAGGTCGCGGAGCATCGCGGCGATCTCGTCGAAGCCGCCCGCCGCGTCCTCGGCGGCCCGGTGGGAGCCGAGCAGCTCCGCGTGCGCCTCCCTGGCCTGCGCCAACGCCTCGGTGCGGGAGGCGAGTTCGGCGGTGGCCGTACGCAGCAGCGCCTGCGCGTGCTCGGCGTCGCGCGGCTCCAGCTCCGGCGACAGCTCGGTGTGCGCCTCGCCGTCCTCGGGAGCGTGCCGCTCGGCCTCGCCGCGCAACCGTCCGAGCTGCTCGCTCGCGGTCGAGACACGGGTCTCCAGGAGCTGCACCAGTTCCTCAGCGCGGGCGGCGGCGGCCTGCCGGGAGGGCCCGTCGGACCCGTCGGGCGACTGGAGCAACTGCGCCGCGCGCGTGCGGACCTTGTTGCTCAGCCGGTCCAGTTCGGCGAGGGCCGCGCTCTCGTCGCTCTCCGCCCGGGCCTGCTCGGCCCGCAGGTCGGCGCCGACACCCACCTTCTCGTACAGCTGGGAGGCGGCCCGGTAGGCCTCGCGGAGTGCGGGCAGGGACGCCTTGGACGCATCGGGGGCACTGTCCGGTACGTCGTCGGGGGCGCCGGCGATCTCGGCGCGCTCGGCGCGCAGCGCACGGGCGGTGCGGCGGGCGTCGTCGGCGGCCCGCTGGGCCCCGCGCCGGTCCTCGTCGGCGGCCCGGGCGCGGTCCAGACAGGTCTGGGCGCGGGCTTCCGACTCGGTGGCCTCGTCGGCCAGTTCACGCAGCTTGGCCTGCCAGCCGGCCCGCTCCCGCAGCCGGTAGGCCAGTCCGGCGAGGGCGTCGGCGGCGCGCCGGGCCTTCTGGGCGGCCTCCTGCCGCTCGTCGCGTGTCCGCGCGGCCTCGGAGGCGGCTTCGTCGGCCTCGGCCCGCACCGTGCGCGCCTCGGCCAGCTCGGCCTCGGCCTCGTCGGCGAACACGCGCGTGTCCCGGGCGGCCTGCGCCAGCTCGACGAGCCGGCCGGCCGGACAGCCGGTGCGCCAGGAGGCGAGCCGGGCATGGAGTTCACGGTCCTTGCCGAGGCGGGCGGCGAGCGACCGGATCTCCTCGTCCCGCTCGCCGGCCCGGGCGCGCAGTGCCTGGCGCTCCTCGTCGGCGGCGTGTTCGTCGTGCATGGCCGGGTTCGGCGGTACGAGGAAGACGTCACCGCTCTGGGAATCGGTGGCCGGGGTCGGCGCCAGCAGTGCGGCGGCCGTGCCGACGGCCACGGCGGAGCGCGGGAGCAGCGCCGCGTCGTTCAGTGCCTCGCGGGCACGCGCGTGGGTGGCGGGGTCGGTGATGATCACGCCGTCGACCAGTTCGGGCCGGGCGGCCAGCACGCGCGCGTGGTCGGCGGGGTCGACGGCCTGGGCGAGGTAGCGCCAGCCGGGCAGGGCGGGGATGCCGTTCTCACCGAGGAACTCGACCGTGGCCAGCACGTCCGGGCCCGGCGGCAGAAGCCCGCCGTCACCGAGCGCGCCGAGGATCCGGGAGTCGTCGGCGGCGGCCGTACGCAGCTCGAAGAGCTGGCGTTCGGCCGAGGAGACGGAGTCGTCGAGCAGCTCGCGCAGTTCGTCGGCGAACCGGTCGAGGTCCTCGGGGGTCAGGCCGCCGTCGGAGTGAGCACCCGTGGAGCCGGTGTGCGGATCGGTCCCGGCTGCGGAACTGTCGCGCCCGGTCGTGCCGTTCGTCTTCGTGCCCTCTGCCGCGCGCGGTCCCGGCACGCCGCCGGTGGTCCCGCCGGTGGTCCCGGTCAGGCTCAGGAGCTCCGCCAGCCGCTCCTCGCCCGCCAGTCCCTCGGCCAGGCGCCGCTCGGCCTCGTAGGACCGGGCGGCCGCCGTGGCCGCGTCCTCCGCGCGGGCGGCCGTGAGTTCCGCCCGGGATTCGGCGGCGGCCGCCTCGCGCGCGTGCTCGGCGGCCCGGTTCGACGCCTCGCGGGCGGTGTCCCAGGCGGCGACCGCCGACTTCTCGGCGTCGCTCGCGGCGAGGGCCGCGCGGG
Source organism: Streptomyces sp. NPDC102270 (assembly GCF_044766405.1). NCBI lineage: Bacteria > Bacillati > Actinomycetota > Actinomycetes > Kitasatosporales > Streptomycetaceae > Streptomyces > Streptomyces sp. NPDC102270. The sequence goes on along the minus strand of NZ_JBIWLX010000037.1, from coordinate 23,417 downwards.
CGGGGTCGGCGTCCGGGGCACTGTCGTCGAGCCAGCCCGCGCGCACGGCCTCGGCGGTCTCCTGTTCGACCTCGCTCAGCCGCTGGCGCAGATGGCCGATCTCGCTGCGGGCGCGCTGCGCCTCGGTGGCGGCCGACGTGGAGTCCTGGTAGGCCGACTGGCTGACGTCCTGGAGAGCGGCGGACCGCTCCTCCTCCTCGTTGGCGAGCGTCTCGGCGCTCTCTGCGGCCGTCTGCAGGGCGCGGACGAGATCGACGGCGGCCCTGGCGCGGGCGGCGAGCGCGGGCGCCGCGTCCCGCTCGGCCTCCTGGATGGCGACGGCCACGCGCGCGACCCGGTCGGCGGCGGCCCGGTGGCGCAATACGGCCTCGGCGGCCTGCCAGGCGGAGTGCAGCGTCCGCGCTTCGGCGAGCTCGCGCTTCTGGGCCGCGGCCGACTTCTCGGCGGCGGCGAGCGCCAGGGAGGCGTGCCGGTAGGCGAGTTCGGCGGCGATGAGCGCACTGCGCTCCCGGCCCGCCTCCGCGTGTGTGACGGCGTAGGCGGCCGCGGTGACCCGCTGGGCCAGGTCGCCGGCGCGTACCCGCTCCCGGACGCCTCGCGCGGACAACCGGCGGGCCAGCGTCCGGGTACGGCGTTCGGCGCCCGTGTGGATGTCACGCGCGCGTGAGCGGGCCTCGGCGGCCTCGACGATGCGGCCCAGCAGGTCCACCGATCCCGCGGTGAACTCCCGTTCGGCGATGAGCTCGGCGCGGCGCCCCAGCTTGTTGCCGAACCCGCTGACCAGGTCGGCGAGCCCGTCGGTGTCGCGGGTGTCGGTCACGGCCCGCAGCAGCAGGTCGGTGAAGTCGGAGTCCTTCTTCACCGCGAACAGGCCGGCGGCCTCGCCCTCGTCGGCGTTCATCTCCCGCTGGTAGCGGAAGAGTTCGGGGTCCAGGCCGAGGTCACCGAGGTGCTCGATCCAGCGGTCGTGGATCTCCTCCCAGTGCACCTCCAGATGCGGATACGCCTTGCCCGCCTCGGTGATGGCGTCCCGGAAGCCCTTCATGGTGCGGCGACGGCCCTGCGCGGCCGACTGCCCCTCGGCGGGCGGCCGTACGGCGGTGGACTCGGCGACGGGCAGGTTGTCGAGGCTGAGCCCCGGTCCGGGCCTGAACGAGTACCAGGCCTCGGCGAACTTCCGCGGGTCGTTGGAGACCTGGCGCCCCCGCCACTCGCTGACCTTGCCGACGACGACGCACTCGCCGGTGAGGGTGTGCTGCCACTCCAGGGCCACGTGCCCGCAGTCGTCCGCCAGCAGGAACTTGCGCAGCACACCGGAGCTGGCGCCGCCGAGGGTGTTGCGGTGGCCCGGCAGCATCACCGAGAAGATCAGCTTGAGCAGGACGGACTTGCCGCCGCCGTTCTCCAGGAAGAGCACTCCTGCGGGTGCGGGCCGGCGCGGCGGGCCGACGGGCTCCTCCTCGAAGAACTCCGCCTGGGTGGGCGCGGGGTCGGGCACTTCCGCGCCGACGCCGCGCAGGTCAAGCACGGTGTCGGCGTAGCGCGCACCGGCAGGACCGATGGAGTAGAGGCGGACCCGGGACAGCTCGTACATGGCGGACTCTCGTAAGTCTTCGGCAGGTCAGGGAAGTTCAGGAGTGGAACGGCAGCCCGGCATCGGCCACCAGCTCCATGTCGTCGCCGTCCTCGGGCGGCAGCAGCGTCGGTGTGCCGTCGGTTACCGGGACGACTCCCAGTTGGAGGAGTTCGGCCATGGCGGCGCTTCCGGCCATGTCCCGCACCTGGAGCTGGTAACGAGCCGTGGTCCGGTAGGTACCGCCGTTGTCGTCCCCCGTGCGCTGGAGGAACCCGGAGTCGGTGAGGAAGGCGGCCGCCTTGCCGACGATGCCGGTCGTGGACCCGGCGAGCCGGCGCGCGTCCTTGGTCGCACCGGCCGCGCTGCGTCTGGCCCAGATCCGCCAGGCCGCCTCGAGGCCCGGAGCGTCGGTGGCCGGGTCGGTGTTCTCGCCGACCTCCTCTGCGCGCTCCTCGAGGCGTCGGCAGGCCTGCCGTACGAAGGCGTCGACGCCATTGACCGAGACCCGCCCGATGTAGCCGTCGTCGGCGAGGTCCTCGGGCCGCGGGAACGCCATGGCGGCCACGGCGAGATGGGCGAGGCCGTGCAGGAAGCGGTCGCCGCCGTCGGCGGACGTACGACGCGCGTAGTCCCCCATCCGGACGGCGAAGACGGAGTCCTCGGCGGCGGTCACGGCCATCCCCGCGCGCGGGGACACTTCGAGGACGACAAGGCCGAGTCCGGCGGCGACGGCGTCGGCGAGCCGCGCGAACGGCGGGTCCTCCCGGCAGCGCCGCAGCAGTTCGGCGTACTCCTGGTCCCGCGCGGGCTGCAGTTTGGGCTGCAGCCCGAAGGCGACGAGCCGAGCGGCGTCGGCGGCGTCGGCGGGGGTGACGGCGGCGGACGCCGACGGGGTCGGGACCTCCGTGTCGCTCCACTCGACTTGCTCACTCACGGCTTGGGCTCCTTGTCACGCTGTTGCTCACTCATGCTGCCTCCGTCCGGTCCGCCGCCATCCCCGCGGCGTCCAGCAGGGCTGTGCCGACGATGAGGTCGGCGCCGCCGAAGTCCGGGTCGTCCAGTTCCGTCCCGTCGTCCACGGCGAAGAGGAGCTTCTGCTCGCCCTGGCGGTAGGCGGTGCCGACGGCAGGGCTGGCGGCGTGGATCGCCAACAGGGCGACCAGGTAGGCGAGATCGAACCCGCCGGTCCGGCGGGCGTCCGCGAGCAGTCCCGAGAGCCTTCGCGGTGCGTCCGCCGGCAGGTCGAGCAGCTGCTTCGCGGAGGCCAGTTGCTCCTCGCTGAACCGGCTGTCGTCGGGGGTGGCGATGAGGTCCGGCTCCGGCATCTCCGCGCCCAGGTGCTCTCGCTCCATGGGCGGGGTCAGCAGTAGGTCGACGAGATCGCCCACCCGGACCGACACCGGCGTGCGCAGGCCGGTCCCGCGCGCGAAGAACGCGTCGGTGACCCGGGTGGCCTGCTGCAACGGCAGGGGCAGCACCGGGGCGACGAGGTGGCCGTAGAGGTCGATCCCCGATGTCGTCATGGGGGTGGCGAAGGCCTGCCGGTCCTGTTCGGCCCGGAACAGGGGACCGGCTTCCAGGAGCCGGGACTGGAGCTGGGTGTGGCGCCGGATGCAGTCCTTGACGATGTCGACGAGCTCGGCGGCGCGCCGCTTCTGCTCGGGGTCCTCCGACTCGTCCCGCGCTTTGCGGATGTTGGTCAGGATCGCGTTCTCGTGGCGGTACCGGTCGGCGACGTGGTCGAGCGCCTCGGCGATCATGTCGGGCACGGAGTTGAGCCAGTCGACGGCCCGGACATTGCGGCGAGTGGCGTCCAGCGCCCTGCGCAGGGTCTCGGAGTACTGCACGGTCCGGTAGCGGGCCTGCTCCGCGGCGAGCTGGGCGTCGGCGAGGCGGCCGCGGCTGATCAGTACCTCCAGCTTGACCTCGGCGGCGATCTGGGCGCTGGTGACGTCGGTGTCGAGGGCTCCGACGAGGACGTTGACCGCCTCGTCGGTCGTCCGGAGATACACCGAGCCGCCGGGGCCCGGCACCTCCTCGATCAGCTTGAAGTCGTAGTCACGCCGGACATAGGTGCCGTCGGGATCGAAAGTGCCGTAGACCGCACGGAAACCGCGGTCGACGCTGCCGACGTTGATCAGGTTCTCCAGGACCCAGCGGGCCACGCGCTCGTGCTCGGCGACGGGTCGCTGCGGGGCCTGGGCGGCGATGCGCGGGATGAGACGGGCGACGATCTGGTCGTGGTCGGCGCCGGTGTCGAAGTCCATGTTCAGGGTGACCAGGTCGATGGCCGCGAGGGCCACCTCCGCCATGCCGTACACCGAGTACTCGCCGGCGAGATTGGCCTTGCGCGCGTCGAGGTCGTGCAGCGGCGCGGTGCAGGCGAGCGCGCGCAGCCGACGCGCCAGTCCCTCGTCGGCGGCCGGGCCCGGTGCGGGGCGCGGCCCCGCGCTGAACTGGGGCGGAACGCTGTCCGTCGTCGCAGGCGAAGTCACGGTGCACAGACTAGGTCCTCGGTCTGACAACTCCCCAAACGGCGCGGATCGCCTCCGGCGGTTGGACCGGGGACTGCCGGTTGCGTCGCGTCGGCAGGCCGGTGGGGGCTTGTCGCGCTGGCCCCCGCGCCCCTACGGGGCGCTCACCCTGCGCCGGTAGACATCGACCACTCGTTCCAGCGAGTCGCGCAGATACACCGCCAGCAGCTTTTCGGCCGCATCCTTGTCACCGGCCTCGAGCGCCCCCAGGATCTGCTGGTTGCGGGCCAGGTACGGCTCGTGGAGGGCCTTGGGATCGTCCACGACGTGGAAGGCCAGGCGGAGTTCGGCGAAGACGCTGCGCATCAGTTCGTCGGTGCGGTCGCTGCCCGCGAGGGCGACGAGTTCGCGGTGGAAGTGGATGTTGGCCGTGCCCAGCGTTTTCCAGTCACCTTCGCGCACCGCCCGCTGCCCCTCCCCGACCGCTTCGGAGAGCGCGCCCAGGGCGTACGGCGGTTCGCCCAGTCCGCGGACGACGGCGCACTCCACGAGCGCGCGGGTGCGGTAGATGTCCTCCACGTCCTCGACCGCCAGGACCCGGACGAACACGCCGCGGTTCAGCTCGTGGACGAGCAGCCGCTCGTGCGTGAGCAGCCGGAACGCCTCGCGCAAGGTGTTGCGGGAGACCCCCAGTGCTCCGCCGATGCTGTCCTCCGACAGCCGCGTCCCCGGCGGGAAGTAGCCCTCGGCGATGCGGCTCCTGAGGATGTCCGAGACCCGCTCGGCCGTGCTGGTACGGCCCAGGAGGGCACGGTCGTCGGCCAGTCCGCTCAGCTGCTCTGCCATGCCCGGAATTCAACCGCAGACACGAGAACGAAACAACAGGGGTATTGAAGGATCGTTGAACGATCCTCTACGTTGCTCTACACCGCACGGCTCAGCTCCGCATCCTCCGTCCTCCCACTGCGAGGTGCTCATGAGCACGACCCCGCCCCCACAGGCCCTGACCGATCACCCCACAGCGACCGAACACCCCGCCGAAGACGGGGCGTTGGGCTGGTACCGCGCCCTCGGTCCGCGCGGCCGACGTGCCTTCGCCGGTGCGTTCGGCGGCTACGCCCTCGATTCCTACGACTACTTCACGCTCCCGCTGAGCATGGTCGCGCTGGCTGCCTCCTTCGGCCTGAACAGCGGCCAGACCGGTCTCTTCACCACCGTCACCCTGCTGGCCTCCGGTATCGGCGGGGCCCTGGCGGGGGTGCTGGCCGACCGGGCCGGCCGGGTCAGGGCGCTGATGATCACGGTGGTCACCTACGCGATCTTCACCGTGGCCTGCGGCTTCGCCCCCGACTTCGAGTCTCTGCTGGTCTTCCGCGCCCTGCAGGGCCTCGGTTTCGGCGGCGAATGGGCGGTCGGCGCGATCCTGGTCGCCGAGTACGCGAGCGCCAAGCACCGGGGCCGCACGCTGGGCGCGATCCAGAGCTCGTGGGCCGTGGGTTGGGCCCTGGCTGCGATCATGTACACGCTGGTGTTCTCGGTCCTCGACGACGGCACGGCCTGGCGCGTGATGTTCTGGACCGGTGCGCTGCCCGCGCTGCTCGTCGTCTGGATGCGACGCCGGGTCCAGGACGCCCCGGAGGCGGTCGCGGTGCGCGAGAAGAGCGCCGGCAAGGGCTCCTTCGCGGCGATCTTCAAACCGGACCTGCTGCGTACGACGATCTTCGCCGGGCTGCTGTCCACCGGCGTCCAGGGCGGCTACTACACGCTCGCCACCTGGGTGCCGACGTATCTGAAGAGCGACCGCGGGCTGTCGGTCGTGGGCACCGGCGGCTATCTGACCTTCCTGATCTCCGGGGCCTTCCTCGGCTATCTGACCGGCGGTTACCTCACCGACCGGCTGGGCCGGCGGCGCAACATCTGGCTCTTCGCCCTGCTGTCGGCCGTCTGCATCGTGGCCTACGGCAACATCCCCAGCGGAGCCGACACCTGGCTGCTGATCCTCGGCTTCCCCCTCGGGTTCTGCATGTCGGCGATCTTCAGCGGCTTCGGGTCCTATCTGAGCGAGCTGTACCCGACGGCGGTGCGCGGCTCGGGTCAGGGCTTCACGTACAACGCGGGTCGCGCGGTCGGCGCGGTCTTCCCGACCACCGTCGGCTTCCTGGCCGACAGCTGGGGTGTGGGCGGGGCGCTGGTCTTCGGCGCCATCGGCTACGGCATCGCCGCCCTGGCCCTGCTCGGACTGCCGGAGACCCGTGGGAAGGAACTCGCATGAACCGTACGGAGGACCGCCCTCTGACCGTCGCCGACGAGCACGCGCACGCGTGGAGCCCGGCCGAGGCACGCGCCCGCTTCCGCGCGGGCCTGGCCGGCCCCACCGCCGGGGTCGCGGCCGGCCACACCCAGGTCAACCTGATCTCGGTGCCCGCCGACTGGGCGTACGACATGCTGCTGTTCTGCCAGCGCAACCCCAAGCCCTGTCCGGTCCTCGACGTCACGGACGCCGGCGACCCGACCACCGTCCTCGCCGAAGGCGCCGATCTGCGCACCGATCTCCCGCGCTACCGGGTGTGGGAGGACGGCCGGCTGGTGGACGAGCCGACGGACGTGCGCGCACACTGGCGTGACGACCTCGTTTCGTTCCTGATCGGGTGCAGTTTCACCTTCGAGTGGGCACTTTCGGAGGCGGGCGTCCCGATCCGGCACATCCAGCAGGGCCGGAACGTTCCCATGTACGTGACCAGTCGACAGTGCCGTCCCGCGGGGCGGCTGCACGGACCCATGGTGGTGTCCATGCGCCCGGTGCCGCCCCAGCACCTGGCCGCCGCCCTGAGGGAGAGCAGTCTGCTCCCGGCCGTGCACGGCAGTCCGGTGCACTGCGGCGATCCCTCCGCGCTCGGCATCGACGACCTCGGCCGCCCCGACTTCGGTGATCCGGTGGACGCCGAGCCCGACGACATCCCGGTGTTCTGGGCCTGCGGAGTGACCCCGCAGGCCGCGGTGATGGCCTCGCGCCCGCCGTTCGCCATCACCCACGCACCGGGGCAGATGTTTCTGACGGACGCCCGCGACGAGCAGTACAGAGTGGCCTGAAGACCCCCACTGGAGCCCCTTGAGAACCCGTTGAGAATCCCGGAAGGAGATACGAGACCTCCATGACCTCGATCGATCTGAACGCCGACCTCGGCGAGGGCTTCGGCCGCTGGCAGCTGACCGACGACGAGCAACTGCTGTCCGTCGTCACCAGCGCCAACGTGGCCTGCGGGTTCCACGCCGGGGACGCGGTCACCATGCGCCGGGTGTGCGAGCTGGCGGCCGCGCGCGGAGTCCGGATCGGGGCCCAGGTCTCCTACCGCGACCTCGCGGGGTTCGGGCGGCGTGCGATGGACGTGCCGTCCGCCGAGCTGACGGCCGAGGTGGCCTACCAGATCGGCGCCCTGGAGGTCTTCGCCCGGGCGGCGGGCACACGCGTGTCCTACGTCAAGCCGCACGGCGCCCTCTACAACCGTGTCGTCCACGACGAGGAGCAGGCCGCCGCGGTCGTCGCCGGCGTACTCCTCGCCGACGCCACGCTGCCCGTGCTGGGCCTGCCCGGCTCGCGTCTGCTGGAGGCGGCCGGCAAGGCGGGCCTGGAGGCCGTCACCGAGGCCTTCGCGGACCGCGCCTACACCGAGGAGGGCACGCTGGTGCCACGCGGCCAGGAGGGTGCGGTGGTCACCGATACGGAGGCGGTCGTGGAGCGCTCGCTGAGCCTGGCCCGGGACCACGCGGTCACCGCGCGCTCCGGGACCCGCATCGAGGTCGAGGCCCGCTCCCTGTGCCTGCACGGCGACACCCCGGGCGCGGTGGAGCTGGTCCGACGGGTGAGAGAGCGCCTGGTGTCCTCGGGCGTCCGGGTGGAGGCCTTCGTATGAGGGCGCTGCGCGTCGGGGACGACGCCCTGCTCGTCGAGGTGTCCTCGGGCGAGGAGGCCCAGGCCCTCCACGCCGAGCTGGTGCGTCGCCGCGCGGAGGGCTCGCTGTCGGTCCGCGAGATCGTGCCCGCGGCCCGCACGGTCCTCCTCGACGGTCTCGCCGACCCGGCCCGCCTGACCGCCGAACTCACCGACTCGGATGTGCCGCCCGCTCCCCCACGCGCGCGCGAAGTGATCGAACTCCGGGTGCGCTACGACGGCCCGGACCTGGCCGACGTGGCCGCGCACTGGGGCGTCTCCCCCGCGGAGGTGGCCCGCGTCCACGCCGGCACCGAGTTCACGGTCGCCTTCTGCGGATTCGCTCCCGGCTTCGGCTACCTCACCGGCCTGCCCGACCGCTACGACATCCCGCGCCGGGCCACCCCGCGCACGGCCGTCCCGGCGGGTTCGGTGGCGCTCGCGGGCCCGTACACCGGCGTCTACCCGCGTTCGTCGCCGGGCGGCTGGCACCTCATCGGCACCACGGACGCCGTTCTGTGGGACCACACACGCGTGCCGGCCGCGCTGCTCTCGCCGGGTGCACGGGTGCGCTTCGTGCCGACGGGGGCGGCATGACCGACCGCGCCCTCTCCGTCGTCCGGGCCGGAGCACTGACCACCGTCCAGGACCGGGGCCGCCCGGGCCACGCCCACCTCGGCGTCCCCCGCTCGGGCGCCCTGGACGGTCCGGCGGCCGACCTCGCCAACCGTCTGGTCGGCAACCGCCCCGAGGCGGCCGTCCTGGAGACCACGCTCAACGGCTGTGCGCTGCGCCCCCGTTCGACGGTCACCGTGGCCGTCACGGGCGCCCCCTGCCCGATCGCGGTGGACGGCCGGCCTGCGGCCTGGGGCGCGCCGGTGCGCGTGCCGGCCGGAGCACTGCTGAGCGTCGGAACGGCCGTATCGGGACTGCGCAGTTATGTGGCCGTCTCCGGCGGAATCGCCGTGGAGCCGGTCCTGGGCAGCCGCTCCACGGACCTGCTGTCCGGCCTGGGCCCGACTCCCCTCACGGACGGCGCGGTACTCCGACTGGGCACGCCGAGTCCCCTCCACACACGCGTGGACACGGCACCGCAGCCGGCGCCCCCGGCGGAACTCGTCCTCCGCGTCACGCTGGGCCCCCGAGACGACTGGTTCACCCAGGAAGCGGTACGGACCTTCACCTCCCGCGCCTTCCAGGTGTCCTCGGCGAGCAACCGCATCGGCCTGCGCACGGAGGGGCCGGCCCTGGAGCGGGCCCGGCCGGGCGAGCTCCCCAGCGAGGGCATGGTCCTGGGCGCGGTCCAGGTCCCGCCGAACGGCAGGCCGGTGATCTTCCTCGCCGACCACCCGACCACCGGCGGCTACCCGGTGATCGGAGTGGTCCGAGAGACGGACCTCCCGGCGGCGGCCCAGGCGGTGCCGGGAACGCCGGTGCGCTTTGTGAAGGTACGTCGCCGATAACCGGCGTACGTCACCGATAACCGGCCCAGGGCGACGCAGCGCGGGCCTCATGACACACCCCCGGCTCATGACGCGCCGCCGCTCATGCCACACCTCCCGGCACGGAACGCCGTACGACATCCTCCGTGTCGTGCGCGGCGAGGAACGCCCGGACCGCCGTGTCCCACCCGAAGCACTCCGCACGCGCGCGTGCGGTCTCGCGACGCTCGGCCTCGGGCCGGCCGAGCAGCATGTCCACGGCGTCCGCGAAGGCCTCCCCACGGTCTGCGGCCACGGCCCCGGCGGATCCGATGACCTCGGGCAGCGCGGAGGAGACGCTCACCACCACCGGCGTGCCGCACGCCATGGCCTCCAGCGCGGCCAACCCGAAGGTCTCGGCCGGTCCAGGGGCCAGGCACACGTCGGCGGATGCCTGGAGGGCGCCGAGCAGCCCGCTGTCGGAGAGGTGCCCGAGGAAGGTGACCGGCAGCCCGCGCTCCCGCGCCCGCTGCTCCAGACGCGGCCGCAGCGGCCCGTCCCCGGCCACCACGAGCACCGCCCGCCGCCCGCGCCGTACCAGCGCCTCCACGGCGTCCAGCGCGGTGCGGGGCCGTTTCTCCACGGACAGCCGGGTGCAGGTCACGAGGAGTGTCTCGTCCTCGCGCGCGTAGCGGGCCCGCAGTCCCGCGTTGCGCAGCGCCGGGCGCCGCTCGACGAGGTCGACGCCGAGTGGGGCCCGTACGACGTTGCGGGCGCCGATCCGCACGAACTCCCGCTCGGCGAACTCGGTGGTGCACACCACGCGCGCGTACGTGTGCGCCGTACGGACGTTGAGGGCGTCGGCGGCACGCCGGGCCGCGCCCTCCGGCAGGCCCCAGGTGCGCAGCACGCCGTCGGCGGTCTCGTGGGAGACCATCACGGCGGGAACCCGGGCGCGCCGGGCCCACTTGCCGGTCCACCTGAGGGTCGTACGGTCGCAGACCTCCAGGCGGTCGGGGGCGAGCTCCTCCAGGAGCCGGGCCACGCGCCGCTTGTCGGCGAGGACGCGGTAGCCGCCGGTGCCGGGCAGCAGCGGGCCCGGCAGGGTGATGATGCGTCCCTGCTCGGTCAGGCGGTCGCTCGCGCGGTCGCCGGGCACGATGAGCACGGGGTCGTGTCCGGCCGCCCGGTAGCCCTTGCCGAGCTCGCGCAGGGCGGTGCGCAGGCCGCCCGAGGTGGGAGCGACGAAGTTGGCGAGCCGGACGATCCGCAGCGACCGTCCGCTCATGCCGCCATGTCCGCTCATGCCGCCACCGCCGCCTTCCGGCCGGCGAGCACGGCGGCGTAGTGGCCGATCAGCCGGTCGCCGACGGCCGCCCAGGTGCGCCCCTCGACCATGGCCCGCGCGGCGACGCCGAACGAGGCACGCATCTCGGGGTCGGCGGCCAGGGACCACACCGCGTCCCGTACGGCGGCCGGGTCGCGCGGCGGGACGAGGAACCCGGTGCGCCCGTGGGCGACCAGGTCCAGCGGTCCGCCGGCGGCGGGCGCGACGACGGGCACACCGCTCGCCATGGCCTCCTGCACGGTCTGGCAGAAGGTCTCGAAGGGGCCGGTGTGCGCGAAGACGTCCAAGGAGGCGAAGATCCGGGCCAGTTCGTCGCCCGTGCGGGGGCCCAGGAAGACCGCGCCGGGCAGTGCCTGCTCGAGAGCGGGCCGGGTCGGCCCGTCCCCCACCACCACGACCTTGACGCCCTCCAGTCGGCAGGTGTCGGCCAGCAGCTCGATGTGCTTCTCCGCGGCGAGCCGGCCGACGTAACCGACGATCGTCTCGCCGTTCGGGGCGAGCCGGCGGCGCAGCTCTTCGTCGCGCAGGTCGGGGCGGAAGCGGACGGTGTCCACGCCCCGCGGCCACAGCTCGACCCTGGGGACGCCGTGCGCCTCCAGGTCGCGCAGGGACGCACTGGACGGGGCGAGGGTGAGATCGGCGGCGGCGTGGACGGAGCGGATACGGCGCCAGGCGGCGGCCTCTCCCGCGTGCACGTAGGTGCGGGCGTATCCGGCGAGGTCGGTCTGGTACACGGCCACGGCGGGGATGCCGAGCCGGGCGGCGGCGGCCATGCCGCGGACGCCGAGGACGAACGGGCCGGCCAGGTGGACGACGTCGGCACGGTGCTCGGCGATCGCCACGGCCACGCGCCTGCTGGGAAGGGCGACGCGGACCTGGGGGTAGCCCGGGAGGGGGAGGGAGGGGACACGGACGACGGGGCACGGCGCGAGGGCGTCCACGCCGGATCCGGGGCCGGACGCGGTGGCCGGCGCGACGACGAGCGGAAGGTGACCGCGATCCACGAGGTGCCGGGCGGTCTGGAGCGCGCAGTGGGCCACGCCGTTCACATCGGGGGGAAAGGATTCGGTCACTATGACGACACGCATAGGACTGTTCTCGCCGCGCTGGACGTGGCCGCGTCAACGTGGATCTTTCCGGACGAGGAACGTCCCATGAGCGTTCCGCTGCGCACCCGAGCAGGTCGGGCGACGTCCATGCGCACCTGACCCGCGGGTCGTCCGGAGTTCACCGGGCGGGTGTGACAGGGCCCGGATGTTCACACCCGAAGGCGGTGTCACATGGCCGCGGTGTCCGGTCCGATACGGCTGCGTACGGCCGTCTGGACCTCGGCCTCCTCGGCCGGGTCGGCGGCCAGCCGGCGCAGTCGCTCCACGACCCGGGCGTCGCCGGTCTCGGCGTGCCGGGCGGCGATCTCGCGGGTGGTCTCCTCGCAGTCCCAGAGGCATTCGACGGCGAAGCCGGTGGCGAAGGAGGAATCGGTGGCGGCGAGCGCGCGGGCGGCACGGCCGCGGAGGTGGGAGGAGGCCGTCTCCCGGTAGATGTGGCGCAGCACGGGGGCGGCGCAGGCGATGCCGAGGCGTCCGGTGCCGTCGACGAGGGTCCACAGGGTGGCCGCGTCGGGTCCCTCGCCCCGTACGGCCTCCCGGAGGGCCGCCAGCACGAGGTCCCGGTCCTGGGCTCCGCCCAGGCAGGCGAGCATGCGTCCGGCGGCGGCGCCCAGCGGATCGGGCCGGCGGGCCCAGCCACGCGCGCGGTCGACGGCGGCGATACTGCGCATGCGTTCGAACGAGTCGAGGGCGGCTTCCACGACGGCCGGTGAGCCGGTGACGGCGGCCAACTCGATCAGATCGAAGGCGTCGGGGTCGTTGCTGTCGGAGAGATAGCGCAGAGCGGTGGCCCGGGCCCCCTCGGTGCCGTCCTTGGCGACCGCGATGATCTCGGGCCGGTCCTCGGGTCCGGCGACGGCGGCCAGGCAGCGGGCGGCGGGCACATGGAGGGCGGCCCCGCGCTCGACGCCCTGCTGGGCCCACTCGAAGACGGCCTGCACGCTCCACCCCGGGCGGGGGCCTGCGGGTCGCATCTGGCGTTGCCAGCGGTCGAAACAGCCGGCCTCCTGAGCGGCACGCACACGCGTGGAGACGGATACGCGGGGATCGTCGGCCCACAGCCGCCATGGCCTCGGCTCGAAGGCGTCCCGGACGGCGGCGGCAAGTTCGGCCTCGCCCTCGGGATCGGTCCCGAAGCGGGCGAGCACGGGCACGGCAAGGGCACGCAGGCCGGCGTCGTCGTCCCGCAGCGCGAGTTCGTCCAGCGCCCAGGCCCAGTTGGAGCCCGAGGCGGCGTACCTGCGCAGCAGTTCGAGCGCGTCGCGCCTGCCGTAGGAGGCGAGGTGGCCGAGGACGGCCAGGGCGAGGCCCGTGCGTGACTCCTCGGTGTCGAAGACGTCGTCCACCTCGAAGAGGTGCGCCTCGATCTCGTCCAGCTCGCCGCCCAGGTCGAGGAAGAGACGGGCGTAGTACAGCGAGCGGTTCTCCACCTGCCAGTCGTGGCGGGGATCGCGCAGCACGCAGTGGTTCAGGGCCGCGAGCGCCTCGGCGCGCGGGGCGGTGAGCGCGTGCAGTGTGCCGTCGCCGCGGCCCCGCTGGAGCAGGCCGAGCAGCGTACCGCTGGGCGCTATGACCGGATCGAACATGGGAAACAGCCTCACATCAAGCGTCGACGCAACCGGGGACGTGCATTACCTGGCCGCGTGACAACACGTCGGGGCGCCCGCCGTTTCCTGCTTGCTGTAAGCCATCTTCCTCTGCCTCTCGTCGGTGGCCCATACGGACCGTGTCACGGTCCGCGCGGTGCGGCATCAGCTGCCCGGCCATCACGTCCGTGAACCACGAGGTCATGATGACTCGGCACTTCCATCTGCCGCGACCGAAATTTCGGCGGCCTTGTACCGCCTCCCCCGTTGTGAGTGTTTTCGCTGGTCAGAGCATGCGGATCAGTGTGCGGCGAACAGTTCGAGCAGTTCGGTCCGGCCGAACATCCGGGCGGTGTCGAGGGCCGAGGGGGTGCCCTCGGCCGGATCGGCGCCGCCCTCCAGCAGGGCCTCGATGACGTCCGTGGAGCCCTTGAAGACGGCTCCGGCGAGCGGCGTCTGCCCCCGGTCGTTGACCCCGCCGGCCGCCGCCCCGCGGGCGACGAGCGCGCGCACCGCGTCCGCGTGACCGTGGTAGGCGGCGAGCATCACGAGCGAGTCCCCGCGGTCGTTGGTGAGGCCCACCGGTACACCCGCGTCGACGTACGCCACCAGCGCCTCGGTCTGCCCCTGCCGGGCCAGATCGAAGATCTTGGTCGCCAGCTCCACGACCTCCGGGTCGGGGGCTTCAGTCATCGGCCGGACCGCCTCTCATACAACCGTTCAGGTGAATCGCAAGGGTACTGGCTCGCGCGGCAGATGACCCGAAGTGCCGGAGGTAAAGATCACCACTGCTCCGCCAACTCAGTGAAATCGCGAAGAATTCATTCATTTGCACCTTTTGTCGTATAGATACATGCTGTGATGCTGGAAGTACTCATGGTGACTGTCCCCACGAACCAGGAGCACCGCAATGATCCTTTCCATCTCCGGTGTCGTACTGCTCGGCATCGTCGTCTTCATCTTCTTCCGCAAGGACGGGCTCAAGGCGTCGCACGCCCTGATCTCGGCGTTGTTCGGCTTCTACCTGGCCAGCACGGCCATCGCCCCGAGCATCAAGGCCGGTGGCGAGAGCCTGGCAAGCCTCCTCGGCGGCATCAAGTTCTGACGCCGCCCCTCCCGTCCGTACGCACCTCCAGGAGACAGCAGTGGCTCGCCGCCCCCTCCCCCGCATCCTGAGCACAGGCAGCGCCCAGATCGCCCGGAGCCGGGAGCTGGCCCGGACGGCGGCCGACAGCGCCACCGACGTCCTCCACCCGCTGATCACGATCACCCGCGGGCTGCGCCGGCTGGCCTCGGCCGGGCGGCGCAGGTGGGCCGAGACCCCCAAGGACAGGCGCGGACCGCTGCTGTTCCTGGTGGCCTCGGTGGTCCTGGTCGTGGCGCTCGTTCCGTACGGTCCGCTGCTCGCCGTCATCAGCCTGATGGCGGCGGCAGCCTGGCAGGGCCGGGACCGCAGGCCGCTGGAACCGGAAGGGCCGGACGAGACGCAGACACAGCGGCTGCAGTCGCTGTACGAAGCGCTCGTCCCGTACTTCTCGGCGGCCGAGGACCCGGCCCCGCTGTACACGCACGGCGGCGAGTGGGAGAAGGCCTTCCCCGCGTACGACTTCGACGGCACCGGCCGCATCACCCACCTGCTGATCCGCTACCCGGCGTACTTCACCGACGGCGAGGCCGAGTCCCGGGCCCGCATCGAGCAGTTGCTGCACGCCAAGTCGGGCCGCGGCCGCGAGTACCACTTCAGCTGGGACGAGGAGGGCAACGAACTCACGGTCACCGTCCTCGCCCCGCTGCCCACCGACATCGCCGCCCAGCGTTTCGTCACCGCCCCGGGCGAGACGGTCCTCGGCTTCACCGACCCCACCCAGGTCCAGCGCACGCTTCCGCTCGGCTACGGCGACGGGCAGCGCGACGTCCCGCCGGTGGTCTGGCGCACCGGCATCCGCTCCACCGAGCCGCACCTGCTGGTCATGGGCCAGCCGGGCAGCGGCACCTCGACCCTGTTGCGTTCCATCGCGCTCCAGGCCCTCCAGTACGGCGATGTCGTCATCATCGAGGGCGGCAGCACCGGCGAGTACGCGTGCCTGACCGGCCGGGACGGCGTCCTCGCGGTCGAGTGCGGGCTCGCGGGGGCACTGGCGAGCCTGGAGTGGGCGGCGACCGAGACGGAGCGCCGCCTGATCGCGGCCAACCGCGCCCGGCAGGCGGGCCATCCGCCGCCCGAGGACACCAAGCGTCCCCTGTGGATCCTCCTCGACCGCCCGAGCGCCTTCACCCACCTGGCCGCCGCGGACGGCCGCAAGGATCCGCAGTCCCTGCTCCAGGTCCCCCTGCGGCACGGGCGCGCGGCGAACGTCACGGTGGTGGTGGCCGACCAGTTCGACAGCGCGGAGGCGCTGAGCGAGCCGGTACGGCAGCACACGCGCGCGCGTGTCGTACTGGGCCCTGCGACGCCGGACCAGTTGGAGGCCTTCCTCGGAGCGCCTCCGCACACGACCCCGGTGACCGATGTTCCGCCCGGCCGCGGGTACGCCCGCCTCGGGTCGGGCCCGGTCCATCGCCTCCAGGTGCCGGCGACTCCGGATCCCTACGACGACGCGACGAGCGAGGCGGACCGGCAGGCGGTGCTGGCGTTGCTGCCGGCACGGACGACTCCGGCGGACGCCGAGACGGTCCCCTCGGGAACGGAAGCGGAGGAGGTCCCCTCGGGAGCGGAGACGGTCCCCTCGGGAGCGGAGCCGGAAGCGGTGGCCGCGGAGGCGCCGTAGCCCTCAGCGATGCTCGTGCGGCTGCGGCTGCGGGTGCGGCTGCGGGTGCGTGGCGGCTGATCGCACAGTGCTGTCAGGCCACGAACGTACGCGGCGCCTCCCCGCCCCCGGACCCTCCGCTCTCCACCACCCGCGCCGCCGCGGCCAGCCGCGCCGCAGCCTCGTCGGCCACCGCTCCTCCGACGGTGAACGGCAGTCGCACATAGCCCTCGAAGGCACCGTCGACCCCGAACCGCGGCCCGGACGGCACCCGTACGCCCACCCGCTCGCCGACCTCCGCCAGCCGGGAGCCGGACAACCCCCCGGCCTTCACCCACAGCGTCAGGCCGCCCTGCGGCACCTCGAACTCCCAGGTCGGCAGTTCCCTGCGCATCGCGGCCACCAGCGCGTCCCGGTTCTCCCGGGCCTGGCCTCGCCGCAGCTCGACCGCCTGCTCCCATCCCCCGGTGCTGAACAGCCAGTTCACGGCCAGCTGCTCGAGGACCGGCGTCCCGAGGTCGGCGTAGGCCCGCGCGGCGACCAGACTGCGGATCACGTCCGGTGCCCCCCGGACCCACCCGATCCGCATTCCCGCCCAGAACGCCTTGCTGGCGGAGCCGACGGTGACCACGGTGGATCCGGCCGGGTCGAAGGCGCACACCTGCCGTGGCATCGAGACGTCGTCGTCCAGCCAGAGCTCGGTCATCGTCTCGTCCGCCACCAGCACGGTCCCCGCGGACCGCGCCGCGTCCACCAGCTGCCGTCGCTGGTCCTCGTCGGCCAGCGCGCCGGTCGGGTTGTGGAAGTCGGCGACCACATAGGCGATCCGGGGCGCCGCGTCCCGCAGGACCTGTCGCCAGCGGTCGATGTCCCAGCCGGTCAGCCCCTCCGCCATCGCGACGGGCACGAGCCGGGCGCCCGCCTCGCGCATCAGCTGAAGGATGTTCGCGTACGACGGCGACTCGACCGCGATCCGCTCACCCCGGCCCCCGAACAGATGACAGATCGCGTCGATCGCGCCCATCGCGCCGGTCGTGACCATGATCTGCTCGGGCATCGTGGGGATCCCGCGCGCGGTGTACCGCTCGGCGATCATCGCGCGCAGAGCCGGCAGACCCGCCGGGTAGTCCCCGTGCGTGTGGGCGTACGGCGGCAGCTCCTCCAGGGCGCCCTGCACCGCGCGGGTCAGCCACGGCTCGGGCGCCGGCAGTGCCGCGCAGCCCAGGTCGATCATTGAACCGAGGGCTTCGGGCGGGAGGGGTTCGAGACCGCGGGCGGGGAGCGGGTTCCCGGCCGGTACGGCCGTCCAGCTGCCCGCGCCGCGCCGGGACTCCAGGAATCCCTCGGCCCGCAGCGCCTCGTAGGCCGCCGCCACGGTCGTACGGCTGACGGACAGGGAGAGGGCCAGCTCACGTTCCGCGGGCAGGCGTGCGGCCACCGGGACCCGGCCCTCCAGGACCAGCAGGCGGATGCCGTCGGCGAGTGCGCGGTAGGCCGGCGGGCGGCGCGTGCCGGGGCCCGCGGGACGGTCCTGCTGGGATTTGAGCAGCCGGGCGAGCTGCGCCGCGCCCACCGCCGAGGTCCACTGCGCCACTGAAATCAGTCCACCTTCCCCGAATTGGCCATGGATGGCGTGTCATCCCAAGCCACAGGGTGTCATGCATCAGGCCACTACCACCACAGGGGGACCCACCTTGTCCACGCAGAGCCGTCCGGTACGACGGTTGATCCAGCTGTACGTCGGACTCGCTCTGTACGGGGCCAGCTCCGCGCTGCTCGTCGAGGCGGGCCTGGGCCTGGAGCCCTGGGGCGTGCTGCACCAGGGCCTCGCCGAACTCACCGGGGTGTCGATCGGTGTCGTGTCCATCGTCGTGGGCGCGGCGGTGCTGCTCCTGTGGATCCCGCTGCGCCAGCGGCCGGGTCTCGGCACGGTCTCCAACGTCTTCGTGGTCGGCATCGCCATGGACGCGACCCTCGCCGCGGTCCCCGACGTGCACGGTCTCGCCGTACGGATCCCACTGCTGCTGGCCGGGATCGTGCTCAACGGTGTGGCCACCGGTCTCTATATCGCCGCCAGCTTCGGCCCGGGCCCGAGGGACGGTCTGATGACCGGGCTGCACCGGCGGACCGGACGCTCCATCCGGCTGATGCGGACCGCCGTCGAAGTCGCCGTCGTGGTCACGGGATTCGCGCTCGGCGGCACCATCGGCGTGGGAACCGTCCTCTACGCGGTGTCCATCGGCCCGCTCGCCCAGGTTTTCCTGCGCATGTTCGCCGTCCCCCGGGCATCCGACGTCAGCACGGTCGTTGCCACCGGGCAATCGCGGGGAGCGATACTGCGTCCGTGACCCCGCGGATACGCCACCCCTACCTGGACCATCCCGGCCCCATCCCCTTCGCCCACCGGGGCGGGGCGGCGGACGGCCTGGAGAACACCGCGTTCCAGTTCCGGCGGGCGGTCGAGGCGGGCTACCGGTACCTGGAGACCGACGTCCACGCGACCGCGGACGGCAAGCTGGTCGCCTTCCACGACGCGACGCTGGACCGGGTGACCGACGGGGCGGGCCGGATAGCGGATCTGCGCTGGGCCGAGGTACGGCACGCGCGTGTGGCGGGCAAGGAACCGGTGCCGCTCCTCGAGGAGCTCCTGGAGACCTTCCCCGAGGCGCGCTGGAACGTCGACCTCAAGGACGAGCCGGCCCTCCAGCCGCTCCTGGACCTCATCGAGCGCACGGGCACCTGGGACCGGATCTGCGTCGGCTCCTTCTCCGAGGCGCGGGTGATGCGCGCCCAGCGGCTCGCCGGACCCCGCCTTGCGACGTCGTACGGCACCCGGGGTGTGCTCAACCTGCGGCTGCGCTCGTGGGGCGTCCCGGCGGCACTGCGCCGCTCCGCCGTCGCCGCCCAGGTGCCCGAGGCCCAGTCCGGCATCCAGGTGGTCGACCACCGCTTCGTGCGCGCCGCCCACGCGCGTGGGCTCCACGTGCACGTGTGGACCATCAACGAGCCCGAGCGCATGCACCGGCTCCTGGACCTGGGAGTCGATGGCATCATGACCGATCACATCGACACACTGCGCAAGGTCATGGAGGACCGCGGCGTCTGGGTCTGACCCCTGTCCGACCCGCCCCTTCCCCGGCCCGCGCACGGCACCTTTCACGGGGAAGCGAGGGCACGGGTGGGCATCGACACCGTGCGGGCGGGCGCGGCGGACGAGGCCGCCGACCGGCGGCGTGAACAACGCGGCTGGTACTTCTACGACTGGGCGTGCTCCGTCTACTCGACGAGCGTGCTCACCGTGTTCCTGGGCCCCTATCTGACCTCGGTCGCCAAGCACGCGGCGGACGCTGACGGGTACGTCCACCCGCTGGGCATCCCGGTGCGTGCCGGTTCCTTCTTCGCGTACTCGGTGTCCCTGTCGGTGATCGTGGCCGTGCTGGTGATGCCCGTGGTGGGTGCCGCCGCCGACCGCGGCGGCCGTAAGAAGCCCCTCCTGGCGGCCGCCGCCTACACCGGGGCCGCCGCCACGACCGGCATGTTCTTCCTCGGCGGCGACCGCTATCTGCTCGGCGGCGTCCTCCTGGTCGTCGCGAACGCGGCGCAGGCCGTGGGGACGATGCTCTACAACTCCTACCTCCCGCAGATCGCCCCGCCCGAGGAGCGCGACGCCGTCTCCTCCAAGGGCTGGGCCTTCGGTTACGCGGCGGGCGCCCTGGTGCTGGTGGCGAACCTGGTTCTGTACACGGGCCACGACTCCTTCGGCCTCTCCGAGAGCGCCGCGGTCCGCATCTGTCTGGCCTCGGCCGGGCTGTGGTGGGGCGCCTTCGCCCTGATTCCGCTACGACGGCTGCGCGACCGGAGTTCCCCCGCGAAGCAGTCGACGGCCCCGGGCCCGCGGCAGCTCACCGCCACCGTCCGCGACATGCGCCGGCACCCGCTCACGCTCGCCTTCCTGCTGGCGTACCTGATCTACAACGACGGCATCCAGACCGTGATCTCCCAGGCGTCGGTCTACGGCTCCGAGGAACTGGGGCTCGGGCAGTCGACGCTCATCACGGCCGTGCTCCTGGTCCAGGTGCTCGCGGTGGCGGGGGCGCTGGCGCTCGGCCGGCTCGCCCGGGCCTACGGGGCCAAGCGCACGATCCTCGGCTCGCTGGTGGCCTGGGCGGTGGTCCTGGGGGCCGGGTTCTTCCTGCCCGCCGGCGCGCCCGGATGGTTCTTCGTCCTGGCCGCCGGCATCGGGCTCGTCCTCGGTGGCAGCCAGGCCCTGTCCCGCTCGCTGTTCTCCCACCTCGTCCCGCCCGGCAAGGAGGCCGAATACTTCTCGGCGTACGAGATGAGCGATCGCGGGATGAGCTGGCTGGGCCCGCTGCTGTTCGGGATCACCTACCAGCTGACGGGAAGTTATCGGGACGCGATCATCTCGCTGGTGGCCTTCTTCGTCATGGGATTCGTCCTGCTCGCACGGGTCCCGGTGCGGCGGGCGATCAGCGATGCGGGCAATCCCGTACCCGAAAGGATTTAGCGTTCAACACGAAAGCGCTGTAGTGTACGCGTTTGGCCTGCCAGGCGTACCGTTACTGCGCGTCAAAGATGCCGAAACGGTGTGTCACATCTGCCAGCAGATGTGACAAACCGGGCGCTGGTGGGTACAACAAGGGGCGGCTACGACGGCGACGCAATGCCCGGGACGGGACCCGGAACGGGAATCTTTACCGCCGACCGGACGTTGACCGGATGACGACGACAGCGACACCTGTCCTGTGGGCGACAAGCCCGGGAGGCACGATTCATGAGTGAGCGAGCTCTTCGCGGCACGCGCCTCGTGGTGACCAGCTACGAGACGGACCGCGGCATCGACCTGGCCCCGCGCCAGGCCGTGGAGTACGCATGCGAGAAGGGGCATCGCTTCGAGATGCCCTTCTCGGTCGAGGCGGAGATCCCGCCGGAGTGGGAGTGCAAGGTCTGCGGGGCCCCAGCACTCCTCGTGGACGGCGACGGCCCTGAAGAGAAGAAGGCCAAGCCCGCGCGTACGCATTGGGACATGCTGATGGAGCGACGCACCCGAGAGGAACTCGAAGAGGTCCTCGAGGAGCGTCTGGCGGTTCTGCGTTCCGGCGCGATGAACATCGCTGTTCATCCCCGGGACAGCCGCAAGTCGGCCTGAGCGGGAACAACAGCGCATACAAGTAACCGCGGGCGCGGTACGTGATTCACGTACCGCGCCCGCGGTTTGTGCTGCCCGGCTTCGGCTCAGCGGGTGAGCGGCGGCCGCGGTTCCTGCGGGGTGTCGCCGCCCGGCTCGTCCCGGACGATCACCTCGCCCTGGACCACCTTGCCGTCGGGGCGCTGCATACGGGCCTGCTGGAACGCGTCCCCCAGGGTGCCGGGGACGGCAGTGCGGATCTTGCGGTCGAAGGTGCGCTCGGCGTAACGGCCGACGGCCTTCTGGACCGGCGGGATCAGCAGGAGCAGCCCTATCGCGTCGGAGAGCAGTCCGGGGATCATCAGGAGCAGGCCGCCCAGCATCATCAGGCCGTTGCCACCGCTGCCGGAACTCGACGGGGCACCGCCCCGCTGGAGCGCCTCGTTCAGGTTCTGGAAGGCGCGGCGGCCGGCCCGCTTGATGACCACCGACCCGAGCACGAAGCCGGCGACCAGCAGCAGGAACACCGCGAACCCGCTCGCCGCGCTCGCGACCACGCTCAGCAGCCAGATCTCCAGCACCAGCCAGGCGGCGACGCCCAGCGGCAGAACGGTGCGCATACGGGAGCGGCGGGGTCGGGCGGGGTACGTGGGGGTCGGAGCGCCTGTCGTCATACGTCCAGTGTGCCTGGGCGCGGCTCAGAGCGGCATAAGGGGACGATCAGCCAAGCCTGTGGGGCCGTAGGGCTACGACTGTGCGCGCTTTGCCCGGGCTGTGATCCTGCCGACCCGCTCCCCCACGCCCCAGGTGGTGACCCGCCACAGGGCCTCCACGAGGATGTCGCGGCTCATCTTGGAGTCGCCGAGTTCACGCTCGACGAAGGTGATCGGCACCTCGACGACGTGGTAGCCGGCCTTGACGGCCCGGCGGGCGAGGTCGACCTGGAAGCAGTAGCCCTGGGAGGCGACGTCGTCCAGGCCGAGGCCTTCGAGGGTCTCGCGACGGAAGGCGCGGTAGCCGCCCGTGATGTCACGCAGGGGAAGGTCGAGGGCGACGCGCGAGTAGAGGCTGCCGCCGCGGGAGATGATCTCGCGGGACCTGGGCCAGTTCACGACCCGGCCGCCGGGCACCCAGCGGGAGCCGAGGACCAGGTCGGCGCTCTTGAGGGCGGTCAGCAGACGGGGCAGTTCCTCGGGCTGGTGGGAACCGTCGGCGTCCATCTCGACCAGGACGCCGTAGCCGTGCTCCAGGCCCCAGCGGAAGCCCGCGAGATAGGCGGCGCCGAGGCCCTCCTTGCCCTTGCGGTGCAGGACGTGGACCTGGTCGTCCTCGACGGCCAGGTCGTCGGCGAGCTTGCCGGTGCCGTCGGGGCTGTTGTCGTCGGCCACGAGGACGTGCGCCTCCGGGACGGCCTTGCGCACCCGGCGGACGATGGCCTTGATGTTCTCCGCCTCGTTGTAGGTCGGAATGATCACCAACGCCGTGCCGAGCGGGCCGAATCGCCTCTCCTGGCCCGTGTGGGTCCCGTCGCCGTCGTTCACCGCTGCCCCTTCGAATCAATACGCAGGCGTCCACCATAGTGCGCACGGCCTGCGGTGACGCGACAAGGCGTTCGGATGCTGGTGTCGTTTCCACAAGATCGGGGTAAGAAAACAATTTTCGGCCGCCCTGGCCGAATGTCCGCCCTCGCTGCGGATGGGGGCCCGGCGCCCTTCGGGCCGACCTGGGGCCCGCTGGCTGCGGGTCGACCGAAAGCCGTTGTCTACTGAACGCCCGGGCCCCACCCGGGTCACACCTCCCCGGCCGGACGGAACGTTCCCTTGCCGTGGCGCGAGCGCTGAGCCTGGCTCCCAGTGGCGGTGTTCCCGTGCGGCACACCGTCCCTGACCCAGCGGCGCTGCGACGACTGGGCGGAGGTTCCCCGGTCGGGCGTCCGGTGGTGGACCCGGCCGAACCTACCGGCCTCCTGCCGTCGGCTGTCAACAGTCGTGGGGGGGGGGGGGGGGGGGGGGGGGGGGGGGGGGGGGGGGGGGGGGGGGGGGGGGGGGGGGGGGGGGGGGGGGGGGGGGGGGGGGGGGGGGG
>NZ_JBIWLX010000036.1:0-47722 GCF_044766405.1 Streptomyces sp. NPDC102270 | reverse complement strand
CAATCCACACCGAACCGGAAGGCCCTCATCCGTTCAAGATCCCTCAGTCGAGACCTGGCTCACCTGTCCACAACCTCCCAGGACAGAACAGCTAGGGCGGCGGCCCACCCTGCTCGTCGCGCAGTCCGCCACCGCCGCCTCCGTCGCGCTGCTCGGCTTCATGCACCACCCCGTCGCCATCGCCGCCGTCGCCTTCCTCGTCGGCATGGCCTCCAACGCCTCCCGGCCGGCCGTGCAGGCGATGATGGCCGACATCGTGCGGCCCGAGGACCGGGTCCGGGCCTTCTCGCTCAACTACTGGGCCATCAACCTCGGTTTCGCCGTCTCCTCCATGGCCGCCGGGTTCATCGCCGAGTACAGCTATCTCGCGGGCTTCCTCATCGAGGCCGCGATGACCGCCGTCTGCGCGGTCGTCGTCTTCCTGAAGCTGCCCGAGTCCCGGCCCCTCGCACAGCACGCCGAAAAGGCTCCCGACGACGTCCGCCTCGGCACCGTCCTGCGCGACGCGCGGTTCATGAGTGTCGTAGGGCTGTCCTTCCTGGTCGCCGTAATCTTCCAGCAGGGTTCGATCGGGCTGCCCGTCGCGATGGGCCGGGCCGGGTTCACGCCCGCCGACTACGGCCTGGCCGTCGCCCTCAACGGCGTCCTGATCGTCGCGCTGCAGATCCCGGTGACCCGGTTCATCCAGGACCGGGATCCCCAGCGGCTCCTCGTCGTCTCGTCCCTGCTCGCGGGATACGGCTTCGGGCTCACCGCCTTCGCCGGATCCGTCGGCCTCATCGCCCTCACCGTGTGCGTGTGGACCCTGGGCGAGATGATCAACGCGCCCACCCAGACCGGGCTCGTCGTCCGCCTCTCCCCCGCCCACGGCCGCGGTCGCTACCAGGGCATGTACACCCTGTCCTGGTCCGTCGCCGCCCTCGTCGCGCCCCTGATGTCCGGTTTCGTCATCGACCTGTTCGGGGCGGAGTGGCTGTGGGGGCTGTGCGCGGTCGTCGGCACGGTGGCGGCTGTGGGGTACGCCGCCCTCATGCGCCGACTGTCCCGGGAGACGGCCACCGGGACCGCCGTACCCGAGAAGCCCACCGCCGCCGAGGCCAGCCCGGCCTGACCCGTCAGCGCCTGATGCCGGCCCGGCCTGATGACGCCCCGGCCCGGCCCCGTCACGGATGCATCCGCGCGCCCTTGAACACCTTGTCCACGGCGTTGCGCGGCCCGTACACCGCGAGGCCCACCAGGTCCAGCTCGCCCGTCGCCACCGCCCGTACCGCCGCGCGGTTGTCCCGGTCGTTGCCCGTCGAGAACAGGTCGCTCGTGAAGAGCGCGCGCGGCAGCGAACGGGACAGCACGCGCGCGTGGGCCGCCGTCAGTGTCTCCTTCGTGCCCTCGAAGACCAGCACCGGCTGCCGGAACATCGGCAGGTAGGGCACGCCGTCGGCGTCCTCGTACGGTTCGCCGACCACCTCGGGGGCCTGGGTGCCCAGGCCGCTGACGAGGAACGCGGTGACGTTCAGGCGCTGCCAGGTCTCCAGGTCCTCGCGCAGCAGGACGGCGATCTTGGTGTCGAAGCGGATGGATTCATCGTTCATACGACGAGACTGGCGGCCGCCTCCAGGCCCCGTCTTGTACGTTCTTTGCGTGACTCCTCCCCCTGGCTGAAGCCGGGGGCTTCTCGTTACGCCGGGTTGGCGTCGCGACGGATCAGCCCGGCCCGTAGAACGTTGGTGGCTGCCACGGTGTCGGCGTGCGCGTGGTGGCCGCACGAGACGCAGTGGAACTTTTCCTGTGTGGGCCGGTTCTCCTTCGCGGTGTGCCCGCATTCGGGGCAGGTGCGGGAGGTGTTGCGGGGGTCCACGGCGATCACTTCCCGTCCGGCGCTTTCAGCCTTGGCGTGCAGGATCGTCAGGAACACCCCCCATCCGGCATCGTGGATCGACTTGTTGAGCCCGGCCTTCGTGGCGGCCCCGTTGGGCAGGAAGGTGCCCGGTTGGTCGGGGTCGGGTTTCGGTGCGGGGGCCTTGCTCATGTTGCGGATCTTGAGATCTTCGTGCGCGATGACGTCGTGTGCGCGGACCAGGCCGAACGCGGTCTTGTGTGCGTGGTCGAGCCGCTGGCGCCGCACCTTGCCGTGCAGCTGGGCGACCTTGTCCACCGCGCGCTGGTGGTTGGCGGTCCGGTCCTTCGCCTTGCAGCGGGGGAACCGGGACAGGGCCTGCTGCGCTGCTTGCAGTTTCGCGGCTGCACGCCGGCCGTGGCGCGGGCTGGGCACGAAATCGCCGTTGGAGTCGGCGAGGAAGTTCGTGATGCCCAGATCGATGCCGACCACCAAGCCGGTCGCGGGCAGGGGTTCGGGCTGGTCCTGCTCAGCGGTCAGTATTACGAACCACTTTCGGCCCTCACGCTTTACCGACACGGTCTTGACGTGGCCGGTCACCGGGCGGTGCTGGTTGACCTTGACGTGGCCGACGCCCTGGAAGCGGACCCGGGTGACCCGGTCGTGCGGGGTGGAATCCCACCGGCAGCCGTCCCCGTCCTTGGGGAAGTCCACCGTGTCGAACCAGTTCACCCCGCGAAAGCGCGGGTAGCCCGGGGTGTCGCCGGACTTGACCCGGCGGAAGAACGCGGCGAACGCTTTGTCGAGACGGCGCAGGGTTGCCTGTTGCGAACTGAACGACCAGCGGCCCTGACGCTCCGGGTCGAACGCCCGGATCTCCTTGAGCTGCGCGGATTGCATCCCGTACCTGATGGTGGTCTTGGAGGCATGCCGCCAGGCGTCGCGGCGTTCCTGCAACGCCCCGTTGTAGAGGGAGCAGTGATCCCGCAGCATCTCGACCAGCGCCTGCGCCTGGCGGACGGTGGGCCGCAGGAGGAACTGTACGCACGGATCATCCAGCCCACCCCCTCCGGTCAAGTCCACTCGATCCTACTATACTTGGCGCATGTCACCGCGCTGGGAACCAGATCCCGACATCAGACGGGGAAACCATGTCATCTCCCACCTCCACGCCCACTTGGTCTTCGTCACCAAATACCGGCGTGAGATTTTTAACGACGACATGCTGAGGCGCTGCGAGGCGATCATGCGGGACGTGTGTGAGAGCTTCGGTGCGGATCTGCGGGAGTTCAACGGCGAAGGCGATCACGTCCACCTGCTCGTGCACTACCCGCCGAAAATCGCCCTGTCCAAGCTCGTCAACTCCCTCAAGGGCGTCAGCTCCCGATATCTGCGCGCGGAGTACACCGGCCGGATCAACCGGATCGGCACCGGATCCGTGTTCTGGTCCCCGTCCTACTTCGCCGGGTCCTGCGGTGGCGCACCACTGAGCATCGTCAAGGAGTACATCGAGAACCAGAAGCGCCCAGCCTGACCGTCACCCCGAAGAGCAAAGATCTCCGGCGCTACGCGCCTCCGGGCCGAGGGCCGCATCCCCGCCCGGCTTGAAGCCCGGCATTCCCTGCGAAGAACAAGGGATAAAGGCCACCACCATGCCCGCGCAGCACGTCACCGCGTGGCGCCCCGCCGTTCCGGGCGTCACCGAGGTCTTCCACGCCCACTTCACCGAGTACGCGTACCCGATGCATGTGCACGAGGCGTGGACGCTGCTCATCGTGGACGACGGGGCCGTACGGTACGACCTCGACCGGCACGAGCACGGCACGCCGGACGACACCGTGTCGCTGCTGCCGCCGCACGTCCCGCACAACGGCTCGCCCGCCACTCCGGACGGCTTCCGCAAGCGGGTTCTCTACCTCGACCACACCCACCTCGGCGACGAGCTCATCGGGGCGGCCGTCGACGGTCCCGATCTGCGTGATCCCGTACTGCGGCAGCGGGTGGGGCAGTTGCACACGGCGCTGACCAGGCCCGGCGAGGAGTTCGAGGCGGAGAGCAGGCTGACGCTCATCGGCGACCGGCTCAGGGCTTTGCTACGCCCCCCGCTGTACGACGGCCCCGCGCGCCGCGACCCGGCCCTCGCCCGCCGACTGCGCGAACTCCTCGACGAGCGGGTCGTGGAGGGGCTGTCGCTGGAGGAGGCCGCAGGGGTCGTCCAGGCTCATCCGGCGCACCTCGTACGGGCCTTCAGTGCCGCCTACGGCATCGCACCGCACCAGTACCTCAACTCCCGTCGCGTCGACCGGGCCCGGCGCCTGCTGCTCGCGGGGCAGGGTCCCGCAGAGGTCGCCGCGCTCACCGGTTTCCACGACCAGGCGCATCTCACCCGGCACTTCAAGCGGCTGGTGGGGGTGACGCCGGGGCGTTATCGCAACAGCTCCGGGGCCGGAAGGGCCGGGCTCTAGACAGGTGTTCGACGGAAGGCGTCCGTCCGGTGATCGACGCCGGTTAGCGTCGTCGCTATGGATGACAGACAGAACTCCTTACCGTTCAGACGTCTCTCGGTGGCCGTCGCGGGCGCTGCCGCCCTGGTCGCCCTCAGTGTGGGTGGCGCCATCGCCGCGAGCTCGGACGACGAGCCCGGCGGCGCCGAGCCGAGCGTGTCGACCAGCCTCCCGCCGGACGGAGGCACGGTCGGCGCCGACGGTGGCGGCGACGGCAGTACGGTCGGTGGCAGCGGCGGCGGCGACGCGGGCAGCACCGGCGGGTCCGATCCCAGCCCGACCTCCACGTCCCCGGACGATCCCCCGGTCACCGACGAGCCCACGGCCGAACCCTCCGCTCCGGGCGATCTGGCGGAGCTCAACCGCCGTATCGCCGAACTCGACAAGAAGGTCGACGAGCTGCCCACCAAGAAGGAACTCGCCGACGCGCTGCGGGCCTTCGCGGACCAGCTGGACAAGCCGACCGCGCCCGAGAACCCCGGCGGGTCCGAAGAGCCGACCGACGATCCGCCCACCAACTCCCTTCCGCCCGGCGAGTCGTAAGCCGCGGAGAGGACTCCAGGGCCCGGGGGTCAGCCCTCCGACCGCTGGGTCAGGTGCGCGAACGCGTCCAGGTTGCGCGTCGACTCGCCCCGGGCCACCCGCCACTCGTACTCCTTGCGGATCGCGGTGGCGAAACCCAGCTCCAGCAGGGTGTTGAAGCTGCCGTCGGCCGCCTCCAGGACCTGGCCCAGGAGGCGGTCGATCTCGTCGGCGGTGACCGCGGCGAGGGGGAGCTTGCCGGTGACGTAGACGTCGCCGAGCCGGTCGACGGCGTAACTCACGCCGTACAGCTTGAGGTTGCGCTCCAGGAGCCAGCGGTGGACGCCAGGTTCGTTCTCGTCGGGGTGGCGGATGACGAAGGCGTTCAGCGACAGGGAGTGGCGGCCGACGAGGAGCGAGACGGTGGTCTTCAGCTTGCGGGTGCCGGGGAGCTGCACGACGTAATTGCCGGGCGCGGGGCTCTCCCACTCGATCTCGGCGTCCTTGAGAACGCCCTCGATGACCTGTGCCGCCTTCTCTGCCTCAGCCATGAAGCGAGCGTACGTGACGCCGGTACGACTGCGCGGCGGCCACATACACGTCCGCCGTCGCCGCGGCCGCGGTGTCCCAGCCGAACAACTGGGCGTGCCGAGCGGCCGCCTCGCCCATGCGGGGCGTGAGCGCCGGATCGTCGGCGAAATCGCGCAGCACGCGCGCGTAGGCGGCCGGATCGTGTCCGCGTACGAGGAAACCGGTCCGTTCGTCGGCCACGGCCACCGGCAGCCCGCCGACCGCCGCCGCGAGCACCGGGGTGCCGGCCGCCTGGGCCTCTATGGCGACCAGGCCGAAGGATTCGCTGTAGGAGGGCATGACCAGCACGGACGCGGCCCGGAACCAGTCGGCGAGCTGGTCCTGGCCGACGGGCGGGTGGAACCGTACGACATCCGCGATGCCGAGGCGGGAGGCCAGTTTCTGCAGGCCCTCGGGTTTGGCGAGGCCGCTGCCGCTGAGGCCGCCGACGACCGGGACGAGGATGCGGGAGCGCAGGTCGGGCCGCTGGTCGAGGAGAACGGCGACCGCGCGGAGCAGGATGTCGGGGGCCTTCAGGGGCTGGATACGGCCCGCGAAGAGGGGGATCAGGGCGTCCTGGGGCAGACCGAGACGGGCCCGGGCCGCCGCTCGGCCGTCCGCCGGGCGGAAGCGCTCGAGGTTCACGCCGGGGTGGACGACGGCGACCTTGGCGGGATCGGCGGCGTAGTGCTGCACGAGTTCCTCGCGCTCCTCGGCGGTGTTCGCGATGAGGCGGTCGGCGGCGGCGACGATCTGGGTCTCGCCGATGACGCGGGCGGCGGGCTCGGGGGTGTCGCCGTCGGCGAGGTTGGCGTTCTTGACCTTGGCCATGGTGTGCATGGCGTGCACGAGTGGGGTGCCCCAGCGCTGGGCGGCGAGCCAGCCGACGTGGCCGGAGAGCCAGTAGTGCGAGTGGACCAGGTCGTAGTAGCCGGGGCGGTGACCGGCCCAGGCCTGCATCACACCGTGGGTGAAGGCGCACAGCTGGGCGGGGAGGTCCTCTTTGTTGAGGCCCTCGTAGGGGCCCGCGTCGATGTGGCGGACCAGGACGCCGGGGGCCATCTCGACGGTGGGCGGGAGACCGCCCGTCGTCGCGCGCGTGAAGATCTCGACCTCGATGTTGATCGCGGCGAGGCGCTGGGCGAGCTCGACGATGTAGACGTTCATGCCGCCCGCGTCGCCGGTGCCGGGCTGGTGGAGCGGGGAGGTGTGCACGGAGAGCATGGCGACGCGGCGGGGGCGGCGGTGCAGTCGCAACCGGTGAGGTGTGGCCTGGGAGCGACGCTGGAGCCTGCTGACGTACTGGCTCACGTGGCGTTCCTCCTTGCAGCGGGCATGCCGGACGGAGGGCGTGGGGACCCTCCAAGGGAGGCAACACCGGAGGGGCGTATTCCCATTCCGGGTGGGGTGGTTTTTGCCGAGGTATTACCGGGGGTCGCTCAACCGTTCGAGGGCGGGGTGCGTCGGCCCATCGGTGCGTTGTGGCGGGGCCGGGTGCCACACCTGCCGTGCCGGCGCCGGCGTCCGGTCCCGTGGCCGCCGCATACCCTCGTAGGCATGACCTCCCGCGCCGCCTCCCGCCCTGTGGGCACGGTCACGCGCGGGACGACCAACCCCAACCGGCTGCGCCGCATGGACCGGTGGATCGCGGCCACGCACGGCGCCGAGCTGCGCCGCGCCGCCGATCCGGTCGCCGTGGACCTCGGGTACGGGGCCGCGCCCTGGACCGCCGTCGAACTGCTCGCCCGGCTCCGCGAGAACGCTCCACGCACGCGTGTGGTGGGCGTGGAGATCGAACCGGCCCGGGTGGCGGCGGCGAAACCGTACGAACGGGAGGGGCTCGTCTTCCGGCACGGCGGGTTCGAGATCCCGCTCCCCCAGCGACCACTGCTCATCCGGGCGGCCAACGTGCTGCGCCAGTACGACGAGGGTGAGGTGGCCGCCGTATGGGAGCGACTGTGTGCCCGGCTGGCACCGGCCGACCCGGTACGAGGGTCGCGCGGCGGGCTGCTCATCGAGGGGACCTGCGACGAGATCGGACGCCGGCACGTGTGGGTCGCGCTGGGGCCCGAGGGGCCGCGGACGGTCACCTTCGCGACCCGGCTGGGCTCGCTGGACCAGCCCTCCGACCTCGCCGAGCGGCTGCCGAAGGCACTGATCCATCGCAACGTCCCCGGTGAGCCGGTGCACCGCTTCCTGCGCGACTTCGACCGCGCGTGGGCGGCCGCCGCGCCCTACGCGTCGTACGGCGCCCGGCAGCGGTGGATCCGGACGGTACGGAACCTGACGACGGACTGGCCGGTGGTGGACGGGCCTTCGCGATGGCGGCAGGGGGAAGTGACGGTGGGGTGGGGGGCGTTGGCGCCGGGTGGGCTCGTGTGAGCGCCGGGGAGTCTTGCGGGGTGCCGCACGCTTGAACTCCGTGTGCCGCACGAGGTGCCGCACGCTTGAACTCCGTGTGCCGCACGAGGTGCCGCACCCATGAACTGCGGTGCGCCACGCCGGGTGCCGCTCGCATGAACTCTGTCACCCCACGCGGGATGCAGCTGCGTGAATTGCGGTGCGCCCGCATGCTGCCGCCGGCATGGCCCCCGGCCCCGGCCCCGGCCCGCCTCGCCGAGGGCCACCCGAACGAACTCCTGCGCTCCACGCCGGCAGTGCGCTCATGGTCCCCGTGCACAGCGGGGGCCTTCGCTTGAACTCCGTGTGCCACGCGGGGTACAGCACCCTGACCCTGGGCCCGCCTCGCCAGGTGCCGCCTACTGCTCGCCTGAACTCCGGTGCGCCGCACAACATGCCAAGCACACGAACTCCGGCCCGCCCCCGGAGGGACCCGCAGGGAACGATCTCCGTGAGTCGTTCGTCACAAAGGCGGGGAGATCGTCTTCGGCAGGCGGGGAGAGGGGAGGCACCGGAAAGCGTCAGGTCGGCGGTGAGCGGCCCGGAGGGATACGCCGGGAAGGCCTGCCTCTGTCGCTTTCGGCCATGACGTGGCACGATCCCCCGAGCACCGTAAGTTACTGACGGTAAATCAGCTTTGGGGGCAAGGGTATGGGGACGGGCAAGCGCGGTCTGATCGCTACGGCCGTGACCGTGATCGGCGCGGTGGCCGTACTGGCGGCGCCAGGCACTGCCTTCGCCGCCCCGAGTCCGACCCCCTCGCCCACCGCTTCACCGACGGCCGTGACCAACAAGGACATCGAAGCCGTACGCAAACAGCTCGACGCGCTCTACCACGATGCGGCCGTCGCCACCGACGCCTACAACGCCGCCGAGGAGAAGGCCGAGCAGCAGTCGGCGCAGATCGTCGCGCTGGCCCGGAAGATCGTCAAGGGCCAGGAGAGGCTGGCGGAGTTGAAGGCCCGCGCGGGCGCCGCGGCCGCCGCCCAGTACCGCACGTACGGCCTGTCGGACGAGGCCCGGCTGATGCTGAGCGACGATCCGCAGGAGTTCCTGGACAGCACCGGCCGCATCCTCCAGGGCCAGCGCGCCACCAAGGCGCTCATCGCGGAACTGGCCCGCACCCAGCAGGACTTGAAGCAGTACGCCGACGACGCCTCCGCCCAGTGGACCAAGCTGGAGGCGAACCGCAAGGCGAAGGCGACGGCCAAGAAGAAGGTCGAGCAGCAGATCGCGGCGGCCGAGAAGCTCGAGTCCCAGCTGGAGGCGAAGGAGAAGAAGCGCCTCGCCGAACTCCAGGAACAGGCGGCCCAGCAGGCGCAGACCGCCTGGCTCGACTCCGGCGTCCTCAAGGACATCAGCGGCAAGGCGAGCGAGGCCGGGAAGACCGCCGTCGCCTACGCGACGAACCAGATCGGAAAACCGTACGAATGGGGCGCCGAGGGCCCGGACTCGTACGACTGCTCCGGGCTCACCTCACAGGCCTGGGCGAGCGCCGGCAAGCCCATTCCCCGCACCTCGCAGGAGCAGTGGAAACAGCTCAAGCACGTCGACATCGAGGACATGCGACCCGGCGACCTGATCATCTACTTCGACGACGCCAGCCACGTGGCGATGTACCTCGGCGACGGCGCGATCGTGCACGCCCCGCGGCCCGGGCGCACGGTGACGATCGCCGGGGCGGGCTCCATGCCCATACTCGGGGTGGTGCGGCCGGACGCGTGAGCGTCGCCGGGCGCCCGGGTGAGACCTGGGTCATGTGACGCGGGGCACGCCTGACGACTCCGTAAACCTTCCGCGAACGTGACGTTCGTCATCCCCGCAACACCCGCCACTTGTCCAACTGCGGTGGATAACGCGGCATATGACAGTGGCCACCGGCCAAGCGGCGTGTCTCACGCCATTCCTTTCCCGGCCCGGCACCCGCTATGGTCCCCGTCGGTGGATCGAGGTCCCTCGCTCCACCATGCCCTCGGGGGGAGGGAAGGAATCCGAGACCATGCCCGTACCCATACCGCGGCAGCGAGCGATCCCGGCCGTGGAAAGTGGTCAGGCGCCGGCCGTATCCCAGGACAAGCCCTCCAAGGAAGAAGCCCCGCGCAAGCAAGCCACGGTCGACCACAACGCCGCCACCCAACTGACCCTGCTGGTGATCGAGGACGATCCCGGCGGGTCAACGGTCGTCCCCGAACTCCTGGACTGGACCGGCAAGCCGATCCGCGTCCGCACCGCCCGCAACCTCACCGAGGCCGAGCGGCTGCTCACGGACGACGTGCACTGCATCCTGCTCGACCTCGCGCTGCCCGCGCCCGGCCGCCTGAATGACGACGACGAGCTCGCCGTACTCCGCCATGTCCTGCAACTCGCACCCCGGCACGCCGTCCTCGCGCTCACCGCGTCCGGCGACGCCGAGCGCGGCGCGGAAGCGGTGCGGGTGGGCGCCCAGGACTATCTCTTCCGGGACGAGCTGGACGGACGGCTGCTGAGCCGGGCGATCCGGTACGCGGTGGAGCGGAAACGTTCCGACACGGCGGAGCGCAGACTCGCCGAGGGACGGATGCGGGCGCAGGAGAACCGGCGCCTGGAGCGCGGGCTGCTGCCCACGCCGCTGCTGGAGGGGTCGTCGCTGCGGTTCGCCGCGCGGTATCGGCCGGGCCGGTCGCGTGCGCTGCTCGGCGGTGACTTCTACGACGTCGTACGGACTCCGGACGGGACCGTGCACGCGATGATCGGTGACGTCTGCGGGCACGGCCCCGACGAGGCGGCGCTCGGCGTGGAGCTGCGGATCGCCTGGCGTGCGCTGACCCTGGCGGGGCTGTGCGGGGACGAGCTGCTCGGCACGCTGCAGGAGGTGCTGGAGCACGAACGCTCCGACGACGAGATCTTCGCGACGCTGTGCACGGTGGACATCGCGCCGGACGGACGGCGGGCGGGGCTGTGTCTCGCCGGGCATCCGTCACCGCTGGTGGCCCGGCCGGGGCGACCCGCACGGTTGTTGCCGTACGACAACAACGGCCCCGCGCTGGGACTGCTGCCGGGGGCTCGCTGGCCCCGGATGCAGGTGGAGCTTGGTGCCGAGTGGAGCCTGATGCTCTACACCGACGGGCTGATCGAGGGGCGTGTCGGGGAGGGCGGGGAGCGGCTGGGCCAGGACGGGATGGTGTCCATGATCCGTCGCCAGCTCTCCGAGGGCCTGCGGGGCGAGGCGCTGCTCCGGGCCGCGGTGAACGAGGTGCGCGCACTCAACGGCGGCGAACTGGCGGACGACGTGGCGGTCCTGCTGCTCGACCGGGAGACGTGAGGGCCGGCCGCCGAGCGAAGGCTCACCGCCACGGTTCGCGACGGGTCCACCGCGGGTCCGCGGCGGCCCACCGCGGCCTCATTACGGGTTCACGGCGGCCTCTTGCGCGTCCGCCGCGGGTTCGTGGGTCCGGCACTCCCCGTCGCGGCTCTGTCTTAGCTCACCGCTAGCCCACCGCGGGCCCGTCGGCGGTCCATCTCAGTCCGCCCGAGCCCATCCCGCCCATCCCGGTCCACGGCGGCTGGTACTGCCGTAACCGTCCTGAGGCCTCGTTGTGCCGCTGCCGCAGTCCACCCCGGAGTTGTCCTGGCGGCCCCGCTTCGGGAGCCGGCCGCGCACAGCCAGGCCACGCCTAGTTGGTGGCCCGAGCGACGACGGTCGCACCCCGCCACGGAGCCACCCATCGATACGTCCCTGGCCTCCCCGGCCCCCCGATGGGGCTAGCGCCCCCCGTTGTACGGGCCGTAAGGGCCGTCGCTGCTCGAACCCCTGCCCCGGCCGCTGCGGCCGCCGCCCGGAAGGGCGCGGATCGCCGGGCGCACGTCGACCATGTAGACGATCGTCGCGACGAGGCCGATGATCGGCAGGAACGACAGGACGTTGAAGATCAGGTTCACCACGAAGGCGAGCCCGAGGATGATCAGCCAGAAGGGCTTGGTCTTCTTGTCGGCCGCGCGGTAGGCGTCCTCACGGCGGATGGCCGCGTCGAACAGTGCGAAGCCGCTGAAAACGATCAGGGCCATGCTCAGCAGCCACATGAAGCCTGCGAACCCCTGCATCAGCACAACGTCCACCACCTGACTCGGCTCGTCATCTCAACGATTACGCGGTCACCGTACCCGTTACCCGTCCCCGCAAGGCCGCTACCCGCAGAACGGGCCGGGCACTCGGTAAGTGCCCGGCCCTCAGTCCTGAAGTGTCCCGCGGTGCCTTACTTGGCGGGCGGGGTCTTCTTGGCCGTCGTGGTCTTGCGCGGCGGCGTGGTCTTCTTGGCGGTGGTGGTCGTGGTCGCCTTCTTCGCCGGAGCCGCCGCGGCGACCGTGGCAGGCGTGGCCGGCTTCGCGGCCGGAGTCGCGGTCGCCTGGTTCTTGACCTCGCCCGGCTCGGCGTTCGGCTCGACGGCGATGGCCAGTTCCTCGATCTCCTCGGCGGCCTCGCCACGCCAGGTCTTGACGGCCTGCTCGCCGTGCTCGGCGACCTTCTCGTAGGTCTCGCGGGCCTTGACGGCGTACTCGGCGGCGACGCCGACGCTGCGCAGGGCGAGGTCCTGGGCGGACTCGCCGAGCTTCTTCAGGTCCGAGTCGATCGTGCTGCCGAGCTTCTTCAGGTCACCGTCGAGGCTGCTGATGAACTCGCCGACCTTGGTCTGCAGGGTCTCCTGCGTCTCCTTGACCTTGGCTCCGGCCTCCTTGGCACGGGCCTGGGCCTTCTCCTGGACCGCCTTCGGGTCGGTGCCGCGCACGGCCTCGATCCGGGCCGGCGCCTCGGCGCGCAACTGCTCCACCAGGCCGGGCACCTTCTTGGCCTCCTGGAGGGCCAGGTCACCGGCGCCGGCGAGGAAGTAGAGCGGGGTCGGGTCCTTGACGGCCTTGCGGATGTCATCGGTGATGGCCATGGTGATGGTCCTCCCGGGTCGCTTTCTGATGAGGGTTTTGGGTCCCGCGGTGCCTGTCGGCGTGCGTCGGGCGTGTCGAGCTGTGTCGAACCCTGCCGGGCTCAACTGGCCGTCTGCTGCGGGTCGGCGTCGCTGCCGTCGGTCTTGGGGGGTGTGCGGGTGGTGCGGGGCTTGCGGGTGGCGCGCGGCCGGCGGGCCTGCCGTGCGGCGGTGTCACCGTCCGGGTCGCCGTCGGCCGGGACGGCTATGTCCCCGAGGCCCTCCTGGATGCCCGCCGCACTGTCGTCCGATCGGTCGCTCTGCCCGTCGCCCGGCGCGGGGGCCGCGTCCGGCGGGGCGATCTCGAAGCCGTTCTCCTTGCGGAAGGACTCGTAGATCTGGAGCAGCACCTGCTTCTGCCGCTCGTTGAGCGTGGGGTCGGCGAGGATGACCGCACGTGTCTCCACGTCGTCCCGGTCGCGCTCGGCGTCGAGGATGCCGGCTCGCACATACAGCGTCTCGGCGGAGATCCGCAGGGCCTTGGCGACCTGCTGCAACACCTCCGCGCTCGGCTTGCGCAGCCCGCGCTCGATCTGGCTCAGATACGGATTGGACACCCCGGCGGCATCGGCGAGCTGCCTGAGCGACAGCTGCGCAGTGCGCCGCTGTTCACGCAGATACTCACCGAGATTGCCGACGTTGAGCGATGCCATGTCCCCACTGTGCACCACTCGCGCTAACTATTGCAAGCAGGCGCTTGCAATAGTGCGCCACGCCACTCTCGTTGTCGGTGGGCCCTGCCAGGGTGTCCATCGTGGATGATGTCCTGTCTCCGTGTTGTCCGGGCAGTCTCGGAGATCTCCGGGCATCTGCGTTGACGTCTCAGTCATCTCCGGGCATTTGGTGGGGTGTCTCGGTCTTCTCCGGGTACGCCGTCTCGGTCGCGCCTACGGTCGTTGTGGCTGGTCGGCGTCGTCCCGGAGGCACGGATGGATGCGCGTGAGGTGTCGGCGGAGGACGTCGAGCTGGAGTACGTCAGCGCGGCCGGGGTCCGTGAGCGGGGGCCGCTGGGGCGTCTGTGGCCGGTCCGCTTCGAGTCGGTACGGCCTGAGCGCCGGTTTCCGGCGTTCCGGGGTCAGGGCAACTGGTGCGGCTGGTATTGGTCGGCGACGTGTGGCGGCCATGTGGGCTATGAGTCGTGGCTGGAGCGCGATCGCCTGATGCTGCTCGACTTCGACCCGCTGGTGACGGGCATGTCCTCGCAGCCGTTCCGGCTGTCCTGGGCTGGGCCCGGCGGGAGACGGGTGCGGCATACGCCGGACTACTTCGTTCGCCGCGACGCCGGCACGGCCCTGGTCGTGGACGTACGCCCGGATGACCGGATAGAGCCGCAGGACGCGGTGAAGTTCGCGGTGACTGCCTCGGCCTGCCGGTCGGTGGGCTGGGACTTCACACGCGTCGGGACTCCGGACGCAGTGCTGATGGCGAACGTGCGGTGGCTGGCCGGCTACCGGCATCCGCGGGTGCACCGCCCTGACGTGGCCGGTCGTCTGATGGAGGTGTTCGCCGGCGGCGCCGGTCTGCTGGACGGAGCTCGGTGGGTGGGTGATCAGATCGCGGTGCTGCCGGTGCTGTTCCACCTGCTCTGGCGCCGGATTCTGACCACGGACTTGGAGACCGGGCTGCTGTC
The DNA here is from genome assembly GCF_044766405.1 of Streptomyces sp. NPDC102270. Lineage (NCBI taxonomy): Bacteria > Bacillati > Actinomycetota > Actinomycetes > Kitasatosporales > Streptomycetaceae > Streptomyces > Streptomyces sp. NPDC102270. The sequence continues at coordinate 33,307 of NZ_JBIWLX010000036.1, read as the reverse complement.
GGCGGACACGCAGGTCCGGCTCGGCATGGTCCGGGAGGGAGGCGGGAATGCCGTCGCGTCCGCGACTGCTGCGAGCGGGTGACCTGGTCCGCTTCGACGGCCGCCTGCATACGGTCGCCGCATTGGAGGGGACTGCCGTCCGGCTGGTCGACGAGGGCCAGTCGGCGAGCGTGGTGATGCTGGCCCATCTGCTGTCCTCGGACGGCTTCAAGGTGGTCACCCCGGCCTCGGTGCGGACGATGGTCCCACCGGCCGGAGTACTGGAAGGGCTCCCGGCCAAGGCGGTTGAGCGGGCCGAGTGGTGGCAGCGGCATCTAGTGGAGATGCTCACCGGGCAGCCGCTGGACGATCCGCACGGGCCGGTGAAACCCGAATACGACCCGGCGGTCTGGTCCCTGCGGCAGCGGGAGCTGGCGAAGGCCGCGGAGTTGGCGGCGGCGGGGACGGCGGTGTCGCTGACCGTCCTGCAGAACATGCGGGCCCGGTTCGAGCGGGAGGGGGTGCTGGGCCTGGTCGACCCGCGGCTACGGACCGCCTCGGACGGCACGGGCCGCGCCGACCGGCGGGTGGTCGAGGCTCTGCGGAAGGTCGTGGACGAGCAGACGGCCCGGTCCACGGTGTCCGCGCAGGTGCTGCGGCGCCGGATGGAACGCTTCTTGGAGGCCGAGCACGGGCCCGGGGTGGTGCCGCTGCCGTCGCGGGCGGCGTTCTACCGATTGCTGAAGTCGGTCACGGCCGGGCGGCACACGCTGGGCTCGGCCCGCACCCGCCGCTCGCTGGCCAAGCAGCCGGACGGCATGTTCGGCCAGCTCACTGCGGCCCGCCCGGGCGAGGTGATGGAGATCGACTCGAATCCGCTGGATGTGCTAGTCGTTCACCACGACGGCACGGTGGACTCCGTCGAACTCACCGGCATCGTCGACATCGCCACCCGCACGTTGGCTGCGGCGGTGCTGCGGCCCTCGACGAAGGCGGTGGACGCCGCACTGCTGCTGGCGCGGGCGATGACGCCGGAACCCATGCGGCCAGGCTGGGCCGACGCCCTGCGGATGTCCCGTTCGGTGCTGCCGCACGCCTCGCTCACGGCGCTCGACGAACGGCTCGCCCAAGCGGCGGCCGTCCCGGTGATCACGCCGGAGACGATCGTCTGCGATCGGGGCAAGGCCTACATCTCCGACACGTTTCGCTCTGCCTGCCAGTCTCTGGGTATCTCCTTCCAGCCCGCCCACCCCGACACCCCGACCGACAAGCCGCATGTCGAGCGAACGCTGGAATCGGTGGCGACGATGTTCGTCCAGCACCTTCCCGGTCACAAGGGACGCAGCACCGAACACCGCGGCGCCGATCCGGCCGCAGAGGCTGTCTGGACGATCCATCAGCTCCAGGACTTGCTGCAGGAGTGGATCGTCCACTGGCAGAACCGGCCGCACGACGGGCTCCGCGATCCGCTGATGCCCGGCAAGGCGCTGACGCCGAACGAGAAGTACGCCGCCTTGGTCGCCGCGGCCGGGCACGTTCCGGTCGCCCTCAGTCCGGAGGAATACATCGAGTTGCTGCCCCGGTGTCGGCGGGCGCTCAACTCCTACGGCGTCCGTCTTGGCCATCGCACCTACGACAGCGCCGAGTTGGACCCGTTCCGCCGCCAGCCGTCCGGCATCGGCCCGTCCAGGCGGGGCTGGGAGATCCACTACGACCCCTACGACATCTCCCGCATCTGGGTACGCAACCACGGCGGCAGCGGCTGGATCACCGCGGTCTGGCGGCACCTGCGCACCGCCCCGACTCCCATGGGCGAGTTGGCCTGGGATCACGCCCGCCGCATCCTGGCCCGACGTGGCACGGATCCGGCGACCGAGGACGAGATCGCCCAGGCTGCTGTCGCTCTGCTGGACCGGGCCGCCGACGGCCCGGAGGACAAACCTCAGAAGCCGTCGGGCGCATCGCGCCCCAGCCGCCGGGATCGCAAGGTCGCCGCCCGCACCCGGGCGACCGCCGAACCTTCCTGGCCCCGCCCTGACGAACCGGCTGAAGGGCCCGCTGCCGAACAGGTGGAGTCGGACGAGGACGAACTCGCCGACGTGATCCCGCTGGAGATCTTCGATGCACGCAAGGAGGCCCAGAAATGGTGGTGAACGTCGAGGAATCAGCGGGGGATGTGCCGCAGGACAGTTGGACCGATCCCTCGACACGGCTGGAGGGCTGGCGGCGTTTCGTCGAAGCCGACCCGGCCGTCCTCGATCTGCTGCCCGAACAGCAGTGGGAGGCGCTGTCGCCACAGCTGCGTGATGCCTATGACGAGGCTCGCATCGCCTATCACTCCGAACTCCAGGTCGTGCGGACGTCCACAGTCAAGGAGATCGCCCACGAGGGGCGGTTACTGACCCTGCTCAACCAGCGTGAGCACGGCGCTCGCCGCGGGATGATCGTCTCCGGTCAGTGGACGACCGGGAAGACCACCGCGCTCAAGCAACTCGGCCGCACCCACGAACTCCGTGTCCGGCAGCGTTATCCGGACAGCGACCGCATCCCGGTCGTCTACATCACCGCCCCGCCCAAGGGCTCGCCGCGAAAACTCGCCCTGGAGTTCGCCCGGTTCCTCGGACTGCCCGTGATCAGCCCGCGGCACAACACCACGGACGTCACCAGCGCCGTCTGCCAGGTGCTGATCGAGGCGCGAACCGACCTGGTCCTGGTCGACGAGATCCACCTGCTCAACCATGCGACCGCCGCCGGCGAAGACCTTTCCGATCACCTGAAGTACTTCACCGAGCACCTGCCCGCGACGTTCGTCTATGCCGGAATCAACGTCGAGAAGTCCGGGCTGTTCACCGGCCTCCGCGGCAAACAGCTGGCCGGCCGCTGCATCATGGTCCGCACCGGCGCCTTTCCCCTCACCTCCGAGTGGCAGTCGCTGGTCGCCTCCCTGGAGAACACCCTCCGCCTGCACCGGCACCAGGCCGGCAGTCTGGTCAAGCAATCGAAATACCTGCATCAGCGAACCGGCGGCATGATCGGAAGTCTCTCCCATCTGATCCGGGCCGCCGCAATCTCCGCCATCCTCGACGGCAGCGAACGCATCACCAAGACCGCTCTACGGAGCATCCGCATCGACCACAACAGCGAATCAGACGGCCCGCCAGAGCCGCGCAGGGCAGCCTGATGAGCACGCGTTTCGAACCCGTCGTCTTCCGCCCGCTGCCCAGGCCCCTCAAGCCATTCCCGCAGGAGACCGAGTCCTCGTTCCTGAACAGACTGGCCACGGCGAACGCGATCCCCGTTCAGCGCCTGCGGAAGCCGTCCCGCTGGCTGACCTCCCGTCTCGATCCGATCGACCAGCTCAGCGTCCTGAGCGGACAGCCCCGCACCGTGATCCAGTACGCCATCCCACACTGGGAGAACAAATCGTGGAACGTCTCTAACGGGCCTCTCGCGCTCACTCCTCGCTGGGCATGCCGCCGCTGCGTCGCCCGCAGGACCGGCAACCCACAACAGGACGTCATGGTCTGGATGTCGAAACACCACCACCAGGTCTGCATCCCCCACCGTCTCTGGATCGGCCGGGCAGTCGAAAACCCCACCCGCCAGCTGGACCTCACCGACCTGCCTGAGGTCGTCCAGGCTCAGCAACGGCACTACCGGCTGCTCCGCCGCCGCGGACCAGCCACCATCGGCGCCTGCTACGAACACTGTTCCGCGTTCTGGCACAGCCTGTTCCAGCGGGGTTACCGCCTGAGCGATCGAGCCGAACGACTCCGCCGGATGTCCTCGAACGACCGCCAGGTCCGTCCTTGGGAACCACAGCGTTACGCCGCCGTCTATCCGGAGATCGTTGAGGCCATGTCGCTCTATGCGTCCCCGCACTGGCGCAGCCTCGCACTCTTCGGCGAGCGATTTGAGCTGTTCAGGGCAGAGTTCAACAGGCGTCTTACCCAGGAGAGCGCGCTTCGCACCACGGCCAGGCAATGGTTCCTCACTGAGCTGATACGAACCGCCCTGCGCATCGAGCGATCCATAGAAGCTGCCGAACTCAAGGCACTCACCAGCCTGGGCCGGACAGACGCATCGCCTGCCCGGAGCTGAGTGAGGCGCCAGTCTCTGTCTCTGCTCAGTCTCGAGCTCGCCAGCCAACCCCCTCACAGCCCAGGCCTCGGCGGAGATCAAAGCGCTACTTGGGCATGTCGGAGAAGCTCACACGGACCGCGACCACGACACCTGATGCATCCAGATCGGCCGACACAGGGAAATAGCCGTCGCCCCAGGTCGTCATCGCACAGAGCAGTCGGGCGTCACCGATATCCACGGTCCCGGCCTCGAATTCAGAGACACGAACCTGCCGCATGACCTGCCAGTGATGGGAATGCGGCCGGAAGTCCACCATCATTCGGCGTCCTGTCTCCTCCTTCCAACTCATCACAGCGCGAGCCCTTTCCATAGCATCCGCCACGGCCAGCCCTGTCCACCCGCGGACACCTTCCTCACCGGGCTCGCCCAGCTCCGAAGCCGCGAACGTCGCGGCGGCTTCGTCCGCAGCAGCACCCCAGAACGCGACGTCGGCCAAGCCGTCCACAGGATCGTTGTGCTGCCATGTATTCAGGGCATCGGCATCGCCGAAGAGCACCCGGGCCCAGTCGACGCCAATGTCACCCAGCGGCACGGATGCCTCCGCCTGGCCACCACTCAACCGCACCGATATCTCGGACCAGCGCGGACCGATACCGTCGCCGAAATCGACCCGCGAAGCCAGCACCGGCAGATGCCGGTCGCGGGGCACCCCGCCCACCGCGACCACGGGCACCCCGAACATCAGAAAACTGCCGCCACCGTCAGCGGCAGTCCGGCGCACGCGTTGGGCATGAGGTTCGCGGCTCGGCAACGCCTCCAAGCGAGCGTCCAGACCTGAGGCCCGGCAATGCTCTTCGAACAGCGTCCCAATCTCCACCGCCCGGGAGGCAGGGATGTCATGGAGCATCGCGCCTGGCTGCCGATCGAAGCTGCGGACCGCTGCTGAGGCGTCCGGGCCGACCACGGCGAAGTCGACCGAGTTAAGGACATCGGAAGCCATCGCCGTATCGTCAATGCCAAGTAGAGCGGGATCGATCTCCGCCGGCGACCGCTCTCCGCTCCACAACCCCAGATGACCGCCGTCAACCACGACCAGGGTCCCCGACGGACAGCTGATCTCACCGAGTCTGAAGATCTCTTCCATGGCGCGGGAGTCTATGGCCGCCCCTCGAGCAGTGAGCAGGCGGACTGGGGCAATCCCGAGAAGCGATTGCCCGGGCTTAAGAGAGACGCTTCGGCTCCCAACGTCTCAACCAAGTCCGGGCACTGCAGGCCAGGAACCCACCATGCCCGGACTTACCTGAGACAGGACAAGGGTGTCCGTCGTGGATGAACTGGTGGAGCGTGTCGACGATCAAGATCGTGTGCTGGGGGTGGCGGTCAGCCGCCGGAAGGCTATCCGGGAGGGGTGGCTGCATCGGGTCGCCGTGACGGTGTGTCGTGATGAACGTGGACGAATCCTCGTCCACCGGCGGTCGGAGCGGCTGTCTCGCTTTCCCGGGCTCTACGAGGTCGTGGTCGGTGGCGCCGTGGGTGTCGGTGAATCCTACGAACAGGCCGCCGCGCGGGAACTGGCCGAGGAGCTGGGCATTCGTGTGGTGCCACGCCTGCTGTTCACGTTCCTCAACCGCAGCGGTTTGAGCCCTCACTGGCTCGGCGTGCACGAAGCCGTGGTGCCGGACACCTTGGCCGCCGATCCCGATGAGGTCGCCTGGCATGGCCGGCTGACGGAGCCGGAGCTGCGGTCGGCCCTGCTGGAGTGGCGCTTCACTCCCGACAGCCACGAAGCCTTCGGCCGGTATCTCGCGTTCCGGACCGCGCGGCACGCGGGAGGGACTCCACACATTCCGATATAGGCATATGATGACGTCATGCCACGAGCGGCGACGACCTCGGACGCGTTCAACGCGATAGCCGAACCGCAGCGGCGGCAGATCCTGGTGCTGCTGCGGCACGGCGAGCGGCCGGTGAACGACCTCGCGCGGGACCTGGGGATGACCCAGCCGCAGGCCTCCAAGCACCTGCGGGTCCTCCGGGAGGTCGGGCTGGTGCGGGTCCGCGGGGCGGGCAAGCAGCGGCTGTACGGCCTGGACGCCCACGGGCTGCGGCCGGTCCACGAGTGGCTGGGCGGCTTCGAGCGGTTCTGGAGCGGGAGCTTCGACCGGCTGGACGAGTACGTGCAGGAGCTGAAGCAGACACGGCAGGAGGGACCACCCGATGGCGACGACGAGTAGCGGCGGCGAGGCCGCGCACCCGACCGCGGACCGCGAGATCGTGATCTTCCGGATGATCGGCGCTCCGCGGGAGTTGGTGTTCGAGGCGTTCACGCGGGTGCGGCACCTGTCGCGGTGGTGGGGGCCGGAGGGCTTCACCACCACGACACGGTCCTTCGAGTTCCGTGTCGGCGGGTCGTGGGACTTCGTGATGCACGGCCCGGACGGGACCGACTACCAGGAGTGGATCACCTGGCGGGAGATCGTCCCGTCGGAGCGGATCGCGCTGCTGCACGGAGAGTCCCGCGACGACCCGAACGCCTTCGAGTCGGTCCTGACCTTCGAGCCCGCCGGGGACGAGACCCGGATCGTGATGCGCACGGTGTTCCCCACCAAGGAGCTGCGCGACGAGGCCGTGGAGAAGTACCACGCGGTCGAGGGCGGCGAGCAGACGCTGAGCAACCTGGCGGCCTACGTCGCCGAACTCGGGGCCGCCCCGAAGGGAGGGGACAGCTGATGGCCGGGAAGGCCGGGAAGGTGTTCTTCAGCGTGACGATGTCGCTCGACGGGTTCATGGCACCCGAGCCGGTGTCGCCCGAGGACGCCTTCTCGCCCGAGAAGCAGGACGACCCGGGCGTCAGGCGCTGGAATGCGAAGTGGTCGGAGTTGCAGGCCTGGGCGTTCCCGCAGCGGTGGTTCCGGGAGAACCTGAAGCTCGGCGAGGGCGGCGAGGAGGGCATCGACAACGACATCGCCCGGGCGACGTACGAACGCACCGGCGCGAGCGTCATGGGCAGGCGGATGTTCGACCTCGGCGAGCCGGCCTGGCCGGAGGAGGCGCCGTTCCACACCCCGGTGTTCGTCGTCACCCACACCGGGCGTGACCCGTGGGAGCGGCCGGGCGGCACCACCTTCCACTTCGTCGGCGACGGCATCGACAGTGCGCTGCTCCGGGCCCGCGAGGCCGCCGGCGACCGTGATGTGCGTATCGCGGGCGGCGCCGAGACGATCCAGCAGTACCTCGACGGCGGCCTGATCGACGAGTTCTCGATCACCCTCGCACCGGTGCTGTTCGGCACCGGCATCCGCCTGTTCGACCACGTGGACCCCGACCGCCTCACACTGGACCAGACCCGCACGGCCCCGTCGTCCCGGGTGACCCACCTGACCTACACGGTCGGGAAGCGGTAGCCGGCGTTCCCACAGCCGCGCGGACGACGACGGGCAGCTGACCTCACCGACAAACCCGACAAGAGGCGACTGCATAGGATCGTCGGCATGGCGCTGCGACTTGTGCAGGTGAACATCAAGGCCGTGGACGCGTCGGCGGTGGGTCGGTTCTGGGCGCAGGCGCTCGGGTGGAGTGCCTGCAGTCCCGGCGTGACCACGTACGTCGGCCCCGCGGGTGGCCTCGTGTGGCCGGACCCGGTCGCCTTCGGTATCGATGTCGTTCCCGTCCCGGAATCCAAGACGGCGACGAAGAACCGCCTGCACCTCGATCTCGCCACCACCTCCGCCGCCCATCAGGCGGAGTTGGTCGCGCGTCTGAAGACTCGCGGCGCGACGCCCGTCGACGTGGGTCAGGGCGACGTGCCATGGACGGTCCTCGCTGACCCCGAGGGCAACGAGTTCTGCGTGCTGGAGCCCCGGGAGGTCTACCAGGACACCGGGCCGATCGCCGCCGTGGTCGTGGATTGCCTGGATCCGCGGGCCATGGCCCGGTTCTGGGGCGAGGCGATGGACTGGACCCCGCACGAGGTCACCGACGATCAGGCGACGCTGCGTTCCGCCGCGGGGACCGGCCCGTATCTGGAGTTCCTCCGCACCCCTGACGTGAAGACCGTGCCGGACCGCGTCCATCTCGACCTGCTGCCGTACCCCGGTGACGACCAGGCCGCGGAGGTGACCCGGCTGCGTGCCCTCGGCGCCACCGAGCTCGACCTCGGCCAGGGCGAGGTCCCGTGGACCTGCCTGTGCGACCCGGAGGGCCACGAGTTCTGCGTTCTCGCTCCGTCCTGACGCCCGGCCTGCACGAGCTCCCTGCGGCACCGGGCATTGTCAGTGCCGTGTGCGACGCTCGGCGCATGGGGTTCTTTGACGATCTGGTACTTGCTGAGGAACCGGCCGTCGAACAGGCCGTGCTGGTGCGGTTATGGCCGCCGCGAGAGGACGAGGGACGGTATGCGCCGCCCGTCGACCAGTTCGCGCCCGCGCTGTCGCCGCAGTTGGAAGTGGTCGGTGTGGGGCCCGAGACGCGGGTCGTGGTGACGGGCTGGTCCGTGTGGCCGGGGTCTCTCACCTTGCATCTGTCGGTGTTCCGCAAGGTCCGCAGACAGAGCGGGGACCAGCGGCGGCAGTCCGGCCTACGGGTGGGGCTGCTGTTCTCCGACGGCCGCCGGGTGACCTCGCTCGACGGCACGGTGACGCTGAGGATCCCGTACACCGGGCCGCAGGGTGAGGCGCTGGAGGCGGCGACCGAGCAGGCGGTCGGACTGATCCCGCTGGATCCGGGCCTGCACCACTCCCGCAGATCCCTGTTCAAGACGGACGTCGACCTGTATCTGCCGCAGCTTCCCCCGCCCGGTCAGGCGCAGTTGGTCGTCGAGTGGCCCGACGAGGGCGTGCCCGAGACACGAACCGCCGTGGACGCGGACGCGCTCCGTGCCGCCTCGCGCCGCGCGTTCGAGGTCTGGCCAGGACTCGAACCGCCGGAGCAGGAGGCGGCCACGGGTTCGATCGCGGCCTTCGAGGTCAGCGGACCGCCGGCACTTCTGGCACCACCCCTCAACCGACGTCAGCGTGAGGCCCTTCGGCGTGAGGAGGAGGCCCGGCAGCGCTATGTACCGCAGCCCGACTGGCAGCGCATGGGCTACGCCGACTGGGGCAACGCGGCCCTGGTCAGGGCCCGGCTGGAGGCGGGCGCCCCGCCCGACGCCCGCGTCGGATGGCATGGCGCCACCCCGCTGCACCTCACTGCGGAACAGGGCTCGGCGGAAGCGGTGGCCGCACTCCTGCCCCACGTCGCGGACGTCGACGTACGCGACGAGGAAGAGCACACCCCGCTCTGGTACGCCGTCCACAGCATGGACGAGGCCACGGTGCGGGCGCTGATCGACGCCGGGGCGGACGTGTGGACACCGCAGGCAGAGCCCTGGTCACCGGGTCGGCTGCTGCTGACCACTCCCCTTGCCCCGCTGGCCCAACGCCTGCCGGGTGCGGTGGAGTTGCCGTCCGAGGAGGTCGCCGCCCAGCAGGCGGCCGACGCGCTCATCGCGGCCTTCGGCACGCGGGAGATATGGACCGAGGGGCTCGGCATCTGCTTCGTCCAGGGCCTCGACGAGGACGAGCTGATACGACGGCTCGGTGCCGATCCCGCGAAGTGCCCGAGGTCCGATCCCGACCACGCGCTTTTCGAGCCGGGCGACTACGACGAGTCCCTGCGCCACGTGGGCATCACGGGCGTCGACGGCACCCCCGGCGGCTGTGTGATCACACAGAGCGGGTTCATGCCGAGCGACGACGCCGTACTGCGGGCGATATCGGCGGGCACCACCGCCTACGGGGTCTACTTCAACCCCAAGGGCGGCAGATTCGGCACCCTGGCACGCGACGGCGAGATCGTCGCGTACGACGAGATCGGCCTCGGGCCGCACGCCTCCGACCCGGCCGCCTACTGGACCTTCCGTTTCTGGCAGGGCAAGCACGCGTTCCCCTACGGCGCCGACATCCTCGCCTACTGCTGCGCCGCGGCCGGTCTGCGGATAGCTGACGGGCGGGACGCGGTCGACCCCCGGGCCCCGCGCCGCTGGGTGCCCCTGCCGACGCGACTTCAGCGCTGACCGGGGGACACCCCTAGGGGCGCCGGGCCACGAAGACCAGTTCCTTGCCCGGCCGGTCCGGCGCGTCCCGTACGTCGTCCACCACGAACCCCTGCGCGTCCAGTTCCGCCTCGACCTCCGCCCGCTCCCGGAAGCGCAACGTCGAGTCCGAGGTCAGCACCCGCCCGTCCGAGGCGAACACATAGGTCCACCGGAACGTCACCAACTGCCCCTCCACTGCGCTGACTTCGACCCAGCTCTCCACCGCCCCGGCCCCGGGCACGTCGGTCACGGCGTACGACTCCTGCCGGTTCCACTCCTCCCAGGCCCGCCGCGCGGGATCCCGCGTCTCGAACACCAGCCGACCACCGGGCCGTAGCACCGCGTACGCGCCCCGCAGGGTCTCCCGCCAGGTGTCCGCTCCTACGATCTGCTGGGCGACGTTGGCCGTCATGGTCACCAGGTCGACGCGCAGGGGCGGCAGTCGGGAGGCGTCCCCGTGGATCCAGCGCACCCGCTCGCTCCCCGGCTTCCCGCGGGCCACGTCGAGCGAGGCCAGGGCGGGATCGACACCGACGACCTCGACGCCCCGCCCGGCCAGCAGCAACGCGAACACCCCTGTCCCACAGCCAAGATCCAGCACCTGCCGCGCCCCGAACTCCTCCACCAAGCGGACGTAGGCGTCGAGGTCGCCGCGCTCGCCGTCGAGCGCGTCGTAGATCGCGGCGAGTCGGGGATGGGTGAAGCCTTCGTCAGCCATGCGCTCGACCGTAGGGGGAGGGGCCTGGGCCGGCCACCCGATATCGCCCGGTCACCGCACCTCGCCCGCCAGCCACTCCTCCAGAACCGTGAAGTCCCCATCGGTGAGCCCTACTTGGGGCTCCACTCGGTGCAGGAGAGCCCGTCCGGGATGCTGGGCCGCCACCCAGGCCCGGTCGGCATCCGTGATCTCGTCGTCGACCCACACGAACGGTCGTCCGGCCGCCCAGGAGACGAGCGGGCGAGTCTTCCAGTGCAGGCCGGTCCCGTCCTCATCGTCCGAGTCCGGCCAGTCCACGAGCGGCAGCCGCGGCAGCCCGAGCCAGGGCGCCAGAACAGTGTTGGCATCGTCGCCCCAGGTCGTGGCCCACACCAGCGCACAGCGCAACGACGTCAGCCGCGCACCGAGCGCGGGATTCACGCGGGTGAGCAGCGGATGACCACCGTCGGTGTCGGTGTCGGCATGCGGGCGGCCGGTGACGGCATCCGGCAGCCGGAAGGCCGGCTCGTACAGCGGATACGCCCCCGCCGCCCCGAACGGCAGCAACGTCCCGTCGACGTCCAGGAAGAGAAGCGCCCTCACCCCTCGAATCCGCCCTCCGCGAGGATCTCGTCGACACGAGCCCGGTGCGCCGCCTCCCAGTCGTCGAGCGTCTCGGCCGCCTCCCTGGCCAGCTCGGCGTGGGCGGCGGCGAGGATGTCGGCCCGCCGCGCGGCGGGGACCGCCACGATCCCCTCCTCGTCGGCGACCACCACGTCCCCGGCCTCGACCCGCACCCCGCCGCACCGCACGCCCTCACCCAGCGGCGTCACGGCCTTCTTCGCGCCCGGAATCGGGATGACGCCCCGCGCGAAGACGGGGAAACGGGCCTCCCGCACCTCGGCGAAGTCGCGGATCAGCCCGTCGAGAACAAACCCGGCGATCCCCCGCCGCTGCGCGACCGCGCACACGTTCCCGCCGGCCATGGCGTGGTCGAGGTCCCCCGACTCGACCACGACCACTGAGCCGGCCGGCGCCCGGTAGATCGCCGCGTGCAGCATGAGGTTGTCGCCGGGAGGGCACCGTACGGTGAACGCGGGCCCCGCGACCCTCGGCACCGGCCCCCACAGCGGCCGGACCCCGATGTCCATGACCTGGTCGCGATCGAGCAGATCGGCCGCGGTGGTCGTGGGAATGTCCGCAAACTCGGTGGTCTCGATCATGTTGCGGACGTTACCGTGCGTGTATGACTGCCGGGTCGGCCTTGTGCCGTGAGCGAGTTGGGTGCCCGGCCTCTGAGTGAGGCCGGGGAGGGCGAGAAGCCCTCCGCTTTCTCTGAGTCGTCCAGGAAATGACCGGAGACCAGAGAAAGCAGAGAGAGTGACCAACCCCATCCAGGACTTCAACCAGCGGATCATCGACGAGTTCCGCGCGAACCACGGCCGGGTCGGCGGCCCCTTCGAGGGCGGCCGCCTGATCCTCCTCACCACCACCGGCGCCCGCACCGGCACCTCGCACACCACCCCCGTCGGCTACCTCCCCGACGGCGGTGACCGCATCCTCGTGATCGCCTCGGCGGGCGGCTCGCCCCGCCACCCCGACTGGTACCGCAATCTTGTCGCGCACCCTCACGTCACGGTGGAGAGCGGTGTGTTCACGTACGAGGCGAAGGCGGTGGTCCTGGCGGGCGAGGAACGGGACCGAGCCTTCGCGCGAGCGGTGGAGTCGGACCGCGGCTGGGCGGTGTACCAGGAGAAGACCGACCGGGTCCTCCCCGTGGTCGCACTGCACGAGATCGCCCGGCCGGGCCCGCCGAACATCAACGCCTCCTCCCCGGGCGAGGCGATCAGGCTCGTCCACGATGCCTTCCGCCGCGAACTCGCCCTTGTCCGAATGGAGTTGTCCGCCTCGACCAGCACCCTCGGCGCCCAACTCCGCGTCAACTGCCTGACGTTCTGCCAAGGCCTGCACAACCACCACACCGGCGAGGACGTGGCGATGTTCCCGTTCCTGGCCGACCGCCACCCGGAGGCGGGCCCGGCCCTCGACCGCCTGCGTGCCGAGCACGAGCACATCGCCACGCTGGTGGAGGAGTTGAGGCAGACCCTCAGCGGCGGCACGGACCTCGACTCCGTCCGCACGGAGGTCGACCGCCTGACGACCGAGCTGGAGGCTCATCTGACGTACGAGGAGGAGCAGTTGATCCCCCTCCTCGACCGCACCTGACCTACCGGCGAGCCGGCGGCCACCCCGCACGAACCTTGCTAGCGCGACGGCCGCCACTTTGGGATATCCGCGGAGGATACTCGCGGGCGGCCGCCACCTCGCCGCCCACGGACAGCGGCCGCCCCGCCGGACCTGCCCCGCCTGGGGTGGCCTCCACCCCAGGCCCCCGGGACGGCAGTCACCCCACCGGACCTGCCCGCATCGCGGCCGCCACCACCGGACCCCACGAACGGCAGCTCCCTGACGTCCCCTGACCTCCCCCACACAGGCGTCCACCGCCACGCTAGAACGGCAGCGGTCGCCCATGAACCACCACCAGCCGTGACACCGCCCGGGTCAGCACGACGTACAGCCGGTGCAGTCCCCGTTCCTCCGCCTCCGCGATCGTGGCCGGCTCGACGGCCACGACATGGTCGTACTCGAGTCCCTTGACCACACCGGCCGGCACGACGGTCACCCGGGCCCCCAGCTCGTCCGGCCCGGCGGCGGCGATCCCGGCCGCGTCGAGAGCCTGCCGTACGCGTGCCACGTCGGCGTCGGCCGCGACGACCCCCACGGACCCCTCGTGCGCGAGCGAGTCCCGTACGGCGTCCACGACCGTGTCCGACAAGGCGTCCAGGGAGGTGGGCCGCATCGTCAGCTCCCCGTCCCCGCGCAGCGACCGCCCCTCCGGCACCTCCACATCCAGTTGGGCCAGGAGCCGGTTGGCGAACCCGACGACGGCCTGCGGCACCCGGAACCCGATGGTCAGCGGTACGACGGCCGCGTCCGGCTTGCCGAGGTGCCGCAGGACGGTGCGCCACGAGCGGGCCGCCCAGGGCGTGGTCCCCTGCGCCAGGTCCCCGAGCACGGTGACCGACCCGAAACGGGCCCGGCGGGCGATCGCCCGGCATTCCATCGGCGACAGGTCCTGCGCCTCGTCGACGACGAGATGGCCGTACCCTTCGGGATGCTCCACCAGCCCCGCGACCTCGTCGAGCAGCACCAGATCGGCCGCCGACCAACGCGCCGACTTCCACGACCTCGGCGGCTTGGCCCACAGCAGGTTCTTCTGCTCCTCGGCGTCGAGGATCCCGTCGGCGGCGACCGCCAACTCCTCCCGGTCACCGAGCAGTCCGGCCAGGAGCTCCTCGGGTCGCACCCTGGGCCACACGGTGTCGAGGAACGCCCCCATCACCCGGGACCGCGAAACCCGCTGCACCCAGGCGCCGTTCTGCGGCCCCGCCCGCCGCTCCGCCTGCAACTGCACACTGCGCACCACCCGCCCCCGCACCCGCTCCCGCCCGACGCCGTACGGCGGTTCCTCCTGTCGTACGTCCACCACGATCCGCGCGAGTTCACCGGCCCGGACCCGCCACCGGTACGAACCGTCCGGGATCTCCAGGGAGTTGACGCCCTCGCTCGACACCCGCGCGTAGAGCGCCCGGCGCAGTACCTCCGCCATACGGGGATCGTGCTTGAGAACGGCGGTGGGGTGGGCGTCGGTGCCGGTGACCGGGTGGCGGGCGATCTCGTCCTGGAGCGTGGACTGCCGTACGCCGCTCTCGCCGAGCGCGGGCAGCACCTGGGAGATGTAGGAGAGGAAGGTCCGGTTGGGCCCGAGGACGAGGAGCCCGCCGCGTCGCATGCGCTGCGGGTGGGTGTAGAGGAGGTAGGCGGCCCGGTGCAGCCCGACAGCGGTCTTGCCGGTCCCGGGAGCGCCCTGCACGCACACGGAAACGGCGAGGTCGCTCCGTACGAGATCGTCCTGGTCGGGCTGGATGGTCGCGGCGATGTCCCGCATGGGTCCGACGCGGGGCCGTTCGATCTCCTGGGTGACGATGGCACTGGGCCCCGACTCGCCTTTGCCCAGGTGCTCGTCCTCGAGCCCGGTGAGGTCGGCGGAGTCCCCCTTGCTCCCCGGCGCCCACCCGAACCGCCTCCGCACGGCGACCCCTTGCGGATCGCGGGCGCTCGCCTGGTAGAAGGCGCGGGAGACGGGCGCACGCCAGTCGACGACGAGGGGCGGGGCGGCGGGATGCTCGGTGATCCGCAGCCGGCCCAGGTGATACGCCTGCCCGGCATGGTCGCCGCGGTCGAACTCCAACCGGCCGAAGAACAGGGGCCCTTCGGGCAGCTCCCGCATCTCCTTGGCCTGGCTGCGCAGCTGGTACCCGAGTACCTCGGCATCGGCCCCGGAGGCGGAGACGTTCTCACCGACGACGACCTGCTCCTGTGCCCCGTCGACCATGGCGGCAAGGGCGGTACGGCACCGGTCGTGGTGGGAGCGCTCGCGGTGGAGGGCCTCTTTCAGGGCGTTCCGGGAAGCGGGATCGGCTGACGTCATGGGGACGAGCGTACGCGAGAAAATGAGACCGGGTTAAATCTTTTACTCACTCTCACTCAAGTGAGCCACGGCAACCCGTCCGCCAGCAGCCCGAACGCCCGCTGCGCCGCGGCCACGGCATCTCCCCGCACGTCCTCGACCGTCTCCCCCTCGGCGATCCGCCGCCAGTTCTCCATCGCGAGGATCCGCCGCACGGCGATGATCTGCCCGGCGGCCAGTCGCGCGTCGAGATCACCCCCGAGCACCTCGGCGAGCGCGGCCTCCTGCCGTTCCAGGTGCCCGTGGGCCCGGGCGACGAGGGCGGGGGTGCCGTAGAGCAGCGCGTGAAAGGCGAGAACAGCGGGGTGATCATTGAGCCCGGTGACGGGATCGTCCCGATCGAGCCCGTCGAGGAAATGCCGCCGGAGCGCGGCAAGGGGCCGCTCCTCGGATTCGGCCACGACCCGCGCGGCCTCGTCCTCGTGATCGGCGATCCGGTGCAGGACCAGGTCCTCCTTGGCCGGGAAGTACCTGAAGAGGGTGGGCTTGGAGATCTCGGCGGCGGCGGCGATCTCGGCGACGGAGACGGCGTCGAAGCCCTTCTCCAGAAAGAGCCGGATGGCGATCTCGGACACGTTCTCGTACGTCCGCTGCTTCTTGCGCTCACGCAGGCCGGGGTCGGTCATGGGGGTGAGCCTACGCACCGGGTCGGGAGTCAGGACGCCTTGAGCGGGGCGGGCAGCTTCGGCACGACACGCCTGCGCAGCCCCAGAGAGCCGGTGGCGGCGGACAGGGTCATCTCGTACGCGTCGACGGCCCGCCGTACGTTCGGCGTGCTCAGTGCGGCCCCCGTCGTCATCCGGTCCAGATCGACGTAGGCCGAGCGGATCTGCTCGATCCAGCGGTAGACGCTCCAGTCCCGCTCCCACCCGACGACACACTCGGAAGGAAGCTTCCTGCTCCAGCGGTCGAACATACGCATGCGCATCTCCGTCCGAGTCGGCGTCAGGTGCAGATGGCGTACGAGGTCGTAGAGGGGATCGCCGATCATCCCCATCTCCCAGTCGATGATCGTCAGCCCTCCCCGGCGCCCGGCACGCACCAGATTCCAGGGGTTGAGGTCGCCGTGCAGCAGAACGGGGGTGCGCTCGGTCACCTCGTAGCGGCCGAGGATCCACCGGAGCACCTGGCCGTCCGGCAGTCCTCGTCGGTCGGCGGCCCCCAGGGTCTCGGGAGGAAGCTGGTCGACGAAGGCGGCAAGCCGTTCGGCCAGCCAGCCGTAGAAGCCGCCCTTCGGCTCGTCGGACGGCAGGGACGAGTGATCCACTCGCGCGAGCGCCGCGAGTTCGTCGACGAGTTCGTCCGCCTCGGCGGGCAACAAGCCGTCCACCGGGTGCTGAGGAGCCCGGCCTCCTGGGCCCTCGAACGTGTGGATCGCGAAGTGGCGCCCGCGATCGTCGTGGCCCAGCGCCAGGATTCGCGGCGCCCGGACCTGCACCCCGGACCGCTCGATCACCTGCAGGACGGCGTGTTCGGGGAGGAAACCCTGCTCACGGCGAGGGGCCGCCGCGGTTTCCCGACGGACCACCACGGGGTCGGGATGGTTCTCGAGACGAACGACGGTGTTGAGATGCGCCGTCCCGCGAAAGACCTGGTCGGCCGGCGCGACCCCCTCCACCGCCAAGGCACTGCGCACCAGCTCCGGTGGAAAGTCGTCCCGCTCGGGGACACGATCGTCGCGCCGCCACCGGAACAACGGGTCCGGCACCCTCTCGGCCTTGCGCGCGAGACGCGCGGCCTGCCAGCGGAACAGGGCGTCCGCGATCTCCTTCTCGGGCGGCACCTCGGACATGCCGAGCAGGCCGGCGGCGCGGTCCAGAGCCGTACCGATCTCCCCGGCCGCCGTCAGCAGCCGACGATCCTCGACCGAGTCATCGAGAGACTTCGCCGCGCGGATCACCTCGTCGTACGCGGCATGGATGCGCTCGAAGTCGACGTAGTACGGAAAGTCCCGGCCGAGACCGGTGACGGCCAGGGGCCGGGTGCGCCGCATCTCGGCTGCCCACGCCTGGAGGACCTCTTCCACCTGGTCCTCGGGGTAGCGCATTCGCACCACGTGGCTGGCGAGACCGTGCAACGGGTCTCCGTACGACGCCGAGGACCAGTCGAGCCGGGCGACCGAGAGCTTGGGGCCCTCCAGGAGAAACACGTTGTCCCGGGCCAGGTTGGTGAGGAGGAGGCCGTAGGGACGGCGGGACATGGCGGGAACCCGCTCGCCGAACCGGGCCGGCGCGTCACCGGGCACCCCGAGAACGGCGAACAGCCCCCCGATCTCCGCCCAGTCGGGGTCGAGCATCCGCCGATTCGCATGGCGCACGAGGGTGTCGAGATAGGCCCGGCTGTCCCTCTCATTGCGCGACCACTCGGCCGGCAGCGCGGGCAGCGCCTCTTTGCGCACAAGCATCAACTGCGCGAGGAACCGGGTCAGTACCCCGACGGTCAGAGCGTCGACGGGCTTGTCGGCCGGACAGACCTTGGCCAGTGCGTCGACCCCTGCCCCGGGGGACGCCACCCGCACTCCTGGGGAGACCTCACGGATGTATCCATGCCGACGAAACGCCGAAAGAACGGCATCCCGGACTTCGCCCCCGCGGTCAGGCCAAGCCCCGATCGCCACTCATGCTCCCGAAACGCTAGTTCTAAACATCGAAAGCGATGCGCATCCAAGGAAATTGATGCACACGATAGCGGCACGCGCCCCTCCACATGGCCACGATGCGCCCTTTGGAGTGAGACCTGTCGCAGATGTCTGGACGTGCCGGAATTTTTAACGCCCCCGTGCGCACCTCGTTACGTCGCCGGTAGCCATCACGCCGGGGCGAACCGTCTCTGCCGACCGCTCACAATGCGGCGGGCAGGGCGTTCAGCACCTGCTCCATCGAGCTCACGACGACGTCGGCGCCCGCATCCCTCAGTTCCTGCTCCTTGTCCGAGCGACGCGCGTAGCCCAGGAACGAGACCCCGGCCAGCCGCGCCGCCTCGAGGTCTGTCGGAGTGTCACCGATCATCAGGGTGGCCGAGGGCACGGCTCCCATGGCCTTGATGGCCTGGTCCAGGCAGTACGGGTTCGGCTTCATCAGGTCGAGGTTCGGCGTGCGGCCGTAGACGTGAGGAAAGCAGTCCGTCAGCTGACGGCTCTCGACGTACGTCACTGCCGCGACTGCCGCGTTGTTGGTGGTGATCGCGAACCGGACGCCGTACGACGACCACGTCCTGATCAGCGGATCCGCGTACGGCGTGGGCATCGCCGTGCCGACAGCCGTCAGTTCACGCCGAGTCAGCCACTCCTCCAACTCGAGCACCAGGTCACTTCCCGGGCGTCGTTCATGAACACGACGAAGAGCATCCTGGGGGTCGTTGCTGGATCGTTCCTGCTCGGTCAGCAGGCCACCCATGCCCAACTGGTCGATCTTCTTGACCAGTTCACCGGCTATCTCGTGCGCCGGATACCCCGCGAACAAGCGGCAGATCGGCCCGTCCATGTCCCAGAGCACATACCGAGCGGAGGCGACCAGTGATGCGAGTCGTGCTGTCTCTGCTGTCACCGGTTCAGTGTGCGTCGTCTCAGGAGTCACTAGGAGAGTGTCAGGTCCGTCGTGATGGTTTCCCAGAGGGCGTTGAACCACTTCTGCGATTGATCGACGAACGCCGCGTCACGTTCTCCCGCGCCCTTCACGAAGGAGAAGAGGAGCGACTCGGTGCCGAGGACGTCGTACATGTCGAGCATTCCGTTGTCGGAGAGTTCCTCCCGGCGCGCGACCATGTAGTACGCGATCAACGCCTCCACGCCGTTGAGCAGGTACAGCTTCACCGGCGGCGTGAACGGCAACGCTCGGAACCTGACCTTGACGTCGATCCCGTGGGAGGAGCGCAGGGAGCGCAGGTTGTGGCGCAGGACGTGACCCTGGGCGTTGCGCATCTCCAGCCAGCGCTGGTGGACCGGGTTGTCGTCGTCGGGGGCCTCGACCGGGACCGGGAAGGCCAGATTGATGTCGCGGGAGGGCAGCAGGATGCGGACGTCGATGGACTCGGGGTGGATCCGGCCTTCGTGAATGAGGCGGACCGGTTCGCTCAGGGCCACCATCAGCGTCTCCGCCGTGAGGCAGGCCGCGTCGATGCGGACGTGCGGGCCGGCGAACGCGTCGGCCAGGCGGGGCGCCAGGGCCACCATCGTCGGCTGCGGACCGCCCTGGGTGACCGGCACCTCCGCGATTCGCGGCGGGCTCCCCTTGCTCACATTGCTGAGCAGCCCGTCCTCCTGCAGCGCGCGCAGCGCCTGGCGGACCGCGCCCCGTTCCACCCCGAACTCCTCCGCGAGTTCGGCCTGGGTGGGGAGACGGTCACCGGCCTTGAGGTCACCCGTGCGGATGCGTTCCCGCAGGGTGTCGGCGATTTCCTGGGGCGAGAGCCTTCTGCTGCCGTTCACTGCCACGTTCTCCTGGGTCACGACCAAACGGTACAACTCCAATCCATCTAGGGGGAGTTGTTCCGAAGTTGTTTATCAACCACAACCAAGTGGGGACAACATAGGTAGAGTTGGTTACCAACTTCACTGAGTTGGTGGAAGTTTTGCTTCCGCATCACCGCCCGCCTCGCCCAGCCCGATGTCCGATGCCCGAAGGGGGAACCACCATGCCGGCCCTCGCCCTCCTCTCCGCCGTCTTCGTCGTCGGCGTCGAGCAGACCTTGCAGTGGAAGTACGGTGCCAGCGGCATCATCGGGATGCTCCTGCTCACCATCGGCCTCAAGGCCAAGAACCCCGCCATCAGTTCGGTCGGGGCCGTGGTGCTCGCCCTGCTGGTCGCGGGACCGGCCCTATGACCCGAGCGCAACCGGATCCGCCCCTGTGGGAGACCTCAGATCGTGAGCACCAGCTCCGAACTGATCGTCTCCCACAGTGCGTTGAACCACAGGTGGGACTGCTCCACGAACGTCGTGTCCCGCAGGCCGGCGCCCTGCTCGAAGGCGAACAGCATCGACTGGGTGCCCTCGGAGTCGTACAACTCCAGGTGCTCGTCGTCGATCTCCTCCTTGCGGCGGGTCAGCGTGTAGTACGCGAAGAGCGCCTCCATGCCGTTCAGCAGGTAGAGCTTCACCGGCGGCGTGAAGGGCAGGGCACGGAAGGTGACGTGCACGTCTATCCCGTGCGTGGCGCGCAGGGCCAGGAGGTTGTGCTGGAGGACCTGCACCTGGGCGTTGCGATGGGCCAGCCAGCGCTCGTGGACCGGGTCGTCGTCGCGGCGGCCCCCGACCGGCACCGGGAAGGCGAGGTCGATGTCCCGGCCCGGGAGCAGGACCCGGACGTCGATCTTGGCCGGATTCAGCCGTCCGGCGTGGATCTGTCGCAGCCCCTCGCCGACGGCGAGGTTCAGGGACACCGACGTCAGGCACAGGGCTTCTATCTCGACGTGCGGGGCCGCGAACGCGGCGGCTATCCGGGGGCCGAGCGTGACCATCGTGGGCTGTGGAGCGGATCCCGGGCCGGTGCCCGCCCTGCTGAACCCCAGGTCGGGGGCGACGGTCGCCGGGCTTCCCTTGGAGACGTTGGTGAGCAGACGCTCCGTCTGCAGCAGGTACAGCGCCTGCCGTACGACCCCCCGCTCGACGCCGAACTCGTCGGCCAGCCGTGCCTGGGTGGGCATGCGCTGACCTGCCCGCAGCGTGCCGGACCGGATCCGGGCGCGGAGCTCGTCGGCCACCTCACGATGGGACTTCTGTGGCCTCTGTGACCTCTTCCGCCCATTGGCGGAGGCGTGTTTCGGGTCCACGACCGAACACTACAACTTCCCGCCATCTTTGGGCAGTTCACTGGAAGGTGGTTATGAGACGCATCCAAGCGGAGATAAGTACAGTGAAGTTGGTCGCCAACTTGGTCAACCTTGAGAAACATGGTCAAAACTTCACAGGGTTGGCCACCTCGGTGGTCGACAGGGACCATCGTCCCGAAGGGGGACCGTCATGCCGTTCGTCGCCATCGCCATCGCCGCTCTCGCCGTCGGCTTCGAGGCACTCGTCCAGTGGAAGTGGGGCGCGATGGGCATCATCGCGTTCGTCGCCCTGACCATCGGCGTCAAGTCCAAGAACGTCGCGATCGGTGGCATCGGAGCGGTCATCCTCGTGATGCTGCTCGCCCAGTCCGGATGACGTCCGCCCGCCCGCCGGGCCCAGGATCCGGCTGACCGGGCTCCCCCCTGGAGGGGAGCCGGGAGCCCGGTCGGTCTGCACAGCCACAACTGAACACCGACAACTGAACAGCAGCGACAGCTGCACACCCGCACAGCCACAACTGAACAGCTCGCTACGGATACGAAAGCACCACCAGGCACCACCAGGAACACCGTCCGCCCGTCCCCGCCCGAAGGGAGCGTCAGAACATGTCCGGGCACCAAGGCCGCCTGGACGTACGCAGCAGGGCGTCGGCCCCCCGGCCGGCGCCCGCTCGTTCTTCCCGCACCCGCCCCAGCGCCGCGAGCCGCACCGCCGACTCGTCCCCGAGCCACAGCGACGCCAACTCCCGTACGTCGAGGGTGAGATCGGCGCTGCGCGTCGTCGCCGTACAGGAAGCACCGTCCGGGGCGGCCTCCAGCCGGTAGCGGCCGCCGGTCATCCCGGAGCTGTCCACGACCTCCAGCACCAGCTCCCCCTCGCCCTCGTACGTCCGCGTCTCCAGGGCCCGTACGACATCCAGGATCCGCACCCACATCCAGTCCGACTGCATGCTGATCCTGGCCGCCGGGGGGTTCGGCAGCAGGTGCGGGAGCAGGTCGTCGGGGGCCCGCCAGCCGCTCTTGACCTGCATGACCCAGTCGATCGAGCACAGGTAGTGCCACAGCGCGCGCTCGGCGGCCGGGGTCGAGGCGATCAGGTCCCGCACGCTCGCCGTGTTCGACGGCTGCATGGTGTCGGCCCACTTGTCGTCGACCTCGTACGCCATCAGCCCCTCGACCGTGCCGTCCGGCGCCCGGTACACCGCGAAGAACGGCTCGGTCCACGCCGGGTCGGGGCGCACCGCACCCGTGTTCAGCTGCCACCGCCAGTCGTCCCGGCTGATCGCCCCCGGAGTGGCCCGGCGCATCCGGTCGTGCAGTTCGGGACCGAGCTTGCGTACGTCGTCGGGGTCCACCAGGTCGATACGGCCGCCGTCCAGATCCGGGCCACGGAGGTCGAGGCCGGTGCGCGGGACGTCGATCGTCCACTCGGTGCCCGTGGTGGCGGGGCCGAAGCCGTAGCGGCCGTAGATCCGGTACTCGGCGGCGATCAGCGTGGCCAGGACGTCTCCGCGCTCCTTCGCGGCGGCGAGGTCCTGGCTCATCATGCGGGTCAGAAGGCCGCGCCGGCGGTGGGTGGCGGTCACGCTGACGGCGGTTATCGCGTCGGCGGCCACGGACCGGCCCCCGACCGCCGTCACCTCCTGCGCGAAGGAACGGAAGGTCGCCACGCAACGGTCCCCGTCGAAGGCCCCGAGGATCCGGCCGGACGCGAACTGGCTCCTACGGGCCTCCAGTTCCGCCGCCGTCACCACGGGCTCCCGCAGGAACCCGGCCCGCACGGCACGCAGCCACTCGGGATACTCGGCCTCGGTGACCGCACGGACGTCGATGTCGGCTGGGACGCTCATGGGGCCCACGGTAGGCGGGCGGGGTCGGGGTGTCGTGTTGTTTTTCCGCACCCGGACGGCCGCACGCCGGCCCGCGGGGAACACCCCGAACACCCCCGACACCGCTACGTCAGCAGATCCTCCACCTGCGCCTCCCCCTCCCGGTATCGTCGCGCGATCTCCCCGCTGCACTCGTCCGCCGTCCGCTGCAAGCGTTGCCGGCGCACCGACACCCGCTGCTCGTAGCGCACGAGCCGGCCCATCGCGGTGCTCAGTTCCAGGTCGGTCCGTGCGCAGAGGTCCGAGAGCTCGACCTCGGCGAGCATCTCGGCGGCCAGCAGCCGGTACTCCTCGCTGTGCGGGGTGCCCAGCCTGACGTGGCGGGCCGAGGAGCGGTGGCGGGCCGGGGCATCGGTGAGGATCTCCGGGAGCCGATCGACCACGGAGGCCTCCGGGAGCCGTTCCGGAATGGAGCCGGTCGGGGACCGGCGGAGCAGTTCCGCGCGGAGGATGTCGATACGGCCCTGCAACAGCCGTCGGACATAGCTGAGGTCGGCCTCGTCCCGCTGGGCGTCCCGGCGCAGGGTGCGCAGTTCGGGCAGGCTCAGCGTGGCGAGATCCTGTTCGGGTGGCTCCTGGGGCAGCAGCGGGCTGTCCGTTCGCTGTGTGGGCGGCCGCCGACTGTCCAGCCGCCCGGTACTCGGTGTGCTCATGCGCCTCTAACGTCCCCTCGACCGGCGTGTGCAAGCATCGTGCCACCCCAAGTGGCCGCTATGTGACCGAGTGCCCCCGAACGGCCCCAGATGGGGGGTTAAGGATCAAAAACAAACCCGAACACGGGCCCCTTCTGAGCGAACGGCATGATGGGCACATGCGTGCAGTGGTGCAGAGGGTGGACGGCGCGAGCGTCGTCGTCGACGGTGAGACGGTCGGGGAGATCAGCGGCGAGGGACTGTGCGTCCTGGTCGGGGTCACCCACGAGGACACCAAGGAGAAGGCGGCCCAACTCGCCCGCAAGCTCTGGTCGGTGCGGATGCTGCACGACGAGAAGTCGTGCAGCGACATCGACGCCCCGCTGCTGGTGATCAGCCAGTTCACCCTGTACGGCGACGCCCGCAAGGGCCGCCGCCCCACCTGGAACGCCGCGGCCCCCGGCGACATCGCCGAGCCTCTCGTCGACGAGGTCGTCGCCCGGCTCCGCGCTCTGGGCGCGACGGTGGCCACCGGCCGCTTCGGCGCGCGGATGCGGGTCTCGCTGACGAACGACGGCCCGTTCACGGTCCTGCTGGACATCTGAGAGCCGGGGGCTACGGCTCCACGACGACTTCCTGGGCCGCGGCCGTCGACTCGACGACGAGCCGCGCGTCCAGCGGGACGTTCCGCTTGACCAGGGCGAGCGCGACCGGGCCGAGCTCGTGATGCCGTACGGACGTCGTCACGAAACCGATCTTGCGACCGTCGGGCCCCTCCTCCGCGAGCCTGATGTCGGCGCCCGCGGGCGGCAGGTGCACCTCGCTGCCGTCCAGGTGCAGGAAGACCAGGCGCCGCGGGGGCTTGCCGAGGTTCTGGACGCGGGCGACGGTCTCCTGCCCCCGGTAGCAGCCCTTCTGCAGGTGCACGGCCGTCCCGATCCAGCCCAGCTCGTGCGGGATGGTGCGGTGGTCGGTCTCGAAGCCGAGGCGGGGGCGGTGCTGTTCGACACGCAGCGCCTCGTAGGCGAGCAGACCCACCGCGGGGCCGGACTTCTCGGCGTACGACTCCAGGTCCCCGCGCGGCAGGAACAGATCGCGGCCGTACGACGTCTCGCGTACGACGACCCCGTCCGGCACCTCGGCGATGGAACCGGCGGGAAGGTGGACGATCGCGAACTCGTCGGTGCGGTCGGCGACGTCGACCCGGTTGAAGAACTTCATCGACTCCAGGTACGCGATCAGCGCGCCCTGGGTGCCTGGTTCGACGTGCGCCCACACGGTAGAGCCGTCGTCGACGAGGTACAGCGCGTGCTCGATGTGCCCGTGCGCGGAGAGGATCAGCGCCTCGGTGGCCTGGCCCGTGGGCAGGTCGCTGACGTGCTGGGTGAGCAGCAGGTGCAGCCAGCTGAGGCGGTCCTCGCCGGTGACGGACACGACCCCGCGGTGCGAGAGGTCGACGAATCCGGTGCCGTCGGCGAGGGCGCGCTGCTCGCGGAACAGGTCGCCGTAGTGCGCGGCGACGTCTTCGTCCACACCCTCGGCAGGGACGGCGCCGGGCAGGGACAGCAGGGGGCTCTTCATACACCCAAGCCTACGACTCGGTAGTTGAAGCCTTGAGAGAGCAGTCCTTGCAGCGGCCGAAGATCGCGAAGTGCTTCATGTCGGTCTCGAAGCCGAACTCCTGCCGGAGCTTCGCGGTGAAGTCGGCGGCCACCTTGACGTCCGCCTCGATGACGTTCTCGCAGTCGCGGCAGACCAGGTGGATGTGGTGGTGGCGGTCGGCGAGGTGGTAGGTCGGCGCCCCGTGCCCGAGATGGGCATGGCTGACCAGACCGAGTTCCTCCAGGAGTTCCAGGGTCCGGTAGACCGTGGAAATGTTGACCCCCGACGCCGTCTTCTTCACTTCCGTGAGGATGTCGTCGGGGGTCGCGTGCTCCAGGGTGTCCACGGCTTCGAGGACAAGCTGGCGCTGCGGCGTCAGCCGGTAGCCGCGCTGCCTCAGGTCACTCTTCCAGTCGGTGCTCACCACACCGGGAAGTCTAGGACCTCCCGGCGCGGGACCCACTTGAATGCGGGACCTACTTGAAGAAGGCGATGCCGTCGTCCGGCATGTCGTCGGGCAGGGCCTTGGCCCAGCGCTCGACCTCTTCCGGGGTGACGACCTTCTTCAGGTGGGCCGACATGTAGGGGCGCAGCTCGACCTCGGGGGTCTGCTTCTCGCCGACCCACATGAGGTCGCTCTTGACGTAGCCGTACAGGCGCTTGCCGCCGTTGTACGGCCCCGAGGCGGCCGTACGCGCGACGGCATCGGTCACCAGGTCGATCTGCGGCTTCTGGGCGGCCATCTCGCCATACCAGATCTCGACGACACCGTCGTCGCGGACCATCGTCACCTCGACCTTGCGGTCGGCGTCGATGCGCCAGAAGCCGTGCTCGGACTCCAGGGGGCGGACCTTGTTGCCGTCGTTGTCCAGCACCCAGGTGTGGGACTCGTACTCCAGGAAGTCCCGGCCGTCATGGCCGAAGCTCACCTCCTGGCCGAAGTTGCACTTCTCCGAGCCCGGGAAGTCGTGCACGCCCGCGCCGGCCCAGTTGCCGAGCAGGAAGGCGAGCGGGACGAGGTCCTTGTGGAGGTCGGACGGGATCTCGATCATGAGTGGCGGTTCCTAGAGGGGGGTCAGCGCTGGCCCTGGTACAGCTTCTTCACGGTCAGGTACGAGAAGGCGAGAACGCCGACGCAGACCAGGACCAGCAGGGCTTCGAAGAAGATCTCCACGGGGTGCTCCTCGGATGAGCGGGGTGCGGTGCATGTACACGGGCCGGGCCCCAGCTTACGCGGCCGGGGCCCGGGGGACCGTAGGGGTCCGCTCAGCCGAGGAGCTGGCTCTGGAGGGTCACGGTCTGCTGGAAGGGGACGGGGTTCGCGGTGCCCTTGCGGGACTGGACGACCAGGGCGAGGACGTCGCCGGAGGACAGGTAGGCGTGCCGGGTCTGTTCGGCGCCGTACGGCTTGGACTCGACGTAGACGGAGGCGGTGATCTCGGGGATCCGGGCCGCGCTCGGGAAGTGCTCGTCGGAGACGGACGTGACGGCGTCGCGCAGTTCGAAGCCGGGGCTGCCGTAGGGGGCGATGTCCTTGCCGAACAGATCGTCCACGACGGCCGCGGTGTCGAACTGGAGCAGGTAGATCCGCGTGTGCGTGCCGTCCGGGGTGGTCCAGCCGCGCGCCGCGATGTGCCTCAGACCGTTGTCGGAGAGCTTCTGCCCCAGCTCCTCGCGGTCCTCCTTCTCGCCGTACTCCGCGAGGAGGCCCTTCGTCGGCAGCCAGCCGTCCGTGCCGCGCAACGCCTTGTCGACGGTCGCACCCCTGGGCGCGGGCAGCACCAGGGCGCGCAGGTCGGCGTAGTGGCTGCCCGCCTTGTTGTCTTTGGCGAGGGGCCCCGGACTGCCGGAGGGCAACGGCGGCCTCGTCAGCGTCGGGTACTCCCACCGCCCGTCCGCTTTCGTTCCCAGGCCCGGTACGTCCGTCCGCTCCATCCCCGCGATGCCGTACGCCGTCCCGGCCCCGACCACCGCGAAGGTGAGCAGGGCGGCGGTCCAACGGAGGGCCGCCCGCAGGACACGGCGGTCCTTGGGGGCGGGGAGAGGTTCTGGGACGGCGAGGGAGTCGGGGCCGGGTGTCGGGGCGGTCACGGACTCGGCCGCTGGCGCGGACGCGGGCACGGGGTCAGACACGGAGGCGGGCTCGGACACGGACGCGGCGGCCCGGGGTGAGGACACCCCGTCCTGGGGCTCGCTCCGCTCGGGCCCGTCGGTGCGGTCGGCGCCGCCAGGCCGTTCCTTCGGCTCGGCCTGGTGCCCGTGACCGGCGCTGCCGCCCGACTCGGCCACCTCGAACCGTCCGGCCCCAGCAACCGGCTCCGCGACCTCACCCTTCTCGGGCCGGTCGACCGGATGCGCCACCTCGAACCGCCCGGCCTCGGCGACCGGCTCCGTCGTCTCGGTTTCCGCCACCTCACCCTTCTCGGGCCGGTCGACCGGATGCGCCACCTCGAACCGCCCGGCCTCGGCGACCGGCTCCGCCACCTCGGCCTTCTCCGGACGGTCGGCCGACTCCGCCACCTCGAATCGCCGGGTCTCGGCCACCGGCTGCGCTGCCTCGCCCTTCCCGGCGCGGGCGGCCGGCTCCCGGGTCGGGGGCTGGGCCGGTATCTGTTCGGTCTGCTCGGTCATACCGACTCCCCCGGCTCCGCGATCCGGTCGAGCTGCTCGCGCATGAGCATCGCGATCCCCTTTTGCTGCATGGGCCTGGCGCTGTCGGCGGTGAAGTCGACCAGGACGTTTCCCTGGAGGGCGAAGCAGAACATCGAGTCCAGCTTCGTGTCGGAGTCCTTGGGCGTCAGGAAACAGCGCGCGTCCTTGTGGCCCTCGATCCGGGGCCCGTCGCGCAGGACGTCGCCGAGCACGTCGAGGAAGTCGTTCTGGAACTTCGAGATGCCCCGCGCCGCCGCCTTGTTGTCCAGCTGCGTCAGCTCGATGGTGACGGTGGAGGCCTTGTCCGTGTAGACGGACGAGAGCTGGTCGGTGCTGACGTAACTGCGCATCGCGATGCCCGTGAGGCGCTGCTTGTCGATCTGCTTCTCCAGCGCCTTGCGCTGGGTCCGGGGCAGCCCGCTCAGCGACTCCTTGCGCAGGGCGGTGGCCTCGGGCCCGGTGAGCCGGGTCTCGTAGCCGTACTCCCCGATGTCGGGCCCACGGCTCCACCCGTCGGCGCCGTACGGCACGAGCATCCCCGCGAGTCCCTTCGCGGGCGCCGCCTTCGTCTTGTCGGTCCCGCCCTTCGGGAACGTCCACACGGGAGCGCCCGCGTCACGGTCGGCACCGTCGACGGTGACCACGGTGCAGCCCACCCCGGCGACGACGGCCGCGACGAGCACCACGGCCCCGACGACCGCGGCGATACGGCCACGACGGACGCGGACGCGCTTCGCGGGCGCCGCCGCGGGCTCGGTCGAGGCGGTGAGCTCGGCGGGACCGATCTCACCCACCTGCTGGTTCTCGGGCTCGCTCACAGCTTCTTCACCTGCCGCTCGGCCAGATCCATGATCTTCGCCTTCGTTATGGGCTTGGTGTCCCAGACGAAGATCTTCATGAGGATGTCCCCGCGCCAGGCGACGGCCGAGGCGTTGTACTGCGGCAGATAGCCGGGCTCGGTGTCCGGCTTCGTGTGGACGTACGCCATGGCGTTCCCGCTGCCCGGCACCGACCAGCTGTTGGTGCCGCTCTTGGAGTCCTCGAAGTAGTTCTCGCTGTCCGCCGCGTCGGAGGCGTCCAGCGTCTCCTCCTGCCGGTACTGCACGAGGCGGATCTCGACGCCGTAGGTGCGGCCGACCTGCCAGCCGGTGTCCGCCGCGCGACGGAACTCCTTGGAGACCAGGTCACCGAACGCCCCGCCCGGCTTGTCGGCCGTCTTCGCGACTTCGGCCAGCGTCATCCAGCGGTCGTCACTGACCCAGTCACCGGTCTTCGCCCCGGCCGGCTTCTTCAGCAGCAGCTTGCGCAGGTCGCCGTCGGTCTTCACCCGGCGGTCCTGGGAGGCGGGCAGCGGTTCCGGCGCCGGGCCCTTGGCCTGCGCCGGCGTCGGCTGGGAGAGCGAGGCCAGTTTCGTCGGCTCACGGTCGGCCTGGATCAGATATCCCGTGCACGTCCCGGCCACGACACCGAGAACGGCGGCGGCGGCGATCAGCAGTGTCGTACGGCCCCGGCGGCGCGCCCGGGGTCTCTCCTCGGGTATCTCAGGTGCTTCGGGTATCTCGGGTGCCTCGGGCACCTCGGGTCCTTCCAACGCGTCCCCCACAAGACGTGAAGCGCGCATTCCGTATGCGCGCTTCACAGGAGACCGCCGGTCAACACCCAGGGTTGTACGCCGACTTGATCACGATTCGGACACGCGGACAACGCACACGGACCAGACCCCGTCGCGCGTACGCTGCCGGTATGGCGAAGAAGCTCGTGATCAAGGTGACCGCCGGGGCCGACGCCCCCGAGCGGTGCTCGCAGGCGTTCACCGTCGCGGCGGTGGCCGTGGCCAGTGGGGTGGACGTGTCACTGTGGCTGACCGGGGAGTCGGCGTGGTTCGCGCTGCCGGGGCGGGCCGCCGAGTTCGAGCTGCCGCACGCGGCCCCGCTGCCCGACCTGCTGGACTCGGTCCTCGCGGGCGGGCGGCTCACCCTGTGCACCCAGTGCGCGGCCCGCCGGGACATCACGGAGAAGGACGTCATCGAGGGCGTACGGATCGCGGGGGCGCAGGTCTTCGTGCAGGAGGTGCTCGCGGACGGGACGCAGGCGCTCGTTTATTGAGCAGGTACCGGGTGCGGCCTGTCACAGGTGATCGACAATCCGGCGGGCGCCTCACCCCGCAGGGTTAGTCTGCCGCTCGACGGCCACCCGTCCGTCGACAAGACCGCCGCCCCGGGGGGACCCACCGCATGCGCGCCCTGCGAGTACTTCTGATCATCGCCGTGATTCTCGGCGGGCTGTTCGTCGCCGCCGACCGTCTGGCGGTCCATTTCGCGGAGGGCGAGGTCGCGGACCGGCTGAAGACGCAGGAGGGGCTGACCACGACGCCGAGCGTGGACATCAAGGGGTTCCCGTTCCTGACCCAGGTGGCCGGCGGTGAGCTCGACGACGTCGAGGTCGGGATGAAGGACTACGACGCGGACACCGGCACCAGCGGGGGCTCGATCCGCATCGACGACCTGAACGCCGCCATGAAGGGCGTCGCGTTCTCCGGCGACTACAGCTCCGCCACCGCCTCCACCGCCGCCGGCACCGCGACCATCGCCTACGACCAGCTGCTGAAGGCCGCGGGGTCCGAGGAGGCCCAGCTTCCGCTGGGTGTCACCGCCAAGGTCGTCGGCCTCTCCGACGGCGGGAACGGCAAGATCAAGGTCGACATCAAGATCAGCGCCCTGGAGAAGCCCGTCTCCGTGCTCAGCACCGTCTCCGTCGTCGACGGAGACACCGTGCGGGTGCACGCCGACTCGATCCCCAGTTTCGGCAACATCACCCTCGCCGACTCCGACGTCCGTTCGATCGCCGACTTCGACCAGAAGATCGAGGGTCTGCCGGGCGGTATCAAGCTCGACAAGGTCGAAGCGGGTGCGAACGGTGTGGAGATCGCGGTGAAGGGTTCGGACGTCAAGCTCGCCGGGTAGGACGAGCGTCGGGCCGTACGCCGTGTCCGACAGGCGAGACGGTGACGTCCGTACGTAGAGGTGCCGTAGAGGTGATGACGGCCGTTTCCGCCCGGAGACCGTGGGAACACGGCCCGGGCGTCTTTCTGGTCCCACATGCCGGACGATCGCATCTCAGCATGCGACACCCCGGTGACATGCCGGTATGTCCCTCCCTACGATCGGCACCATGAAGCGACAGGCGGATCTCACGAAGCGGCGGGCAGTAGACCTGTGCCGCGTCGCCGCCATGCTCTGTCGCCCCTTCTGAGCGGACGGCACCGACCTCCGCGTCCCCTCGCCCTGGCGCCCCAGGGCATCCGTGCGCCCCGCGCACCCTTCCGCACGCCCCGCCGCAACTGCCCCGGAGGAGAACGAGCATGAGCCGCAGTGACGTCCTGGTCGACGCCGACTGGGTCGAGGCCAACCTCGACAACCCGAACATCGCGATCGTGGAGGTGGACGAGGACACGTCCGCCTACGAGAAGAACCACATCCGCAACGCGATCCGCATCGACTGGACCAAGGACCTGCAGGACCCGGTCCGCCGCGACTTCGTCGACCAGGAGGGCTTCGAGAAGCTCCTGTCGGCGAAGGGCATCGCCAACGACACCCTGGTGATCCTCTACGGCGGCAACAACAACTGGTTCGCGTCCTACGCCTACTGGTACTTCAAGCTGTACGGCCACGAGAACGTCAAGCTTCTCGACGGCGGCCGCAAGAAGTGGGAGCTGGACGCCCGCGAGCTGGTCGAGGAGGTCCCGGAGCGGGCCGAGACGACCTACACGGCGAAGCCGCAGAACAAGGCCATCCGCGCCTTCCGTGACGACGTCGTCGCCGCGATCGGCTCGCAGAACCTGGTCGACGTCCGGTCGCCCGACGAGTTCTCCGGCAAGCTGCTCGCCCCGGCCCACCTGCCGCAGGAGCAGTCGCAGCGTCCGGGCCACGTCCCGTCCGCGCGCAACATCCCGTGGTCGAAGAACGCCAACGACGACGGCACCTTCAAGTCGGACGAGGAGCTCAAGGAGCTCTACGCCGAGGAGCAGGTCGACCTCGCCAAGGACACCATCGCGTACTGCCGCATCGGTGAGCGCTCGGCCCTGACCTGGTTCGTGCTGCACGAGCTGCTCGGTGTCGAGAACGTCAAGAACTACGACGGCTCCTGGACCGAGTACGGCTCCCTGGTCGGCGTTCCGATCGAGCTCGGCGCCAACAAGTAAGACCCCGTCCGCATCATCCCGACCGGCCTTCCTTCCGGTCAGACCCCTCTTTGGAGAAAGACATGTGTGGAGCGAAGGCCGGCGGCCCGGACGCCTCGACGATCAAGCCCGGTGAGACCACGATCCAGGGCCAGGTGACGCGTGACGGCGAGCCTGTGGTGGGCTACGTCCGCCTCCTGGACTCGACCGGCGAGTTCACGGCGGAGGTCCCGACCTCCGCGACGGGCCAGTTCCGCTTCTACGCGGCCGAGGGCACCTGGACCGTCCGCGCCCTGGTTCCGGGCGGCACCGCCGACCGTACGGTCGTCGCTCAGCAGGGCGGCCTGGCCGAGGTCGCGATCGCCGTCTGAGGCAGCCGACCGGCTGATCGGCCGGAGGGCCGTACCCCGTCGCACGGGGTACGGCCCTCCGGCCTTTCCGTCCTACGCTGGACTCATGTTGGCGCGACGGCGGCACGCTTATTTCGCGATGATGGGCACGTGCATCGGGCTGTTCGTCCTGGCCTGGGGAGTCGTGCGGCTCTGGTCGGTGCCGGTGGCCGTGGGAATGTGCGTGGTGGCGATGGTGATCCCTCCGCTCGCCGCGATGGTCGCCAACCGGCGCGGCCCCGACGACCGCTGGTGGGACGACCCCTCCGGCGACCCGAAGTCCGACGAGTGGTGGGACGAGCTGGACGGGAAGAAGCGGCGGGGCTGACCCGACAGGAGGCCGAGCGGCACCGACGTGGCCGTGGCTGGGGCTGCGCCCCAGACCCCCGTCGGCCTGAACGGCCTCGCCCTCAAGCGCCGGGCGGGCTGGAATGTGCCCGCCACCGAGCACGTGCCGTCGACGCGGCTCACCACGAACTCGGTCACTGCGTCACCGAGCCCCTCGGCGTCGACACGGCCGATGTCCCTGTCGGCGACCCGTCAGCGGCCCGGTGGCCGAGACCGCCCGCGCGATCGCGCAAGGCGCTCGGCTCGCCGAGTATCAGCCGCAGGGCGACGTCCGGGTCCTGTTCGACCCGGCCGGGCATCCCTTCTGCCCTGTGGGTCGACTCCGCGGCCTAGCTGTACTGACCCGTGAGGTTGGGGACGCGGCTGGCGGGTGGTTGGCCTTTCAGCGCGGTGTGTCCGCGGTGGTGATTGTAGGTGTGTAGCC